>NZ_JAPZLB010000058.1:0-223 GCF_033804635.1 Mycobacterium sp. RTGN4 | reverse complement strand
TCAAGACTGGGGCGGCGTATCTGCCGATCGATCCGAACGTGCCGGCGGCCCGGTTGCGGTTTGTGATCGAGGATGCCGCGCCGGTGGCGGTGCTCACGACTGCCGAACTGGATGCGCGGCTCGCTGGTTTTGCCGGCGTGGTCCTCGATGTCGAGGACCCCCGTATCGAGGCTCAACCCGGCACCGCGTTGCCCGCGCCGAGCGGCGACGATGTCGCTTATCT
>NZ_JAPZLB010000057.1:0-223 GCF_033804635.1 Mycobacterium sp. RTGN4 | reverse complement strand
GCGCGACCCAGATACTGCAACTGCCCATCAGCACCCCAACACACCAAATCCCCGGTCCGATACATCCGCGCCCCAGGACCGCCGAACGGACACGCCACGAACCGCGACCCAGTCAACCCGGCCCGGCGCACATACCCACAGGCCAACCCGCCACCGGCGACGTACAACTCACCGACCACCCCAGCAGGCACCGGGCGCAACCACCCATCGAGCACGAACAACG
>NZ_JAPZLB010000056.1:0-223 GCF_033804635.1 Mycobacterium sp. RTGN4 | reverse complement strand
TCAAGACTGGGGCGGCGTATCTGCCGATCGATCCGAACGTGCCGGCGGCCCGGTTGCGGTTTGTGATCGAGGATGCCGCGCCGGTGGCGGTGCTCACGACTGCCGAACTGGGTGCGCGGCTCGCTGGTTTTGCCGGCGTGGTCCTCGATGTCGAGGACCCCCGTATCGAGGCTCAACCCGGCACCGCGTTGCCCGCGCCGAGCGGCGACGATGTCGCTTATCT
>NZ_JAPZLB010000055.1:0-226 GCF_033804635.1 Mycobacterium sp. RTGN4 | reverse complement strand
TGATCGCCACACACATCGTCGTCTCGGTCGGACCATAGGCATTGACCATCACCCGCCCCGACGCCCACCGATCCACCACCTCGGCCGGGCAAGCCTCACCGGCCATCACCAACGCCGCCGACTCCAACCCCTCATCGGAGAGCATCGCCACCGCCGACGGCGTCAGAGTCAACACACTGACCCCTTCGTTGACCAACACCTCGTGCAAGTCGTCCGGCGAACCCAC
>NZ_JAPZLB010000054.1:0-229 GCF_033804635.1 Mycobacterium sp. RTGN4 | reverse complement strand
CCCAAGTCCACCACGCCCGCCAAGACTGGATCGAGGGCGGCCACACCAACGTCGACGACATGACGCTGGCCTGCGGCGTCGACAACCGCATGGTCGGCCCCGACGGCTGGAGCACCATCGTCAACGACCAGCACGAAGTCGAATGGATCCGCCCACCCCATTTGGACACCGGCCAAGCCCGCACCAACTTCTACCACCAACCCGAAAAACTGCTCCAACCACCCGACGA
>NZ_JAPZLB010000053.1:0-253 GCF_033804635.1 Mycobacterium sp. RTGN4 | reverse complement strand
CGGAGTCACCGCTGCCAAGCCGGGCTCGGCGATGACCCCGCTGCCCGGGATCTCGGCCAAGATCGTCGACGATGACGGCAACCAACTCGAGCCGGGCACCGACCACGGTGAGCAGGCCAGCGGCTACCTCGTGCTCGACAAGCCATGGCCCTCGATGCTGCGCGGGATCTGGGGCGACCCCGAACGCTTCAAGGAAACCTATTGGTCGCGCTTCGCCGAGCAGGGTTGGTACTTCGCCGGGGACGGCGCGCGC
>NZ_JAPZLB010000052.1:0-333 GCF_033804635.1 Mycobacterium sp. RTGN4 | reverse complement strand
GGTAGTATCATTGGCGCTGGTAGGCTTAGCTTCCGGGTTCGGGATGGGTCCGGGCGTTTCCCTGCCGCTGTTGCCGCCGTAACTCTATTTAATTAAGCCCCGTGTCTTGGTGAAAACACCATTGGGTGGTGTTTTTGGTGGTGGGGTGTGATGTTTCATTGATTCGTGTTTCGTGGTTGCGAGGCATGTTTGTGGTGTTACACACGATTTCCACATTGGGGTTTTTGTTACCCGTTGGGGTGTGTGTAAGTTTTCGGCCGGTTAGTGCCAGTTCCCTGCGACTATTACTAGTCTTCTAGGTCTGGTCTATCGATCCCGTGGTCTGCGGGGGGC
>NZ_JAPZLB010000051.1:0-365 GCF_033804635.1 Mycobacterium sp. RTGN4 | reverse complement strand
TACCCACCCAATTCCACCACCTGCTGGCCAGCCTGCAAGCCGAACACACCCCGAGGGAATTGGGCGCCAAGTCCTGGAACGAAGTGCTGCGCACCCGCTGGCGCATCTCGACCGCCGAAGCCGGGCGCCGGCTGGCCGACGCCGCCGCACTGGGACCACGGCGCACCCTGATCGGCCAACCCCTGCCCCCGCTGCTACCGGCCACCGCCGCCGCTCAAGCCCAGGGCTCGATCAACGGTGAACACGTCGAAGTCATCCGCAAAGCCATCAGCCGGCTGCCCGACGCCACCGACCCCACCACCGCAGCCCAGTTCGAAACCGACCTGGCCCGCACCGCCCAAGGCGTCGGCCCCAAAGAACTCAAG
>NZ_JAPZLB010000050.1:0-441 GCF_033804635.1 Mycobacterium sp. RTGN4 | reverse complement strand
CCATGGCCCTCGATGCTGCGCGGGATCTGGGGCGACCCCGAACGCTTCAAGGAAACCTATTGGTCGCGCTTCGCCGAGCAGGGTTGGTACTTCGCCGGGGACGGCGCGCGCTACGACGCCGACGGCAACATCTGGGTGATGGGCCGCATCGATGACGTCATGAATGTCTCCGGGCACCGGATCTCCACCGCCGAAGTCGAGTCTGCGCTAGTCGGCCATTCAGGCGTGGCCGAGGCCGCCGTCGTCGGCGCCACCGACGACACCACCGGACAAGCGATCTGCGCGTTCGTCATCCTCAAGGCCAGCGCCGTAGGTGGTAGCGAGGACATGGTCGACGAGCTGCGCAAGCAGGTCGCCACCGAGATCTCCCCCATCGCCCGGCCCCGCGAGATCCACGTCGTGCCCGAGCTTCCCAAGACCCGCAGCGGCAAGATCATGCGC
>NZ_JAPZLB010000049.1:0-446 GCF_033804635.1 Mycobacterium sp. RTGN4 | reverse complement strand
CCGCGCCGCAGTACAACAAGCGAAAATCGGCCCCGACAACGACATCCCCCACGTCACCGCACCCACCATCAAGAAATACATCACCGACCTGCAACAACTCGGACTGATCTAACCCATGGAGCGATGGCCGATGTCACGACGGAGAGGATTGCGAACCCGAACAGCTACCTGGTCGCACCTGAACGAGTGGCGACCTGGCTTTGCCAATTGCATTGCACAGTACCCAGTCGAGGGCACACACTACGAGATGTTCACCACCGAACCGCGGAATGTATATGGCAAACGACTGAAGTCTTTGTTGGGAACATGCGACGCGAAGCGCGTGGAGTGGATGATTGGGGGACGTAGTGGATGCTGACCTGTCTCGGCGGTTGTCGTCGATGGACTTCCTCGTTGAGGATGAGTATGCGCGGCTGGATGGGTGGGGTCATCGGTCGGTGTTGAGT
>NZ_JAPZLB010000048.1:0-520 GCF_033804635.1 Mycobacterium sp. RTGN4 | reverse complement strand
CACCGCTCCATCGCCACGCCCACCGCACGCTCGGGACCCACCCCGGCCTCGATCAGCACCCGCGCCAACCGATTCGAGGCCTCGTCGAGCTCGCGATAAGACCACGACCGCACCCCATCGACGACGGCCAACCCGTCCGGATCCGCGGCCACCGCCGCGGCCAACAACTCCGGACCCAACCCCACCGGCGCACCGACCTCAGCACCAGACCACCGGTCCACCACCAACTCACGCTCACCGGCATCGAGCAGCGCCACCTCACCCACCACCACCGACGCGTCGGCCACCACCGCCTCGATCACCCGGGCGAACCACCCCACCAACCGCTGCACCGTGGACCGATCGAACAGGTCGGTGGCATAGGTCAGCACCCCGGCACACACCGGGCCATCCCCGTCCCCGGGCACCTCCCGCAGATCGAAGTCCAGATCGAACTTCGCGGTGTGGGTGTCCATCGAGAGCGGCTCAATGGTGGCGCCGTCCAGCGCCACCTCCGGACGCACGTTGTTCTGGAACACCA
>NZ_JAPZLB010000047.1:0-821 GCF_033804635.1 Mycobacterium sp. RTGN4 | reverse complement strand
CGACGCCACCGACCCCACCACCGCAGCCCAGTTCGAAACCGACCTGGCCCGCACCGCCCAAGGCGTCGGCCCCAAAGAACTCAAGGACGTCGCCGAGCTCACCCTGTTCCTACTCGATCAGGACGGACCCGAACCCGACGACACCGAACGCGCCCGCAAACGCGGACTCTCCGCCGGAACCCAGGGCCGCGACGGCATGCGCCCAGTGAAGGGCGAACTCACCCCCGAAGCGTGGGCCACCTGGGAAGTGATCTTCGCCAAGTACGCCGCGCCGGGCATGTGCAACCCGGATGATCCCGAACCCTGCACCTCGGGCACCCCTTCGCAGGCTCAGATCGACGCCGATCACCGCAGCCTGGCCCAACGCCAACACGACGCGCTGGTCGCGGTCGGGCGCATCGCCCTGATGAGCGGTGAGTTGGGTCAACTCAACGGACTGCCCGTCTCGATCATCATCCGCACCACCCTCCAAGACTTGGAAAGCAGGGCCGGGGTGGGTGTCACCGGCGGCGGCACCGTCATGCCCATCCGCGACGTCATCCGCCTGGCCGCCCACGCCAACCACTATTTGGCCGTGTTCGACCGGGCCACCGGATCGGCCATGAACCTCTACCGCGCCCGCCGGGTCGCATCCCCGGCCCAACGGATCATGCTCATCGCCCGCGAGGGCGGGTGCACCAAACCCGGCTGCACCGTGGGCGGCTACGGCGCCCAAGTCCACCACGCCCGCCAAGACTGGATCGAGGGCGGCCACACCAACGTCGACGACATGACGCTGGCCTGCGGCGTCGACAACCGCATGGTCGGCCCCGACGGCTGGA
>NZ_JAPZLB010000046.1:0-1503 GCF_033804635.1 Mycobacterium sp. RTGN4 | reverse complement strand
CTAATGGGTATTGAACAGCGCGCCTCCCCGTGATATCCGTGGCGAGGGGGACTCTGTTCTCCGAGCCGCCGGCCGGTGAGCGTCGTTACCGGCTGAAGCGTTGGTCGACTTCTAAAGCTAGATCACGCCCCGACCGGTGGTAAGGGTTCCTGCAAGCACTGATGGGATGTCGTGCCAACTGAGCACTGATCCATTAGCTCGTCGCCGGGCACCCTTGGGCTCGAACATGTTTGGTGACCAGGGAAGGTGCAACATGATATTCGTCGGCGACGACTGGGCAGAAGACCATCACGATGTCCATCTTATGGACGATGCCGGGGCGCGCCTGGCCTCGCGTCGATTACCCGAGGGACTCACCGGAATCGGCGAGTTCCATAAACTGCTGGCCAGACACGCCGACGAACCCACGCAGATCGTCATCGGGATCGAAACCGACCGCGGGTTATGGGTCACCGCGCTGGTAGCCGCCGGCTACCAGGTGTACGCCATCAACCCGATGGCTGCCGCCCGCTACCGCGACCGCCACCACGTCTCGGGAGCCAAGTCCGATGCCGCCGACGCCAAGCTACTGGCGGATCTGGTCCGCACCGACCGACACAACCATCGCCTCGTCGCGGGTGACTCCGCTGAAGCCGAGGCGGTCAAAGTGTTGGCCCGGGCGCATCAGAATCTGATCTGGACCCGTAACCAGCACACCAACTCGCTGCGCTCGGCGTTGCGCGAGTACTACCCGGGCGCACTGGAGGCGTTCGACGATCTGCACGCTCGCGACGCCCTAGCGGTCTTGGGCCGCGCCCCCAGCCCGCTGCAAGCGGCGAGCCTAAGTCTGGCCAAGATCCGGTCTGCACTCAAAGCAGCTGGGCGAGAACGTAACCTCGATGCCCGTGCCCAAGAAATTCAGACCGCGTTGCGCACCGAACATCTCACCGCCCCCGCCGCAGTGACCGCAGCATTCGCGGCAAGCACCCGTGCCACGGTCGGGATCATCGCTGAACTCAACCGCCAGATCGTCGATCTGGAAGCCGAGCTGGCGACACATTTTGAGACACACCCGGACGCCGACATCTACCGCTCCCTGCCAGGACTTGGTGTCATCCTCGGCGCCCGGGTGCTCGGTGAGTTCGGAGATGATCCGAACCGATTCACCACCGCCAAGTGTCGCAAGAACTACGCCGGAACCTCACCATTGACCATCGCCTCGGGTCGCAAATGCGTCGTGCTGGCCCGCCACGTCCGCAACCGCCGCCTCTACGACGCCGTCGACCAATGGGCCTTCTGCGCGTTGAATACCAGTGCCGGCGCCCGCGCCTTCTACGACCAACGCCGCACCGCCGGCGACCTGCACCACCAAGCGCTCCGCGCCCTGGGAAACCGCTTCACCGGCATCCTCCACGGCTGCCTACGACACCGCACCCACTACGACGAACACAAAGCCTGGGCGCACCGTCAACACAACCACGGCGCCCAGGCCGCTTGACACTTACGAACCTGGGATGTCTAGCT
>NZ_JAPZLB010000045.1:0-1506 GCF_033804635.1 Mycobacterium sp. RTGN4 | reverse complement strand
CGCTCTAGACATCCCAGGTGTGTAAGTCGTCAAGCGGCTGCGGGCATGCGGTGTGCCCAGGCTTTGTGTTCGTCGTAGGGCGTGTGGTGGCGTAGGCAACCGTGGAGGATGCCGACGAGGCGGTTGCCGAGGGCACGTAGGGCTTGATGGTGCGTGTCACCGTTGGCGCGGTGCTGGTCGTAGAAGGCGCGGGCGCCTGGACTTCGGGTCAGTGTGCAGAAGGCCCATTGATCGAGCGCGTCGTAGAGCCGTTTGTTGCGGACGTGGCGGGCCAGCACGGCGCGTTTGCGGCCCGACGCGATGGTCAATGGTGAGGTTCCGGCGTAGTTCTTGCGACACTTGGCGGTGGTGTAGCGGTTCGGGTCGTCCCCGAACTCACCGAGCACCCGGGCGCCGAGGATGACACCAAGTCCTGGCAGGGAGCGGTAGATGTCGGCGTCCGGGTGTTTCTCAAAATGCTCGGCCAGAACTGCCTCGAGTTCGGCGATCTGAGCGTTCAGTGCCGCGATGACATGAACCGCGGCCGTCGTGGTGGCCCCGAACGCAGCAGCCACCGCAGCGGGCGCGGTGAGGTGCTCGCGGCGTAAGACGGCCTGGATCTCGATAGCTCGTGCCTCGATGTTGCGTTGTCGCCCAGCAGCTTTGAGTGCTGAGCTGATCTTGGCCAGACTCAGCCGGGCGCCCTGCTCAGGAGTGGGTGCGCGACCCAGTACTGCCAACGCGTCATCGGTGGTGAGTGACTCGAAGGCTTCCAGGGCTGCGGGGTAGTACTCCCGCAGTCCGCTGCGCAGCATGTTGGCATGCCGCGTGCGTGCCCAGATCAGGCTTTGATGAGTACGCGCCAGCACCTTGATCGCCTCCGCGTCGGGACTGTCGCCGGCGATCTGGCGGTGGTTGTGCCGATCGGTGCGCACCAAATCGGCGAGCAGCTTGGCGTCCCCGGCATCGGACTTCGCACCCGAGACGTGATGGCGGTCGCGGTAACGGGCCGCCGCCATCGGGTTGATCGCCCACACCTGATAACCGGATGCCGCCAACGCCGAGACCCATAGGCCGCGATCGGTTTCGATGCCGATCACCACCTGGTCGGGTTCTTCCGCGTGCGCGGCGATCAGCTCGTGCAACCCCCGGACGCCGGACAGGCCCTCGGGTAATCGCCGGGCTGCCAAGAGTTGGCCGCCCTCATCCATCAGATACACGTCGTGATGGTCTTCGGCCCAGTCGTCGCCGACGAAGATCATCGATGCCACCTCCTGCGGTCGTCGTTGACTCACCTTGAGCCAGAGGACACCCGGCGGCGGACTAATGGATCAGTGCTCGCGTTGGCACGACATCCCATCAGCGCTACAAGCGACCTCACCGAACCGGCCGGGGCACAATCTAGAGCTAGGAATCAACGTTCATCCCAGTCGAAAGCAGTGCTCACCGGCCAGCGGCTCAATGATCAGCGTCCCGCCAACCGGCTCCCAAACCAGTCAACGCCACGCTCATCGACTCCCATTAGTC
>NZ_JAPZLB010000044.1:0-1605 GCF_033804635.1 Mycobacterium sp. RTGN4 | reverse complement strand
CCTAATCGGTAGTTGGGATTGGTGCCGGTCGTAGACCGGGGTCGTTCCTGGTGAGGGCTGCTGTCAGGTGACGTCTGCTGGGTCCCGACGCGAGACGTCTTGAGAAAGAACGGCGCGCCTGGCAGCAGACCCCATTGAGTGGTGGTGGGATGCCGTTGCCCGAGCCCGCCGCAGGGTTGACTTCCCGACGGTTGTTCCCGAGCGTTGAGCTCTTCGACAGAACGAAGTCCTGCGGCGCGCTGGAGTCACGGACGGCTAGTGAGATGACGGACCTTTGAGTCCTGCGATTAGGGCGCCGCGTGAGTCCACCGGTAAGGGCATGACCATGGATCGAAGGAGTGATGACACCTTGTCCCTGTTTTGTGGAATCGATTGGGCCACTGAGCATCACGACGTCGCCGTCATCGACGACGACGGACGTGTGGTGGCTCGCGGGCGGGTCGGCAACGACGCGGCCGGATTTGCGGCGCTGTTGACCCTGCTGGCCGAGGCCGGTGACAGCGCCGCCGACCCGATCCCGGTCAGCATCGAAACCGATCGCGGCCTGTGGGTGGCCGCCCTGCGCGAAACCGGCCGAACGATCTATCCGATCAACCCGTTGGCGGCCTCCCGCTACCGCGCCAGGTATGCAGTCTCGGGAGCCAAGTCCGATGCCACCGATGCGGTGTTGCTGGCCAACATCGTGCGCACCGACCCCGGCGCGCACCGGCCGCTGCCGGCCGACACCGAGGCCGCCCAAGCGATTCGGGTGCTCGCCCGGGCTCAGCAGGACGCGGTCTGGGCCCGTCAACAGGTCGGCAACCAGATCCGGGACCTGCTCAAGGACTTCTATCCCGCCGCGATCGTTGCATTCGCCGATCTCGACGGTGGACTGACCCGTCCCGATGCCCGCACCATCCTGGCCGCGGCACCCACCCCAGCCCAGGCGGCGAAGCTGACGCCGGCCCGGCTGCGCCGACTGCTCACCAAAGCCGGTCGCCAACGCTATCTCGACCGCGACACCGCACGGCTCAGAGACGTCTTCACCGACACCTACTTGCACCAACCCCCGGCGGTGGAGCACGCGATGGGCATCCACCTCACCACGCTGCTGGGCCAGTTCGACGCCGTCTGCACCGCTGCCGACAACCTCGCCGAGGCGGCGACCGCTCATTTTGAACAACACCCGGACGCCGAGATCATCACCAGCTTCCCCGGTCTGGGGATGCTCGCCGGCGCCCGGGTGTTGGCCGAGATCGGCGATGACCGCACCCGCTTCGCCGACGCCCGCGGATTGAAGGCCTTCGCCGGATCGGCTCCCATAACCCGCGCCAGCGGCAAGAAAACCGTTGTCCTGCACCGGCACATCAAGAATCGACGGCTGGCCGCCGTCGGCCCCACCTGGGCGCTGGGATCGCTGCGCGCCTCGCCAGGCGCACGCCGTCACTACGACGCCCGCCGCGCCGCCGGGGACTGGCACCAACAAGCTCAACGACACCTGTTCAACAAATTCCTCGGTCAACTCCACCACTGCCTGCACACCGGCCTGCACTACGACGAACACGTTGCGTTCCCACCTCCTCTCCAACTCGCGGCTTGACTCTTAACTTCGTGAGATGTCTTTCT
>NZ_JAPZLB010000043.1:0-2638 GCF_033804635.1 Mycobacterium sp. RTGN4 | reverse complement strand
TGTCAGCGGTCACATAATTCCTCCAGCTTGAGGGGTTGTCCGTCACGGAATTCCCCCACCTCGTCTGTCACGTAATTCCGCCACCCGGGCGGTGTGGCAGCCGGTTGTGGGCCTCGTACACAGGTTCGCTCGACTCACGGATCGACTCGTGAGGAAGGGCGCCGATGGCGAGGAGAAGTTTCGACGTGTTCGACCTGATCGAGTTGTTGACCCATTGGCATGCGGGTCGGTCTCAGCGCCAGATCGCCGAGAGCTTGGGCATCGACCGCAAGACCATCGCGAAGTATCTGGCGCCGGCGATCGCCGAGTCCCTGACTCCCGGCGGGGAGCAGGTCACCGAGACCGAGTGGGCGAGCCACATCGGGCGGTGGTTTCCCGAGGTCGCTGATCCGGGTCTGCGGGCTACGACGTGGCCGGGGATCGAGGTGCACCGCGACCGGATCCGTGACTGGCTCAAAGCTGAGGTGAGTGCGGCGACCGTGGCGCAGCGGCTGCGCGATGAGCATGGCGTTGCCGCGTCGGAATCCTCAGTACGGAGGTGGATTTCGGCGAACCTGTCCGAAGAGGCGACACGCGAGAAGGTGACCGTGGCGCGCGGGCCGGTGCCGGCGGGCAGCGAAGCGCAGATCGACTACGGTCGCCTTGGGATGTGGTTCGATCCGGTCAGTGGCCGCCGCGTCGCGGTCTGGGCGTTCGTGATGGTGCTGGCCCATTCGCGGCACCTGTTCGTACAACCAGTCCTCAGAATGCATCAATCCTCCTGGTGCGCTTCGCATGTGGCGGCATTCGAGTTCTTCGGCGGCGTCCCCGCCCGGCTGGTCCCCGACAACCTGAAGACCGGTGTCACCCGGCCCGATCTGTATGACCCGAAGATCAACAAGGCCTACGCCGAACTGGCCACCCACTACCGCTGCCTGATCGACCCGGCGCGGGCGAGCAAGCCGAAAGACAAACCACGCGTCGAGCGGCCGATGCAGTACGTTCGGGACTCGTTCTGGCGCGGCCGCGAGTTCACCTCGTTGGAGGAGATGCAGGCCGCGGCAGTGGTGTGGTGCCGTGAAGTGGCTGGGGCGCGAAACTCTCGGGCCCTCGACGGCCAACAACCCGGATTCGTGTTCTCCACCGTCGAACAGCGCGCGTTACTACCGTTGCCGCGCAATGAGTTCGCACTCGCGGTGTGGTCGACGGGCAAGGTCGCCACCGACTGCCACGTCAAGGTCGGCAAAGCGCTCTACTCGGTGCCGTGGCGCCTGATGGGCCAACAAGTCCATGCCCGCACCTGCGGTGACGTCGTGCAGATCGTGCACGACGGGGACGTCGTGGCCACCCACGTCACCCACCACGGCGGGCGGGCCACCGACTTCGAGCACTACCCGCCGGAGAAGATCGCCTTCACCCTGCGCAACCCGACCTGGTGCCGCCGCGCGGCCGCCGAGGTCGGACCGGCCTGCACCCACGTGATCGCCGAGTTCATGGCCGTCAACGCCATCCACCGGCTGCGCAGCGCCCAGGGGGTGTTGGCGTTGCGCAAGACCGTCGGCGATCCGCGTCTGGAGGCGGCCTGCGCGCGGGCGATCACCGTGGGCGACCCGAGCTACCGCACCATCAAGGGCATCCTCGCCGCCGGCACCGAACTCGACGGCACCACCGAACCCACCGCGCCCCACGCCTCAGCCCACCTGCGCGGCCCGCAAGCATTTGACACCGATGGCGAGACGGCCTGAGTTCACGTCGGTAACCCCCTGTCAGTCAACACATTCCAGTCATCACAGGAGAACCCATCGCCATGAACATCCTCGACCCCGCACTACGCAACGCGCTGCGCACCCTCAAACTCACCGGCATGCTCGAAACCCTCGACGCCCGGCTGGCCCAGACCCGCGACGGCACCCTCGGGCACCTCGATTTCCTCCAAGTGCTCTGCGAAGACGAGATCGCCCGCCGCGAATCAGCAGCACTGACACGGCGCATCCGCCGAGCCCGCTTCGAGGAACAATCGACCTTCGAATCCTTCGACTTCACCGCCAACACCAAACTGCCGGCCGCGATGCTGCGCGACCTCGCTGCACTGCGCTGGCTCGACGCCGCCGAATCCGTCATCCTCTACGGACCCGTTGGCGTCGGGAAAACCCATATGGCACAAGCACTTGGGCATGCCGTGGCCCGTCGCGGCGGCGACGTCCGCTTCGCCAAGACCTCCCGCGTGCTCTCCGATCTCGCCGGCGGCCACGCCGATCGCACCTGGGGTCAACGCATCCGCGAATACACCAAGCCGTTGGTGCTGATCCTCGACGACTTCGCCATGCGCGAGCACACCGCCATGCACGCCGACGACCTCTACGAACTCATCAGTGACCGCGCCGTCAACGGTAAGCCGCTCATCCTGACCTCCAACAGATCGCCCAAGGACTGGTACAACCTGTTCCCCAACCCCGTCGTCGCCGAATCGCTGCTCGACCGGTTGATCAACACCAGCCACCAAATCCTGATGGACGGACCCAGCTACCGACCCCGAAAAAGACCTGGCGCTAGCGCGCCAGTAGACAACACCAAACCCACCCGGTAGACCTACACCGAGGCCCACCGGGTGGCGGAATTACGTGACGGACACCCCGGGGGAATTACGCGACGGTCGACA
>NZ_JAPZLB010000042.1:0-2833 GCF_033804635.1 Mycobacterium sp. RTGN4 | reverse complement strand
GGTCTGCCACCAGGTGTCGACGACCGGCGTGGCATCGGCGCCGAACACGGTGCGGTACCACCGCCAGGCCTCCGGGTTGATGGGCTCGCCGACCGAGCCGAGCAGCCGCAGACTGGACAGGTCGTGGTCGGCGGGGATCTGGCGACCCCACTTCATGAACGTCCGGATAAGGGTCGGCGCGGTGTAATAGATGGTGACGCCGTACTTCTCGATGATCTGGAAGTGACGGTGCTCGTCCGGCGAAGCCGGGGTGCCCTCGTAGACCACCTGCGTGACGCCGTTGGACAGCGGGCCGTACACGATGTAGCTGTGCCCGGTTACCCAGCCGATGTCGGCGGTGCACCAGAACACGTCGGTCTCGGGTTTGACGTCGAACACGTTGAAGTGGGTGTAGGACGCCTGGGTGAGATAGCCGCCGGTGGTGTGGATGATGCCTTTGGGCTTGCCGGTCGTGCCCGACGTGTACAGCAGGAATAGCGGATGCTCACTGTGAAAGGCTTCCGGGAGGTGCACGGGCGAAGCCGGATCGACCACATCGTGCCACCAGACATCGCGTCCCTCGGTCCAGTCCACGTCGATATCGGTGCGGCGCACCACTAGAACGCGCTCCACGCAGGACTGACCCTCGACGGCCTCGTCGACGGCGGCCTTCAGTGACACGGCCTCGCCGCGCCGGTACTGCCCGTCGGTGGTGATGACCACCTTGGCTCCGGCGTCTTCGATGCGGGCGCGCAGGGCCGAAGCCGAATAGCCGGCGAACACCACCGAGTGCATGACGCCGAGCCGGGCGCAAGCCAGCATGGCCACGATCGCTTCGGGCACCATCGGCATGTAGATCGCGACCCGGTCGCCGGCCACCAAGTCCAACTCGGTGAAAGCGTTGGCGGCCTTGGACACCTCGTCCTTGAGTTGGGCGTAGGTGATGGTGCGGGCGTCACCGACGGGCTCGCCCTCCCATTGGATCGCAACCCGGTCACCGTTGCCCGCATCGACGTGCCTGTCTACGCAGTTGTAGGCCACGTTGAGCTTGCCGTCGGCGAACCACTCCGCAACCGGGGCCCCTGACCAGTCCAGTACCTCGGTGAAGGGCACCGCCCAGGACAGGCGGCTGGCCTGCTCGGCCCAGAACTCCAGCCGGTCCACTTCCGCTGCGCGATAAAGCTCTTCGGTCGCATTGGCGTTCCCGGCGAACTCCTCAGACGGCGGATAGGACTCTGACATCTCGGCCATTCGGCCACTCCCTCTTCCGACACAGGTGCGAGCTCGGGGCGGCGGCAAAGGCCGGCCCCGACTCACATCAGACCAAACTCAATGCCGCACTTCGGATGCAGCACCAACGATCCAATTACGGAATTCAACGGCGAGATGTTGCCGGTGATGTTCGAAGACGTCTTCGGGGCAGGCGGTCGGGAAGTACGCCGTCAGGCTTGCATTGAATCCCTCGGGGGTATCGCCGAATTGGGTGAGCATACGTCCTACCAACGTGCCGTCCGGCAACGTGATTCGTGCGATTCGCCGGAATTGATAGTCGTATTCCGGCAGCAGTTCGTCGACCACGGCCGCATCCCAGGTAGCAGCACCGTCGTAAGGCGGCAGGTTGATCTGGCACACGTATTCGCCGAGGGTCTCCACGATGGTGACCCTCGCGGCGTCGTTCGGGGCGATGACGAAATGATCCGGTTCAGCGGCCAGCATCACGGCTTCCTTGTCGAACTGGTCATCGAGCCAGTGCAAGAACTCGGTGGCCTTGAGACCCTTGACCGCCAACACCGTCGTCGCAGGCCTCAGCTTCCCCTTAGAGCGGTCGGCCATCTCCCGCAGAAAGTCGACACCCAATTTGATGTCGGGCTTCAGCAGATCCAACAATCCCTCGCGCCCAATGGCAGCCTTGAGGTGAGCCAAGACCCGGCGCGCGTGCTGGAGTTCGAAGTCGTCGATTCCTCCCGGCGCGGTGGGACCCGAAACCAACTCGACGACACAAGCCGCCAGCTTCTGATCAGTGGCAACCACCTTAAAACCTCACCTTCAATCCATCGAACGAGTTGCAGGAACGGCCTGGATCTACCAGCAGCACTCGGCCACGTTCGGGCGAGCAGCAACAGGTGTGGTCAGCGGCGTCAGGCGCTGCTGGCTCCCCTCGGCCCCAAACCTCACGTAAACATCATAACCATTAGCGGGTTTTTGGGTCAACGCTATTAGCCTGGTAGAGCCACGCCGAACCGTGGCACGACGTCGGCGCAGACGGCGTCGTGCGCACCGTGTTGGATCGAGCTCGCCCGACCGGCCCGTGCCGCTGTCATGCAGTGCCCTGTCCACGGCCACGGGCGCCTAAAGAACCCTCGAAAATAGCCTGAACAGCCATTTCTCGGTGCCCCCAGTCCGATTCGAACGGACACTGTGCGGATTTTAAGTCTCAAATACTGTGTTTCTCGTTATGCCGCAACGGCTCTGGATGGTCGTCAAGCAGCACAAATATTCCCTGCATGTCTCAGCGCAATCCCGGCCATCTCGCACTAGTTGTGACAGCGTCGTGACACCGACGCCCTCCGTTAGTGGGCGAGCAGCGACAGGGCGCGTTGGAGAGCTTCTCTGGGTTGTGCGCTGGCGTTCTGGGACTTTGCCAATCCCGCCAGCTCGCAGTGCGCTGCTAAGAGCGTCGAATACCGCGGCCACTCTGCCGATTGCAGCGGTTTCGGACTTTTCGCGGAGTCTTGTTTCCCAAAGTGTCAGCGGTCACATAATTCCTCCAGCTTGAGGGGTTGTCCGTCACGGAATTCCCCCACCTCGTCTGTCACGTAATTCCGCCACCCGGGCGGTGTGGCAGCCGGTTGTG
>NZ_JAPZLB010000041.1:0-3005 GCF_033804635.1 Mycobacterium sp. RTGN4 | reverse complement strand
TAGATCAGTCCGAGTTGTTGCAGGTCGGTGATGTATTTCTTGATGGTGGGTGCGGTGACGTGGGGGATGTCGTTGTCGGGGCCGATTTTCGCTTGTTGTACTGCGGCGCGGAATCGTGGGGTTGGGGCGAGGGAGCCGAGGGCTGGTTCGGGGGCGTTGAGGTCGTGGGTGTCTAGTGGTTTGAGTTGGACTTGGAGCACTTCGAGTACCGATTGCTGGCGTTGGCTGTGGGGGAGCGCGCTGAGGCCGTCTTCGAAGCGTTGTAGCCATTGTCCGAAGCCGTCGATGCGTTGGATCTGGCAGCCGGCTTCGATGAGCCAGTCGACGTATTCGTCGAGTCCGATGCCGTCGTCGTGGGGGTTCATGACGTGGTAGGTCTCGAATCCGTCGACGACTTGGGTGCCCAGCGTGGCGATGGCTTCGGCGACGAATTCCACTGAGAGCCCGTCGAAGTGTGCGCGTTGGCGGTTGCCGTGGGCGTCGAGCCGGTAGAAGGAGGTGGGTGCCACGCCGGTGAGTGCCACGCTGAGCAGCATCCGGGTGAATATGTCGGAGAGGTTGAGTTGGCCTGTGTAGGTGAGCCCGGCCAGGATCATGTCGCAGCGGAACACCGATACCGGTAGTGCGCATAGGTCGTTGGCTTCGCGCAGCAGGACCTCTCCGGCCCACTTGCTGTTGCCGTAGCCGTTGGTGTAGCTGCCGTCGTTGGTGCGGGTGGGGCTGATGACGCGGATGTCGGCGTCCTCGGTGAACGCCGATGGTTCGATTTGATCGCCCACGTTGGCGGTGGAGACGTAGCTGTAGGGCTTGAGCTTGGTGGTCAGCGCCAGCCGGATCAGCTCGGCGGTGCCCACGACGTTGGGTCCGAACATTTCGCTGTAGGGCAGTACGCCGTTGACCAGGGCGGCGGGATCGACGATCAGATCGACGGTGTCGGCCAGCTGCTGCCAGCTTGGCTGGTCCAGCCCGAGGTTGGCCTCGCCCTTGTCGCCGGCGATCACCTGCAGGCGGTCGGCGGCCAGGTCCTGGTAGTGGCGTAGCAGTGTGGGGTCGCCGCTGTCGAAGATCTTGTCCAGTCGGGCCCGGGCATCCTGGTCCGACTCGGCGCGCACCAGGCAGATCAGCGTCCCGTCGACCTGCTCCATGCGTTCGAGCCATTCCAGGGCCAGGTAGCGTCCGAGGAAGCCGGTCGCTCCGCACAACAGCACGGTGCGCACCTCGGGGCCCGGCGGTGGCAATGCCGGGGCGTTGCTCAGCGTGGCGGCGTCGATGAATTTGTCCAGGGTGAGGTCGGTGGCGTGCACCTGGGGGGCGATGTGGCCATGCACCGATGCGCAACTGGGGCCGGTGACCGTTTTGTGGAGTTGCTGGCTCAGCCTGCTCACCGAGGGTGCCTCGAATATGGTGCGCACCGCCAGCTGGGTGTCCATGGCCTGGTTGATCTTGGCGATCACCTCCATCGCGGAAAGTGAGTCTCCACCCAGATCGAAGAACGAGTCATCGGCCCCGACCCGCTCCAACCCCAACACCTGGGCATAAACGCCGGCCACCAACTGCTCGGCGGGAGTCGAGGGCGCCCGATAGGCATCGGCATCGACGTACTCCGGAGCCGGCAACGCGCGGCGATCCAACTTCCCGTTCACCGTCAACGGCACCGATGCGAGCACCACCACCGCCGCCGGCACCATGTACCCCGGCAACCGCTGCGCCAACACCGCCCGCATCCCCGCCGGATCCGCTGCCCCCGCAACGGTCTCGGTGACATAACCGACCAACCGCTTGTCCCCGGGCCGATCCTCCCGGGCGATCACCACCGCCTGGGCCACCCCATCCAACTCACTGAGCGCGGCCTGCACCTCACCCAACTCGATGCGATACCCGCGGATCTTGACCTGCTCATCAGCGCGACCCAAATACTGCAACTGCCCATCAGCACCCCAACACACCAAATCCCCGGTGCGATACATCCGCGCCCCCACCCCACCGAACGGGCACGCCACGAACCGCGACCCACTCAACCCGGCCCGACCCAGATACCCCAACCCCACCCCACGCCCAGCCACGTACAACTCGCCGACCACACCCGCGGGCACCACACCCAACCACTGATCCAGCACGAACAACGCCGCCCCCGGCACCGGGACACCAATCGGCACCGGCCCCGAACCCACCCGCAACGGGGCGCTGATCGTGGCATACACCGTCGTCTCGGTCGGACCGTAACCATTGATCATCACCCGCCCCGGCGCCCACCGATCCACCACCTCGGCCGGGCACGGTTCGGCGGCCACCATCAGCGTCGCCGACTCCAGCCCCGCCGAGTCCAGCATGCCCACCGCCGAGGGGGTCTGGCTCAACACCGTGACCCGCTCGGCGACCAACAATGCGTGCAAATCCTGCGGGGAGCGGGTGACCTCCTCGGGCACCACCACCAACCGGCCGCCATGGAGCAGCGCACCCCAGATCTCCCACACCGAATAATCGAAGGCCAACGATGAACACCCCGCCCACACCTGCTCCGGGCCCATCACCACACCGACCTCGAGGCCCTCGAACAACCGCGTCACGTTCTGATGGGTGATCGCCACCCCCTTCGGAGTGCCCGTGGTCCCCGAGGTGTAAATGACATGCGCCACGTCCTCGGGGCCCGGGGCCACCGCAACCGCGGTGACGGGTTGGGTGTCGATGCGCGCATCGCTGATCACCACCACCGGCACCGCGGCGCCGCTCAACCGGCCCACCAACCCCGCGGTGGCGACCGCGACCACCGGGGCGGCATCACCGAGCATGAACTCGATGCGCGCATCGGGCACCGCCGCATCGATCGGCACATACGCCGCCCCCGACTTGAGCACCGCCACGATCGCGGTGACCGCCTCGATCGACCGCGGAAGCAGCAACGCCACACACCGACCCGGACCCGCACCATGGGCAACCAACAAGTGCGCCAACCGATTCGACGCCTCGTCGAGCTCCCGATACGTCATCGAGCGGCCCCCACCAGA
>NZ_JAPZLB010000040.1:0-4015 GCF_033804635.1 Mycobacterium sp. RTGN4 | reverse complement strand
TACCGGTAACCCGCCGTATTCGATTCAGTCGTATTCCAGCGATACCCGACAACGCCGCCACTGTCTTACAATTTGTAGTACGCTGTGACCTATGGCTGACACCATCACTTTTCGAACCGACGAGGACACGTCGAATGCATTAGCTGTGCTGACTCGTGACGGCACTCCGGTATCGGCGGCCGTTCGAATCGCGCTGATCGATGCTGCCCGACGAAAAGCCACCGCGTCGATCCGCGCGGAGGCCGAGGAACTCGCAGCGGACGAGGCCGACCGGGCGGAAGCAGCGCAGGTGCTTCGCGACATGGAGACGTTGCGTGCGTGGTGAGGTCTTCCGACTTCGCGCCCCACGGGGCAGTCGCGGCCACGAGCAGTCCGGCACCCGGTACGCCGTCGTCATCCAGTCCGACGGACTTCCACTATCGACGTTGCTGGTAGCGCCGACGTCGACCGCGGCCCGGGTTGCGACCTTTCGTCCGGAGGTCGAGATCGCCGGTCGTGTCACCCGAGTGCTAGCCGAGCAGGCCGCGGCCGTCGACCCAAGCCGGCTCGGCGAGAACGTTGGACGACTCGCTTTCGACGAGATGCGCCGTGTCGATGCGGCATTGCGGATCGTCATGGACCTGTAGCGACAACAGGGAAAATGAAGAAGCCTCCCAAACGTGTTGAATGGCAGCGCAAACGGAAGACTCGTAGCTTGCAATACTTGAGTGGTGGTAATGCTCAGTAAATGATTGTTGCAGCCACGCGGGTAGAGGCTTCCGCCAAGTCGGCACATCGAATCGGGAAGTTCGGTGTCGTGTCGTCCTGTGTGGCGAGCGCGGTGTTCGGACTTGCCGCTATGTGACATATCGGGACCATCGTTGTCCGGCCTGTTCGGCGTGATACTGGGTGCAGTTGTGGCTGTAGCCCAGCAGTTGTGCGACGACCGGAGGTGGGATCTCGGCGACGAGGTCGCGCAGCGCGGAGGTGCGCGCTGCGAGCACGCTGATGCCGAGAGCTTTGACCATGGTCTCGGTGTCGAGGTGCTTGCCGGGCCCTCGGCCCGGGAAGAGCCACGCCGTGGTGGCCCTGCCGCCGCCGGTGCGAAGGTTCGGCCGGTTGTCGAGGTGCTCTTTGAGCATGCCGGCGAAGGGTTCGGGTACCGGGATGGGTTCGGCTCCAAGGGATATCAGCGTCTCACGCGGGGTGATTTCGACGGCCGTCGTCTTGAGTGCGGCGATCTTCACCATGGGTTGGGCGTAGAGCAGCACCAATGTTCCCGCGACGCGGTGGGGAAGGGACTCCGTGTCGCCGGTGAGCATTCTTTTGATCCATGCCAGTCGCTGGTCCTGGGTGAGCAGGCCGGTGGTCTGAGCCTGCTTGGTTTCGAGTCGTACTGCGGTGTTGATCTTGCTCTTATTGGCCCACACTAAGAAGGCGCGGATCTTGTGGCGTGTTGTCGGTCCCGTCGCTAGCCACTCGTCGACATCTTGTTGGTGGCAGCTGGCCGCGGTGCGCTGATGGTGCTCGAGCAGCCAGGTGAGGAATTTGACCGTCTCGGTGATCTGTTGTTGGGCTGCGCGTTTCGGCCCGTCGGAGGCTTGCCCGGGCGTGGAGGCGAGGCGTAGCCGGCGCAGGTGATGCCAGGTGGCGAACTGTTCGACGGGGGCTCGCACCGCCGGGTCGGGAATGTCGTCCAGTGTGCGCGCGAGCCACAATTCGAACCGCCCAAGGTGTTCATCGCGGGGCGGGAGCAGGCCGTTGTGCTCGAGCAGGCTACGCAAGTGCGAAACCTGGCTGTTTCGCCCGGCGGCATCGAGGCCGTCATGGCTGAGCGGGATGTCACCGCAGGAGAGCCCAGTCAGCAGGGCCCGAACGGTGGGGGATCGTTTCCAGGTGAGGATGCTTTCGGGTCGGTCCACTCCGCACAGGATGTCGGTGATCGTGCCCATCGCGACCGGTTCCGCGGCGCCGTCGACGATCAGCGAGCTCAAGTCCTCGCGTAGCGCGCAGCGGGCGCATCGCCCGTGCCGGTAGATCTGACCTTCGATGTCGCAGGTCGCACATCGGTAGGTTCCGGGGATGCCAGCGCAGGACAAGCAGATTGGCCGATCTTCGGTGCGGTTGGTGCGGCCGGGCAGCACGCCGTCGTGTCCGCAGATCGGGCAGATGCCTCTGGTGCGCATCGCGGTGTAGAAGCAGCTGTTGCAGAGTTGCTCGTCTGGCCAGGACGGGGTTCGGTTCTGGGTGGACATTCGGCTGCATCGGGTGCAGCGCAGTGTTCCGTTGGTGACGGTTGGTCGTCCGCGGGATCGACGGTGGGGGTTAGTCGTCATCGCGGAGCACGCGGGCACGGCGCGGCCGCACGGATTTGTTGAGTTCGACGACGTTGGGTGCCGTCGACGTCACCGCGGCGGTTGAGGCTCGCTTGCGGCGGACGTCGGACGCGGTGACGGTGACCAAGTCCTCGACTCCGCAGCCGAAGATGTCGCAGAGGGCGGCCATCATTTGTAGCGAAACCCGTTCGGGGCGTTGATGAACCACCCGGTATACCTGCGGGCGTGACAGCTGGATACCACGCTCGGCGAGGCGCGGGATGAGGTCGGTGCTGTTGTGCATGCCGGCCGCGGCCATCAACTCGGCTACCCGCCAGGTGTAGTCGACTTGACGATTCACGACGTCTCCTCGCCGTCAACGGACAACGCCTCGTTGATGGTCGCATCCAACGCCCGACGCAAGGTGCGGGTGCGGTAATCGCTGGACACACACGTGTAGAGCGAAGTGGTACTGGCATGCTCGTGACCCAGCTGATCCTGGACGAACTTCGCGTCCCAGCCATCTTCGATGAGGTGGGTGGCATGGGAACGCCGCAATGAGTGCAGATCGAGTCCGCCTGGCAGCTGCAGGTCATCGTCGCAGTAGCGCCGGAACCGACGGAGCAGGGTGCGTTCGGCGACCAGCGTGCCTCGCTCGCTGGGGAACAGGTCGATACCGTCGTCCATGTAGGGCTGGCCATGGGTGAGCCAGTCGCCGATCACCTCGGGTGTCCAATCGAAGACGGTCAGCACGCTGCGTCGTTTCGGAGGGGATCCCTTCTTGGCCTTGCCGTACCGGATCTGAACGACGCCGTAGCGGCCGAACTCGCGGGCCCGAGGATTGCGGGAGAAGTCGACGGTTTGCAGGTGCCGTAATTCGTTGCACCGCAGCCCGTAGGAGTAGGCGACCTTGAACATCACCGCGTCGCGGTAGGCCGGCAGCCAGCCCTTGCGCCCCGACGCCGCGATCAGCGCGACCTGGTCGTCGGCGTGGTCGAAGAAGTCCTGCAACTCCGCCTTGGTGAAGGCACGCTTCTCGGGGGACTGCTCGTTGTCCTGCACGTGGGTGGCGGTGTTCCACTCGAAGAACACTTGCGCCGGATGAGTTCCGAACCGCTGCTCGCACACCCGGTCCCAGCCGTAGTCGGGATGGCTGACGTAGGAGCAGAACAGCCTCAAGGCGTTCTGATAACCGCGGACGGTGGATTGTTTGCGCCGGTGGATCGCGCGTAGATCACCGAAGAACTCTTCGGCCATCGCCGGTGTCCACGTCCACGGGAATTCGTTGGTGTACGCCAGGAACCGTTGCACGACCCGGATCCGTCCGGCGATCGTGTCGTGGTCGAGGTTGCGGCACAGTTGCTGGTTGCGCCACCCCTCGAGCATCTCCTCGACGGTCTGCGCCTCCGGGTGCAGCAACGGAACCGCACCGACGACGTACACCCGACCACTTCTATCGACCGGCATCGCACCCCCCAAGCTGTCTCATCGGATGATACATTGAATCATGCAATGCATCAACGCCACATCAATGCAGGTGGCAGCCTCGGCGATGGGCGTGCGAGTTCCCCCCGCGAATCTAACTCTGCGACCCACCCGCTGTCACACCGTGGCGTCATTCCGAATGTCGCTGCTCAACAGCAGCATTCGTGAACCCAAGCGAAGCTCGCCCGGATGGGCGGCAACGGCTGGCTGATTCATCAGATGAAAACGGCGGAGTT
>NZ_JAPZLB010000039.1:0-4423 GCF_033804635.1 Mycobacterium sp. RTGN4 | reverse complement strand
ATTCGACGCCTCGTCGAGCTCCCGATACGTCATCGAGCGGCCCCCACCAGACAGCGCCACCGCCCCCGGAGTACGCCCCACCTGCGCCGCGAACAACCCCGGAATCGAACTGCCGGTCACCGACTCCCTCAACACCGCCCGCTGACCGAGCTCATCGAGGCGGGCCCGCTCACCGGCGGCCAAGACCTCCACCGAGGACAACGACCGCGTCGGGTCAGACACCAACGCCCACAACACCCGTTGCAGTCGCCCGATCAACGTCTCCACGGTGGCCGCGTCGAACACATCGGTGCGGAACTCCACGCTGCCACCGATGCCCGCGGGCTCACCCATGTCGGTGAAGCGTTCGGCCAACGAGAACACCAGATCCATCCGGGCGGTCGCGGTGTCGGCGGCCAACGGGGTGACCGCCACCTCACCCAACGCCCCCCCAACGGCGGGTCCGGCGAAGTTCAGCCACGTCATCATCACCTGAATCAGCGGATGATGGGTCAAGCTGCGGGTCGGGTTGAGCCGCTCGACGAGCACCTCGAAGGGCACGTCCTGGTGATCGAAGGCACCCAGGCTGCGTTGGCGTACCTGCTCGAGCAGCTCCGCGATGGTCGGATCGCCGTCCAGTTCGACCCGCAGCACCAAGGTGTTGACGAAGAACCCGACCAATTCGTCGAGCGCGGGATCACTGCGCCCGGCGGTCGCGATGCCCACCGCCACATCCGAACTGGCACTCAACTTCGACAACAACACCGCCAACGCGGCCTGCACCACCATGAAACTGGTCGCATTGTGCTCGCGAGCCACCCGCGCCACCTGCTGCTGCAACTGCGCCGACCACGCCACGGCCACACTGGCACCCCGGTAATCGGCCACCGCCGGATAGGGCCGATCCGTCGGCAACTCCACACGCTCGGGCAGCCCCGCCAACGCCTGCTCCCAATAACTCAGCTGCGCCGAGATCGGACTGTCCGCGTCCTCGAGGTCACCCAGATGCTCACGCTGCCACAACGTGTAATCGACGTACTGCACCGCCAACGGCGCCCACTCCGGTGCTCGCCCGCCACACCGACTGGCATAGGCCACACTGAGATCGGCCACCAACGGAGTCACCGACCACCCGTCAGCAGCGATGTGATGCACCACCGCCACCAACACGTGCTCGTCCGCGGCGACCCGGAAAAGCGTTGCCCGCAAGGGAATCTCGGTACTCACGTCGAAGCTGTAACGCGCCGCCGCGCCGACGGCCTGCTGCAGCCGCTGCGCCGACCAACCGCAGGCATCCACGACCCGCCAGCCCACATCGGCCAACTCCGCACCCACGACCACCTGCCCGGGCACCCCATCGAGCACCCCGAACACCGTGCGCAGACTCTCGTGGCGCCCCACCACGTCACCCAGCGCCGCGGCCAACGCCTCGGCATCCAGGCGCCCACTGAGCTGCAACGCCACCGCCATGTTGTAGATCGGCGAGGGGCCCTGCAACTGCTCCAAGAACCACAACCGCTGCTGGGCATAGGACAACGGAATCCGCTGCGGGCGGGCCATCACCGCCACCGGCGGGCGCGCCGCCTCGCCCTGATTGCGGTCCAAGAAGTCGGCCAAAGCGCCCACGCTCGGCGCGTCGAACAGATACCGCACCGCCACCTCGCGGCCCACCGCCGACTGCAACCGCGAGGTGACCCGGATCGCGATCAACGAATCCCCACCCAGGGCGAAGAAGTCGTCGTCCAGACCCACCCGGTCCAACCCGAGCACCTCGGCGAACACCTCGGCGACGGTCTTCTCGGTCGGGGTGCCCGGCGCCCGAAACGCCTTGGCGGCGAACACCGGCTTGGGCAACGCCCTGCGGTCGATCTTGCCCGAGGAGGTCAACGGGAACTCCTCGAGCACCACCAGCTGGCTGGGCACCATGTACTCGGGCAACCGCTCACCCAACCATTGGCGCACCGCACTGAGCTTGGCGTTGGTGTCGGGATCATTGGCGCAGCTGGCGCGCGAACGCGCCGCGGCGGACCCACCGTAGAGATCGGTCAACCCCCGGTACCCGCCCGAACCCTCGGCGGTGAGGAAGACCGCATCCACCGTGCCCGGGGCCCCACCCCAGGTGACCGCCACCCGATACCCGATCGCCTCGCCGAGGCGGTGCAACTGCTCAGGGGTGGCGGTGTCGCCCATGGCGGCGACCTGCACGCCGGCCGCCACGGTGCCCAGCCCGTCGGCCAACGCCCGTTCCATGCCCACGTCGGCGATCACACCGGTCCGCGGAATCGCGGCCACCCGCACCACCTCGGGACGCTGCGACGCCAACTGCGCGGCCAGCCCACGCAGCCCCGCACAGTCCGCCCACGCCCAGAGCGGCGCGTCGGTGACCGACCGCACCGCGGCCGGACCCTTGTAGAGGGTGACGTCGTAGCGGTACCGGCTCAGCTCGTTGTCGGCGTGGCCACGTTTGACCGCGACGTCCACCCCGGCCACCGACGCGTGCTCGGCGGCCCAGGTGGTGAAGAACTCTGGGGCCAACAGCAATTCGGGCTCCCCGAGCATGGCGTGCTGCACCCGTTGGCGCACCTCGTCGGCCTCGGCACCGGGGCCGACGTGCGCCAACGCGACACCGGTCTGAAACGCCCCCTGCAAACCGTGGTTGCGCACGTCCCCGAGGAACAACGCCCCACCCGGGGCCAACAACTCCATGGCGGTGTCGATGACCTCGCCCAGATAATCCGCACTCGGGAAGTACTGCACCACCGAGTTGACGATGATGGTGTCGAAGTGGCCCCGCGGCAACCCGTCGGTGACATGCGCCGGTTGGGTCGCCAACCGCACCCGATCCCCCCACGGCTGCCCGGTGACCGCCGCACCCAGCGTGCGGATCGTCGGCGCGGAGAAGTCGGTGCCCCAATACTGCACGCACTGCGGGGCCACCCGAGCAAGCAACAGCCCCGAACCGACACCGAGCTCCAACACCCGCCGCGGCGCCAGCGCCAAGATCCGATCCACCGTGGCCGCACGCCACTCCTGCATCTGCTCCAACGGGATCGGCTCACCGGTGTAACTGCTGTTCCAGCCCCGGAAGTCGCTACCGAAGTCGGCCACCTCGACCTCGACCTCGGCGTCATACAACTGGTCATAGATCTGCTGCCACTGACCGACCACTTCGGCGTCATGATCGGCGGTACTGGTGTGCGCCAACCCCACGTAGGCGATCAGATGCTCGGCGGCCTCACCGTGATGCACCGCCACCGCGGCCCCGGTGACCTGCGGGCAGGCCAGCAGCGTGTTCTCGATCTCGCCCAACTCGATGCGCTGCCCACGCAGTTTGATCTGCGCATCAGCACGCCCCAGATACTCCAACTGCCCATCAGCACCCCAGCGCACCAAATCCCCGCTGCGATACATCCGCGCCCCAGGGGCGCCAAAGGGGTTGGCCACGAACCGATCTGCGGTCAACTCCGGTCGACCCACGTAGCCACGCGCCAAGGCAGGCCCACCCAGATACAACTCCCCGACCATCCCGACCGGAACCGGGTTGAGCCGCCCGTCGAGCACCAACGCACTAACCCCGGCGATCGGCGCCCCGATCCGCACCGGTTGGCCCGCCGCCAGCAACGCACAGGTCACCCAGATGGTGACCTCGCTGGGGCCGTAACCGTTGAACATCGCCCGCCCCGGCGCCCACGCCGCCACCAACTCCGCCGGCACCGCCTCCCCCACCGCGATCAGCGTGCTCAACCCATCCAACCGGGCCCGCTCCAAGGTCCCCAGCACCGTCGGCGTCAAGATCGCCGCATCCACGCGCTGCTCGGCCAGCAGCATCGTCAACGCCTCCCCGGCATAGCAATCCGGGGCCGCCACCACCAACGCCGCCCCCGAAGCCGCCGCCAACAACCACTCCCCGACCGAGGCATCGAAGGTCGGGGCGGCCACCATCAACACCCGCGAATGCGCCGCCAACCCGAACCGCTCCCGTTGCGCCCCAGCCCAACCCAACAGCCCGGCATGGGTGACCGTCACCCCCTTCGGGGTGCCGGTGGACCCCGAGGTGAAGATCACATACGCCGCATCATCGCCACTCTGCGGCGCCCACCGCTCGGCATCGGTGACCGGACCCGCAGACCGGGCCCAAAGGTCCACCTCATCGACGCGCACCACCGCACGCCCACCAGCGCCGGCCACCACCTCGGCCCCACAGGTCAGCACACACACCGCCCCAGCCGCATCGAGCACCGCAGCCACCCGCGCCTGCGGATGCCCCCGATCCACCGGCACATAGGTCCCACCGGCCTTGAGCACCGCCCACCACGCCAGCACCAACTCCGCACACCGCTCCATCGCCACGCCCACCGCACGCTCGGGACCCACCCCGGCCTCGATCAGCACCCGCGCCAACCGATTCGAGGCCTCGTCGAGCTCGCGATAAGACCACGACCGC
>NZ_JAPZLB010000038.1:0-4804 GCF_033804635.1 Mycobacterium sp. RTGN4 | reverse complement strand
GCGGTCGTGGTCTTATCGCGAGCTCGACGAGGCCTCGAATCGGTTGGCGCGGGTGCTGATCGAGGCCGGGGTGGGTCCCGAGCGTGCGGTGGGCGTGGCGATGGAGCGGTGCGCGGAGTTGGTGCTGGCGTGGTGGGCGGTGCTCAAGGCCGGTGGGACCTATGTGCCGGTGGATCGGGGGCATCCGGATGCGCGGATCGCTGCGGTGCTCGACGCCGTCGACGCGGTGTGTGTGTTGACCATTGGCTCCGACACCGTGGGCGGGGCCGGGAGCCGTCCGGTGTTGGCGGTGGACGGGTTGGACGTGTCGGGGCGTAGTGGGGATCCGATCACCGATGGGGAGCGGTTGGCGTCGTTGAGTGTGGATGACGCGGCGTATGTGATCTTCACGTCGGGGTCCACCGGGACGCCGAAGGGAGTCGTCGTCAGTCACGCCGGGTTGTTGGGTGAGGCCGCCGCGCATCGCGCGGTGTATGGGTTGGCGCCGGGTGCGCGGGTGCTGATGGTGGCCGCGCCGACCTTCGATGCCTCGGTGTTCGAGTGGTTGTTGGCGGTGGCGTCGGGCGCGGCGTTGGTGGTGGCGCCGCCGGATTCCTATGCGGGAGAGGCGTTGACGGCGCTGTTGGCCGAGCAGCGGGTGGATGCGGGGTTGTTGACTCCGACGGTGTTGGCAACGCTCGACCGGGACCGGTTGGAGGGGCGGTTGGCCACGTTGATCACTGGTGGGGAGGCGTGCCCGGCGGAGTTGGTGGCGGCGTGGGCGCCGGGGCGGGCGATGTTCAACGCCTACGGCCCCACCGAGGCCACCATCTGGGTCACCTGGAGTGCATTGGCCGCCGGTGAGCCGGTGGGCATCGGTGCTCCAATTGCCGGGGTTAGTGCGTTGGTGCTCGACGGGCGGCTCAACCCGGTTCCGGTCGGGGTGGTCGGGGAGTTGTATCTGGGTGGGCCGGGCTTGGCGCGTGGCTACGTGGGTCGACCGGAGTTGACCGCAGATCGGTTCGTGGCCAACCCGTTTGGCGATGTTGGGGCGCGGATGTATCGCAGCGGAGATTTGGTGCGCTGGGGTGCAGATGGACAGCTGGAGTATCTAGGGCGGGCCGATGCGCAGATCAAGCTGCGGGGCCAGCGGCTGGAGCTGGGCGAGATCGAGAACTCCCTGTTGGCCTGCCCGCAGGTATCGCGGGCGGCGGTGGCGGTGCATCACGGTGACGCCGCCGATCATCTGATCGCCTATGTGGGGCTGGAGCGCACCACCACTACCGACAAAGAGGCCGAGGCCGTCGACCAGTGGCAGCACATCTACGACGAACTCTATGACGCCGAGGTCGAGGTCGAGGCGGCCGACTTCGGTAGCGACTTCCGGGGCTGGAACAGCAGCTACACCGGTGAGCCGATCCCGTTGGACCAGATGCGGGAGTGGCGTGCGGCCACGGTGGACCGGATCCTGGCGCTGGCGCCGCGACGCGTGTTGGAACTCGGTGTCGGTTCGGGGCTGGTGCTATCTCAAATCGCCCCAGTGAGTGTGCAGTATTGGGGGACGGACTTCTCCGCGCCGACGATCCGCAAGCTGAGTGCGGCAGTGGCTGCGCACGCGTGGGGGGATCGGGTGCGGTTGGCGACCCAACCGGCGCATGTCACCGACGAGTTGCCGCGGGGCCACTTCGACACCATCATCGTCAACTCGGTTATTCAGTACTTCCCGAGTGCGGATTATCTGGCCGAGGTCATCGACACCGCCATGGAGCTGCTGGCCCCGGGTGGGGCGTTGTTCATCGGGGACGTGCGCAACCACGGCTTGCAGGGGTCGTTCCAGACCGGGATTGCGTTGGCCCGTGGGGCGTCCGACGACGTCGACGACATCCGGCAACGGGTGCAGCACGCCATGCTCGGGGAGCCCGAGTTGCTGTTGGCCCCAGAGTTCTTCACCACCTGGGCCGCCGAGCACGAGTCAGTGGCCGGGGTGGACATCCAGGTCAAACGTGGCCACGCCGACAACGAGTTGAGCCGGTACCGCTACGACGTCACCATCCACAAAGGCCCGGCCGCGGTGCGGTCGGTGGCCGACGCGCCGGTCTGGGCGTGGGCGGACTGCGCGGGGCTCAGTGGGCTGCGCACGCAGTTGCAGTCGCAGCGTCCCGAGGTGGTGCGGGTGAGCGCGATCCCGCGGACCGGAGTGATCGCCGACGTGCACATCGAACAGGCCTTGGCTGACGGGCTTCCGCTGGCAGAGGCGCATGCCTACGCAGCATCCATCCTCGATGTCGCCACCCCCGAACAGTTGCACCGGCTGGGCGAGGACACGGGATATGAGGTCGCGGTCACCTGGGGTGCCCAGGCCGGCACGTTGGATGCGGTCCTCATCGCTCCCACCCAGGACAGGCACGCTTCAGCGCTGATCGATGTGTACCGGCCGGCTCATGTGGCGGCGCAGCGCAGCACGTATGCCAATGATCCCGACACCAACAACAAGCTCAGCGCGGTGCGGCAATGGTTGGGGGCCCGGTTGCCCGAGTACATGGTGCCCACCCAGCTCGTCGTGCTCGACGAGTTCCCGTTGACCTCCTCGGGCAAGATCGACCGCAAGGCGTTGCCGGCGCCGGTGTTCGCCGCCAAGGCGTTCCGGGCGCCGGCCACTCCGACCGAGAAGACCATCGCCGAGGTGTTCGCCGAGGTGCTCGGGTTGGACCGGGTGGGTCTGGACGACGACTTCTTCGCCCTGGGCGGGGATTCGTTGATCGCGATCCGGGTCACCTCGCGGTTGCAGTCGGCGTTGGGCCGCGAGGTGCCGGTCCGGTATGTGTTCGATGCGCCGACCGTATCCAGGCTCGCCGACTATCTCGACCGCAATCAGGGCGAGGCGGCCCGTCCGCCGTTGCAGGTGATGGCCCGCCCGCAGCTGATTCCGTTGTCCTATGCCCAGCAGCGGTTGTGGTTCTTCGAGCAGTTGCAGGGCCCCTCGCCGATCTACAACATGGCGGTGGCATTGCAGCTCAGCGGGCACCTGGATGCCGAGGCGCTGGGGCAAGCGCTGGGTGACGTGGTGGGCCACCACGAGAGTCTGCGCACGGTGTTCGGGGTCATCGATGGGGTGCCCGGACAAGTGGTGCTACCCGCCGATCAGGCGAACTTGGGCTGGGACGTCGTGGATGCCGGCGGTTGGTCGGAGCAGCGGCTGCAGCAGGCCGTCGGCGTGGCGGCGCGGTACAGCTTCGACGTGAGCACCGAGATTCCCTTGCGGGCAACGCTTTTCCGGGTCGCCGCCGAGGAACACGTGCTGGTGGCGGTAGTGCATCACATCGCCGCCGACGGGTGGTCGGTGACTCCGTTGGTGGCCGATCTCAGTGTGGCCTATGCCAGTCGGTGTGGCGGGCGAGCACCGGAGTGGGCGCCGTTGCCGGTGCAGTACGTCGATTACACGTTGTGGCAGCGTGAGCATCTGGGTGACCTCGAGGACG
The DNA here is from genome assembly GCF_033804635.1 of Mycobacterium sp. RTGN4. Lineage (NCBI taxonomy): Bacteria > Bacillati > Actinomycetota > Actinomycetes > Mycobacteriales > Mycobacteriaceae > Mycobacterium > Mycobacterium sp. RTGN4. The sequence continues at coordinate 1,346 of NZ_JAPZLB010000038.1, read as the reverse complement.
CGGACAGTCCCATCTCGGCGCAGCTGAGTTATTGGGAGCAGGCGTTGGCGGGGCTGCCCGAGCGCTTGGAGTTGCCCACCGATCGGCCCTATCCGGAGGTGGCCGATTACCGGGGTTCCAGTGTGGCCGTGGAGTGGCCCGCGCAGTTGCAGCAGCAGGTGGCGCGGGTGGCTCGCGAGCACAATGCGACCAGTTTCATGGTGGTCCAGGCCGCGTTGGCGGTGTTGTTGTCGAAGTTGAGTGCCAGTTCGGATGTGGCGGTGGGCATCGCGACCGCCGGGCGCAGTGATCCCGCGCTCGACGAACTGGTCGGGTTCTTCGTCAACACCTTGGTGCTGCGGGTCGATCTAGGTGGCGACCCCACCATCGCGGAGCTGCTCGAGCAGGTACGCCAACGTGGCCTGGCCGCCTTCGATCACCAGGACGTGCCCTTCGAGGTGCTCGTCGATCGGCTCAAACCCACTCGAAACCTCAGTCACCACCCACTGATCCAGGTCATCTTGTCCTGGCAGAACCTGCCCTGGCAGCACAACACCGATTCCGCGGCCGGATTGACTTTGGGTGATGCGCGGGTGACCCCACTGCCCGCGCACACCAACTCCGCCCGTATGGATCTGACATTTGCGCTGGGCGAGCGGTTCAACGGCATTGGTGAGCCCGCCGGGATCGGTGGGGTGGTGGAGTTCCGCACCGATGTGTTCGATGCGTCCAGCATCGAACTGCTCATTGACCGGTTCCGGCGTGTGCTGGTGGCGATGACCGCTGATGTAGGGGCTGATACATGACCGCTGACCTATTTCGGCGGTTGTTCTCGATGGACTTCCTCGTTGGGGATAAGGGTGAGCGGCTAGATGGGTGGGGTAGTCGGGCGGCGTTGAGCGAGCCGGCATCTGTTGAGGGCTCGTTTTCCGGCCCGCTCGTTCTGTGGATGGCGTGCGCCCCGAATGCGGCGGCGGCGAGTTTCGCGGGCCGCTCGAAGACCTATCGGAAGCTGGACGAAACCTCGAATAGGTTGGCGCATCTGTTGATTGCCCAGGGGGAAGGCCCCGGCAAACGACTGAAGTCTTTGTTGGGAACATGCGACGTAACGAGCGTTTAGTGGCTAGTTGGGGGACGTAGTGGATGCTGACCTGTCTCGGCGGTTGTCGTCGATGGACTTCCTCGTTGAGGATGAGTATGCGCGGCTGGATGGGTGGGGTCATCGGTCGGTGTTGAGTGAGCCGGCGCCGCCGGGGAGTTCGATTCCGGGGTTGTTCGCGGCGCAGGTGGGGCGTACTCCGGGGGCGGTGGCGCTGTCTGGTGGGGGCCGCTCGATGACGTATCGGGAGCTCGACGAGGCGTCGAAT
>NZ_JAPZLB010000037.1:0-5336 GCF_033804635.1 Mycobacterium sp. RTGN4 | reverse complement strand
GGGCGTGTTGTTTGAGAACTCAATAGTGTGTTTGGTGGTTTTTGTTTGTTTGTTTTGCCATGCCTTGGGGGGACTCCCCGTCTTCCGTTTTCAGGGTGTGGTTGTTTTTTTGCCAGTTTGTTTTCTGGTTTTGGATTCAGGTTTTTCTGATTCGAATTCACCTGCCTGTTTTGTGGGTTGGGTTGTTTTTGTTTGGAGAGTTTGATCCTGGCTCAGGACGAACGCTGGCGGCGTGCTTAACACATGCAAGTCGAACGGAAAGGCCCTTCGGGGTACTCGAGTGGCGAACGGGTGAGTAACACGTGGGTGATCTGCCCTGCACTTCGGGATAAGCCTGGGAAACTGGGTCTAATACCGGATATACCTCATTGGTTGCATGACTGGTGGGGGAAAGCTTTTGCGGTGTGGGATGGGCCCGCGGCCTATCAGCTTGTTGGTGGGGTGATGGCCTACCAAGGCGTCGACGGGTAGCCGGCCTGAGAGGGTGTCCGGCCACACTGGGACTGAGATACGGCCCAGACTCCTACGGGAGGCAGCAGTGGGGAATATTGCACAATGGGCGCAAGCCTGATGCAGCGACGCCGCGTGGGGGATGACGGCCTTCGGGTTGTAAACCTCTTTCAGTAGGGACGAAGCGCAAGTGACGGTACCTACAGAAGAAGCACCGGCCAACTACGTGCCAGCAGCCGCGGTAATACGTAGGGTGCGAGCGTTGTCCGGAATTACTGGGCGTAAAGAGCTTGTAGGTGGTTTGTCGCGTTGTTCGTGAAATCTCACGGCTTAACTGTGAGCGTGCGGGCGATACGGGCAGACTAGAGTACTGCAGGGGAGACTGGAATTCCTGGTGTAGCGGTGGAATGCGCAGATATCAGGAGGAACACCGGTGGCGAAGGCGGGTCTCTGGGCAGTAACTGACGCTGAGAAGCGAAAGCGTGGGGAGCGAACAGGATTAGATACCCTGGTAGTCCACGCCGTAAACGGTGGGTACTAGGTGTGGGTTTCCTTCCTTGGGATCCGTGCCGTAGCTAACGCATTAAGTACCCCGCCTGGGGAGTACGGCCGCAAGGCTAAAACTCAAAGGAATTGACGGGGGCCCGCACAAGCGGCGGAGCATGTGGATTAATTCGATGCAACGCGAAGAACCTTACCTGGGCTTGACATGCACTAGAAAGCCGTAGAGATACGGCCCCCCTTGTGGTTGGTGTGCAGGTGGTGCATGGCTGTCGTCAGCTCGTGTCGTGAGATGTTGGGTTAAGTCCCGCAACGAGCGCAACCCCTATCTTATGTTGCCAGCGCGTTATGGCGGGGACTCGTAAGAGACTGCCGGGGTCAACTCGGAGGAAGGTGGGGATGACGTCAAGTCATCATGCCCCTTATGTCCAGGGCTTCACACATGCTACAATGGCCGGTACAAAGGGCTGCGAATCCGTGAGGTGGAGCGAATCCCTTGAAAGCCGGTCTCAGTTCGGATCGGGGTCTGCAACTCGACCCCGTGAAGTCGGAGTCGCTAGTAATCGCAGATCAGCAACGCTGCGGTGAATACGTTCCCGGGCCTTGTACACACCGCCCGTCACGTCATGAAAGTCGGTAACACCCGAAGCCGGTGGCCTAACCCCTCGTGGGAGGGAGCCGTCGAAGGTGGGATCGGCGATTGGGACGAAGTCGTAACAAGGTAGCCGTACCGGAAGGTGCGGCTGGATCACCTCCTTTCTAAGGAGCACCACGAGACTCAGGCCCGCCCACGACTGTGGGGGTTCGGTGATCTGGGCGATTCGTTGGATGGACCGTTCATCTGTAGTGGGTGCGGTTCTGGTGCAAGATTTATGATGAACGAACTCAAAAACCCCGTGCCGTTTCTGGTCTTTCGGGACTGGCCGTGGTTCGTGGGGGTTGCCAAGCACACTGTTGGGCTTTGAGACAACAGGCCCGTCATCGCTTCGCCCTTTCGGGGGAACCGGCGGTGATGTCAACACTTCTTCTTCTGCCGTTGGGTGGGGGTGGGGGTGGGCTCCGAGGGATCGGGGTTGGTGTGTTGTTGCCCCGCTTGGTGGTGGGGTGTGGTGTTTGATTCGTGCATAGTGGTTGCGAGCATCAAGGTGCTTTCATGGGCGGTCCTCTTTTTTGGGGGTCGTCTTTGTGGTGTCTTGTTGTGGTGTAATTTCGATTTTTTACAATTGGTTTTTGTGTTGTAAGTGTTTAAGGGCGCATGGTGGATGCCTTGGCATCAGAGGCCGATGAAGGACGTGGGAGGCTGCGATATGCCTCGGGGAGCTGCCAACCGAGCGTTGATCCGAGGATGTCCGAATGGGGAAACCCAGCACGAGTGATGTCGTGTTACCCGTATCTGAATACATAGGGTGCGGGAGGTAACGCGGGGAAGTGAAACATCTCAGTACCCGTAGGAAGAGAAAACAATTGTGATTCCGTGAGTAGTGGCGAGCGAAAGCGGAGGATGGCTAAACCGTATGCATGTGATACCGGGTAGGGGTTGTGTGTGCGGGGTTGTGGGACCTGATCTTCTGGGGCTACCTCCTCAGAGGGCAGTAAGAAAATGTCGTGGTTAGCGGAAGTGGCTTGGGATGGCCTGCCGTAGACGGTGAGAGCCCGGTACGTGAAAACCCGATGTCTGCCTTGTTCAGTGTTCCCGAGTAGCAGCGGGCCCGTGGAATCTGCTGTGAATCTGCCGGGACCACCCGGTAAGCCTGAATACCTTCTGATGACCGATAGCGGATTAGTACCGTGAGGGAATGGTGAAAAGTACCCCGGGAGGGGAGTGAAAGAGTACCTGAAACCGTGTGCCTACAATCCGTCAGAGCCCTCCTTCGTGGTGGGGTGATGGCGTGCCTTTTGAAGAATGAGCCTGCGAGTCAGGGACATGTCGCGAGGTTAACCCGTGTGGGGTAGCCGCAGCGAAAGCGAGTCTGAATAGGGCGTATCCAATCCAGAGGGGTTGGTGTAGTGGTGTGTTCTGGACCCGAAGCGGAGTGATCTACCCATGGCCAGGGTGAAGCAGCAGTAAGATGTTGTGGAGGCCCGAACCCACTTAGGTTGAAGACTGAGGGGATGAGTTGTGGGTAGGGGTGAAAGGCCAATCAAACTCCGTGATAGCTGGTTCTCCCCGAAATGCATTTAGGTGCAGCGTCGCATGATGCTTGCCGGAGGTAGAGCTACTGGATGGCCGATGGGCCTTACAAGGTTACTGACGTCAGCCAAACTCCGAATGCCGGTAAGTCAATAGTGCGGCAGTGAGACGGCGGGGGATAAGCTCCGTGCGTCGAGAGGGAAACAGCCCAGATCGCCGGCTAAGGCCCCTAAGCGTGTGCTAAGTGGAAAAGGATGTGCAGTCGCGAAGACAACCAGGAGGTTGGCTTAGAAGCAGCCACCCTTGAAAGAGTGCGTAATAGCTCACTGGTCAAGTGATTGTGCGCCGATAATGTAGCGGGGCTCAAGCACACCGCCGAAGCCGCGGCAACCAAGATTCGTTCTGGTTGGGTAGGGGAGCGTCCTGCACACCGGTGAAGCAGCCTAGTGATGGAGCTGTGGAGGGTGTGGGAGTGAGAATGCAGGCATGAGTAGCGATAAGGCAAGTGAGAACCTTGCCCGCCGAAAGACCAAGGGTTCCTGGGCCAGGCCAGTCCGCCCAGGGTGAGTCGGGACCTAAGGCGAGGCCGACAGGCGTAGTCGATGGACAACGGGTTGATATTCCCGTACCCGTGTATGCGCGTCCGTGATGAATCAGCGGTACTAACCGCCCAAAACCAGGATCACCAATCACCTTCGGGTGTGCGGGTTTCTGGGGCTGCGCGGGACCTTCGCTGGTAGTAGTCAAGCGACGGGGTGACGCAGGAAGGTAGCCATACCAGTCAGTGGTAATACTGGGGCAAGCCCGTAGGGAGAGACCTAGGCAAATCCGGGTCTCACATATCCTGAGAGGTGATGCATAGCCGAGTGAGGCGAATGTGGTGATCCTATGCTGCCGAGAAAAGCCTCTAGCGAGTGCAGACACGGCCCGTACCCCAAACCGACACAGGTGGTCAGGTAGAGAATACCAAGGCGTACGAGTGAACTATGGTTAAGGAACTCGGCAAAATACCCCCGTAACTTCGGGAGAAGGGGGACCCCCATACCGTCCACACCCTTGCGGTGGCCGGCGGGAGGGGGTCGCAGAAACCAGTGAGAAGCGACTGTTTACTAAAAACACAGGTCCGTGCGAAGTCGCAAGACGATGTATACGGACTGACGCCTGCCCGGTGCTGGAAGGTTAAGAGGACCGGTCAACCCCTTCGGGGGTGAAGCTGAGAATTTAAGCCCCAGTAAACGGCGGTGGTAACTATAACCATCCTAAGGTAGCGAAATTCCTTGTCGGGTAAGTTCCGACCTGCACGAATGGCGTAACGACTTCTCAACTGTCTCAACCATAGACTCGGCGAAATTGCACTACGAGTAAAGATGCTCGTTACGCGCGGCAGGACGAAAAGACCCCGGGACCTTCACTACAACTTGGTATTGGCGTCCGATACGTTTTGTGTAGGATAGGTGGGAGACTGTGAAACTCACACGCCAGTGTGGGTGGAGTCGTTGTTGAAATACCACTCTGATCGTATTGGGCTTCTAACTTCGAACCGTATATCCGGTTCAGGAACAGTGCCTGGTGGGTAGTTTAACTGGGGCGGTTGCCTCCAAAAAAGTAACGGAGGCGCCCAAAGGTTCCCTCAACCTGGACGGCAATCAGGTGTTGAGTGTAAGTGCACAAGGGAGCTTGACTGCGAGACATACATGTCGAGCAGGGACGAAAGTCGGGACTAGTGATCCGGCACCCCCGAGTGGAAGGGGTGTCGCTCAACGGATAAAAGGTACCCCGGGGATAACAGGCTGATCTTCCCCAAGAGTCCATATCGACGGGATGGTTTGGCACCTCGATGTCGGCTCGTCGCATCCTGGGGCTGGAGCAGGTCCCAAGGGTTGGGCTGTTCGCCCATTAAAGCGGCACGCGAGCTGGGTTTAGAACGTCGTGAGACAGTTCGGTCTCTATCCGCCGCGCGCGTCAGAAGCTTGAGGAAACCTGTCCCTAGTACGAGAGGACCGGGACGGACGAACCTCTGGTCTACCAGTTGTCCCACCAGGGGCACCGCTGGATAGCTACGTTCGGACAGGATAACCGCTGAAAGCATCTAAGCGGGAAACCCCCTCCAAGACCAGGCTTCTCACCCATTAAGTGGGATAAGGCCCCCCGCAGACCACGGGATCGATAGACCAGACCTAGAAGACTAGTAATAGTCGCAGGGAACTGGCACTAACCGGCCGAAAACTTACACACACCCCAACGGGTAACAAAA
>NZ_JAPZLB010000036.1:0-5781 GCF_033804635.1 Mycobacterium sp. RTGN4 | reverse complement strand
CCCGCAGATCGAAGTCCAGATCGAACTTCGCGGTGTGGGTGTCCATCGAGAGCGGCTCAATGGTGGCGCCGTCCAGCGCCACCTCCGGACGCACGTTGTTCTGGAACACCACCAACACCTGAAACAACGGATGATGCGACGCCGAACGCGTCGGGTTGAGCCGCTCCACCAGCAACTCGAAGGGCACGTCCTGATTGCCGTAGGCATCCAACGCCTGATGGCGCACACCGGCGAGCACCTCGTCGAAGCGCTGCTGAGAACTCACCCCCACCCGCAACACCCAGGTGTTGACGAAGAACCCGACCAACTCGTCGAGCGCGGGATCCATCCGCCCCGCGATCGGCGTACCCAACGCCACGTCCTCCCCGACCCCGGCCCGATGCAACAGCACCGCCACCGCGGCCTGCAACACCATCGAGACCGTCGCACCGTGCGCGGCGGCCAACGCCTTGACCCCCGCCCAGGTCTGCGCGTCGATACCCATCGTCACCCCGTCCCCGCGGTAACTGGGCACCGCCGGGCGAGCCCGATCCGTCGGCAACGACACCACCTCGGGCAACCCGGCCAACGCCTGGCGCCAATAACCCAACTGCGCGGCGGTCACACTGTCGGGATCGGACTCCACCCCCAACCAATCCTGTTGCCACACCGTGTAATCGGCGTACTGCACCGGCAACGGCGCCCACCCCGGAGCCCGCCCGGCCCGGCGCGCCGCATACGCCTGCGCCACATCGCGCACCATCGGCGCCATCGACCAGCCATCGAAGACGACGTGATGCAACACCATCCCCAGCACGTACTGCTCGGGACCCACCTCGAAGAGCTGCGCCCGGATCGGGATCTCGGTGGACAAATCGAAGCGATACCCGGCCAACGCGATCAGCTCGGCAGCCACCTCGGACTCCGCCAACGCCACCACCGCCGGCCCACCACGGCGCCAACTGCCCGCCTCGGGCGCCAACACCTGCTGAAAGGCCACCCCCTCCAGGTCGGGGAACACCGTGCGCAACGACTCGTGCCGGGCGATCACGTCGTCCAGCGCCGCCCCCAACGCCGCCACGTCGAGCTCCCCGTCGATCCGGAACGCGATCGGCATGTTGTAGGTCGCCGCCCCACCCTCGAACCGGTTGAGGAACCACAACCGCTGCTGGGCAAACGACAACGGCACCACCGCCGGACGCACCCCAGCGACCAACGGCGCACGCCGATCGGCCTGCTCGCCGATACCGGCGGCCAACCCGGCCACCGTCGGCGCATCGAAGAGCGCCCGCACCACCAACCCGGAGTCCACGCTGGTGTTGATCGCCGCCACCACCCGCATCGCCGACAGCGAGTCTCCACCCAGATCGAAGAACGAGTCATCGGCCCCGACCCGCTCCAACCCCAACACCTGGGCATAGATGCCGGCCACCAACTGCTCGGTGGGAGTCGAGGGCGCCCGATAGGCATCGGCATCGACGTACTCCGGAGCCGGCAACGCCCGGCGATCCAACTTCCCATTCACCGTCAACGGCACCGACGCGAGCACCACCACCGCCGCCGGCACCATGTACCCCGGCAACCGCTGCGCCAACACCGCCCGCACCGCCGCCGGATCCGCTGCCCCCGCAACGGTCTCGGTCACATAACCGACCAACCGCTTGTCCCCGGGCCGATCCTCCCGGGCGATCACCACCGCCTGATCGATCCCCTCCACCTCGGCCAGCACCGTTTGAATTTCGCCGAGTTCGATGCGGTACCCGCGGATCTTGACCTGCTCATCGGCGCGACCCAAATACTGCAACTGCCCATCAGCACCCCAACACACCAAATCCCCGGTGCGATACATCCGCGCCCCCACCCCACCGAACGGACACGCCACGAACCGCGACCCACTCAACCCGGCCCGACCCAGATACCCCAACCCCACCCCACGCCCAGCCACGTACAACTCGCCCACCACACCCGCGGGCACCACACCCAACCACTGATCCAGCACGAACAACGCCGCCCCCGGCACCGGGACACCAATCGGCACCACCGAGGTACCCGCCGTCAACGGGGCACTCATCGACGCATAGATCGTGGCCTCGGTCGGACCGTAGGCGTTGATCATCACCCGCCCCGGCGCCCACCGCTCCACCAACTCGGCCGCACACGCCTCCCCGGCCACCACCAACGCCATCGACTCCAACCCCAGCGGCGACAGCGCACCCGCCGCCGACGGGGTCTGACTCAACACATCGACCCGCTCGGCGACCAACAACGCATGCAAATCCTCCGGAGAAGCCGCCACCTCCTCGGAGATCACCACCACCCGGCCACCACCGAGCAGCGGAGCGAACACGTCCCACACCGAGACGTCGAAGGCATAGGAATGCCACTGCGTCCACGCCCCCCCGCGCGGCAACTCCACCGCCAACGCCTCCAACAACTGCGTCGCATTGCCATGGGTCACCGCCACCCCCTTCGGAGTGCCGGTCGTCCCCGAGGTGTAAATGACATAGGCCACGTCCTCGGGACCCGGCCCCGGCAACGCCGAACTCGGGAAATCACCCACCCGCGAATCGGCGACGTCGATGACCGCCAACCCACACCCACCGAGCCGCTCGATCAACCCCGCCGCGGTCACCACCGCCACCGGGACCGCATCAGCGAGCACGAACTCGATGCGCGCATCGGGCACCGCCGGGTCGATCGGCACATACGCCGCCCCCGACTTGAGTACCGCCACGATCGCGGTGACCGCCTCGACCGACCGGTTCAACAGCAACGCCACACACCGACCCGGACCCGCACCATGGGCAACCAACAAGTGCGCCAACCGATTCGACGCCTCGTCGAGCTCCCGATACGTCATCGAGCGGCCCCCACCAGACAGCGCCACCGCCCCCGGAGTACGCGCCACCTGCGCGGCGAACAACGCCGGAATCGAACTCCCCGACGGCGCCGGGGAAGCCAACACCGCCCGGTTGCCGAGCACATCGAGGCGAACAGACTCATCCTCCTCGAGCACCTCGATCGCCGACAACCGCTGCTGCGGATCGGCCGTCATCGCCGCCACCACCCGCGCCAACCGCTCGACGAACACCTCGATGCTGGCCGCATCGAACACATCGGTGCGGAACTCCACCACCCCACCGATACCGGCCGGCTCACCCCCCTCGCCGAAGCGTTCCGACAGGGAGAACGTCACATCCACCCGAGCGGTCGCGGTATCAGCGGCCAACGGCGCCACCGCCACCCCCTCCAACATCGCATCCAGATCGTGAGCGGCGAAGTTCTGCCACGCCAACATCACCTGCACCAACGGATGACGCGCCAGACTGCGCGTCGGATTGAGCCGATCCACCAACACCTCGAAGGGCACGTCCTGATGCTCGAAGGCCCCCAAACTGCGCGCCCGCACCTGCTCGAGCACCTGCGCCACCGTCGGATCACCATCCAACTGCACCCGCAACACCAACGTGTTGACGAAGAACCCCACCAACTCATCGAGCACCGGATCACGACGCCCCGCGATCGGGAAACCCACCGCCACATCAGAACTGGCACTCAACTTCGACAACAACACCGCCAACGCAGCTTGGACCACCATGAAACTGGTCGCACCGTGCTCGCGGGCCACCCACGCCACCTGCGCCTGCACCGCCGCCGACCACTCCACCGCCACACTGGCCCCCCGATGATCAGCCACCGCCGGATACGGCCGATCCGTCGGCAACCCCAGCTGCTCGGGCATCCCGGCCAACACGTCCTGCCAATACCCCAACTGCCCGGCGATGCGACTGGCCTCGTCCTCGAGCTCACCGAGCTGTTCGCGCTGCCACAGCGTGTAATCGGCGTACTGCACCGCCAACGGCGCCCACCCCGGGGCCCGACCCGCGCGCCGCGCCCCGTAGGCCACCCCCAGATCCCCCACCAACGGCACGATCGACCCACCATCGGCAGCGACGTGATGCACCACCGCCACCAACACATGCTCGGTGGCACCCACCCGAAACAGCCGGGCCCGCAACGGAATCTCGGCACTCACGTCGAACACCGCACCCACCACCGCACCGATGGCCGCCTGCACCTGCGCCGCCGACCAGCCCACCGCATCAACGACCTGCCACCCACAATCAGCAGCCGCCGCGTCCACCACCACCTGCCGCGGCACCCCACCCACCGCCGGCAACACCGTGCGCAACGACTCGTGCCGGGCGATCACGTCACCCAGCGCCGCCCCCAACGCCGCCACGTCCAACGGCCCGCTCAACCGCAACGCCACCGGCATGTGATACGTCGCCGAGGGCCCCTGCAACTGATCCAAGAACCACAACCGCTGCTGAGCAAACGACAACGGCACCACCGCCGGACGCACCCCAGCGACCAACGGCGCCAACCCATCACCGGCCTCACCCACCCGCGCCGACAACCCCGCCACCGACGGCGCCTCGAACAACGCCCGCACCGAAAGACCCACACCCAACGCCTTGTTCACCGCGGCCACCACCCGCATCGCCGACAGCGAATCCCCACCCAAATCGAAGAACGAGTCATCGGCCCCGACCCGCTCCAACCCCAACACCTGGGCATAAACGCCGGCCACCAACTGCTCGGCGGGAGTCGAGGGCGCCCGATAGGCATCGGCATCGACGTACTCCGGAGCCGGCAACGCGCGGCGATCCAACTTCCCGTTCACCGTCAACGGCACCGATGCGAGCACCACCACCGCCGCCGGCACCATGTAACCCGGCAACCGCTGCGCCAACACCGCCCGCATCCCCGCCGGATCCGCTGCCCCCGCAACGGTCTCGGTGACATAACCGACCAACCGCTTGTCCCCGGGCCGATCCTCCCGGGCGATCACCACCGCCTGGGCCACCCCATCCAACTCACTGAGCGCGGCCTGCACCTCACCCAACTCGATGCGATACCCGCGGATCTTGACCTGCTCATCAGCGCGACCCAAATACTGCAACTGCCCATCAGCACCCCAACACACCAAATCCCCGGTGCGATACATCCGCGCCCCCACCCCACCGAACGGGCACGCCACGAACCGCGACCCACTCAACCCGGCCCGACCCAGATACCCCAACCCCACCCCACGCCCAGCCACGTACAACTCGCCGACCACCCCAGCCGGCACCACACCCAACCACGCATCCAGCACGAACAACGCCGCCCCCGGCACCGGAGAACCAATCGGCACCGGCCCCGAACCCACCCTCAGCGGAGCGCTCATCGCGGCATACACCGTGGCCTCGGTCGGACCGTAGGCGTTGATCATCACCCGACCCGGCGCCCACCGCTCCACCACCTCGGCCGCACACGCCTCACCGGCGACCACCAACGCCATCGACTCCAACCCGTGCGGGGACAACATCCCCACCGCCGACGGGGTCTGGCTCAACACATCGACCCGCTCGGCGACCAACAACGCATGGAAATCCTCCGGAGAGGCCGCCACCTCCTCGGACACCACCACCACCCGGCCACCACCGAGCAGCGGAGCGAACACGTCCCACACCGAGACGTCGAAGGCATAGGAATGCCACTGCGTCCACGCCCCCGCACGCGGCAACTCCACCGCCAACGCCTCCACCAACTGCGTCGCATTGCCGTGGGTCACCGCCACCCCCTTCGGAGTGCCCGTGGTCCCCGAGGTGTAGATGACATAGGCCACGTCCTCGGAACCCGGCACCGGCAACGCCGAACTCGGGAAATCACCCACCCGCGAATCGGCGACGTCGATGACCGCCAACCCACACCCACCGAGCCGCTCGATCAACCCCGCCGCGGTCACCACCGCCA
>NZ_JAPZLB010000035.1:0-6987 GCF_033804635.1 Mycobacterium sp. RTGN4 | reverse complement strand
CCACAACCGGCTGCCACACCGCCCGGGTGGCGGAATTACGTGACAGACGAGGTGGGGGAATTCCGTGACGGACAACCCCTCAAGCTGGAGGAATTATGTGACCGCTGACAGATATGGTTGGTTTGGAAACCATGCTTGTACTGCCAATGGTGCCACGACTCATGGATCAACACCGACGCCCGGTTGCCGGCGGAATCGGAGATTGAGCCGAGATTGAACAATGGGCAATGCAGATTCGTTCTGTCTCTCGCTGCAACTCGCCCGGTTTCTGAATCTGCTTCGGAGGCACCGTTGTACTGGATGAATCGCTGATAGAAAGGGCCGTGAAACTGATTGTCGGCGGCCCGGGCGGAGTTCTCATAGTCCAGTCCCGAATGCCATTGGGACCAAACGTTGTCCGACAGGCAGTATCCGATCAGGAAGGCGCTGTTCACGACCTTGGCGAAGGGCTTTGCGACGTTGCAGGCATCAGAAATGCCGGCGGGATTCCAAGAGTCGTCAGTAAGTTGATACGCCTGCCACACCCACATGTACAGGTCGCGCCAACATCCATATAGACCCTGTACTGCGGCTTCCTCGAGGTTGCTACCGTCATTGCACATCCGTTGTCCTCCTAATCCGATTCTTCAGGCGTCCGTCGCGGCGGTGGTGGTGGTTCCCCCGTGGGGTGACCTGGGGCACGCGATGGTTGCGGAGGCCGTTCGTCGGGATTCTGCTCATAGAAAGCCGAGACGCGCTGGTCAAATTCGTCTGACTGCATGTCACGCAAGAAGCGTGGAAGCCCGACAAATTTGCGGTCTTGCGGCTGCACGATTTCCAGCAATTGCTGCGTGGCCTCAGGCGAGTCGCCGTGGTTGTACAGGTGCGCGTCTATCGCGGCGATCCTGACTGCCCGATCTGGATGCTCTGCCGCCAAACGGAGCGTGGCGGCGTCGGCCTCTTCCGTGCCATGAAACGAGAGCATCTCGGCTGCACGCGCTTGAAGCGCTCCCCTGGGGTCTAAGCGAGAACTGTTGTCGCCGTCGAGTTCCTCTTCGGCACGATGCACTAACGGCTCAGTCGACCACGCGAACGCTTCGAGCCGCTCAACGGCGCGAGCGTCTCTCAACTCGCCGATCGTGGCCAGCAACATCAGGTGGCGACCTACATCAACGACCGGCACGCGTTCGAGCGCCTGGAGCAGCGTGTCAGTCAACGCCTGGTCATTTTTTCCACGAGCGATTGTCTCGCAGATGATGCTGGTTTCCGTGTGCGGAACAGTCGCTGCCCAAGCTAGATAATTCTCCAAGGCATCGCTTCTGAGCGGAACCGGCTGCGTCTTGTGCGTCGGGACAGCACTACGGGCCGGCGGTCTTGGCGCATCTTTCGGATCTAATTCACGGCTACGTGGCTGTTGCTCGTTCATGGAAGCAAAGTAGGACCGATTCTTCCGTGGAGAGTAGGTAGTCCACTACGCGCTTTTAAATCCCTAACCCAGGTGCTTTTAAACTCATCCATGCAGGGACTTGAATTTGTCCGATGATGACACCCCATAAACACCGCTTCGCAGCGTTCCGGCCCATCGTGGCGCGTGCACCTCAAGTTCAAATGACGTGAGAGCGAGAGTTAGCTTCGCGATGACTGTTGCAACGCCTTGTCTCATGTCCGGCTTGCTCATCGTCGCCGTCAGCGGGGCGCCCTCCCTGCCCTGGAAGACATCATCGATAGTCCAAGCGCTAGAACCCCTGATGTATCCCCGTCGTCCGAAATCGACTGCGGTACATGCTCGGTGACACACCGAGCGCCCGACGGAACGTGCGCCGCATGGTGTCCGCCGACCCGAAACCCGCCCGTCGCGCCACCGCTTCCTGGCCGTGGTCACCAGTCGCGAGCAGCACCTTGGCTGCTTCAAGTCGCGCCTGCTCGACGAAACGTGCCGGTGTCATCCCGACCTGAACCCGGAACATGCGCACCAGGTGCCGCTCGCTGACCGCGGCCCGATCGGCCATGGCCGCGAGCGAGTGGTCGGCCCCGGGATCGCCAACGACGGCGTCGAGAATCTCGCGCAGCCCGCCCGTCACCGGTAGCTCGGATTCGGTCCACACGCTGAACTGTGCCTGACCGCCAGGCCGCTGAAGGAACACCACCATCCACCGCGCCACCCGCCGGGCCACGTCCGGTCCGTAGTCGCTTTCCACCAAGGCCAGCCCGAGGTCGATGCCCGCGCTGATGCCCGCACCCGTGATGAACGGTCCGTCCTGCACGAACAGCGAATCCGGAACGACCTCGATCTCGGGGTAGGTGCGGGCCAGCTCCTGACAGTGCGCCCAATGCGTGGTCGCGCGACGGCCGTCGAGCAAGCCGAGCGCGGCCAGCACGAACGCGCCCGTGCACACCGAGGCCACCCTGCGCGCTCGCGGCGCCAGTTCGCCAACCATCTCCAGCGCCGCCGGAACGACGTCCGGCGTCTGCTCCTCCGGAATGTCGTGCTCGCCAGGAGTGAAATAGAAGTCAGGCGGCACCCCGCCCGGCACGACCAACGTGTCGAACCGCTCCGGTACATCCGCAAGCGGCATATCGACCTTCAGCGAGACGAACGACGTCGTATCGACGGACTTGCCGGTCGGCGAGGCCAGGATCACCCGGTACTGCGCGCCGAAATCGTTTGCGCGGGCGAATATTTCGAGCGGCGCGGCGACGTCCTGCAACGTCACCTTGTCGAATAGTGCGAACACGACGGTCTTGGGCGCCTTCGGTTCCTTCGCCTTCGCGGGCCGGCGCCCCGCGGCCTTGTGCAGCCGCTGCGGTCTCTTGTCGTTGGACACCTGTGGCCGTCCTTTCGTGACCCCAAAGTGAAGTCAACGTAGCGGTGGTCTGCGACGACGGCAATGCGAGCGGGCCGAGGTCCGGAATTGCGCGATTCGTGTCCGGACCTGACGGCCAGAGCAATCCGGACGTAACGCCAGCGAAACCTGCTGACCTGATGCTCATTTCATGGATTCACGGACAGCCTTGACCCTGAGCATAGGCGTGCTCGGCGGGGTCGCAGTCGCATTCACCGCAGGAGTCGTCACGGTACCCATCTGGGTGGTGTTCCTGGCCTGGGCGTCGTTCTTCTTCGTCGGCGGCGGTATTGCCGGCTGGGTTAAGTCGGTGTCGTCGAACCTCGTCGGCGTGGTGATCGCGTCGGCCAGCCTCTACGCCGCCTACCTGATGGGCGGCAGCCTGCTGGCGACCTCCATCGCGGTCGGCGTCGGTAGCGCACTCATGGTTCAGGCATCGTGGGTGCCCCTGCTGGCGACCACCCCGGCCGTCGTCGTCGGGTTCGCCTCCACGGTGTCGACGGTCTTCGGACGAGACATCGGCATCACCGTCACCACCATCTCTCACCCCGGCCTGGTCGCCGCTGTGGCCTGCGTGCTTGGAGCGTCCTTTGGGTTGCTGTCCGAGTACGCGGCCACCGCCATGACGAAAGCTTCCGCTACCAGCCCCGCAACCCCGCCAATCGAAGGAAGCCCGGCCTGATGAAACTGCAGCACTATCTCGGCGGCCTCGAGGGCCTGCCGGGACCGTTGAATCTGGAAAAGCGCGTCTTCGTTGAGGATTGGGAGAAGCGGATCTTCGGCATCCACGTCGCGATGATGGGGTTGTCGAACCACCTCGGCTCGGCGCTGCCGGAATATCCCATCGACGAGGTGCCGACGGCCTTCAAGGACGAGTGGACGTGGGCCGACCTGCGCACCGGCGCCGAGGCGATGAATCCCTTCGACTACTTCAAGTTTCGCTACTACGAGAAGTGGTTGGGCGGCATCACCCAGTTCTTCGTCGACAAGGGCTACGTGACCGAGGAGGAACTCGCCGCCCGGGTCGCCGATCTGGCCCCCGCGAAGACCGAAGACGCGCCTGCGATCGACGCTCAGGTGATCTCCTATCTCCGGCTCGGCGACAGCCCCCGCCGCGACGTCGCGCACCCGAAGTTTCCTGTCGGGTCGACGGTGCGCATCACCAACGTGCCGGCCGACGCACACAGCCGGCTACCGGGGTACCTGCGTGGTCGGGTCGGCACCGTGGAACGCGTATTCGAGGGCGACTACGCCTATTTCACCCATACCGGCGACGGCATCGGCGACCCGATGCCGATCTACATCGTCGAGTTCGACCCAACAGAGATCTGGGGCCCACGCGCCGAAGACGGCCCCTTGAGCCTGTACGCCGAGCTGTTCGAAGCCTATTTGGCACCCACCGAGGAGGAAGCATGACCGACCAGTTCGCGTACCCGCCAGACCGCGAAGAGGCCAGTGCCAAGAAGGTGGCTGCCTTGGAGTCGCTACTCATCGAGAAGGGCGTCATCACCCCGCAAACCGTGGACAAGGTGCTCGCTTACTTCGAGACCGAGATGACGCCGCTGAACGGCAAGAAGATCGTCGTAAAGGCCTGGACCGATCTGGAATTCGCGGCAAAGGTCGTCGTCGACACCCCCGCGGCGATCGCCGAGCTGGACCTTCCCGACGGCATGGCGGGCGCCGAGGGGGAGCACCTGCAGGCGGTGGCCAATACGTCCGGCGTGCACAACCTGGTGATCTGCACGCTGTGCTCCTGCTTCCCGTGGCCGGTGCTCGGGCTGCCGCCGTACTGGTACAAGGACCCGACGTTCCGGTCGCGGGCTGCGCGCGAACCACGCAAGGTGCTTGCCGAAGTCGGGCTCGAGCTCGCCGCTGACACCGAGATCAAGGTGTGGGACTCCAGCGGGCACTCGCGGTGGTTCGTCATCCCCGAGCGTCCCTCTGGGACAGACGATTTCACCGACGAAATGCTGATGGATCTGGTCACCACCGAGTCTATGATCGGCGTGGCTGCGGCAGGCCCGGCGTCATGAAGCTGCACGAGACCTGCACCACCGACCAGGCGGCGCCGCAGTTCGACCACGAGTGGCAGCGTCGGGCCTTCGGCTTGGCGCTCGCGCTGTCCGAGTTCCGGCACTACCCCTGGAGCGAGTTTCAGGACGGCTTGATCGCGACGATCGGCGAGTGGGAGGCCATTCCCGAATCCGAACGGGGGCATTGGGAGTACTACGACCACTGGGTCGCGACGCTCGACAAGCTGGTCGACCGCCACGAACTGCTGACCGCTCCGGTGCTCACCGACGCCGGTGATCACGCGCTTCCGCACGACCACGACCACTAAAGGACTTTCCGATGAACAATGCCAACCCCGCGCTCGGCCTTCCCCGCGTCAACCTACGGGCGGCGGCCGCGGCCCTCGAGGTACCGGTCCGGCTGGCCGTGCTGACGCTGCTCGCGTTGATCGCCTACTACTTCATCGGCTACGACCAGGGCGCGGTGTCGGTATTCGGTTCCGACACCCACGTCCACGAGTTCGTGCACGACGCCCGTCACCTGCTGGGGTTCCCGTGCCATTGAGTAGCGAATCCCGCTCTGTCGTCGGATATCTCGTTCCCGGCGCGGTGGCCGGTGTCGTGGCTTACGCGTTCAGTCGGGTGATGATCGAGCCGCTGATCGGCGCGGCGGTGGACTACGAGGGCGCGCGCGAGCACGCCGAAGCCGGCGGTGATCACGACCACGGCCACGAGTTGTTCACCCGCACTGTTCAAGCGAACGTCGGTGCCGCGGTGGGCGTCATCGCGTTCGGCATCGCCATGGGTGTGCTGTTCGCGGTCGCCTACACCGTGATTCGCGTCGTGCTGGAGCGGCGGGGCTTCCGACCCGACGCGACCGGCCTGGCATTGTTGCTCGCTGCGGGAATGTTCGTGGCCATCGTGTTGGCGCCCGGGCTGAAGTATCCGGCGAATCCGCCGACGGTTGGGCTGCCGGACACCATTGGTGCGCGAAGTTCGGCGTTCTTGACAATGACGGTGGTGTCGGTCGTGGCTGCGGGTCTTGCGCTGGCGGTCGGGCTGGCCTGGTCGCGCCGGTGGGGGAGGTGGCGGGCCACCGCGGTTGCGGTCGGCGGCTACGTCGTCGTGATCCTGACCGCGATGCTGCTGATGCCCAGCTTCCACGAGGTGCCCGGCCCGATAAGTGGCCCCGAGAGGCTGGTGCTCGACGGTTTCCCCGCCGAGGTGCTTGGCGAGTTCCGGGTCTACTCGCTGGCGAACCAGGCGTTGATGTGGCTGGTGATTGGTGCGACTTGGGCGGCGCTTACGGCGTTGGGGACTAGGCGGTCTACTCCGACACAGCGTTCAGTTCTGCTCGGGTCTGGTCGATTTGGTCATGGGCGTACGTCGTGATCGCGGTGGTGGTCATCGTCTTTCCCTTGCGGGCGAGCGATTCGTAGGTCTGGTCCCCGAGCACCTCGCAAAGGTGACGAATTGCTGTACCGAGTTCTGGCAAGGTCCCAGTGGCCATGGGATTGACCGCTGCGAAACCGGCGATGGTGGCCGCTGATTCGAAGTGTCCAAGCCGGTCGAGAAGGGCGGCCAGGATCGCCAACGGGTTGTGCAACATGCCGAGGTTGCCCGACTCGTGGTTATTGCGGATGGCCACGGCGAGGTATTTCAACGCCGACACCCCGTCCCCTTGCTCGGCCTCGAGTCCGCATAACCAGTACGAGAATTGGGTCTCGAAGAAACGGTTGCCGCTGTCTTGGGCTACGCGCACGCCGCGGCGTAACGCCTCGAGCGCGCCGCCGGAATCCGTGCCGCGGAAGGCGTATCCCCACGCGAAGAGGGTGTACGCAAGCACCCACGGATTCCCGGTCGCCTCGGCAGCCTCGATGAGGCCGTCGGCGGCCAGCACCGCCTCGTCGGTCGAACCCGTGACCGCCAAGGCGAACACCAGGTTCGCCCTGGCGAATGTGTTGCCGCCGCCAGTGCGGGTCACTTGGGCGCGGCATAGCTCGACATAGCGGTTGGGCTGACCGACGAACAAGTACGCACTGCCGAGAAAGACATCTCACGAAGTTAAGAGTCAAGCCGCGAGTTGGAGAGGAGGTGGGAACGCAACGTGTTCGTCGTAGTGCAGGCCGGTGTGCAGGCAGTGGTGGAGTTGA
>NZ_JAPZLB010000034.1:0-8597 GCF_033804635.1 Mycobacterium sp. RTGN4 | reverse complement strand
TGGCGTCATTCCGAATGTCGCTGCTCAACAGCAGCATTCGTGAACCCAAGCGAAGCTCGCCCGGATGGGCGGCAACGGCTGGCTGATTCATCAGATGAAAACGGCGGAGTTTTTGATGGATAATCAATCTTATCCATTAAATGAGTGAATTCCGTTGCCAGACCGAGTCTTTCCCGTGCCGAGGCAAGGGGAGAAGTGTCACTGTGACGATACGATGGCGAGGAAGGGATTCCCGCGGACCTGGGTAATGCAGATAGCCTGTATGCGTGGGCGACGACGAGTCGGCGGTGGACATCATCGAGATGCTGCGTAGCAGTAGCTTGTCGACCGACGATCGCCGCCATGTGTACGACGCTCTGATCAACAGCGTGATCGAAGGTTGGGCGCCGACTCGCCACCTCAGTACAACGACTCATCGATTTCGCCGCTGGACGAATCGACATCGACGAATACAAAGTGCAGGTTCTGAACGCTCGATGCTGGAAACGCCAGGAAGCCGGCGCTCACATAGTCATCTGATCCGAGGCGGCCCAGCAGACCAGCGGAGGCCAAAACGAATGCATGAGAAGGTAATTCGCACTCCCGCCGTATCCAGGCACAGCCACCCTTAAACGTCACGTGACGTATGTGCGCCTGGCTGGGCAGTTCCCTCAACGCCGGGTAGTCACGGCGGTCACCGATCCGGTAGTCGCGGGCGGGCCGAACTGCATGCCGTAGATCGTTGCGGATTCTGCCGGCAAAGCGACCATCCGTGCGAGGTTTCGCGCGTCGAGAACGCGCCGGGCCAACAGCAATGTCAGATAGTTCTGGAAAACAGGGCAGATTCGGACAGATCTCATGTTTTCCCGGATTACTCTCAACTATTCCTGGATCGGACAGAAGCGACTGTACGCCTATCAGATGTTCGCCGACGGGCGCCGCTGTAATTGCCGATAAGCAACATTATGTCAAGTAATCTACTCCGTTTTCATCTAGCGGAGTGGGTCCCTACCTATTGCTACTCAAATCCGCACCGCCACTGCTAAACCGCTGTGCTGCAGTGCATTTCATTCACGCCCGTTCGCAACCGGTGAGCGTCGTTTGCGGCCGAGCGGTTACGGCGTTGCCAAATCCCACGGATTGATGAGTTCGACGCCGGTGTCGACGAAGTCACTGACGTTGCGCGTCGCAAGTCCGACGTTCCAGGCGCGGCTAATTGCGGCGATCTGCCCGTCGGCCATACTGATCTGGAGTCCGCTACGCTCCCGACCAGCAACTATATCTGCGTAATGGGTTGCGGCCAGCGCATCGAACGGCAAAATCCTGTCCCGGAAATCCTCCGCCAGCAGTCCTTCGACCTTTGGACGAAGCTCACGCCTGCGTCGCCCGTCCGGCAATCGGGCGACGCCATACAACAGTTCGGCCGCCGTCACGGCCGTCAGCAATATGTCGGACACATCCAAACTGTCGACCCAACTAGTGACGTCAGGATCCGGTGCCGGGCGCATCAGTTCCGAGACGACGTTGGTATCCAAGACGATCATTCGTCAAGGACCGCAGCACGTGGACGCTCGGTCCGGCTGGGCAGGTCAAGCTCCACACCCCCAGTTCCCGAGAAGCGCTGCCGAATCCGTGTCGCCATCCCTGGACCACCCACCGGGCGTTCCAATGCTGCGCGCAAGATCTCGCGCACCTCCGATTCCATCGAACGGCCGTGCTCTGCTGCGCGCACACGCAGAGCTGCTTTGAGGTCGTCGTCAAAATCACGAATCGTCAAGGTCGCCATCAGTCACCCCTCGCCTATTGCTTGCATTGCAATCAATGCTAGCAGTTTGTCGGCACATGGCGCGATTTCTGTCCAGCAACTCCGCTCACGGCTACTCGGGCAGCACCGATGATTGAAACGACGACCCCCGCTGGCGGATGACGACTCCCCTGCTGCCATATTGCACTGCCGCCCAATGGTTCTCGCCTAGCGCGCAAGGCCGAGGAATACCATCATCGCTCGCTCGACCTCGACGACTTGCTCTGCCGTCACGTCATCGACTCTGGGCTGCGTGACCCGTCCCGACGGCGGGTGAGTGACGAGGCCCTGGGCGGAGTTGCGGTTGGCGATCGTCACCTGGGTCGGCCGGACCTATCACTGCCGGTGCCAGGCAGCGCCAGCAATGCGGTCCTTGATGCGGACGGACTGAAAGGTCGGTTATCCGCTGGGGACATGAAGCTCGGTCGCTAACGTCTCTTGGCTGGCCCAGGACGCCAACCGGGCCAGATTGTCAGCGGCCGGTCCTCCCGCAGGTGCGGTATAGACATTCAACTGCAGGCCAGGTGCTGTGGGCAGATCCATCGACTCAAAATTCAAGTCGAGCAGGCCCACCACTGGATGGTTCACACGCTTGCTCCCGTATCCGTGCAGCCGCACGTCCTGAGATGCCCACTGCTGCCGGAATAGCTCACTGCCCGTTGATAATTCGCCCACCAAGGCGATGAGCTCCTCGTCGTGGGGATTACGGCCCATTTCCATACGCAGCATCGCGGCCGCATTTCGCGCCGCATGGTCGTAGTCGACGAAGAACGCCTCGGCCTCGCTGGGGTGCAAGTACACGAACCGCGCTGTGTTGGCCGGCCGTCGCGGGTCGGCCAACACCGGTGAATACAGCGCACGGCCAAGTTGATTCATGGCGAGCACGTCGTGGCGCGCATTTCGGATCCACGCCGGCGCACCGGTAATGGCGTCGAGCACCTCTTGCAGCGCCGGCCGCACCGTCGCCGGAGGTTTGGGGTGCCGTCGACCGCTGGGCGCCCCAGACTGGCGTGCGAGATGGAACAGGTGGTCGCGCTCCGCTTCGTTGAGTTGTAGGGCCGTGGCTAGCGCGTCGAGCACGCCCTCGGAGGTGCCAGCCAGGCTGCCGCGCTCAATGCGCACGTAATACTCGACCGAGACCCCAGCGAGTAGCGCTACCTCCTCTCGACGCAGACCCTTGACCCGACGATTACCACCGTAGGCGGGCAGGCCAGCCATCTCTGGAGCGATGCGGGCGCGACGCGACCTCAGAAACTCTCGGATCTCGGTGCGCAGATCAAGCGTGGCCGTCATCCACTCACCGTAGGCCCGCACCGCAAGCGACCGCCGGCCCCGTGCAGGGATGAACGAGGTCACGCGGTCGTGGCGATCCCTCCGTCGACGGGGACGATGGTGCCCGTTAGGTAAGCGCCTGCCCGACTGGCGAGGAAGACGGCGACACCCGCCATGTCGTCGTCGCGGCCGATCCGGCGCAGCGGGGCCGACGCCGCGATCGCCTCGCCGAACTCGTCGAGGGTTGCAGCCATCATCGTCGACGGGAACGGTCCCGGCGCCACCGCGTTCACCGTGATGTGCTGCGGGCCCAGTTCCTTGGCGAGCACCCTGGTGAGTTGATGCAGCGCAGCCTTGCTGCTGGAGTACGAGTAGTTGGGCCGGTTGGGGATGTGTATGGCGGCGATGCTGCCGATGTTGATGATCCGCGCGGGATCGTCGGCGGTCCCAGCGCTACGAAGTGCAGGCAGCAGCGCCTGCACCAGCCAAAACGGCGCTTTCAAGTTGAGGTCGATGACCGTGTCCCAGGCTGCGTCCGGGAACGTCGCCAACGGCTCGTCCCACATTGCCCCCGCATTGTTGACGAGGATGTCGAGACTCCCAGCGTCGGCCGTGACGAGGTCGGCGAGGCGCTCACACTCCTCGTGCCGGGACAGATCAGCGGGGACCGCCCAGACGTCGCCGAATTCGGACAGCTGTTCCTGCGCCTGAGCGCACGCTTCTGTGTTGCGTGAGCTGATGACCACGCGGGCGCCTGCTTGGAGAAGCCCGCGCGCGATCATCATCCCGATGCCCTTGGTGCCACCGGTGACGAGGCCGTGCTTACCACTCAGATCGAAAAGTTCTGCATGCGTTACGAATTGGCTGTTTACCACGTTGCTTCTCTCCTGCGTCGGCCCGGAACCTCTCATAGCAAGTTAGGCGGTATTCGAGACGCCAAGGAGATCCCCGTAGTACGGGTACTGCCAGACTCCCCCTTGTCCGGTAGCCGCTTGACGGAGGCAGCAAGCGCGCGGACGACAGACGTCTAGGTCGTGCGCTGGATCAACGAACCGTCTACCAGTGTCGACGCGCCGATCCGGAATAAACGCGCACCCGGTGAACTTGGCCCAAAGGTCGACCCTTCCCCGACTCAGGAGCTTCCATGACCCGTCCCGTCCGCGTCGCCGTCCAGATCCAGCCCGGCGGCACGCCCGACTACGCCACGTGGCGCGAGGCTGTCCTTGCCGCCGACGACCTCGGCGTCGACGTGATCTTCGGCTACGACCACTTCCACCGCCCGGCGATGAAGGGCATCGTCGACGGCAAGCCCGTCCTGTTCGAGGAGCAGCCCGGTGTCGCCAACTTCGAGGGCTGGACCGCGCTCGCGTCGTGGGGTGAAATCACCTCACACGCCGACATCGGGCTCCTCGTCACCGGCGTCGGCTACCGCAACGCGGACCTGCTCGCTGACATGGCACGCACCGTCGACCACATCAGCGGCGGCCGGCTCATCTTGGGCCTCGGCGCTGGGTGGTACGAAAAGGACTACACCACTTACGGTTACGACTTCGGCACCTTCGGCTCCCGCTTCGATCTGTTCGACGAGAGCCTGATCCGCATCGAGAACCGGCTCGCCGCACTGATCCCGCCGCCCGTGCGCAGGCTGCCGATCCTCATCGGTGGCACGGGGCCCAAGCGCTCGCTGCCCGCCATTGCCAGGCACGCAGACATCTGGCACGCGTTTCAGGAATTGGACGCGTTCCGCAGGTCCAGCGACCGAGTCGACGAGTTGGCGGCGACGTTCGGCCGCAACGGCGCCGACATCGAACGCTCGACGCTCTGGGAGAACGCCGACAGTGCCGATGCCTTCCGTGAAATCGGCGTCACGCTGTTCCAGGTTGAACTCACCGCCGACAACGGTTATGACCTCACGTCTCTCAAGCAGGTGGTCACATGGCGGGACAACGGGTGACCCACGATCCAAGCTGTGCGCTTCACGGAAGCTCGACCTCTTGTCGGTTGTGAGCTTGTCGATCACGTCCAATACGGTGTACTGCGACAGCAAACACCGGACGCGCGCGTGCCGGGCGGTCATCGCGCACTAGGACACGCATCCGACGCCATGGAGAAACGATGCCGGAAATGAGCCCCGTGGCCGAATTCGACTTCGTCATCGTGGGAGCGGGCAGTGCGGGCTGCCTGCTCGCCAATCGGCTCAGCGCCAACCCTGATCACCGTGTGCTCCTGATTGAGGCAGGCGGAAAAGACAACTATTTCTGGATCAAGGTGCCGGTGGGCTACCTGTACACAATCGCCAACCCCCGCACCGACTGGTGCTTCACGACCGAGGCTGACCCAGGTCTGGCGGGCCGCAGCATTCACTACGCGCGGGGGCGCGTAATCGGCGGCAGTTCTTCGATCAACGCCATGATCCATATGCGCGGACAGGCCTGCGATTACGACCTATGGGCCAAGGCCACCGGTGACGAGCGATGGCTGTGGGGTGGCCCGGACAGTTCCGGCGAGACACTGGCGATCTACAAAGAGTTGGAAGACTACTTTGGCGGAGCCGATGACTGGCACGGCGCCGGTGGTGAGATTCCCGTCGAGCGGCCGCGGGTCCGCTGGAAGATCCTGGACGCGTGGCAGGCCGCGGCTGCCGAGGTGGGCATTGCCCCGATCGCCGAGTTCAACCGGGGAGACAACGCCGGTAGTGCGTACTTTCACGTCAACCAACGGCGTGGCCGTCGCTGGTCGATGGCGGATGCTTTCCTGCATCCCGTCTCCCGGCGACCGAATCTCACGATCTACACCCACACCCAGGCCGTGAAGCTGCTGATGGACGACCAGGTCCACGACGATCAACGTCGCGGGGCCTGGACCACGGCCCAGCGTCGCGCCACCGGTGTGCGGCTGCTCAAAGGTGGCCAGATCGTCGACGTCCACGCCCGCCGGGAGGTGATCCTGAGCGCCGGAGCGATTGGGTCACCGCACCTCATGCAGGCATCGGGTCTGGGCCCGGCCGGGCTGCTCACCCAGCATCAGGTGCCGGTGACCGTCGATCTGCCGGGAGTGGGTGAGAACCTCCAGGACCACCTGCAATTGCGAACGGTCTACCGGGTGCGGGGCGCTCGCACCGTCAACACGCTGTACCGCAATTGGATCACCCGTGCAGGCATGGGACTTCAGTACCTGTTGCTGCGATCAGGACCCATGACCATGCCGCCCTCGACGCTGGGCGCTTTCGCCAAAAGCGACCCCACGCTGGCCAGTCCCGATTTGGAGTGGCATGTCCAGCCCTTGTCGTTGGCCAAATTCGGCGAGCCGCTGCACCGGTTCGGAGCGATCACGCCGTCGGTGTGCAATCTGCGACCCAGTTCGCGTGGCCATGTGCGGATAGCCGATGCAGATCCGCTGACCTACCCGAAGATCGTCTGCAATTACCTGTCCACCGACGCCGATCGCGAAGCCGCCGTCCGCGGCCTCCGGATGACGCGACAGATCATGGCGGCGCCCTCGCTGGCCCGCTACCGACCCGAAGAGTTGCTTCCCGGTCCGCAACTGGTGAGTGACGAAGACCTGCATACGGCGGCCCGTGAACTCGGTACAACGATCTTTCATCCAGTGGGCACCTGTGCGATGGGAGCCTTTGACACACGCGGCCTGCCGCGCTCGGCCGCCACGGTGCTCGACACCGACTGTCGCGTGTACCGCGTCGCCGGGCTTCGGGTGGTTGATGCTTCGGCGATGCCCACCATCACGTCCGGGAACACAAACGCGCCCGTCATGCTGATCGCAGAGCGCGCAGCGCGGGCGATCCTGGGATGAGTCGGTCGGAACATGAAAGTCCGCCTCTGCCTGCTGTAGGTGCTGCTGGCGACCGAGCCGTCCTCATCGGCGTGCGGCGCAACCCGGGTTCGACAGAGCCGCCGTCTACAGGCCGGATGGTACGACCTTGCCGTTGACCGTCACCTCGACCTGGCCGGTCTTCGTGTTGTACTCGACCTTGCCTTGTTCGAACGTCGTCACTAGGAGATCGCCGACGGCGTTCTCGTCGCTGGTGGGGACGCCCAGCGGACCTGCCGAGCCGTTGTTGCCGGTGATCGCAGGCACGCCGTCCTGGTCGCGTTGGATATTCCAGGCTTCCCGGATCTTGCCTTCGGTGATAAATGCAGGCGTGCCCGCCTCGTCGTTCTTGGCGACGATCACGCCGCCCTGGAACTGCTGGAACACCACGCCGCTGTCCCGCGTTCCCGCGTTGTGGTCGCCTGTCAGTGCCTTGCCGAGAGCTTCTTTCTGACTTTCGGTTGCCGACGAGTACTTCACAGCGATCGGGCCGGTCAACGTCACCTCGACGTCTCTGTCCCCGATGAGCTTCACTTCAGCGGGCGGCGCCGGGGTTTCAGACGTGGCGATCAAATCGACCTGAGGCGGTGTCGATGCGTCGACGCTCCTGCCATTGCTGCAGCCCACGCTGATCAGCGCGACGGCGGCCAGGCCGGCTACTGCCGTGCGGCGGTATGCGATCGTCCTCATGGATTTCCTCCCGCGTCTTCATGTGGTGTGGGTCAAGTTACAGTTGAACCCTCGCCCGGCCCGGACCATACCCGAACCACATGAGGGGCGCAGCCGCTCGCGGCCTTCGTAGCTCCGAAGGAATCGACGACGCGAGTCATCGACGGTGAGATCCATGACGTCCCATTGGTGTCCGGCACGGCGCAACATGGCGGAATCGAATATGCAGAGTTACCAGTAGAGCGTTCCCGTTTTGCGCTGCTGCCCAACGGCTTTGGCGGCCCGGTTGTCCAGTCCTGTTTTTAGTCTGCGGTTTTCGCAGACGTGGCGAACCAGGGTTAGGTAGACGTTGGCAGCATGGCGCCGGCGGCCTGGCGGTACAAGTCTGCGGCTGGGCTCATCGCGGCCTTGACGGTGTTGTAGTAATGAGTTCCGGCCCCGCCGTGGTTCTTGAGCAGTTGTGGGTTCTGCGCGAGCGTGGCCGCCAGCACGGTGTCGCTGGCGATGCCGTATTTCTTGAAGGCCTCAGTGAACCGGGCGATGAATCGGGCGATCGCCTTGTTGGGGTCTTGACGCTCGGCGACGGTGCCGAAACTGGCTTTCTCCTGGAACAGGCCGATGACCTCATCAGCCGCGGCCCCAGAGCCGCCATACGCCTGAACACCACCGGACGCGGTCGGGCGGAAACTCGACTCGATCTTCGCAGTGGCGATGACGGTCCTGATCTGGTCCTCGCTCAGCTTGGCAGCATGGCCCTGGGTCACGATGGCCTTGACGATGTCTTGCGCGCTGGAGTCTTTGGTCACGACCACAGGTGCAGGGACGACAGCTGCGGCCGGTTTGGTGATTTTCTGACCCACCGGCTGTTGCTCAACCGCGACTGTTATATGCCGGTGCGTGGACGTAGAAAGCAGAGTGCCACCGCCGAGGCCAGTTGTCAGCGGTCACATAATTCCTCCAGCTTGAGGGGTTGTCCGTCACGGAATTCCCCCACCTCGTCTGTCACGTAATTCCGCCACCCGGGCGGTGTGGCAGCCGGTTGTGG
>NZ_JAPZLB010000033.1:0-10093 GCF_033804635.1 Mycobacterium sp. RTGN4 | reverse complement strand
AAGTCGACCAACGCTTCAGCCGGTAACGACGCTCACCGGCCGGCGGCTCGGAGAACAGAGTCCCCCTCGCCACGGATATCACGGGGAGGCGCGCTGTTCAATACCCATTAGCCGGTCCAGGACAGCCGGTGGTGGCCAAGCGGCTCGCCCGCTGACGGCGCCGGCGCCTACGAACGCCGCTCCCTGGCCATCGCCTCACACTGGCCGTTCGAACAATGGGGCCGATTCCTACCCGAACAAACCACCGCCGCCAGCATCCTCGACCGCCTCCTGCGCCACGCCACCATCGTCATCACCGACGGCGACTCCTACCGCATGAAAGACGCCCAACACCGAAAGGAGAACAACCAACCGACCTAAGAATCACCGCACGGGGTGGGTACTTTTATTCGGCCACCAGCGGGTACTTCCACTTGGCCATTGACACCCGTCAGCGCTGGGTGTTCCGTTGAGCCCGACGGTCAGTCGGGCTCGAGCCGCAGTTGGTGATGGAGGTCCGGCCCATGGTGCGTCAACTGGGTGAGATGTCGTCGAATTGAGCGCTGATCTGGCTGGCGCTCGGCGTGTTTCACCGAGGTTTGCTGGGCCGCCGCGCTGATTGTGTGTCAGGTGTTCTTGGCGAGGAAGCGGCGGAACAGTGGCCAGGCGATCGCGAGGTTGTAGGCCACACCCCCGAGGAGGTATGGCCACCAGGTGCCGTGGTCGCTGGCGACCCAGAATGCCTTGGCGGCCCAGTAGGGCGGCAGCACGCCGAAGGCGAGGTTCCAGCCGGAGTGGATGAACCATGGTAGGCAGGGCAGGCCGGCGATGAGCATGCCCAGGGCGCGGACTGCGGCTAGGCCCTGGATCTTGTTGTTGGCCATCGCCAGGATCAGCAGCAGGGTCACGACGGCCGATAGTCCGGCCAGCAGCCCGATCGGGATCAGGGCCGGGATGAGTCCCGGCGCCAGTATCCCGCTGAATGACATGGTCGCGATCACGTAGATAGTCGTCACGCCCAGCACCGTTGCCGCGCGGTACGCGAAGAAGGTGGACAGCGGGACCGGGGTTACCCGTAGCGCGGTCATGGTGCCGGCGTCGACCTCGTCCAAGACGAGGAAGGCGGCCAGCCCGCCGGTGATGATGATGCTGGTCAGTAACAGGAAGCCGGTGAGGATCAGCGGGTAGTAGGGAACGAGGTCGAAACGGTAGCGGTCGGCCAGCATCTCGGTGGCCCGCGGCGTGAGCAGGATGACGCCCGTGGTCCAGATGGCCGGGGCGAGGACGATCATGACTAGCAGCGGATCGCGGTAGGTCCCGCGCAGGTCGTTGCGGCCGAACGCGGCAAGTGCCCTGCCACCGACAGTTCCGGACATCACCATCACATCCCTCCTGACGTTGCGATGACGTAGCGGTCGAACCACGCCTTGGCCGCCAAATACAATCCCGCCGCGCACGCCGCGGGGTAGGCCACCGCGTACGCGGTCTGCCACGGTGTCAGGGCCACCTGCTCGAAGGCCGCGCCGAGCAGCAACAGCGGACCCTGCGTGGGGATGAGGTAGAGCACCGGGTTGGGCCACACGCCGGAGTAGTGCAGGATCGGCAGGCTCATGATCGTCAGCGGGATGGTCCCCACTAGGAACCAGTCGCTGACCGAGGCGAACGGCAGGGACGTGGTGAACCCGACGAGCAGCATCAGCAACGTCCCGAGCACCACCCCGACGACCAGCGGTGCCAGATGGTAGGCGAACCCGTCCGCGATGGTGGCCACGACCAGCGCAACGAGCAGCGAAATGCCCAGCAGAACAGTTAGTTTGGCGGCCAGGTACTCCCGGAACCGCAGCGGCGTGGTGATGGCCGCGCCCAGGGTGCGTTCCTGTTTCTCGAAGAAGACGGTGCCCGCGATGAAGAAGAACCCGATGATGGAGATGTCGCCCATCAGGATGTAAGGCTCGGCGACCGGGCGCAGGCTGGCGGGCATCGGCAGCAGCACGGCCAGCCAGATGAGTCCGGAGAAGACGGCCGCGTGCAGGAACCGCTGGCGGGCCTGAAGGGTCAGCTCGAGCCGCAGCGCGCTCGCCAGCCGGATCGTCATAGCGCCCGCCCGGTGACCTCCACGAAGACGTCGTCGAGGCTGGCTTCCTTGCTGTGGATGGTCTCGACGTGATGGTTGCGCAGCAGTGCGTGAAACGCCGGGTCGTCGGCCAGGCCGTCCATGCCGAACTCGGCAGCGTCGAGGCGGCCGTTCTCGGCGCGGTATTCCACCAGGACCAGCCGCCGGTTACGGGCGATTTTCAGCTCGGCTGGCGAGTCCAGGGTGACGATCATTCCGTCGACGACGAAGGCCACCCGATCGCAGAGCTCGTTGGCGGTCGCCATGTCGTGGGTCGTGAGGAAGATGGTGCGGCCGCGCGCCTTCAACTCCAAAATCATGTCTTTGACCTTGCGCGCGTTCACCGGGTCCAGACCTGAGGTGGGCTCGTCCAGGAAGAGTAGTTCCGGGTCGTTGATCATTGCCCTCGCGAACGTTAGCCGCATCTGCATTCCCTTGGAGTACTTGCCAACCCGTGTGTTGGCATCCTCGGCCAGGCCGACGACGCCCAGTAGCTCCATCGGGTCCAGAGTGGTGCTGTCGGCGTACAGCGAGGCGAAGAAGCGCAGGTTCTCCAGGCCGGTGAGCTTTTGGTAGTGGTTGGGCAGTTCGAAGGAAACGCCGACGCGCTGGTAGTAATCCGGACCCCAGGCCAGCGGGTCCTTGCCCCACACCGTGGCCTCGCCGCCGTGGCCGCGGAGTAAGCCGATCAGGAGTTTTTGGGTGGTCGACTTCCCCGCGCCACTGGGGCCGAGGAAGCCGAAGATCTCACCCCGCCCGACCGCGAAGTCCATGCCGCGCACCGCGGGCTTTCGTGCCTTCGGATAGCTGTAGGTGAGTCCACGGACCCGGATCACCTCGGTGGAGACACTCGCGGAGTGGGTTGCGGGCTGCAGAGTCGCCATGATGAGCTCAATTCCCTTCCGGGACAGAGCAGTGCGCCGGTCGGACCGCCGTCACCGCATGGATACGGAAACCAACATTGCCGACCAGACTTCCCGGCGCACCGTTACTCACTATACTGAGTTTTCAGAGATTATTGAAGACTCTTCGCGTCCCGAAGGGGGACAGTCGAGCCAGGAGGATGCCGTGAGCAAAGCTTCAGAGCGGCAGGAGGCCGCCGAGCAGCTCGCTCTTGTGCTGGCCAACCACGGGCTTCAACGGATGACCGCCCGGGTCCTGGCCACCCTGCTGTTCACCGAGCAGCCCACCATGACCATGGGTGAGTTGGGCGACCGGCTGCACGCCAGTTCGGGCGCCATCTCGGGGGCGATCAAGATGCTCACCCCGGTCGGCCTGGTCGAGCGGGTACCCGCGCCGGCCAGCCGCCGCGACCACTACCGGCTGCGCGATGACGCCTGGGCGGTCCTCTTCACCAACCAGAACGCGGTGATCTCAGCGATGCAGGCGGCCGCCGAGGCCGGGATCGCGGCCACCGGGAACGACAGTCTCGCCGGGCGACGCCTGACCCAGATGCGCGACTTCTACACCTTCCTGCTCGCTGAAATCCCGGCGCTGCTGGACCGCTGGCATCAGCAGTCGGCCCCCGCCCCCAAGTAGGCGTCGGCTTTGATGTCGGCGAGCCGTGATGCCAATTACCCGACTGACCGCCCCGAACGGGCTACCAGCCGAATTCGAGGTGGGTGAGCAGCATAGCCAGCGCCCACACGAACAGCGCTGTCATGAACAGGATCTCGCGCCACGCCAGAGCCGGTGTGGCCTGGATGGCGTAAGACATGAGTTTGCGTGGCGGTGCTGGTGTTTCGGGCATCTTCTCCGTCGGCAGCACGCGGCTGAAGCGGTGGAAGAAGACCTGGATGGTCAGCATCCCCACGACGAGGCCGGCGATGAAACTGAGGTAGGACATTTGCGTCAGCCACAGCAACACCACCAGAACCACCATGATGATCATGGTGACCGTGTCGTAGATGCTGATGATCCGCCCGCCACGCTCGTAATAGGAAGCGATCCTGCGGATCCGGATCCGGTATGGCACAAGGAAACCGACAGCGAACTTCACCAAACCTTGCACGCAGTACGCAATAAGCAGGATCTGCAAGGCCAGATACATCGTGGATCTCCATCCAGGTAGCGGTCAGAACGACGCCGACCAGACTTCCCGGCACACCAGCGCCAACCGTACAACCGTCGCGACGTTCCGGCCAGACCAACCTCAGGGATCCGTAGACTCCGGCGGCATGGCCGATGTTCCGCTCGACACCCAAGAGCGCCTTGAGTTGTGCGATCTCCTCGACGAGCTCGGTCCGTCCGTTCCCACACTGCTGGAGGGCTGGGCTGCTCACGATCTCGCTGCCCACCTCGTGTTGCGAAAACGCGATCTCGTTGCTGGCCCTTGCCTCGTACTACCTGGGCACTTCGGACGGTTCGCCGGGCGGCGTCGGGCCAAACTGGCCCAGAGCAAGGACTACGCTTGGCTCGTCGCGCGGATCCGGTCCGGCCCACCCATCGGGTTCTTCCGCTTGGATGGGTCCGCTGCTTGGCGAATCTCAATGAGTTCTTTGTCCACCACGGGGACGTTCGCAGAGCGAACCGTCATGGGCCGCGCAGCCTGACACCTGCCATGGATGCTGCCTTGTGGCGAAACGTTCGCCGCGGCGGTCGCTACCTGAGCCGGCGACTCCCCGCGTCCGGGCTCGAGATGGAGTGGGCCGGAACCGATGAGCGAGTGACGGTTCGACCAGGCGAGCCGACGGC
Organism: Mycobacterium sp. RTGN4; assembly: GCF_033804635.1. Taxonomy (NCBI): domain Bacteria; kingdom Bacillati; phylum Actinomycetota; class Actinomycetes; order Mycobacteriales; family Mycobacteriaceae; genus Mycobacterium; species Mycobacterium sp. RTGN4. The sequence continues at coordinate 5,307 of NZ_JAPZLB010000033.1, read as the reverse complement.
GCGACTCAGCGGTCCGCCGGGCGAGCTCCTCCTATACGTCTTCGGGCGCCAGGCTGCAGCGCAGGTCGAAGTGAGTGGACCACCGGAGGCCGTTGCGGCGGTGCGTCGCGCGCACTTCGGGATGTGAATCCATCGCTCGCTTCGGCAGACCCCCGTGACAACAGATCGGACCTCGGCCAGGAAGCGGTCACCGCTGCGTTGCCGTTCACGGAAGTAGGTGATGAGTGTCAGGCAGTCCTCAATCACAGGTGTTCTCCGATCCGGTTGCCCGCCGCGGCAGCCGCCACACCGAACATGCTGCTCAACGCGATGTTGGCTGCGGCCGAACACATCTGGTGCTCCTCGGCGAGCCGGTAGCCCACCAGCATCCACGTCGAGAAGGTGGTGTATGCGCCGACGGCGGCAGTGCCGGCGAGCAACGCGGCAGTCGGAGGCAGCAGGACTTCATCGCCGTGCTGCAGCACGCGGGCAACAACGTCGTTGGCTGACCCTGGCGGAATTACGTGACGGTCGACAGTCGGCGAAGGTGCTCACACGACGATCGGCCGAGGTGTGAACAGATGGTGACCAACTGGTGAACCCGAAGCAGCTTTGACGCAACGGCACGTACATAACGTGCACTGATGACGGTGTCGCGGCGCGCACAGTACTTGTACGGCAAGAGCGTCGTCGACCTCAAACCATCCATATCGCAGGAACGACCTAGATCTCGAGCGCTGGAACCAACGCGGCGCGTGGGGCGTCCAGCGGGGCCGGCAGTTGATCCGGCCGCAGGTGCCTCGCATGGTGATCTGCGGCAGGCCGAGTACTACCAGGAGTTGCTCGAGGACCTCAGGGCAGCGGTCAACGACGAGTTAGCCCACCATTACGCGTCATTGGCGGCACGCGAGACCGCCGACGATGCATCCGGGGCCAGGCGTGCGCAGCGGATCATTCGTGTCAAAGAAACAGAACTCGCGGTTATCGACCAGCTTGCCGATGCGCTCATCTCGAGATTTCCGACGTCGTTATCTGTGACCGCTAATGCTATGTGTAAGACAGTTACTCACGTTGGCTTGAGGGGCGAGTAGTCACGTCGGAACTAAGTTAGTTGTCACGGATCCACCACCGCGATCGAGGCCCGTTGTCGAGGTTCGCAGCAGCCTCGCGAGGCCTCCGTCCCCGCGCCAGGTGGTGCCGTACCGATCTTGATATCGTCATTTGGAGACACGGTCGTCCTCGTTCAGAAGGATCCCCGAACCAACCTCAAGGCCGTTCTGCTTGCAAATGATCGTGCCGAGAAGGAACGCTTCAACCGGCATCTCGGCCGAGTGGGAGCCCCCGGCGCTACGCCGCCGGGAACAGCTCACTTCTCCCGACACTACTTTGGTGGCGGATAGACCGAGCGACCGATGGTCGCTGATAGCCAGCCGATCCACCAGCCGCCGCAGACGATCAGCACGGTCGGACCGCGACTGCAATCGAACGCAGTAACTCCGGCCAGAATCACGACCCAGACAACCGCGCATCCGATGCTGTACCCCCAGTAGGAATTCAGTCGTCGTCTCACGGATCCATTGTGCTCGTCGTGCGCATTCCGGTGTCCAAACCTCGCGACCGCCCGTCTTACAGGTGTGGATTCGATGACCCGCGGCTGACTGTCCGGTACGGTCGCACGGCATGCAGCCGACCATCGCGTTCCGCTCGAGCGTGACACGTCAGAACCCGCGGCCACGACACCGCGAGACGCGGTCAAGCGCAAGCGGAGCAGTTCTCGGATACTGCCGTTCCCTATTAGAGTCGCCGGTTCGATTCGGCCTAACGGTGAACGGGCGCAGGATGCGCCAAACCCCCAACTACTCCGGGGGGTCGATCAGTTTGCGCGCTGTATCGACAAGAAGAGTCGCGCTGGCTCTACTGAATTTGCGATAGCCGCCGATCAATGCGGTCATTCCAGGTCGTCAAAGCTGTGTCTACCCGCTGATCCCCTCACCTGGTGACACGTATGTGCAGGACTCATCTCACCGGGGTACCCAGCGTGGCGGTCGGCGGTGCGGGCGGTTGCGCCGGTCCCAACTTCGGTCCTAGCGGGATTTGCTGAAGGATCGTCGGGCTTTGCTGAAGGATCCTCGCGGCGTGGCAGTGCCCGTCTGCTCCCCAGGTTCCGTCGGACAGGACGCAGCACGTGCCTTCGTCACCGTTGTTGTGCATGCAGTTGTCGAAGACCTCGATATCCCAGTCGGCGCTGGCGATCGCGGTGTGCCCGAATGCGCTGGCCCCGATAACGAGCGACGCGGCGAGCAGCGCCGCGTGCGCGAAACTGCGTATCCCTGCGGCGGGGGCGTCGAGGGTGGTCGGGTTGTGGATGCTGGCCATGATCTCTCCTTTAGTGATCGCAGTCCATCGGTGAGCTGCCTTCACTAGGTGGGAGCGAGTTGGGACGCCAAGGGCGACACTTTTTTTGCGGCCCAGTTCTTGTCATCAGTCGGATTGCATGTGGGCCCGCCACTCTTTCGTCGGCCGCAGAGTATTCACCCACCCAGAGCATGCGAACAAACCAGAAAGACAACCTGCATGGACACGCGTAGGTCAGGTGAGACAACCCACACCGACCCCTTGGCCGGTGCGGACGCTGCATTGATTAGGTGTCGTTATAGCCGCGATCATCACCGGAATAACCGACTGACCGGCAGGCTTCTCGTTGTGCGGCACTCGAGGAAGTATTACTAGAAGAATTATGCCGACGATAAAGACAACAAGGCTTGTTAATAAGCGTAGAAGGTCCGGACCGTCATTTACCAGGGAAGACGAGAAGACCCGCGATACAAACTTGATGATATTCACTAGGGAAAAAGCTATCGCAACCACGCCCAAGACAAGAACGACACCAAATCTAAGGGGGTAGTTGTCGATAGGTACACGCGCAAAGCCTAGTACAGCAATAGAATCCGCAAATATCCCCAGTGCTAAGAAGAAATTCTCCGGCCCGCGTCCCTCGGCCACGAATTACGCCTTCAAAGTCCGGTCGGAATTCTTATGTGCACTCTCTAATGGGAACGCATTTAGCCGAATTTTTGTCGCTTCTCGTCGAAGGTAGCTCCACCGCTCCCGCTCGGCTACCTCGAGGTACGATTCATTTATCAGGCTAGCGAGGCGACCGGCGAGGCGCAGTCTTAGGTCGTATCGTGCTCGATGTTGCTGAACTCGCAACAATCTAAATAGCAGACTGAGCAGGACGATTGCGACCACAACTGGCACCACACAGTAGATTATTGAGTATAAGTAGCTAAAGGCGAGTAGTGACGCAAGCAGAGAAGCCACCACAACTACCACCAGAGACCAGATTGTGAACGTGCGACTCTCCTGGTAACGGTGTCGCGCGTCTGCCTCGGCAAGCATTCTCTCGGCCGCTTCGAGCGCCATTTCCAGATCGTCGTACCCATCGATGTGCTGCATCTTTCTGATAGGAGTTAGCCTCAGATCGTCTGCCAGTTCGTCGCATGGTTCCTCACCCATAGCTAAGCTCCTCTAAGTTTTGTGCTAAGCATGAAAGTGCCGCGTCACGCTGTCCGTCCGTAAGATGGGAAGGCGCAGAAATAGCGGGTGACGATGGCTGGAACCGGTACTCCGATGGGCGAGTAACCAATGGCGACACCAGATACTGCACCGTATTGTTGCCCACCGTGGCGATAAGATCAGCGCGATGATTGTCAAATTCACTTCCAGAGCCTGGTAAATAGCGCGCTTCTATCTCGCCTCGACCACCCCAGTACAGATCGGCTTTGTTTACGAGAACAAGCAACCATCTCGGCCGGGCTGTCGCATCTCGGGAGATCGTGATTTTCTGCTGAATGCCGATGCATATCTCCCTGAAGCTCTCTTGCTCCTGGTCGAGATTTCGAGCCCGGAGCCCGGCTATGTCGTACTTCCAGCCCTGATCGTTATTGCGAAGTTTGTCGGCGACGATGTCTGCATTCTCCGGCCAGATGTGATCGTATCCTCCACTAGCGACAAAAACTACGCCGTGCACCGGCGTTTGTGAATGAAATAACAAGTCAAGGGCTTCAAATCGCTGAGACGAATTTCGCCCAGGAACATTGTTCATCGCAAGGTGTCGGTGCAGGCCGAGGAACTGCCGGCTCCGCTCACTCGTCATGGCCATGTAGCCATGCTCGATCGCAGAGCTAGGACCGGTAGTCGCACCGCGACCTGTGAGGGCCGACCAGAGGTGCGTTTTTCCGACACCCGATGGCCCGGTAATTACCACGAAACTTTTGTGGATTGCAATCTTCTTCGTTTTGAACTTTGGCGGAGGGCCACCAGCCTCAATAAGGTCGACGGCTTCGGGCCACATGATCATGCGGCGAAGATACATCTCGACGAATGTGAGCGTTGTTCATTCCGCCACTATTGACCGAACGTGCGTCTTACACGCGCCAGGTGCGACCTGAATCGTGGTGCGGCCCCAGTTGAGAGTTCTCTTTCATCGCTGCCCGGCCGCGGCTTACGATCCGCCTCATGGGCACGTCGGGCGCAAACGTGATACCGGTCATTGCAATGGCGGTCGGGTCGCTGCTCTTAGCGGTGGTTGCCCTGCTCCTGCTCGTGGTTGTCGCGTACAAAAGGCGGTCTAAACAGCAAGCGAGTTCAGTTGCGAACGCAAAGCCGCGCCAGTCGGTGGTGAGTTGGCAGGCTGGGCGATGGGACACGGACCGCCGCCACGCATACGTTGCCAATCTCGGGAATGACGTCGCCTACGAGGTCAGCGTGACGGCGTATGACCGAGTCATTGGGACAGCTCAGAGTGTTCCGCCGTTTCGAGCCGGGCGGCTGTCTTCGACTTCGGAAGTCCCGTGCTACGTGAATTTCTGCTTCGATCAACGACTTGCGCAGGGTGCGTTCCGCGGTACAGAGGGGGTTTCTCAGATTGCCCTGGACAAAGCCGTCGATCCGGACCGATCTGAGTTCGTCGTCCAGGTCAGCTGGCGGTCCGAGCGCGGAGTGCGGTTCACCCAAACCGCCGGACCGATTGACCTCACCTGTTCCTTGTTCCCGCCGCCGTAGGCCGTGTCTCGTTACTAGAGATTCGAGGTCGATCGGATCCTGTCTCGAATCTCTTGACCCCCGCTGGTGCTGCGAGTGCGGGATTAAATGGTGCCGACGAAGGCTCGCAGCTGCTCGACTACGGCTGGTGTTGCTTCTGCGCCAAGTGCTGTTAGTGTCGACCGTCGCGTAATTCCCCCGGGGTGTCCGTCACGTAATTCCGCCACCCGGTGGGCCTCGGTGTAGGTCTACCGGGTGGGTTTGGTGTTGTCTACTGGCGCGCTA
>NZ_JAPZLB010000032.1:0-13865 GCF_033804635.1 Mycobacterium sp. RTGN4 | reverse complement strand
AAAGTGATGGTGTCAGCCATAGGTCACAGCGTACTACAAATTGTAAGACAGTGGCGGCGTTGTCGGGTATCGCTGGAATACGACTGAATCGAATACGGCGGGTTACCGGTAAAAGTCGCCGTTTCCTGGCCCAACCGCAGATCGGGAAGTGTTCAGGGTTTCGGACCGGACTGCCCGGATCGGAACGTCGTGCGATAACTACTTGACATGAGTTGAACTTTCGGCAATCGAATCGGTCAGTCACACGCTCGCAGGCTTCGGCGCGAGCGGCTACTCCGGCTTCTTGAGTAAACCGTAAACCCTGTTCTGCGCTGCGGCCGCTCGGGTTTCAGATCCCGCGGCGGTGACGTACCGCTGTGAAGTGACCATGGACTCGTGGCCGAGAAGTCGCATCAATGCGTACACGCTGACGCCAGCACTGGCGAGCTCGGTAGCGAATGTGTGGCGTAGCACGTGAACTAACGCGCCTCGGGCACGGTCCTCATCGATGCCGGCGCGGCGGAAGGCCCGCAGAACGCGATATTGCAGCGTGCCACGCGTAATCCGGTCGCCGTCAGAACCGACGAAAAGTGGCGCGGCTGGTGGCCACGCCGCCAATCCGCTGGCAGTGGAGGAGCGCCCCCTTGCCGTAGCGGGAAAGCGGACGGCGCGACTGTCGAGGTACTCCACGAGGACCTCCACCAGTGCCAGCTCGACCGGGATGCTTCGGTCCTTGCCGCCCTTGCCGCGGACCTGAATGATCGCACCATCTTCGCGACGCCGAACGTCGCCGACGTTGGCGCGCAGTAGTTCATCGGCGCGGAGCGCGGCGAGCAGGGACATCAGAATTAGCGCGCGATCACGTGCCATCCAGTCGCTGGCACGCCGCTCGGACTCCGAATCGACCGCCGCGAGCAGCGCTTGAACCGACGTCGGGGGCAACCCCTTCGGTAGTGTCTTGGCGATCTTGGGACGGCCAACCAGTGGCATCGGGTTAGCAGGGATGAGGTCCGAGGTGTACAGAAAGGCGCATAACACGTTCCATGTCGACCAGCACCGCTGTATCGAGGCCGCTTTGTGGGTTTCGGCGTATTGCGCGAACGCCCCGCGCATCGCCTTAGTCGTGATGTCGCCCAACGACATTGCGGCGAGACCCCCTTGCTGCCGACGATGAGCGCTGCGATCGCGTCGAAGTCCTGGCGGTAGGCCTTCATGGTGTGTGGCGACGGCTTGCGCGTGCCACGGTCGGCCAGGAACGGCGCGAACCACGGCGGGCGCAAGACTGAACCGTCGGCGGCCGTCACTTTCATGCTTTGGTGGCCAATGCCGTCGAGCTCAAACCAGAACGACTCGAGGGCCAATCACTCAGCGCTCTAGTTTGTTGCAGTGACCGGTGGAAACCACCCGCCGAAAGGGTCAGTTTCGGCCGCCCGTTGACGAGATCGGCGATGAAGGTAAAGCACGACCGACCCGCGCCGGATCAGCGCCCGCCGCAACCAAACGGTCGAAAAGCCTCGCGGGTGGAGTCTGCTGACGGAACCTCAATTGCAGATCCACAGGCATTCCGTTCTTGGCGCCAAGGTGGTACCAACAATTCCTCTCCGCCGAGCCAGGGGGCCAAGTCGGAGTGTCACACATGCAGGCTGCATCTGTAACCCGAAGGGGCAAGCCGTACACCGAGTCCGTGATTGCCGCAAGAAAGCGGCTGTGAACAGCGCCGTGAACCGGATCGGTGTCGATTTCGATCTTCCACGTATTGCCCAACGTCCACGCCGAGACGTGGAACGCCAAACAGCAGGTCCGGTAAAGCGCTATGCGGCGCAACAGCCCGGACGCTAGCCAGTCCATTCCTGGCCGCATTCCCCACCGCGGGGCCTCCAGGAAGTAGCGCTCTTCTTCGGCAGGCTCGGGGGTGTCCCACAGCGACTTGCATGCCGCTAGTTCGAGGCTTTCCCGGTACGTCTCGATTGCGTTGTTCCACCGAGATTTTGGCTCCGCGCGCAGGGTCACTCTAGCTGACGTGTCGACGAATGTGAGGGCAAGATCGGCGCGATCGACGCCCGCAACACGGACTCCTGCCTGACCTTGCAATCCGCCCTCAGGATCTGCACAGGGCAGGAGCTTCTCTGCTATCAGTTGTGTCAGTTCGTGCTCGTTGGGGAAGCCGGCGCTCCGGGGGTCCACGTGCACGACGGCGGTTCCGTCAGCGATGATGCGTGTCCTGACAACACCTGCGGGATTCGGCGTGTACTCGCCGCAGGCCGTGAGTGCCTGAAAGACAGCTGCTTCCAACTGTGTCTGACCGGAGTCCGCAGCGTCCGGGATCGGAGTACTGCGGCTGACACTGGCATGACCCACCAGCCAGCGCGAGGACTCGCCCGTGTACATACCGCGGGTGCGCACCGTATGCAGAAATGTTCCAGCCACGCCAGATCCTCCTAAAGCGCATACCGCCCATAGCACTTCACGAATGAACTGGATAGAACTAGAACTCGAAACGACAGTGGAGCTCGACAGTCTCCTTGATCCGTTTGATGCTGACTGCGGGGCGGCGCAGCATGACCGGATTGGCCGCCGGACGGCCACGACAAGCATGCACCAAATCACCCGAGGATCCGTCAATCGACACGCGACTAACGGGACATTCAACTGCAACAGTCCCTGAGCACACGGACGCGCAGAAATGGTCCAGCCCGATCCGGATCGTTGCAGGCAACAGCGCGCCGCCCGCACCGGCTCTGAGGGCTGCTGACGATCACCGACCCGTGTGCGTGCCGGCGATGACCGGGCCAGACGGACCGAGAGTCCGCTAGTCGCCAATCATCGCCGCGCCACCACGGCCGCGTCCCTGCCGCTACGGATGGCTGCCCGCCGCGGCACTGATCGTTCGCGCCGCGCTCCCTCGCCATCGAACCGGCGCATCGGATACCGCCACCCCGCGACTCATCCTCGCCATCCGCTACATGTTGTCACGCTGTGAACCCAAGACAACATGCGTCATATCACGCTCGGCGGCGACTTTGACGCGCACTGAGTTGTCGGCGTTGTGCAGCGCAGAGGAGTCCGCTCGCGATTCGACGGCGCGTAGCGGTGCGGCCGTACGCGCAGCCCATCCCCCGCGCGTGAGATCGATGCGACCGTGGCCATCGACTCCGATCACGACCGGTCAGATAGCGCAGCGAAAGACGTTGGGCCGTACACGACGTGACGACGAAACAGGGTGCTCTCCCCCGGCGTGCCGACGCGGACTACGCCACCCGGCCGCCACACGCGCTTGATCGCCGCAAGCGCCAGACCGCAGGGCTGACTACCGTGGCGCCAACAGGCGCCGCCGACGCACACGACGAAAGCCGGCAGCGCGATTCGCCACGGGCCGGAAGCCACCGCTCGGGAACGGAATGCGGCGCATCATGAATCATCGCTCAGCACTGCACCGGCTCGCGCTCGAACGCGTCGTCGAAACAATCCCTGCGCGCCCGGACCGGAGCGCAGCTGTCGCATCGCACTCGTCGCGGCCGAATGTTCTCGCGGGCTCAGATGCGGACATCGGTTCGGTCGAATAGAACGATGTGCCTGCCGCCGTCAACACCACCTATGACAATCTCCCTCTCCGACATCCCACTCTGCCTTCGCTACACCAGCGCAGCGTCGCCCGGGGCCGCGTTGCCGCCTGCATGAAGCCGGGCTGAAACGTGCCCGCCTTCAGCGTCGTGAACTGGTGCACCCGAACCGCCGCTTGCCCCTTACTTTTCAGGCTTTGGCGCATACCGCAGCATGGCGCGGATCTCGCCGATACCCAGTCCTGCCAACTCTGCGATCGTCGACAGCGTTTCGCCCCGCTGCTGCATCCGCGCGATGGCCACACCCGCTTCCGCCCTGCAGTTGGCGCGTCTTCGGCTCGCCTCCGCTCGCACGTGTTCGCGGGCCACCGCCAACCGCTCAGACTCCCACGCATCGACTTCGGTGGCCTTGCCCACAGCGACCATGAATGTCGCAGCGTCGTCCACGTTGGCCCGTTCCCGTTGGGCGCGGGCCTCATTCATGCGCGCCAACACTTCACGCGCTCGCCGCCGTGCTTCCATCTTCGAGGTATTCCCAGCCATGCCCGCACCATACGACGCGACATGGGCGCCGGCCCACCACCACAGCCACATTCGCCCCTCGCCAGTTTTCTCCTCTGTCTGCCATCACCGTTCGCCGTATGCCGGCCACCCCTTCCGCCGTTCACCAGCGCCCGCACCCAAGTCCCATAAGACTCCCCTCACATCTCGCCTCCCTGAGCCGCGTCCAGCCACCACACACCTCTTGCATTCAGGCGCCGATTCCTGAGAGTTGTTTAAGAGTCCCTGGTTTGGTCGTGGCTTTGACGGCGGTCAGGTTCGTAGCGTGCGGCCCATGCGGGTGCTCGGGTGCGCGTCATGGTGATGACGCTGCACAAGCTGACCGCCGGGGACGGATACCTGTACCTGGTGCGGCAGGTCGCTGCCGCCGATAGCACCGAGCGAGGCCGCTCGACGCTGGCCGACTACTACTCAGCGAAGGGTGAGGCCCCTGGACAGTGGATGGGCCGCGGACTCGCCGCCCTGTCCGATACCGGTCGGTGCGAGGTCAGTGCCCAGGCGCGCGAACAGATTTGGACTGTCGAAGCCGGCTCCGGAGTCAGCGAGGAGCAGATGCGCGCCCTCTACGGGGAGGGGCTGCATCCCAACGCCGACCGCATCATGGGTTACGCGGCGGTAAGCGGTTTGCCGCCTCGACAGGCGCTGAGCGCCAGCCGGCTCGGACGCAAGTTCCTCGTCCGCGACGGCGAGCCGGAGTTCGGCCGCCGCCTGGCGGTGGCCTACCGCGACCACAACGCCGAAGCGGGCGCGCACTGGAACGCCACCATTGCCCCCGACGTGCGCGCTCAGATCCGCACCCGTGTGGCCGTAAAACTGTTCAGCGAAGAGTACGGTCGCGCCCCTGCCGACGATCGGGAGCTCTCGGGATTCATCGCGCGCAACACCCGGGCCCGCACCACCGCCGTCGCCGGGTATGACCTGACGTTCTCACCGGTGAAATCGGTATCGGCGCTATGGGCGATCGCCCCGCTGCCGGTGGCCGAACAGATCGAGGCCGCCCACGACGCCGCGGTGGCCGACGTGCTGGAGTGGCTGCAGGACTCCGCAGCATTCACGCGCACCGGTGCCAACGGCGTGGCCCAGGTCGACACCGAAGGACTCATCGCCGCGGCGTTCACCCACCGCGATTCCCGTGCCGGTGACCCCGACCTACACACCCATGTTGCGGTGTCGAACAAGGTGTCTCACCTCGACGCCAATGGGGTGCGCCGCTGGCTTGCGCTGGATGGTCAACCGTTGCACCGAGTCACCGTCGCGGCCTCGGAGTTGTACAACACCCGCCTGGAAGCCCACATGATCGCCAGCCTCGGTGTGCGCTTCGTCGAACAGGCCCGTGGGCGCGGTAAGCGACCGGTGCGCGAGATCGACGGAATGTCAGACGAATTGATGTGGCGGTGGTCGAGCCGGCGCGCGGCAATCGAGGCGCGCACCGCGGAGCTTGCCAAGCAGTTTCAGGCCACCCACGGCCGCGAACCGACCAACGTCGAAATCATCGCCCTGGCCCAGCAGGCGACGCTGGAATCGCGTGAGGCCAAACACGAGCCGCGCTCACTGGCTGAGCAGCGCCACACATGGCGCACGCAAGCCGTCGAGGTACTCGGCCGCCACGGTTTACATCAGATGCTGGCCGACACACTCGCCGGTCCCGACCGCGCCCAAAGCTCGCCCGCGGTCGATGCGCTATGGGTCGTGGCGCGTGCTGGCGAGATGGTCGGCACCGTCAGCGAGGCCCGCTCAACCTGGCAGCGCCACCACCTGCGCGCCGAAGCCCTACGCGTGGTCCGTGCGCACGGCCTGGCGCACGATGGCGCACTCGTCGACACGCTGACCAACGCCGCCCTTTCCGATGCGTTTTCGGTGCCACACGCGCGCGTCGCCGATACCGATCTGGGTGAGCCTGGCGCGTTGCGTCGCCGCGATGGCGCCAGCGTGTACAGCCGTCACGGCGTCGCGGTCTACACCAGCGCGGCCACGTTGGCCGCCGAACGGCGTATCCTGTCCGCGGTCGGTCGTGAAGACGGTCGGCGGGCCAGCGCTGGCGATGTCGAACTCGCGCTTGCGGATTCGGCGGCCCGAGGCTGCACGCTCAACCCCGGCCAGGCCGCCCTGGTCTCGGAGATGGCGACGTGCGGTCGTCGTGTGGCGCTCGCGCTGGCGCCCGCCGGGACCGGCAAGACCACCGCGATGGCCGCGCTTGCGCACGCGTGGCGCAGCTCGGGCGGTCACGTCATCGGCCTGGCCCCGACCGCCGACGCGGCGATCGTGCTCGGCGAGGACCTCGGCGCGACTACCGACACCCTCGACAAGTACGTGTGGTCAGCCGACCCCACCAAGGCTGCGCTCGGCCGGCCGAAGTGGTTCGAGAAGGTCGGCCCCGACACGCTGATCGTCGTCGACGAAGCCGGCAAGGCCGCCACCGCCGGCCTGGACGCGATGATCACCGACGCGTTACGCAAAGGGGCCAGCGTGCGCCTCGTCGGTGACGACGGTCAGCTGTCGTCGATCTCAGCCGGTGGCGTGCTACGCGACATCGCCGAAGCCACCGACGCGCTCACCTTGTCCGAAGTAGTGCGCTTCCGGTCGGCCGCTGAAGCTGCCGCCGGGCTGGCGTTGCACGACGCCGACCCGGCCGGCATCGGCTTCTACATCGACAATCACCGCGTCCATGTCGGCACCGACGACACCGCCGCCGACATGGCCTACCACGCGTGGCGCACCGACCTGGCCGCCGGCGCTGACTCCATCCTGCTGGCCCCCACCAACGACGTCATCAACGCGCTCAACGCCCGTGCCCGCACCGACCGCCTTGCCGCCGACCCCGACGCCGCCGGCGCCCCCACCGTGGTGCTGGCCGACCAGCTGACCGCCAGCGTCGGGGACACCATCCGCACCCGAAAGAACGCGCGGTGGATCCCGATCGGGCGCAACGACTTCGTACGCAACGGCTACCGCTACACCATCACCGAAGTCAAGACCGATGGCAGCCTCAAAGCACGCCATCTGCGCAGCGGGCGCATCGTCACGCTGCCCGCCGACTACATCGCCGGGCACGTGATGCTGGGCTACGCGGCCACCATCGATTCGGCCCAGGGCTTGACCGCAGGCCGGCGCGATATCAAGGGCAGCTGCCACATCGTGGGCTCGGACATGCTGACCCGCCAAGCGCTCTACGTTGCGATGACCCGGGCCACCGACGAGAACCACCTCTACCTGTCGACCGCCGAGGGCGACCCCCACCGGCTGCTGTCGCCCAAGGCCACCCACCCCGATACCGCCGTCGACGTCCTGACCCGCACGCTGGCCCGCGACGGCGCCCAAGTCTCGGCGACCACCGCAGCCCGCCAAGCCGCCGACCCCGCCGCGCGACTGGCGGCCGCAGCAGACATGTACTACGACGCGTTGGGCGCGGCGGCGGAGAACCGGCTGGGCGTCGGGGCCCGGGACCGACTCGACGCCATCGCCGATGAGGTGATCCCAGCGTTGAGCACGCGCGAGGCCTGGCCGGTGCTGCGCCGCAATCTCGCCGTGCTGGCCCTTAGCGGCGCAGACCCCCAGCAGCTGCTGGTCGACGCGCTGGCCAAGGGCAGCGTCGATGACGCCGCCGACCCCGCCGCCGTGCTCGATCACCGCATCGACCCGGCCGGAACCCACTCCTCCGGAGTGGGGATGCTGCGCTGGTTGCCCGCCATCCCGGCAGCACTTGCCGAGGATCCGCAATGGGGCGACTACCTGGCCCGGCGCGAACAACTCGTCGACACCCTCGCCGACGCCATCCGCGAGGGCGCGCAGGGTTGGACCAACGCGACCGCTCCAGCGTGGGCGCGACCCCTGATCACCGTGAACCGGGCGCTAACCGCAGAAATCGCGGTGTTCCGCGCGGCCGTGGGTGTCGAGGAGGCCGACACCCGCCTGACCGGACCCCGCCAATTCCCGGTCCGGACCCGCGCCGTGCAAGCCCTGCTGCAACGCCATGCCGCCGCCGGCATCGGACGGCGCAGCGCCGACACCACCCGCTGGAACGACGTCATCGACGCCATCGACCCGCGCCTGCGATCCGATGCCTACTGGCCACAGCTGGCCGCCCACCTGGCCCAAGCCACCCGCACCACGGCGGACCTGCGCGAGATCATCACCACCGCCGCCCGCCAAGGCCCCCTTCCCGACGAACTACCCGCAGCGGCGCTGTGGTGGCGCATCGCCGGTGCGCTCTCACCTACCGCCACCCTGGCCACCACGCACTCGCGGCTGCGCCCAGCCTGGATCGCCGACGTCGACGCAGTGTTCGGATCTGTCCTGGCCGAAACCATCACCTCTGATCCGGCCTGGCCCGGATTGGTCGCCGCCATCAGCGCCGCCGACCCCCACAAGTGGACACCGCGCGACCTGCTCAGCGTGGCCGCCGAACACCTCGCCGACGCCAGCGCCGACAGAGACCCCATCCCGCCCGGCGACTACGCCCGACTGATCACTTACACCGTCGACGCGTTCACCCACCGCCTACAAGCCCATCTCGGCGTGGATTTCGACGACATCCCCACCCCCGAGGACACCGACGCACCGCCGGATCCCGCCGAGGAACATCTGCTTCCCCCCGACCCCGAAGACACCTACCCCGACGAGCGCGCCGCACTCGACGACTACCTCAATGGCACCCCACCCGACCCGCACACATTCGAATATCCACCGGACGAATTCGACGGGCTGCAATTCGAAGATCTGTCAGCAAACCGCCCTACGCCTGAATTGGGCATCACCATGGAAAAGCTCGCAACCCTGCGCGACGAATACCAAGCCGTCTGCAAAGAAATCACCACACTCGACGCCGACATTCGCGCCGCAAATGGCCCCGCTATGCGCGCGGCCGCCGAGGAACTACTGCGCATGCGCCACCAGGCCGATGCCGACCGCCCCTACAGTCACGCTGTCACCGCAATCATGGAGCAGTGGGCCGACGCCGACGCCGACTACAACGACATCCTGCGCATGATCGAGCACGCCCGCACTCAACTGGACGCGCTCTACGCAAGCCCTGAGCCCGACGACCTCGACATCGCTTCGGCCCAAGCCGATCTGGCCTTTCATACCCGCCGCCTGCCCGAGCACACACCCTCACTGCAATTTCAACAGGCCTTCGCCGAGGCGCAGGCCGCGCGTGCCGCGGCCGCTGGCGGCCACAAGATCGTCACCGAGCACGACATCGTCACCGCACGGGGCGACGCCGAGCGCGGTGATTTGGCCGCCCGCGCCGCACTGCGCGAGCGTCGCCAGGCGCTGCGCCGCGAGCTCGAGCGCGCCGACCGCGAAGTGGCCGCCGCATTCGCCGCCGCCCAGACCGCGACCTCCGTCACCCTGGAAGCACTGCTGGATTCGGCACGAGCTGAGGTGGAGCTTCTGCGCGCCGCCGGCCACGTCGACTTCGATCGCACGCCGCTGGCCATCCCCGAAGCAACACTGGCGGCCCACGAACCCCACACCGCCGACCGGCTCAAATCCCTGGCTGCTCAACCCCACCTGCTTGGCTATACCCGCGCCGACGTCACCGATCCCGACACTACCGCTGCGCTGCGAACACTTCGCGCCACAGCCAACGCCAACAACCGAAAAGTGCTGTGGCTCAGCGCTACCGACGAGGCGGCCACACCCGCGCGCTTCGCACAGCTGGCAGACACCTTCGCTACCATCGCTGAGGCGCACCAACGCATCAGCGATCAGCAGTGGACGCTCCCACCCGGCACGATCGTCGTAATCGACGACCCCGCCGACACCGACCCCGCGCAGCTCGCCGGCATCGTCCACCACACCGCCAGCGTCGACGCCCGCGCCATTATCGTCGACCCCACCAGCCACCACGGCCCCAGCACACCCGCACTGCGGCTGCTAAACGCACTTCCCTGGGCCAGCACACTAACCGCCAACAATCAGGCCACGGAGGACCTCGGCCTCGACGAGCCGACACCCGCGGTCACCCTGGCCGACCGTCTCGGCCGCACGCGGCTCAGCGAGCCGTGGCGCCAGCTGCTCGCCGAATACGACATCGCCGCCCGTTCCGCCCGCGCCGCCCACCGCCGCCACCTCACCCTGAGCTGGCGCACACCGACCGCGGGCATCGACGAACCCGACCACACCCTGTCTGCCAGCGAGCTCGGTTTCGACGACTAGATGTACCGACCTGGGGAGGTTAGATCCCCGGCATGAGGGTCTAGGTCATGAACGCGCAGGTATGCACATCTGTGGTTCCTCGGCGCCGGCATGGCCGTTCCCGCCGAGATGCTTCGCCCCCTAGCTGAGTGGGCCCCAGTTCGATTGGCGCCGCAGTGCGGGCCGCCGAGGAACGCCGACCAGCTTACGATCACGATATGCGGAGCTTGGGTGATTTGCGGAGCGCGTATCCGCGGGACTCGGAAAGGGGCCGTCCGCCGGACCATGGAGCAGAGCCGGCCGTGCGAGCGCGAGAGTTCGGCCCGCGGGGCCTGATTGTGCGGGACCCTTATGCTTCGCAGCTGTTAAATGGCCAGAAGATCTGGGAGATACGCGGCAGATCGACCCAGATTCGGGGGCCCGTCGTCATCGTGAAGCAAGGTACTGGCAAGGCGTATGGGATCGCGAACCTGGTTCGCGTGCTGGGACCTCTTGACCTTGACGACCTGGTGAGTTCACCGGAGGTGCCGTCCGAGGAGCGTGATGAACTGCAGCGCGATGGGCTTCCATACCGAAAGACCTACGCCTACGTTTTCACCAGTCCGCGATGGTTCCGGCATCCGTTGCCCTACCGGCACCCCAACGGGGCGGTGACATGGGTTCGCTTGCCCGACCTGGATTTGGACAACGTTGAGTATGTAGCGCCTGCTGAGCGCGAGTTGGTCTGACTTTCTAACGTCACTCCGCCGTTACGTGACACCCGATGCCGCAGCCCGCCACCAGCGCGCTCCCGTCACCGAACGCGGTTAATCGCCATGCGTGTTGGCAAGCGAGATCATGGCCGCATATCAGCTATGTCCAGTAGGCGGGTAGTGATTGCATGTGATCCTTATCGCCGTGCTCTAGAGAGGTCAGCTCCTCGAGAGCCGAAGGGCCTTCAAGACTTGACAATCCGTTCGTCCAGAGCGCTATTCGGCCGCGGTACCAGCTACGCCAATCGACCTCCAGCCCCCCGGCGGCCAAACCGGCGTAGTACCAGGCGCCTTCCCAGTCACGCCACCGGCGACGGCCCTCAGCTGCCCGCTCAGCGAAATCCGTGAGCACAGGATTGCGGGCGATCGCCTCGGAGAACCTCAAAGCTCTTTCAGGAGGGTCGGCTTCGCTCCCGGGCATCGGACGCTCCGTCCGATCGCGAGAGTCGTTCAACTCCAGAAGGGCTGCGTACCAAGCATCCAGCGCAGTGCGCCAGCCCCTACCAGTATACGGTTCCCACGGCTGAATATCCATCGTTGAAATATCATGTGCGGCAAGCTGATTGCTGACTTCAAAGGCCGTATCTGGCGCGCCGCCAAACATGGCCGTCGAGAGGCGTTGACGCCAACTCGGATCCAGTGTTCCCGTGCGTGCATCCATAAGAATTGGCTTGAGCAGCATGTACCGTGCAAACCCGTATTGGTGACGCGCGCGTTGCTGCTTAAGGTCCCAGATATATGAACTAGTCATGGGCGCTCTTGGTCCAGATCCTCTTCGACGCCCAGCACCGCGTCTTCTATCAATTCTCGGTGATGCCCCATATCGACTGCGGTGGCGGCGTACACCATGTCGGGTAGCGGCAGTGGTCGCGTCGACCAGCCGCCGATGACTTCCGCTGTTCGCGCAACTAGCCAGTGCGCCCGGTACTTGCGCAGATCGTCGACAGTCTCGCTGGGGTCTCTGCCGCCGCTCATGTAACCGGGACGCGTCAACGCGCCGGAAATGTTGAATTTCGGGGCCTGCGCGTCGTATTCGGCCCATTCCTGTGCGCTCGGCTCAATAGGTGAACCGCGCGTCGACCAGATTCGCCGGAACGCATCGGGGATGCCCTCGGCCACGGCCTCCGCTTGGGTGGTCGCAGCGTTGAGCATGAGGGCGCTCACCGCATTGACAACGCGGTCCTGATACAGCGGATGGGCTTCCATCACACGCAGCAGCCTTGGATACATGTCAGGCCACGACAGGCTTAGCCGGTGCACGTGCAGACCATCCAGGGTCGGCGGAGCGATGGGCCGCTCCCCCGGGCGAAGAAGCGGGTTGACATCGCGGGAGCATGACGGCGGATGCTCCACGCCCGCGTCGCGCAGCCCGGTTACCGCGCCGGTGGTCGCGGCGGCCACCAGCCGCCAGCCAGTCTCGGAGCGGATATGTGCATATTCGACGAGAACCCGTGCCGGATCGTGCCATCCGAACCACAGTTGGCGAAAATGGTCGTCCACCAACGGATCTGTGGCCAGGACTCGAACCGAGCGGGGAACATAAACACCGGCCGGGATAAAGCTCGCACCGTCATTGGACGTGATCACTATTTCGGTCCCGCTCGGCGACCGAAAGACGCCGACCGCCCAGTCCATGCCAATGTAGTTCACCCACTCTGCGGCGTACTGAAGCTTCCATGCCAACTCCTTGGCGGCCGCCGCATCGACCGACTCCCGCCGCTCCCGCGCCGCCGCCGTCCGCCCCGCAGCCACCACACTCGCCGGGATCAGCGTCGCACCCCCTCCCGCACTCGACGGCGTTGCCACTGAGGATTGCGCATTGCTGCCACCACCAATCGTTCCCGCCGGCATCGTCGGCGCCGCCGGTGGAGGCACAGCGCCCGTCGGTGGCCCCATCGAGCCAGGCGGCAGCATCATCGGTGCGCCGCTACCCATTCCAGCCCCGGCAGGGGCCGCGGGAGCCGCCACGCCCTGCTGAGCCGCTGGCGAGACACCGCCGCCGGCCGCAGCCCACACCGGCGAAGCTGGCACCGCAGACCCGCCTGGCGACAGCGCCGGTGACGGACTCGCAGCGGGCGGCGACATCGCCGGCATTCCCCCGCCAATCCCGGCGCCCGTCGACAACCCACGCGAAAACGCTGCCGCAGGAGAACCCCCGCCAGCAGAGGCCGGCACCCCACCAACAGCCGGCAATCCTCCTGCCGCACTAGGCATCCCACCTAAACCACCGGTGAGCGGATTAGACGACAGACCGGACACGCCGCCGCCACTCAGACCGCCAGGCATACTCGGCATCCCACCGGAGCCCATCCCGCCACCACTGCCCATGCCAGGCACCGACGGCACACCCCCACCGAGCGCCGACGCTTGGCGAGAGGGACCAATACGTGGCGGGGAGACTGCGTACTCGCCGCGACGACCAAAGTCCGTGCTGTCCTTCCTAACGCCGGAAGCATCACCGGACTCGCCGGACTCAGCAGGCCTTGGCGAGCTGCCGTCCTCATACTCACTCCGAGTATTTGGGGCCGCACCCGCATCGTCAGCGGCCCGCCCTGGCTCGGCATAGTCCCCACGGTGGCCGTAGTCTGCCGAGCTGTTGTCAAGGGCATTGATTAGCGGAGGCGACACGGGCGCGCCTCCGGCACCGACCATCGCAGTCAGTGCCGAAATATTCGGCGCGCCTAACCCATTGACTGCTGATTTGATCGCCGCACCCATTGCTTCTACGCCAAATTCGGTACTGCGCCGTGCCGCAGCATGGTAGCTGTCAGCGGTCACATAATTCCTCCAGCTTGAGGGGTTGTCCGTCACGGAATTCCCCCACCTCGTCTGTCACGTAATTCCGCCACCCGGGCGGTGTGGCAGCCGGTTGTGG
>NZ_JAPZLB010000031.1:0-15454 GCF_033804635.1 Mycobacterium sp. RTGN4 | reverse complement strand
TGGCGTCATTCCGAATGTCGCTGCTCAACAGCAGCATTCGTGAACCCAAGCGAAGCTCGCCCGGATGGGCGGCAACGGCTGGCTGATTCATCAGATGAAAACGGCGGAGTTATTCATGGATAATGACTATTATCCATCGCGTCCATGGCGGGATGAACGGGGCTGCAACGCAACGCATCTCGGGCGCTGACGGAATCGGGTGTTATCGGCACAGGAGGGTGGTGCCACAGACGGGCGGCGTTAAGAACTGTTCGGTTCAGGGTTCGTGCACGAACTACTCGGGCTCATTCAACTTTCGCCACCTCGCGTATAGCTTTCGAACCTGTGCTGCCACGGCGAATCCCATACCTATCGTCAAGGCCCAGACACCGATGAACAATGCGCGAACTGGATCGTATTGATTTCCCCAGTCCTCGCCGAATGCATGTACGACGACCAAGACGGCCGGTGGCCCACAGGCCAATACGATGAACATGATCGCGATCAGCAGGGGAACGGCGCGGAAGAACAACGCTTGCTTGACCTGAGCAGTTCGCGGGCCGCGATCAGCGAGCTTGCCTTTGCTGGAGACCTCAGTCGCCGCAGCGATCTCAGGATGCCATGCGGAGAAGAGCAATCCGAGGGTCGCGAGCAGCAGGCCTGCTGCGGTGAGAAGGTCTCCGTCAACGTCCATCAGAGGATGGCCGATAAGGCGGCGTGTGTTGATGCTGCGATCTCGTATTCGCCTGCCGTACCGGGCGCCTTCCTGATCTTGGGGAGCGAACCGTCGTGTCGAGCGACGGCATCGTTGAGCGCTTCGATGACGTTGTCCGAGTTGCACACTAATGACCATGTATCGGCGTCGTCGTCCTTGGTCGCTTGCCCGAAAACCGCGGCCATGGTGTCGTGGGTGGCCTGACGAAGGTCGTACTGGAACTTCGCACGAACGGCCCGTAACAGGCTGCGGCTCTCCGTCGTGGTTGTTTGAAACAGGGCACTTATCTGACCTTCGGTCGGCAGGCGCCCGCCGAAGGCGTGCTTGATCAGTAGGGACAGCCGGTAGACCTTGATGTCTTGACCGCGGCTGTATACGTGCTGTCCCAACATCATTCGCACGTACTCTTCTTCGGCGGCGGCGACGAATCCCGAGAGGCGCTGGTCAAGATGCTCTAGTGAACACCCGAGCGCCGAGGCCAGCTGTGCCCGTTCGGCACGCGAGTACTTGTCAGGCATGGCTTCCTCCCGTTGCGGTGCCGTCGGTCAGATTAAGTCACCGACATTCGGCGGCGGGATTGTGTCGGGAAAATCGGTCAGTAGGGCGGTGACCGATGCGCGGATATCGTGCGGCGCGCCGATGGGCTCAAGCCGTCCGGTATCGACGATGGCGAAGACCTGCGCTTTCATGTTGACTAAGTCGACCTTTACTACCTGGCTGTACGCATCGCCGTCGAGGGGGGAGATGAGGCTCGCCCGGAGCGTGGTGTAGGCGAGTGCGCGCTGATGACTCGAGATCCGAGGCTTGGAGAGGTCCCCTGTTTTCGTAACACGGCACGACGCAGCGCTGATGGACGCCTTGCTATTGACCGTGACCAGCCGCCCCTCCGGGTCGATGGCTATGAAGTCCTCCGGTTTCGCCGTCGTTGGCCCGCCCAGTACATCGGAAACCATCCCTAGAAAGTCGTCTTGCGCGCCCAGCAGCTGATACCCGAGTGTGGCGAGCAGTCGCCCCGTGACGTGCTCGCCGAGGTTGCCGATCGCCACGTAGTTGCGCGCTCTCGCCCAGCAGGCGAGGCGGGCGTATATGGCCACCGCATTGGGTCCAGGTCCGATTCCGGAGTTGGCAGGCACCGTCTGATTGTGACTCGCAGGCACCGAAGCCGGCGATCGTTGGCGAGAAGTCTCTCGATCATCGGTAACGGATTACACATGCCTGACGGGTTCAGAACAGCTACGACATGTGCGGCACGCTGCCGAGGCCGGTACGCCGCCGAGCCCATCGGTTAATCGCAAACGTGTAGTTCGGCCACCGGCTACTCTGACCACGTGTCGGACCGCGCGGGTAACATCTTTAGCGGGTGATCGTGTGGTCACCCCACGGATGCCGAGGCCCTGCCGGATCGGTTTCCAGCAAGTCGGCGTCGGGCTCCCGAAGTACGGCTTGCATCGCCGGAGTCGCCCACCGTCGGCTCCTACGGATCGCTTGCGAACCGCGTTCTGCAGGGCATCAGGCCGAATACGGCACAAGTGCCGGGGGGAGTAGCGACGTGGGAGTCTACGGAGCGTTCGACGCTTACCAAAAGACGATCGACGCTGACCCAGAGCAGGTGGCACTCGCGCGTGCGCGACGTGATCTGTTCATTGGCGCCCTGGAGAAGGCCAACGACGTCAAGGAGATCGTCAAGTCCGGGTCGCTCGAGCGGCGCACCCAACTCGAGCCCATCCATGACGTCGACTTGATCATGGTCTTCGACGCTGTCGCAGTCCCCGAATGGGGAACGGGTGGATCGTCCTCGAACGATGCTTTGGGCCGCGCCCACGACGAGGTCGTGACACGGCTGGGCTTGTCGTGTGGAATTGACACCAAGCTCGTCCGGCGCGCCGACACACGCGATCACGCGGTGAAATGCTTCGTAGATCCCCCCGAGTACGAACACCCCTTCACCGTCGACGTCATGCCAGTCGTGCGCCAAGCGGACAACACGTTGCTCATACCGAGCACCCGCACGCGGCAATGGTCAACCGCCAACCCCGAGTATCTGATCGAACAGGTGCGTCTTCACCACGAGGACTGGTCGTTCTTCCGGCCAATAGTGCGTGTTCTCAAGAACTGGCGGACCGGCGTCACTAGCGAGACCCGTATCAAGTCGCTGGTTATGGAAGTGCTGGCATTGCAATGCCTTCCACGTTCCGGTAGCCGTCCCGAGGCACTGCGGCAGTTCTTCACTGCCGCCGCGGTGCAGGTAAATCTTGGCGTCGAGGACCCGGCTGGCCATTGTGGCCTCATCCAACCCGATCTCGATACCGCTGCCTTGCGCGACGCGCTCCTCGATGCCGCAGACCTCGCTGACCGTGCGTGCGACCAAGCTGCCCGCAACGACACCGACGGCGCCCAACGCACCTGGCAGGAATTGTTCGGTCTTGACTTTCCAGCTCCAGCGAAGAGGACGGGCCCGCGCGCCCCCGCTGCGCCGGTTCCCTTGATCACCGACTCTCCTCAAGGCTGAGGACTACCCGTGCAGCCCGCCGCGGGCTACGACCGGTACGAGTGGTGGCGGCACGAACCCGGCCGCCTCGACGACGATCAGCGTCAGCTGCGCGCACGCTTTCCCGGTTTGACATGGAGTACCGCTGGAAACGGTCAGTGGTGCGGTGAGCTACCGGTGTGGCCGTTTAACCGAGTTCCGCCCCCCGGTCTCGACGATCTTCTCGGGGGCTCTGGAATGCAGGTCCTGGTCCGTTGCGGGCAGGCTTATCCGGCGGCGCCGCCGCGCATTGTCCCGCTCGATCCGGCCCCGGAGATCGGCGAGCGCACCCAGCAGCGGTGGCACGTCAACGGAGACGGAACGTTGTGCCTGTTCCAGAACGAGGCCGTCTGGAGCACCCGCGCAACCCTCGTCGACGTGTTGCTCAAGGCGGCCGGTTGGCGCATCGAATACGCCCTGATCAAGGCCGGGTTGATGGAGTCCATGTCCGTCAGGGGCATCGTCACCGACACCACGCTCGACGCCGTGATCGCACACGGTCAGCGGCAGGTCGGCGCCTGATGGTGGAGTTGTTCGTGCTCGTGCCGCCCGCGGTGTTGACCACCATTGAACGGGGTGGGTCCTGGGGTGAGATGTCCGCTCAGATTTCCGAACCCGAACAACTCGCCCGCGTTGTGGCCGTTTCCGCCGACGGCAGCAGCAACCTCCTACCCGTAGAGGGCCTCAACCGCTCCCACTTCTTGAGTGCCGCGGACACCCGACGAGTGGGCCGTTGGTACAAGGTCGACGCGGAAACTCAGGTCGCATGGATACACCTGCGCCAGAGGGCCGGCGGCATCACGGTGAAGGGTTTTCGTGACCTGCTACCGGCGGCCCTGCGGAATCCGGGTGAGCACGCCTACATCGCGCTGACCTACGCGCCCGACATGCCGGTCGAGTACAGCGCTGCCGGCGTCCCCCGTATGGCGGGCTGGGCGGTCAGCTCAGCAGGCGTGTGCCCTGTCGTCGTCGACATCGACGCGCCGATCAGCAGCGTGCAGCAGCTCGTCGACCATTGGCCGATCGACAGTCTGCAGGACCAGCGGGTGTGCATCGTCGGTGCTGGCAGCATCGGCTCGGCCGCCGCACACGCGCTGGCGATGTACGGCATCGGCACGCTCGATCTCGTCGACCCCGATCGGCTGTTGCGACACAACCTGATCCGACACACCTGCTCGGCGCGCCAGGTCGGCAAGCTCAAGGTCAACGCATTGAAAGAAGACCTGGAACGGCAACGCCTAGACACCCGCGTGAACGCCCACCCGCTCAACGTCGTCGATGACGCCAACTCCATGCGCGAACTGTTCGAGACGGTCGACGTCGTGGTTTGCGCTACCGATGGAGTGAGTTCACGGCGGGTCACGGGGCACCTGGCGCGGCGCGCGAGTAGGGACGCCATCCTCGCCTGCGTCCTGGAAGGCGGTGCCCTCGGCGAGATCATCCGGCTGCGCCCCTGGCGCGACCGCGGCTGCATCGCATGCTGCCGCGCGCAGCTCCAGAAGGCCGGCGCGTTTGATCCCGAGCCTGGCATCAACCGCCCCTACGGCGAGGGGACCCACCACCGTCCGATGACAGCCGTGGGCGCTGATCTGCATCTCGTCGGAGCGCACGCAGCCAAGATGACCGTGGCAACGCTATTGCAGGCCAACGGGTTCAACGATCAACGCCTGCCCAGCGACCACCTAATCATCGGGTTGCGCCCCGCTCCGATGTGGCCCGCGCCATATGACGTCCGACGCTGCGGTGAGACCAAATGGCTCGACCCCGCTCCACCGCAGCCAGATTGTCCAACGTGTCAACGAGGTCAACCCGAGCCACACGATGACTCCGAGAGGAAGAGCGTTCAACTGTGACCAACGACGACGGAGAGCCGCCGGGCGATCCGGCGCAGAACAGGTTCAACCTCGCCGAAGCTTTCCGCGCTCGCCAGCAGCAGCTGGAGAGCGACCTGGGATTCGGTCGCACCGTACTCGCGCATCCCGGGACCCTTGGCGATGCCACCGAACTGGACTGGCGAGGCATGCTCGCTGACTTCCTTCCACGCCGTTACGGTGTCGCAAAGGCCTTCGTCATCGACGTCGACGGCCACATGAGCCAGCAACTCGACATCGTCATCCATGATCGGCACTTCTCACCGCTACTGTTCGAGGTCGGAGGCGCCCATTTCATCCCGGCCGAAAGCGTCTATGCAGTTTTCGAAATCAAGCAAACCCTCAATAAGGGTCACATCGGATACGCCGGCGAGAAGATCGCCTCGGTGCGGCGCTTGCGCCGGACAACGGTCGGGTTCGGCACAGCGACTGGCACGGCCCCCGCTCAGGAACCCAAGCGCATCTTAGGCGGCTTACTGGCCCTTGACAGCGAGTGGAACCCCGCATTGGGGCAACCCCTTCGCGACGCGCTTAACGCACGCACTCCGGAACAAGCCATCGATTTTGGATGCGCCTTGCGCGGAGGAACATTCGAAGCCTCCGACCCCGCTGAAGGAAGTGAGATCTGGCTCAGCGACGACCCCACGACTAGTCTCATTTTCTTCACGCTACGACTCCTGAAGCGCCTGCAAGCGATGGCAACGGTGCCGGCAAT
This sequence comes from Mycobacterium sp. RTGN4, assembly GCF_033804635.1. NCBI lineage: Bacteria > Bacillati > Actinomycetota > Actinomycetes > Mycobacteriales > Mycobacteriaceae > Mycobacterium > Mycobacterium sp. RTGN4. The sequence continues at coordinate 9,647 of NZ_JAPZLB010000031.1, read as the reverse complement.
GGATTTCGCCGCGTATATCGAATCGGCTCAAGGACTGAGGGTCGAGAAGTAGATCGAGACGAAACGTGTACAGGTTTTGGTTCGGTTGTTCGACACCGAGGGACTTGTGAGGCTCTCGTTCGTACCCCTTGCGATGTTCGCTGGCAGTCTGCGCTTCCGGCCAGATCCCCGATAGTCTGGCGCGCATGTCGTATGCATGGAAGGAGTACCAGGAGGAAGCAGCTGCCTATTACCGCGAGCTAGGACTGTCTGCCGAGACGGACGAAACAATTGTTGGGGCGCGCGGCAAACATGCAATAGACGTCGTTGTGCGCGGCCATCGTGCAGGAGTGGAGTTCCTATGGCTCATTGAGTGTAAGTGGTGGAACCGGCGAGTGCCGAAAGCGGCGGTGCTGACGTTGGGTGGTGTCATGCTGGATGTTGGTGCAGATCGGGGGATCATGCTGAGTCGCAGAGGGTTTCAGTCTGGCGCCCCAGCAATGGCTGCGAAAAGCAACGTCACTCTGACGAGCCTTGAGGAACTGAAGGAAAGCACCGCGTCTGAGTACATCGAGTATCGGTGCGATCGATTGCGCCGACGATGCGACAACGTAGTCAATGCCATTCACACAAGCGGCCTCGAGAAGCTCCGTCGGAGGGACGACAACCCACTTGATTGGCCCGACATAGTTATTGGCGCCCGAGCCAATCAAATGAAGACCGCGATTGAGGAGGGACTCGGCCGGCGTTGGCCCGTAGGTATTACGCGCGTCAAGGATGGCCTTGAAAGCTATGCATTCATCGACAACATGTCAGATCTGCTAGCAGTCGTGGAGTACGTGCTAGATGAGATCGAGCAAGATCTCGACGTCGCGATTAGTCAATTGGGCAGCTAGTTACTTGATACGTAGAAGCGAAAGCGAACACTAGATGTATCTCAAGCGCGTCGACGTCGAAGGCTATAGAGCCGCGGCATCTGATCCCCTCACGTGCGAGTTCACAGGCCGCTTCAACCTGCTACTCGGTGCGAACGGGGCGGGTAAAACTACGATCAACGAGTCGATTTTGCATGCGCACCGACACAAGTTCCCGCGTCCTGGCGCTGTCGATGCCACCGCGCTTGGACCGCCGCCCAGAGGTGTCTCTGTTGAGTACGCATTCGACGAAGACGCGGCTACCGAGGGAGCCCTTGGGAACGCGCTCAAGCAGTCCGGGTTTGCGGCTCCAGGATGGTCACGACCATTGGAACGTTCGCTCGGAAAAGTCAGGGCTGGCAGCGTGGTTAACGCGACGGAGGGTCACGACAACATACGGCTTGTTTACCTTCCGGCTCTGCGTAACCCGGTCGACGAACTGTCGCGGCGCGACGCACAGGTCCTTCTCGAACTCTTGCGAGCCGAACAGCTGCGGCGGACGGGTCCGGGGGCCCTGAATCAGTTACGCAACTTGGCCGAGAGCATGCTTAGTTCAATAACGTCGCATCAACTGATAGTCGACGTGCAAGGGCGTATCGCGGAGAACCTTTCCACGATCAGCTCGGGCGTGAGCGAGCACTTCCCGTTCGTAGGAACACAAACGGTCGATGATGCTTATCTCGCTCGCGTCCTCGAACTTCTCCTGGCAACCACGCCGTCGCCGGAGGCTGGTCGTCGGCTCGAAGCTTCGAGCCTCGGATACGTCAACTTGCTCCACATCGCTGTCACGCTCGCCGGAATCCCTGACCCGGCAGAAGAAACCCAGGCATCGGGGGACGTCTCCGGAGATGACCTTTCGGGACCATCAACAGGGCCGGAGCAGTCGGGCGAAGCCGACTCCGCCGCGGAAGGCGCACGTGAACGCCTTCACTCGGCCTCTGCAGCCGCCGAGGCCGATCAGGACTCGTTCTTCCCTGATCTCTTCCACGCAACCGTGTTGATTGAGGAACCCGAAGCGCATCTACACCCACAGCTGCAGCACGGACTGGTTAGGTACCTCCGCAGGGTAGCTGAAGTCCGCAAAGATCTGCAGGTACTGGTGACAACGCATTCTAGCGAGATCGTTGCGGCATGCGATCCGGCTGAACTTGTAGTCATTCGGCGCGATATGGACCGCCGAACTGTCGCTCGCACCCTGAAGGCCTTACCTCTTGAATCAAACGTGCGTGAATTTCTATTCGAGCAGACGCGGTTACACATGGATGCAGAGCGCTCTGCGTCGTTTTTTGCAGAACAGCTCTTGGTCGTGGAAGGCGTCACCGAAGCTGCCCTCTTGCGTGTTGTCGGCCGAGCTTGGGCCGTCAACCACCCGACGCGCCTGGCCTTCATCGAGGCCCTCTCGATCGTGTTCGTTGGCCACAAGGTGGGACAATGGCCCATCAGGCTCGTTGGGACACCAGGGTTTGAGCTGGTAACTCGCGTGGCTGCCCTCGCTGATACAGACCGTCGCGGAGATCCGTTACCCGACGCGAAACCTCCGGATTGGCATAAGAAACTAGACGCCGAGTCGGCTCGATTCTTTTGGTCTCGCCCCACGTTGGAACCCTCGTTACTCCCTGGCAACGAGGCGTTCTTTCGACGCGCGCTCGAGCGGTTGAAGCAGAATGTTCCCGACCCTATGAACGCGGGTGAAATCGATGGCCTGTTCAAGTCGAACCCATCACTAAAGGGCCGTTTTGCGTTGGTGCTCGCGAGCGAGATGAGCGCTGACTTGTCGAACGTGAGGGTTCCTAAGCACGTAGCGGCCGCATACGCGTGGCTGATGCAGGAACCGCCACCGGCAGACGGCGATAAGAGCGCTGGTACTGACGAATCAGGCTTGCAAACAACATGATTCGTCTCACAGACGAACAAGCTATCGCGGCCGCATCTGCTCAGAGACTGATCAACGTCGTGTCTGTTCCGGGCAGCGGAAAGACTACGATTGCCGCGGAGCGCTTCGGTTATTTGCGCTACCGCAGAGGAGACGCAAGGGGAGTTCTAGGGCTTAGCTTTACCCGAGCGGCAGCTGGGGTGTTATCGCGGCGGATTGAACACCGCTGGGGATCGCCGTGCTTGACCTTCCCACACAAGGTTATGACCTTTGATCAGCTGCACGTCCAATTACTTCACCTCCTCTTGAATCGACAAATTATCAAGTGGCCCAATGGTTGGACCCAAATCGAGGTAGTCGATGACTATAGGGGGTTTAAAGGCTTTCGCTGGTTGGCGGCAGGTGGCTATCAACGGATAGCGACCCTTACTGGAGATGGAACAGTGGGGTCGCGGGGCAGACGGATGCACGGTCCCGGTTCGGGGATCGGTAACCTCGCGCAGCACGGAGCAATCCTTGGCGCCGGCACCTGCAGCCACGAAGACGCACGCAGCATTTTGCTAGCCGCGTTCACGGCCCAACCCGCAGTTGAGGCTGCACGCAAATGGTTGGCCGCCACATTCCGGGAGATTGTCATCGATGAGGTGTACGACGCCGCAGAGTTGGATCTAATGATCGCTCGACTTGGAGTGGTAGCAGGACTGGGTATTTCGCTGGTCGGCGATCCTCGACAAGCCTTATACGGCTGGAGAGGTGCAACGCCCGACAAGGTTTCGTCACTGTTGAATGAGGGATTTTCTCCGTATCCACAGTCGCGCTCATTCCGGTTCACCGGTGATCAAATGCCTCAGCTCTCTGATCAGCTGAGAACTGGAGTGCCCGTGGTTCTGCCTCCCATTGACAGTCGCGACGTTGACGTCGCGCTCGCCCGCCAATGGCGGGATCTTTGGTTTGCTGGACCCAACGTGTTGCCTCTAGCATTTCGATCGATCGGCAACGCAACTGACGCTGTTTTGAATCTCCTGCTCGACACGGTCACGTGGTCGAGGTTGGAGAGACACTCCTTTGGCCGCGCCGCAGCCCTCGTGCAACTTGGCCTCGACGCGACGGAGGTTGCCGAAACGCAGCGGTCGGTGATGACTCCTTTACTCGATCGGTTGGTAGCGGGCGAAGATCCAGCCGGAATAATGGACTCATTGCGTTCGGCGGCTAAGGATCTCGGAAGTCAGCGAAGGCCTAATCGCCTGAAAGATAGTCAGGAATCGGCGCGCATCGACGAGCTGACAGCACTACGCATTCGGCTGTTGGAGAAGAGTCTGATTCCGGGTCTTACAGTTCATCAAGCAAAGGGTGGCGAATGGCCGCGTGTCGGCGTGTACCTCACCGAGGCGGAGGCCGCATTATTGTCCTCGGGCTTGGAAGAACTAAGAGACGACGACTGCGTGCTTTACGTTGCCATAACTAGAGCGATGACCCGCTGCGGTCGGCTATCGGCCCAGGCGACGCTTTTCGACAGCCCTGTCAGCGAATGACGACCTGCGCGTACTCATGGTGGGCGCTTCCAGGGTTCTGACTAGGGGTTTTGCAACGAAGATTAACAAGCTCTCGCGACACGCCGAAGTCTTGTCAAAGTAGCCAGGCGAGTCTTGTCAATCTTCGTTGCATCTCGACACGTGTGTGATGCTTGTCGGTTGCCATCGAAAGTGACAAATTGCCAAACGAGATGACATCCCGATGCCAAATTTGGCGCCAAGTTGGCAGAAGCGAAGTGGTGGACTGCAGATCTACCGCTGGCCTGGCCGGTCAGCCGCCGTGCCGCACCACCGTTATCGGCGGGCGGCGACGTGGTGATAAACCCGAGAATCAGCTGCAAGTGTCAAAATTCGGGCGTCGACACGCGGTCAACTTTCAGGCATCGCCGACACCGATCCGCCGCCCGCTTATCCGGTATAGGTGAAGCAAGTCGGGCTCTCGCGTAACGTCCGCACCGAGGCCAGATCAACTACCATTGGACGGCATGATCATGACAGTCAAACGCATGTTGCCAGAGCCAAACTCGGGTCGCTGCGAGACGAGACTCCGACCCGGCTCGCAAGTGGCGCAGGCGCCGCTTGCGGAGCGTGCACGCGCTACCAGTTGTCGCAGGTCAGTCGCTGCAGGGATCGCCACCATCACTGCGCTTGGTGCGGTGGCCCAGACGCTAGCGCCACCAGCATTGGCAGCTCCTGCTCCCGAGGTGGAGTACACGTACAACGTGATCGTGCGCCGACACTTCGAGTTCCCCAACAACGATGCGATCGGCTACGGCTTCGGAATCTGCGACAAAGTCGCCCGCGGCCAACGCTATGGCGACGTGATGGGCGACGTAAAACGCCAGGTCTTCCCCAACGACGAACAAGCGGCCAACTACGTCGTGTCCTACTCGGTTGGCATCCTCTGTCCCGCCGAGATCTGGCAGTTGCGAAACTCGGCGGCAAGCTACCGGCCGCCACCGGAATAACTTTGCTCTAACGAGCGCGGAGTCATCCGCTGAATCTGGATGCTCGTCTCTGCCGCCTTGAGCGGCTCGGTCACCCCCTGGATCCTCTCGTCGACTTATCACTCCGGGCCCGACCTCACGGACCCGGCAGTCAGGGCGCAGATCATCAAGGAGGTGGAAGCTACCGGCGGCGAACCGTTCGCCGGATGGCTGGGGCGGACGTGGGAACTCGGTGACCCGCCGAACTACGAGCCAGACCCCGTGGACTCGATCGCGCGCAGGGCCGAGCGCGACGGCGTCTCGCCGTGGGAGTTGCTGTACGACATCATGCTCGCGGGTCCGGTGTACGTCACGTTCTTCAACTACTTCAACGGTGACCTCGGACCCGTGCGGGAGATGCTGGAGCACGAGCACACCCACGTGAGTCTGAGCGATGGCGGCGCCCACGTGGCCACGGTGTGTGATGGAAGCTTTCCCACCACGTTCCTCACGCTGTGGGGGCGCGATCGCACCCGTGGCCCAAAGTTCGAGCTGCCGTGGCTCATTCATCAGCACAGTCGGGTCACCGCCCAGTTGGTCGGGCTCAACGACCGCGGACTGCTCGCGCCAGGATACAAGGCCGACGTCAACGTGATCGACTTCGAGCACCTCAACGCGCGACGGCCCACCTGGTCAACGACCTTCCGGCCGGCGGGACTCGCGTGATGCAGCTGGCCGACGGCTATCTGCACACCCTCGTCAGCGGGGTCGAGGTCTACACCGACGGCCAGCCGACCGGAGAACTGCCCGGGCGGCTGATCCGCGGCGCCAAAGCCGATCCCGTCGGCTGACTGCGATCAAGACGATGGCCAGCCAATCTCCCGTCGATTGTTTTCGGATCACTGTCATCGGGGCCAACGCTGCCGAGGTAGCTGCGAATGCCGGTGCTTCGTCGCCGATCACGCATTGGCACGCCGGGCGGTGACGGCACTGCTCGTCGACGGCAAGGGTGCGGCGGCGCTGAAGATTCTCTGCCTATGTCAATTTGAACTGGCCCCGGTAGGACGCTGCGAGTTGGCCCCACGCTACCGAGGGCGATGCCGTGGAGCGTGATTGCGCTTCCGAATGCCTTCGGGATTGCCAGAGGTTTGGCAGTGCTGTGGGCGGAGCCCGGTGTCGACGTCGGTGTGATCTTCGGTCAGATCGCGCTCGGCGGCATCGGGTGGCGGTCTACGGGACTGCTGAACACGAGGTTGGTCGTTACGTGCCCGAAGGTGACCAGTCCATTGGTGAGCGCCTCCAGATCGGGCATTGACGATGCGATGACTTTGAGTAGGAAGCAATCCTCGCCGGCGAGATGGTGCGCTTCGAGCACTTGCGGCGCCCTGTCGAGGAACTCGCGGAATGGATTTCCGGTTCCCACCGTCAGGCGGAGGCGGATGAATGCTGTGAGCGGGTAGCCCAGCGCCTCCGCTGAGACGATTGCGGCGTAGCCCTCGATCACGCCATGGTCGCTCAGGCGGCGGACCCGGTCAGCAACCGAGGTAGGCGACATCGAGATCGTCCGCGCCAGGTCGGCGATGCTGATACGACCATCCAGCTGAAGGTGATGCAGGATCACGTTATCGGTTGAATCAAGATTAAGTCGTTGATTCTGCGGCATATTGACGATTATACCTCCGGATACAGTGCACTCCCCCGAATTTGCCGTCAATTGAAGGTTCCGCTGCGGAAGTGGACGGGCGAGGATTGTGGGCATGACGACAAGACGCACCCCTCGCCGCCCCGGGATCGCGATCGCTGCAATCTTCTTGTCTGCGTTGATGTTCGGACTGGAGATATCGAGCGTTCCGGTCGCCTTGCCGATCATCGGCGAGATCTTCGACAGCGGCTTTACCAATTTGCAGTGGGTTATGAATGCCTACACGATCGCCAGCGTCACGATCCTGGTGGTCGCCGGGGTGCTGGCGGATCGCTACGGTCGGCGTTTGGTGTTCGTAGTTTCTGTCGCCAGCTTCGGAGCGATGTCGCTAATCTGCGGGCTGGCACCCACTGTTGGTGTGCTCATCGCTGGCCGGTTCCTGCAAGGCGTGACGGGTGGAGCGATGGTGATATGTGGGCTGGCGATCCTGTCGCATGAGTTCCGAGACGGACGTGAACGTGCCCGAGCGTTCGGGATCTGGGGTATCGGTCTGGGTTCCGGACTTGGCTTCGGCCCGATTATCGGTGGTGGCTTGATCGTGTCGGCTGGGTGGCGGTGGGTGTTTCTGATTCACGTCCTCGTCGCGGTGGTTGCGGTGCTGCTTACTACTGCTGGGGTGGCGGAGTCGCGTGACCCGCAGCCCGGCAGACTCGACCTCGCCGGAATCGCAACTCTAAGTGGGGCATTGTTCGTACTCGTCGTCGGTATCACCCAAGTGGGTTCCGTCGGTTTCGCGAGTCCGACCGGGTTGGGTCTCTTGAGTCTCGCTGCCGCGGGATTCATTGGTTTTGTTCTCATCGAACGGCGTTCTGATCACCCGATGTTTCCGATGTCTTTGTTCGGTATCCGCCCGTTCAGCGGCGCGCTGCTGGGTGCCATCGGCATGAACTTCAGCTTCTGGCCTCTCATCATCTATCTGCCGATTTATCTTGAACGTGGTCTGGACCTCTCGGTCATCGGCGCCGGGGCCGTGTTGCTGGGATACACCCTGCCGACATTAATATTGCCTCCGGCCGCCGAACGACTCGCCCTGCATTTTGGCGCCGCGCGGACGATCCCGTTGGGATTGAGCGTGATCGGTGGGGGTCTGCTGTTGCTGTTCTTGGGAACTTCGGTCACTGTGGCCAGCTGGGCTACGGTCCTTCCGGGCTTGCTCATCGCCGGGATAGGGCTTGGCCTCACCAACACCCCCGTCACCAACACCACCACTGGCTCCGTGCCACCGTCACGTTCAGGAATGGCCTCGGGGATCGACATGACCGCTCGTTTGACCTGCTTGGCGATCAACATCGCGGTGATGGGAGCGTTGTTCGCAGAGGGCATCGCGAGCAGTCTGCGCACCGCCCTGCCGGACGCGTCTGACGCATCGATCGACGACCTCGCCGAGCAGGTCGCCGACGGCGCCGCGCCAATGTCCTTCCAAGAGGCCATCTCAAAGCCATTCGGAGGTGCTGCATTCGATGATCTCGCCGCCGCTGCCGTTACCCACGGATTTGCCACGGCCACGCTTTATGGCGCAGCAGCGGTCACTGTGCTCGCGATCGCAAGCCGTACCGTGTTTGGACGTCCAACCCCTGCTCCGGCAAGCCCGGAGCACGGCCTCCCCGCCGACGGGCGGGCAGAGTCGTGAACTGCCACCAAATGTGGCAATCGGAAGAAGATCCGTTCCTACTCGTGGTCGGCTAGAAACTCCTCAATGCACCCGTTGGCAACTATTCACCTAGTCGATGCTGCTGGTGGGGTCGGAGCTTTCAGCTGACTGTGGAGGTGCTCTTCTGGTTACGGGCGTGTGCCAGCCGGTAGGAGTGGGTGCCGGTTTCAACGATGGTGCCGCCGAAGGTAAGTCGGTCGACAATCGCGGCGCACAGCCGGGGGTCGGTAAAGGTCTTGGTGCACCCGCAGAAGGCTTCGTTGCTCGCGATGGCGATGGCGTTCTTTTCCTCCCGCTCGGTCAAAACCTGGAACAGCAGCTCAGCGCCCCGTTTATCGAGCTCCATGTACCCAAGTTCGTCCAAAAGGAGAAGATCAACCCTCCCGTAGCGGTTGATGGTCTTGGTCAGCTGCTTGTCGTCAGCGGCCTCGACCAATTCGTTGACCAACCGGGTGGCCAGGGTATAGCGAACGCGGAATCCGCGTTCAGCCGCAGCAGTCCCGAGTGCAATGAGCAGATGGGACTTGCCGGTACCGGAATCGCCGATCAGGCACAGCGGTTGGCCCTTGCTGATCCAGTCGCCGGTGGCCAGCTGGTGGATAGTGGCTGGGTTGATGTTGCGGTTGGCGTCGAAGTCGAAGTCGCCCAACCATTTCTGGCGTGGGAATCCGGCCGCTTTGACCCGGCGGACGGTGGAACGGCGGTCGCGGTCGTCGCATTCGGCCAGCAGGAGCTCCGCCAGCAGACCCTGATAGGACAGTTGTTCGCGATTGGCACGTCGGTGTCTGTCATGCTGCGGTGCAACAACAGCACATCAATGAGTTCGCGGGTGCCCGCAGCGTCACCGTTGACCCGTCGCGCCGCGGCCCAGAACGCCTCGTGGGCCGAGGTGAACGTTCCAGCGGCCCGGGCGGCGGCCAACGCCGTCGACCCTGGCAACGCGCCCGGTTTGATGTTGAGTGTCGACCGTCGCGTAATTCCCCCGGGGTGTCCGTCACGTAATTCCGCCACCCGGTGGGCCTCGGTGTAGGTCTACCGGGTGGGTTTGGTGTTGTCTACTGGCGCGCTAG
>NZ_JAPZLB010000030.1:0-17078 GCF_033804635.1 Mycobacterium sp. RTGN4 | reverse complement strand
CAACACCGGAATCGACGCGGCCGCGGCCACGGACTGAGTCAACACCGCACGGTTGCCGACCCCATCCAACCGAGCATGCTCACCCCCATCGAGCAGATCCACCGACGACAACGACCGACCCGGATCGGCAGTCATCGCCACCAACACCCGCTCTAACCGCCGTATCAGCACCTCGATGCTGGCCGCGTCGAACACGTCGGTGCGGAACTCCACCGCCCCGCCAATCCCTGCGGCCTGGCCAGCCTCGGTCCAGCGTTCGCCGAGCGAGAACATCACGTCCATACGCGCGGTGCGGGTGTCGACCGGCATCGGCGTGACCTGCAGATCGCCCATGGCCAGGTTCGCGGGCTCGTTGCTCTGCCACGCCAACGCCACCTGGAACAGCGGGTGATGGGTCAGGCTCCGGGACGGGTGGAGCCGCTCGACCAGCACTTCGAAGGGCACGTCCTGGTGCTCGTACGCGGCGAGGGCGCGTTGGCGCACCTGGGCCAGCACCTCGGCGGCGGTGGGATCCCCGGACAGATCCGTCCGCAGCACAAGAGTGTTGACGAAGAACCCGACCACCTCATCCAGCGCCGGGTCACCGCGGCCGGCGACCGCGAAACCCACGGCCGCATCGGTGCTCGCGCTGATCTTGCCGAGCAGTATCGCCAGCGCGGCCTGGATCACCATGAAACCGGTCGCGTTGTGCTCACGGGCCAGCCGCGCAACCTGGCGCTGCAACTCCGCGGGCCAGTCCACCGTCACAGTGGCGCCGCGCTGATCGGCGACCGGCGGGTACGGCCGATCGGTGGGCAGCTGAACTCGCTCGGGTAGGCCGGCCAGCTCTTGCTCCCAGTACGCCACCTGCGCGGCGATGCGGCTGTCAGCGTCGGTCAGCTCACCCAGCTGCGTGCGTTGCCACAGCGTGTAATCGACGTAGTGCACCGGCAAAGGCGCCCAATCAGGGGCGGGCCCCATACACCGGCTGACGTACGCTGCGCCCAGATCTCTGGTCAGCGGTGCGATCGACCAGCCGTCGGCGGCGATGTGGTGCACCACCGCTACCAACACGTGCTCGTCGTCGGCAAGGCGGAAAAGCGTTGCCCGCAAGGGGATCTCAGACGCCAGATCGAAACTGTGACACACCGCTGCGCCGACGGCCTCCTCTAGCTGGGGCGCCGACCAGCCGGTGGCATCAACGACGCCCCAACCGAAGTCGGCCCGCTCGGGGGGTACCACCAGCTGCCGAGGTTTCCCGTCAGGGGCCACAAACAGGGTGCGCAGACTCTCCTGACGCGCCACCACATCGCCCAGCGCTGCCCTCAACGCCTCTACGTCGAGGTATCCGCCCAACCGCAGCGCGGTCGCCATGTTGTAGACCGGGGAGGGACCCTGCAACTGGTCGAGGAACCACAACCGCTGCTGGGCGAACGACAACGGCACCACCGCAGGCCGCTCCACCGCCACCAACGGCTCACGCCGACCCGCTTCCTCACCGATGCGCGGCGCCAACTGGGCAACCGTCGGCGCGTCGAACACCGTGCGCACCGAAAGGCCGGCGTCCAGGCCCTTGTTGATCGCCGCGATCACCCGCATCGCCGACAGCGAGTCCCCACCGAGGTCGAAGAACGAGTCATCGATCCCTACTCGATCGAGTCCGAGCATCTGCGCGTAGATGCCTGCCAGGATCTCCTCGACCGCATTGGTCGGGGCGCGGTAATGATCGCCTGCGGTGTATTCGGGTGTCGGCAGGGCGCGGGTGTCGAGCTTGCCGTTGGGCGTCAACGGCAACGCTTCGAGTGCGACTACCGCCGCCGGAATCATGTAGGCCGGGAGCCGCAGCGCCAGCGCGGTGCGCACCGCGGTCGGATCGACCGCGCCCGTCACATAACCGACCAGGCGCATGTCGCCGGGGCGGTCCTCGCGGGCGAGTACCGCCGCCTGCTCCACCCCGTCCAGCCCGACCAGCGCAGTCTGAATCTCACCGAGTTCGATGCGATAGCCGCGGATCTTGACCTGCTCATCGGCGCGACCCAGATACTGCAACTGCCCATCAGCACCCCACCGCACCAGATCCCCGGTGCGATACATCCGCCCCCCAGGACTTCCGAAGGGGCAGGCCACGAACCGCGACCCGGTCAAGCCCGTCCGGCCGATGTACCCGACCCCCACACCATCACCGGCCACATACAACTCACCGACCACACCCACCGGCACCGGGCGCAACCACCCATCCAGCACGAACAACGCAGCAGTCGACACCGCAGAACCGATCGGCGGCACACCCGACCCCGCCGTCAACGGCGCACTGATCGCCGCATACACCGTGATCTCGGTCGGACCGTAGGCGTTGACCATTACCCGCCCCGGCGCCCACCGATCCACCACCTCGGCCGGGCAGGCCTCGCCGCCGAGCAGCAATGCCACCGACTCCAGACCCGCCGGGGAAAGCGCGGCCACTGCTGACGGGGTCTGGGTGAGCACGCTGACCTGTTCGCTGACCAGCATCCGGTGGAACTCATCCGGTGAGGCCGTCACCCATTCGGGCACCACCACCAGCCGGCCGCCACCCAGCAGCGCGGCCCAGATCTCCCATACCGAGAAGTCGAAGGCATACGAGTGGCACTGTGTCCACACCTGCTCCGTCGGAAGGCTTTTGGGTGTCGACGCCGCCAAGTGGGTGAGGTTGCGGTGGGTGATCGCCACGCCTTTGGGCACACCGGTGGTGCCCGAGGTGTAGATCAGGTAGGCGATGTCGTCGGGGCGTGGCGCCGATAGCGCGGTGCTCGGCTGGTTGTCGACAGCGGGGTCGTCGACATCGATGACTGCTCCGTCGAACTCGTCGAGCCGGCTCGTCAGACCGGTGGCGGTGAGCGCAGCGATCGGCCGGGCATCACCGAGCATGAACCCGATCCGGTCGGCCGGCAGCGCCGGGTCGATCGCCAGATACGCCGCCCCGGTCTTGAGCACGGCCAGCATCGCCACGACGGCCTGGGCCGAACGCTCCAGCAGCAGTGCCACATACGCACCCGGGCGTGCGCCGTGGTCAATCAGCAGGTGCGCCAACCGATTCGACGCCTCGTCGAGCTCGCGATACGACGTCGACCGACCCTCGAAGCTGATCGCCACCGCTTCTGGGGTGCGGGCCACCTGCGCGGCGAACAACTCCGGAACCGACACCGCCGCGGCCGCGGGCTGGGTCAACACCGCACGGTTGCCGAGTTCGTCCAACCGGGCATGCTCGGACGCGTCGAGTACATCGACCGTCGACAGTCGCCCGGTCGGGTCGGCGGTCATCGCCACCAGCACGCGCCGCAACCGCCCGATCAACGTGTGAATACTGTTCGCGTCGAACACATCGCCGTCGTACTCGACGCGGAAGCCCAGCGCAGGGCCGGGCTGGGCTTGCACCGTCAGCGGGTAGTGGTTGTATTCGCGCCCGGTGGATTCGGTGATGGCCAGCCCGTTGACGGCGGAGAGCGCCGCGGAGTCGATCGGGTAGTTCTCGTATCCGAAGATGGTGTCGAATAGTCGGTCCTGACCCGTGATGCGATGGATCTCGTTGAGCGCCAGGTGCTGGTGCTCCAGGGTGTCGTTGTGCACACTCTGCAGCTGACTCAGCAGGTCGGTGGTGGTGGTGGCCGGCGTAAAGGTCGCGCGCACCGGCACCGTGTTGATCAGCAGCCCCACCATGGTCTCCGCGCCGAGCACCTCGGTCCTGCCCGAGACCGCGGTGCCGAAGGCGACGTCCCGCTGACCGGTCAGCCACGTCAGCAGCTGCGCAAAGGCGCCCTGCAGCACGATGTTGACGGTGGTGTGGCGCGAGCGCGCCAGCTCGCTGAGCGCCCGCGTGGTCTCCTCGGACATCCGAAACGACTCCACACCTCGGGCGCCGAGCCCTAATTTCTGCGCCGGTCCGACCAATGTGGGGGTGTCGAAGCCGGCCAACACCTCCCGCCATGCCGTCTCGGCGGCATCGATGTCTCTGTCCGCCAACCAGTTGACATACCTGCGGTACGGCACCGGTGCGGGTAGGCGCTGCCCCTGGTAGCTGGCGAAGATCTCGCTCACCAGGATCGGCAGCGACCAACCGTCCATCACGATGTGGTGATTGGTCAGCACAACCCGGTGCCGGTGTGCTGTGATGCGAATCAACGCCACCCGGAATGCCGGCCCGTCGGCCAACTCGCAGACCGCGGCACGGTCCTCGGCGCACACCCGCTCGATCTGCTCATCTACATCGAGGCCGCCGGCTCGCAGCTCCACATGCCGCCATCCCGGCGCGGGATCAGCCGGGATGATCTGCACCGGCTCGCCGAACCGCTCAGGGAACCGGGCCACCAGATGCGGATGCCGCTTGATGACCGCGTACACGGCATCGCGCAATCCGTGCGGGTCGAGCGGGCCGGTCACGGTGAATGCCAGCTGCACCGCGTACACGTCGTCGTCGCCACCCCGCATGGTGCTGGCGTGGAAGAGCAGCCCCTGCTGCAGCGGGGTCAGCGGCAGTATGTCAGCGATCCGCATATTGCCCCTGGAGCTCATCGATCTGCTGCTGAGTGAGTCCGACTGCGATGTCGGACGGGGTCAGCCCGCCCCCGCCACCTCGCACATGCGCGCAGATGCCAGTTAGGGCGTCGAACCACAACTCGCTTAGCCGGCTGACCTGCACGTGCTCCAGTGCCGAGGGCGCCCACGTCCAGTTGGCGTGCAGGTGCGGTCCGGCGGCGGTGTCGAGAGTGCCGGCATTGAGCGCGACCGTGTGCGCCAAGGGCATCGGCACCGCGGTAGCGACGGCGGCCGACGCCACACCCTCTTGACTGATCCCCCACGCCTCACCGGCTGTCGCGGCCTGCGCTGGGGCGCCCAGCCGACCGAGGTAGTTGAACCCGATCGCCGGATCCCACCCACCCAGATCCACGTCGGGGTTCAGATAGCGCAGCAGACCATACGTGAGGGGATCGGGCAGGGCGCGCAGCTGTTCCTTGGCATCCTTGATCACCGCGCCCAGCGCCGCGTCACCGGCGACCACCTGCGCCCACGACAGCCCGCCGACCTCAAGCACCACAGGATATTTGGCGGTGAACCAGCCCACCGTCCGCGACAGATCCACATCCGGGCCCAGCTCCTCCTGGCGACCGTGGCCCTCCACATCGATGCCGACCGGCGCGCCGCCGCTACCCAAGAACTCCGCCACCGCCAACCCGAACGCGATCAACAGAATGTCCTGCACCCCAGCATGAAACGCCGCAGGCACCTCCCCCAACAGCATCCGCGTCGTTTCGCTATCCAGCGCCATCGACAACTGGCCAGCAGTGGCGTAGGTGTCCCGCTCGGGTTGCACCGGTGGCAGCACCGGCGGGACCGCCACCACCTTCGTCCAGGCGTCGGCCTGCGCCAGCACCTCCGCCGCATGGGCGTGCTCGGCCAGCAGCGACGCCCACCGGGCAAACGACGTCCCCGGAGCCGGCAACGCGATCGGCTGCCCACGGTGATGCTGAGCCCAGGCGATGTTGATGTCCTCCAACAGGATTCGCCACGACACCGCGTCGACAGCCAGATGATGGACGATCAACACCAGCTGACCCGACGAGGCCACCCACACGGCACTCAGCATCACCCCGGCACCCGGGTTCAACCGCGACCGCGCCGCCACCAACGCCGCATCGGACAACACGTCGGCTGTGGAAAGGCACGCGCCGGCATCCACCGAACCAATCTCGGGCACCTGCAGCGACCAACCCGCCGCGCCGTCGTCATCAATCCGCAGTCGAAGCATCGCGTGCCGATCCAGCACCGCCTGCAATACCACCACCACATCGGCCTCGGACACCCCCGCCGGGGCCTGCACCACCAGCGTCTGATTGAACTCCTCGACCGGGCCATCCACGCCTGCCAGCCAGCGCATGATCGGGGTGGCCACCACCGGACCGAGTCCGTCGTCGGCCACAGCGGCCGCACCGTCGGTGACCACGGCGACCCGGGCCAGCCCGGCTACGGTCTGCTCGACGAAGACGTCGCGCGGCTTGCACAGCACCCCGGCCGCACGCGCCCGCGCCACCACCTGCATCGACGAAATGCTGTCCCCACCCAGATCGAAGAACGACTCGTCGACGCCGACGCGCTCCAGCCCGAGCACTTGGGCATAGATGTCGGCCAGGATCTCCTCGACCGCGCTGGCAGGGGCGCGATACTCACCCGCGGTGTACTCGGGTGTGGGCAAGGCGCGGGTGTCCAGCTTGCCGTTGACCGTCACCGGCAACGCCTCGAGTACGACGACCGCCGCCGGAATCATGTACGGCGGCAAGCGGTCCGCCAACGCACTGCGGATGCGGCCGGAATCGACTGTGCCGGTATCGGTTTCGGTGACGTAGCCGACCAGACGCTTGTCACCGGGGCGGTCCTCGCGGGCGATCACCACCGCCTGCTCCACCCCGTCCAACCCGACCAGCGCAGTCTGAATCTCACCGAGTTCGATGCGGTAGCCGCGAATCTTGACCTGCTCATCGGCGCGGCCCAGATACTGCAGCTGCCCATCAGCACCCCACCGCACCAGATCGCCGGTGCGGTACATCCTCATTCCGCGACTTCCGAAGGGGCAGGCCACGAACCGCGACCCGGTCAAGCCCGTACGGCCGAGGTAACCGACCCCCACGCCATGACCGGCCACATACAACTCACCGACCACCCCCACCGGCACCGGGCGCAACCACGCATCCAGCACGAACAACGCCGCGGTCGACACCGGCACACCGATCGGCGGCACACCCGACCCCGCCGTCAACGGCGCACTGATCGCCACACACATCGTCGTCTCGGTCGGACCGTAGGCATTGACCATCACCCGCCCCGACGCCCACCGATCCACCACCTCGGCCGGGCAGGCCTCACCGACGACCACCACCGCCGCCGACTCCAACCCCTCCTGCGGCAACATCGCCACCGCCGACGGCGTCTGAGTCAACACACTGACCCCTTCCGCAACCAGCACTCCGTGGAAGTCGTCCGGCGAGCTCGCCAGCGCTTCGGGCACCACCACCAGCCGCCCACCACGCAGCAGCGCGCCGAAGATCTCCCACACCGCGACGTCGAAGGCCAGCGAATGACACAGCGGCCACACCCCCGGATCCGGCAACCCCGCATCCAAGGCCGCCAACAACCCGGTCACGTTGCGGTGGGTGACCGCCACGCCCTTCGGCGTACCGGTGGTGCCCGAGGTGTAGATCAGGTACGCGACATCGTCGGGGTCGGGCGCCGCCAGCGCCGTGCCGGGTTGCCCGTCGACAGCGGGATCCTCGACACCGAGGACCACGCCGGCAAACCCGTCCAAGCGGCCAGCCAAGCCCGTGCTGGTGATCGCGACGATCGGAGCGGCGTCGGCGATCAGGAACTGCAACCGGGCCGTAGGCACCATCGGGTCGAGCGGCAGATACGCGGCGCCGGTCTTGAGCACCGCCAAGATCGCGATGACCGCCTCGGCTGAACGCTCCACCAGCAGCGCCACATTCTCGCCCGACCCCACACCGTGGGCGGCCAGCAGATGCGCCAACCGATTCGCCGACTCATCCAACTCGAGATAGGTCATGGTCCGACCCTCGAAGCTGATCGCCACCGCGTCCGGGGTGCGAATGACGTGTTCGGAGAACAACACCGGAATCGACACCGACACGACCCCCGGCCGGGCCAACACTGCGTGGTTGCCGACCTCGGCGAGGCGGGCATGCTCACACTCATCCAGGAGGTCTATCGACGAGAGCCGCCGGGCCGGGTCGGCGGTCATCGCTTCCAACACTCGTTGCAACCGCCCGATCAGCACCTCGATGCTGGCCGCGTCGAACACGTCGGTGCGAAACTCGACCACCCCGCCGATCCCGGTCGGCTCACCGGTGTCGGTGAAGCGCTCGGCCAGTGAGAACGTTAGATCCATGCGGGCAGTGCGGGTGTCGACCGGCACCGGCGTGGCCTGCAGATCGCCAAGGGCCGGCATCGACGGCTCATTGTTCTGCCACGCCAACGCCACCTGGAACAGCGGGTGATGGGTCAGGCTCCGGGACGGGTGGAGCCGCTCGACCAGCACTTCGAAGGGCACGTCTTGGTACTCGTAAGCGGTCAGGCCGCGTTGGCGCACCTGGGCCAGCACCTCGGCGGCGGTGGGATCCCCGGACAGATCCGTCCGCAGCACCAGAGTGTTGGCGAAGAATCCCACCACCTCATCCAGCACCGGGTCACCGCGGCCGGCGACCGCGAAGCCCACCGCGACATCGGTGCTCGCGCTCATCTTTCCCAGCAGCACCGCCAGGGCGGCCTGGACGACCATGAAACTGGTCGCGTTGTGCTCATGGGCGACATGGCGCACCTGCCGCTGCAACTGCGCAGGCCAGTCCATTGCCACAGTGGCGCCGCGCTGATCGGGCACCGGCGGGTAGGGCCGATCAGTGGGCAACTGCAGCCGCTCGGGTAGACCGGCCAGCTCTTGCTCCCAGTACGCCACCTGCGCGGCGATGCGGCTGTCAGCGTCGGTCATCTCACCCAGCTGCGTGCGTTGCCACAGCGTGTAATCGATGTACTGCACTGGCAAAGGCGCCCAGCTGGGGGCGAGACCCATACAGCGGCTGGCATAGGCCACCCCGAGATCAGCCATCAGCGGGGACATCGACCAGCCATCGGCGGCGATGTGGTGCATCACCGCTACCAACACGTGCTCGTCGTCGGCAAGGCGGAAAAGCGTTGCCCGCAA
Organism: Mycobacterium sp. RTGN4; assembly: GCF_033804635.1. Classification (NCBI taxonomy): domain Bacteria; kingdom Bacillati; phylum Actinomycetota; class Actinomycetes; order Mycobacteriales; family Mycobacteriaceae; genus Mycobacterium; species Mycobacterium sp. RTGN4. The sequence goes on along the minus strand of NZ_JAPZLB010000030.1, from coordinate 8,359 downwards.
GGGGATCTCAGACGCCAGATCGAAACTGTGACACACCGCTGCGCCGACGGCCTCATCCAGCAGGGCCGCCGGCCAGCCGGTGGCATCGACGATAGCCCAACCGAAGTCGGCCCGCTCGGGCGCCACCACCACCTGCTGGGGGATTCCCTCAGGAGCGGCGAACAGGGTGCGCAGGCTCTCCTGACGCGCCATCACGTCGGCCAGCGCTGCCTCCAACGCTTCGACATTCAGGTGCCCGTCCAGCCGCAACGCCGCCGCCATGTTGTAGACCGGCGAGGGACCGTACAACTGGTCGAGGAACCACAACCGCTGCTGGGCGAACGACAACGGCACCACCGCAGGCCGCTCCGCCAGCACCAACGGATCACGCCGACCCACGTCCTCACGGATAAGCGGCGCCAACTGGGCAACCGTGGGCGCATCGAACACCGCGCGCACCGAAAGGCCGGCATCCAGCGAGGTGTTGATCGCGGCGACCATCCGCATCGCCAACAACGAATCCCCACCGATCTCGAAGAACGAGTCGTCGATGCCGACGCGCTCCACTCCCAGCACCTGGGCGTAGATGCCGGCCAAGATCTCCTCGACCGCATTGGTCGGGGCGCGATACTCACATGCGCTGTATTCGGGTGCGGGCAGGGCGCGGGTGTCGAGCTTGCCGTTGGGCGTCAACGGCAACGCTTCGAGTACGACTACCGCCGCCGGAATCATGTACGGCGGTAGGCGGTCGGCCAACGCACTACGGACGCGAACGGGATCGACTGTGCCGGTATCGGTTTCGGTGATATAGCCGACCAGGCGTCTGTCGCCTGGGCGGTCCTCGCGGGCGATCACCGCCGCCTGCTCCACTCCGTCGAGATGTGCGAGCGCCACGCGCACCTCGCCGAGTTCGATGCGGTAGCCGCGGATCTTGACCTGCTCATCGGCGCGACCCAGATACTGCAGCTGCCCGTCAGCGCCCCACCGCACCAGATCCCCGGTGCGATACATCCGCCCCCCAGGACTTCCGAAGGGGCAGGCCACGAACCGCGACCCGGTCAAGCCCGTCCGGCCGATGTAACCGACCCCCACACCATGACCGGCCACATACAACTCACCGACCGCATCAACCGGGACCGGCCGCAACCACGAATCCAGCACGAACAACGCCGCGGTAGGCACCGGTGCGCCGATCGGCGGCACACCCGACCCCGCCGCCAGCGGCGCAGTCCTGGACGCGCACACCGTGGTCTCGGTCGGACCGTAGGCATTGACCATCACCCGCCCCGGCGCCCACCGATCCACCACCTCGGCCGGGCACATCTCGCCGGCGACGAGCAACGCCACCGACTCCAGACCCGCCGGTGACAACGCCTCCACCGCCGACGGGGTTTGACTCAGGAAGCTGACCTTCTCAGCGATGAGCAAGGCGTGGAGGTCCTCGGGGGACCCTGCCACCGACTCGGGCACCACCACGAGCCGCCCGCCACCCAGCAGCGCACCCCAGATCTCTTCCACCGAGGCGTCGAAGGCCAGCGAATGCCACTGTGCCCACACCCGCGCGTCCGACGGACCGGATGTCAGCAGTCGAGTCACGTTGCGGTGGGTGATGGCCACCCCCTTGGGCACACCGGTGGTGCCCGAGGTGTAGATCAGGTAGGCGATGTCATCGGGGTCCGGGCCTGCCGGCGCCGTGGCGGGTTGGCCGTCAGCGTCGGCCGCATCGATGTCGACGACCGGTACGTCGCGTCCGTCCAACCGTGAGCGCAGACCCGCGGTGGTGATCGCGACAATCGGGGTGGCGTCAGCGAGCATGAACCCGATCCGGTCCGTCGGCGACGCCGGGTCGATCGGCAGATACGCCGCCCCGGTCTTGAGCACCGCCAGCATCGCCACGACGGCCTGGGCCGAACGCTCCAGCAGCAGTGCCACATACGCACCCGGGCGTGCGCCGTGGTCAATCAGCAGGTGCGCCAACCGATTCGACGCCTCGTCGAGCTCGCGATACGACGTCGACCGGCCCTCGAAGGTCACCGCCACCGCTTCCGGGGTGCGGGCCACCTGCGCGGCGAACACCGCGGGAATCGACACCGACGTGGTCCCCGGCCGGAGCAACACCGCCCGGTTGCCGATCGCGTCCAACCGGGCATGCTCGGACCCGTCGAGCACATCCACCGTCGACAGCCGCCGGGTGGGGTCGGCGGTCATCGCCACCAACAGCCGCTCCAACCGCGTGACGAGCGCCTCGATGCCTGCCGCGTCGAATACGTCGGTGTCGAATTCGACGCGCAGCCCCAATTCGTTGCCCGGCCGGGCCGCCATCGTCAGTGGGTAGTGGGTGGATTCGTGGCCGACAACCTCGGTGATGGTCAACCCGTCGATGCCGGACACCGCCGCGGCGTCGACCGGGTAGTTCTCGTACACGAAAACGGTGTCGAACAGCTGATCGTGGCCAGTGATGCGATGGATCTCGCTCAGCGCCAGGTGCTGATGCTCCAGGGTGTCGTTGTTGACTCGCTGCAGCTGATCGAGCAGGTCGGCGGTGGTGGTGTCCGCGGCGATGGTTGCGCGCACCGGCACCGTGTTGATCAACAGCCCCACCATGGTCTCCGCGCCCACCACCTCGGACGGCCTACCCGAGACCACGGCGCCGAAAGCGACGTCCTGCCGGCCGGTCAGCCACATCAGCAGCTGCGCCCACGCCGCCTGCAGCACGGTGTTGACGGTGGTGCGGTGCGACCGCGCCAGCTCGCTGAGCGCCCGGGTGATCTCCTCGGGCAACGCGAAAGATGACACGCCTTGGCGCCCGGGCGGGCCCGGCCGGCCGACCAGGGTGGGGGTGTCGAAGCCGGCCAGCACCTCACGCCACGCCGCCTCGGCGGCGTGGCGATCTCGATCGGCCAGCCAGGAGACGAAGCTGCGATACGGCGCAGGCGCGGGCAGCCGCTGCCCGTAATAGCCCGCGAATATCTCGCTCAGCACGATCGGCAGCGACCAACCGTCCATCACGATGTGGTGGAAGGTCAGCACGAACCGGTGTCCGTCGTTCCCGGTACGGATCAATGCGGCCCGAAAAGCCTTTTGGCCGAACAGATCACAGACCGCTAGACGCTCCTGGGCGCACACCCGTTCGATCTGCTCATCATCGAGTAGGTCGTCATATCGCCAGGCTGCTACGGGATCGGCGGGGATGATCTGGACCGGCTGGTCGAACTGCACGTGGAATCGGGCTGCCAGGTTCGGATGACGCGTGACCACGGTGTCCACCGCTTCGCGAAGCCGGTGCGTGTCGAGGGCACCGCTGAACGTGATCGCGAGCTGTACCGCGTACACGTCGGCGCCGGCCTGCGCGGTGCTGGCGTGGAAGAGCAGCCCCTCTTGCAGCGGGGTCAGCGGCAGCACATCGACGATGTCGTAGTGCTGCTGAAGCTCGTCGAGCTGGTGTTGGCTCAGCCGCGCCGGGATGATGTCCGACGGGGTCAGCCCGCCCCCGCCGCCTCGCACGTGCGCGCAGATGCCGACCAGGGCGTCGAACCACAACCGGCCCAGCCGGCTGACCTGATCACGATCGGTTGCCGAGGGCGCCCACGTCCAGTTGGCGTGCAGGTGCGGGCCGAGGTCGGTGTCCACGGTGCCGGCATTGAGCTCGAGAGAGTGCATCAGGGGCATCGGCACCGCTGCCGTGGCCCCGGTCAGCGACACGCCGTCCGGCCCGATCTGCCACACGTCATCAGTGGCCGTGGCGTGTGCTGGGGAACCCAGCCGACCGAGGTAGTTGAATCCGATCGTCGGATCGGAGTCAGGCAGATCCACGTCGGGGTTCAAATAACGCAGCAGACCGTAGGTCACGGGATCGGGCAGGGCGCGCAGCTGTTCCTTGGCATCCTTGATCACCGCACCCAGCGCCGCGTCACCGGCGACCACCTGTCCCCACGACAGCCCGCCGACCTCAAGCGCCACAGGATATTTGGCGGTGAACCAGCCCACCGTCCGCGACAGATCCACATCCGGGGCCAGTTCCTCCTGGCGACCGTGGCCCTCCACGTCGATACCGACCGGCGCGCCGCCGCTACCCAAGAACTCCGCCATCGCCAACCCGAACGCGATCAACAGGATGTCCTGCACTCCAGCATGAAACGCCGCAGGCACCTCCCCCAACAGCATCCGCGTCGTTTCGCTATCCAGTGCCATCGACAACTGGCCGGCAGTGGCGTAGGTGTCCCGCTCGGGTTGCACCGGTGGCAGCACCGGCGGGACCGCCACCACCTTCGTCCAGGCGTCGGCCTGCGCCAGCACCTCCGGCGTGTGGGCGTGCCCGGCCAGCAGCGACGCCCACCGGGCGAACGACGTCCCGCCCACGGGCAACGCGATCGGTTGCCCGCTGTGATGCTGAGCCCAGGCAATGTTGATGTCCTGCAACAGGATTCGCCACGACACCCCGTCGACGGCCAGATGATGGACGATCAACACCAGCTGACCCGACGAGGCCACCCACACGGCACTCAGCATCACCCCGGCCGCCGGCTTCAACCGCGACCGCGCCGCCACCAACGCCGCATCGGACAACACGTCCACCGCTTGCAGACATCCGCGGGCAGCCACCGCCCCGGCGTCGGGCACCGTCAACGACCACCCGCCGGCCCCGTCGTCGTCGACACGGAGCCGCAACATGGCATGGCGATCCAGCAGGGCCTGCAACACCACGACCACGTCGGCCTCGGACACCCCTGGAGGGGCCGACATGACGACGGTCTGATTGAACTCCTCGACCGGGCCATCCACGCCTGCCAGCCAGCGCATGATCGGCGTCGCGACTACCGGGCCGACACCCTCGTCGACCACACCGACGTCACCGTCGGCCACCATGACCACCCGGGCCAGCCGGGCGACCGTTTGCTCGACGAAGATGTCGCGCGGCCGGCATTCCAGGCCTGCCGCCCGGGCAAGCAACACGACCTGCATGGACAAGATGCTGTCGCCGCCGAGATCGAAGAACGACTCGTCGGCGCCGACCCGGTCGAGCCCCAGTATCTGGGCATAGATGCCGGACAGGATCTCCTCGACCGCGCTGGCGGGGGCGCGATACCCACCGGTGGTGTATTCGGGTGCGGGCAAGGCGAGGGTGTCCAGCTTGCCGTTGACCGTCACCGGCAGCGCATCCATCACTACTACCGCGGCCGGCACCATATATGGCGGTAGCCGCTCGCCCAGCGCGCTACGCGCCTCGGCTGGGTCTGCTGTGCCGGTGATGTAGCCGACCAAGCGCTTGGCGCCGGGGCGGTCCTCGCGGGCGATCACCGCCGCCTGATCGACCCCGTCCAGCCCGGTCAGGGCGGCCTGAATCTCGCCCAACTCGATGCGATAGCCGCGGATCTTGACCTGCTCATCGGCGCGGCCCAGGTATTGCAGCTGCCCGTCGGTGCCCCAGCGCACCAGATCCCCGGTGCGATACATCCGCGCCCCAGGACTTCCGAAGGGGCAGGCCATGAACCGCGCCGCGGTCAACCCGGCCCGGCGCACATACCCAACGCCCACCCCACGACCGGCCAGATACAACTCGCCGACCACCCCCGCCGGCACCGGGCGCAACCACGCATCCAGCACGAAGAACGCTGCCCACGCAATGGGCGAGCCGATCGGCGGCGCCCCCGACCCCGCCGCCAGCGGCGCACTCTTGGACAGCCACATCGTGGTCTCGGTGGGACCGTAGACGTTGACCATCACCCGCCCCGGAGCCCACCGATCCACCAGCTCGACCGGGCAAGGCTCAGCACCGATCACCAACGCCACCGAGTCCAAACCCTCCCGCGCCAGCATCGACACCGCCGACGGGGTCTGGGTCAACACGCTGACGCGTTCGTTGACCAGCAACGCGTGAAAGTCCTCCGGCGAGCGCGCCACCGAGTCGGGCACCACCACCAGCCGCCCACCAAACAACAACGCAGCCCAGATCTCCCAGACCGAGAAATCGAAGGCATAGGAGTGAAACTGCGTCCACACCTGGTCGGGTGCCAACTCCACGCCGATATCCAGTCCGTCGAACATCTGAGTGACGTTGTGGTGGGTGACTGTCACCCCCTTGGGCACACCCGTGGTGCCCGAGGTGTAGATGATGTGGGCCAGATCATCAGGGGCCGGACTCGGTAAGGCGGTACTGGGTTGGGTGTCAATGCGGGGGTCGTCGACATCGATGACCACCAGCTCGTACCCGTCCAACCTCGAGCGCAGATCCGCCGTGGTGATCGCGGCGATCGGCCTCGCATCGGCGATCATGAACTCGATCCGGGTCGCAGGCAGCCCCGGGTCGAGCGGCAGATACGCCGCCCCGGTCTTCAGCACCGCCAAGATCGCCACGATCGCCTCGGCCGAACGCGAAAACAGCAGTGCCACACACTGTCCCGGCCTCGCCCCGTGGTCGGCCAACAGATGCGCCAACCGATTCGCCGCGTCATCCAACTGGAGGTAGGTCATCGAGCGGCCCTCGAAGGTCACCGCCACCGCCTCCGGGGCGAGGGCCACCTGCTCGGCGAACAACACCGGAATCGACACCGGCGTCGCGGATTGCGTCAGCACCGCGCGGTTGCCGACCTCATCCATCCGGGCCAGCTCACCCTCGTCGAGCACATCGATCGACGAGACCCGCCGTGTCGGATCGGCGGTCATCGCCACCAACACCCGCTGCAACCGCTCTATCAGCGCGTCGATGCTCTCCGCGTCGAACACGTCGGTGCGAAACTCCACCGTCCCGCCGATTCCGGCGGGCTCACCGGTCCCGCTGAAGCGTTCTGCCAGAGAAAAGCCCAAATCCATGCGGGCGGTGCGGGTGTCCACCGGCAGCGACGTGACCTGCAGACCCTCCAGCTCCAGCCCCGCCGCTGGGTCGCTGTTCCCGGCGAATTGCCAACCCACCAGCACCTGAATCAGGGGATGATGAGCCAACGACCTCGAGGGGTTGAGCCGCTCCACGAGCACTTCGAAGGGCACGTCTTGGTGCTCATAGGCGGCCACGCTGCGTCGGCGCACCTGGCCCAACAGTTCCGCGATGGTGGGGTCCCCCGACACGTCAACACGTAGCACCAGGGTGTTGATGAAAAAGCCCACCAACTCATCCAGCGCGGGATCGCGCCGCCCGGCGATCGGGAACCCAATGGCCACCTCGGGGCTGGCACTGAGCTTCGACAGCAGCACAGCCAGGGCGGCTTGAACCACCATGAAGCTGGTTGCCTTGTGCTCACGCGCCGCCCGAGCAATTTGCTGCTGCAACTCAGCCGGCCAATCAACGACCACGCTGGCGCCGCGCTGATCGGCCACCGGCGGGTAAGGCCGATCAGTGGGCAACTCCAGTCGCTCGGGCAGACCGGCCAGCTCCTGCTCCCAGTAGGCCAGCTGCGCAGCGATGGGGCTGTCGCTGTCCTCGAGGTCACCTAACAACGCGCGCTGCCACAGCGTGTAGTCGACGTACTGCACCGGCAGCGGCGCCCAGTCGGGCGCACGCCTCGCATACCGGCCGGCGTAGGCCACGCTCAGATCCCTGATCAGCGGGACGATCGACCAGCCGTCGGCGGCGATGTGGTGCACCACCGCCACCACCACGTGTTCGTCATACGCGACCCGGAAAAGGGTTGCCCGCAAAGGGATCTCAGAGGCCAGGTCGAAACTGTGACGCACTGCCGCGCCGATGGCCTCCTCCAGCCGACCTGCCGACCAACCGGTGGCATCGACGACGTCCCAACCGAAGTCGGCCTGCTCCGGCGGCACCACCAGCTGCTGGGGGATTCCGCCGGGCGCGGCAAGCAGCGTGCGCAGACTCTCGTGACGGCCCACCACGTCACCCAAAGCCGCACGCAGCTCCTCGGTTTCGAGGAGGCCACCCAATCGCAACGCCGCCGCCAGGTTGTAGACCGGGGAGGGTCCTTGCAGCTGGTCGATGAACCACAACCGCTGCTGGGCGTACGACAATGGCACCACCGCGGGCCGCTCCACTGGGACCAAGGGCTGCAGCCGACGCGAACCCACACCGATACGGCACGCCAACTCGGCAACCGTCGGCGCGTCGAACACGGTGGGGACGGAAAGATCGGCATCGAGTGAAGTGTTGATCGCCGCGGACAGGCGCATCGCCAACAGAGAATCCCCACCCAGATCGAAGAACGACTCGTCGACGCCGACGCGCTCCAGCCCGAGCACGTCGGCGTAGATGCCGGCCAGGATCTCCTCGACCGCGGTCACCGGGGCCCGGTAACCATCGACATCCTGGAACTCCGGCCCTGGCAGGGCGCGGGTGTCGAGTTTGCCGTTGGGTGTCAACGGCAACGCCTCGAGGACGACGACCGCTGTCGGGATCAAATAGGCCGGCAGCCGCTCGCCCAGCTGCGCGCGA
>NZ_JAPZLB010000029.1:0-31049 GCF_033804635.1 Mycobacterium sp. RTGN4 | reverse complement strand
GTCGACGAGCTGCGCAAGCAGGTCGCCACCGAGATCTCCCCCATCGCCCGGCCCCGCGAGATCCACGTCGTGCCCGAGCTTCCCAAGACCCGCAGCGGCAAGATCATGCGCAGGTTGTTGCGTGATGTCGCCGAGGGGCGTGAGCTCGGCGACACCTCAACGCTCTTGGATCCCAGCGTGTTCGAGGCCATCCGCGCCAGCAAGTAGTGACGCAGGCACGCGAGGGACCCGATGGGTCGTAGCCGGACTCCGCGGACCTCCACGGCCTTAAAGGTCATGAGTATTTGGTGCCCCTCAAGATGTGATCGGCTGGCAAGTTCGCACTTCCGGACGAACCTGCCTCTACCGGCATTGATGCTGCTGACGAGCACTTCCGCGCGCCGAGCGGAGGGGTCATGGCCAATATGTGGCGCAAACATCATGGACCTTTGTCCGAAGGTCATTGCGTTAAACTAGCGTAACCATTAGGGTCATTCCGTGCAGGTAACGCAAAGGTGCGGCGCGACGGGGGCCGTCGACTGGCAGGTGAGCGGCCCGGTCGGACACGTCGGGGTTGGCGCACCGCGAGCGTTGCGGTTAGCCGACTCAACGACGCTGGCTCGACGACATGCAAATGAAGGCGAACACCTAGGTGAGTAGCCCCGCATTGATCGTCACCGACGACCCACGGCATCCCGCCCCGAATCTGAGCAGGCGCGACGAACCAACGCGCCGATCGGCCTCGGCAAGCAAAGCGCGCCGGACGGCGACGCGGGTGGGCACGATCCCGGTACGAAGTGCAGCCACGACCGGGCGCGGCGTGCAGCTGTTGGTGGACGTGTTGCGTTACACGGTCATTGACACGTTTGCGTTTCGGCTACCCGCCGGTGAGCTCGTGGTGCAGGCGTGGACATTGCTGAAGGTGACGGCGGTACCTGCGCTCCTGATGGCCATCCCGTTCGGTGCATTGATCACCGTTGTGACTTCTGGACTGGTCAATCAGGTGGGTGCGAGTTCGCTGCTTGGCGCAGCGGGAGGGGTGAGCGTCATACGGCAGGGAGCGCCGATCACCGCCGGCCTTCTGATGGGTGGCGCGGCGGCTTCGGCCATCGCCTCGGACTTCGGTGCCCGGGCGATTCGTGAGGAACTCGACGCGATGCGGGTACTCGGCGTCGACCCGGTCCGGCGCCTAGTAGTTCCGCGGTTTCTCGCTCTACTGCTGATCTCTCCGATTCTGTGCGCGGTCATCATCGCATCGGGGACGGCGGCGGCATTCGTATTGGCCGTCACGGTTAGCGATTTGGCATCTGGCAGTTTCTGGATGTCGTTCGGGACGTTCACGAAACCGGTGGACGTCTGGTTCGCTATCGGCAAGATCATGGTCTTCGCTGCGATCGTGGCGACCATATCGTCACTGCGCGGAATGGAGGCCGAGGGCGGCCCGCGCGGCGTCGCCGATGCCGTGAACTCATCGGTCGTGCTCAACGTCGTGGGCATCGTTTTCGCGAATCTCGCGCTGACACAACTGGAGACGATGTTCTCGCCGATGGCGGTGGCATAGTGCTTAGTGGACGTACGGCGACGATATCCAAGGACTTCGGTACCCGCGTGATCGCGGCGCAACCGCTTCGCGAGGTGTTTCGCACCGCAGGGCAATGGGTGGTGTTCGTTGCCCAGACGTTCTGGTCCGTGCCATTGACGATCCGCCGATACCGACGACAGACACTGCAGCAAATGAACAGCCTCGCTTGGGGTCGAGGCTCGATCATCGTCGATGGCGGCGTGGTGAGCGTGTTGCTGCTCCTCGGCATCGCGGTCGCCGCCGTCGTGGCCATCGAGTCGTTTTCGGTCTTGAACATCATCGGGTTTGGCCCACTGTCCGGGATTGTCGCCGGTGTGGGATCCATTCGTGAGATCGCACCGCTGGCCGGCGGGATCGCGTTCGCGGCCCAAGCCGGGTGTCGGATGACGGCCGAGATCGGTGCCATGCGCATCTCCGACGAGATCGATGCAGTCGAAGCAATGGCGCTGCGGCCCATACCGTTCGTGGTCGGTACACGGCTGATCGGTGGGCTCCTGTGCGTGATTCCTGGATACGTCGTGACCCTGGTGACAACCCTGTTCGTGATGGGTCTGGTCATCCGGGTGTTTCACGACCAGCCCGGCGGAACCTATAGCCACTACGTCATCGAATTCATCACGCCCCAAGACCTCGTGTATTCGGTGATCAAGGTGGTCGTCTATTGCACGGCGGTGACCTTGATCCATTGCTACTACGGATATTTCGCAACGGGAGGTCCGGTCGGAGTGGGCCGGGCGTCCGGGCGCGCCGTTCGGGCGAGTCTGGTCATGATCTTGGTCCTGGATTTCACGCTCACCGTGATGTTGTGGGGCCTCCGACCGGTGTTCGTGTTCAAGGGCTGACAGAAGGTAGGTGAAAACCACGTGCTGCTACACACTTCCGCGGAATCGGAGGCGCGAACACTGACGATGATCGGCGCAGCCGTGGTGCTGACGATCGTTGCCGTGGCGGGGCTGATCGTCGTGTTCAATCCCTTTGGCAGCGACAAGAAGAACATTGTCTCGGTGGTGATAGACACTCCGTACGTCGGTCAAGGCGTCGCCCCTGGCACGGCGCTGGTGATGCACGGAGTGAAGGTCGGAGAGGTCACGGCCGTTTCCCGATTGTCTCAGGGGGGCGTGCGACTGGACGCCGACTTGCACGACGGACCGGTCGCGGGGCTCACCGACACGATGAACATCGACTTTCGGCCGGTCAACTACTTCGGTGTCACCGGTATCAACTTGATGCCGGGCGCTGGCGGAGGGGCACTCCGAAACGGCACTCGGATAGACACATTGCCGACCGGAAACTTCACCATGCAGACGTTGCTGTCGCGACTGGGTGCGGTGTCCAGTGCCTCGCTGACACCGCAGTTGATCAACGTTATCGACCGGGCAACTCGGTACACCGACGCGCTCGACCCGCTGATCGAGACCGTCGTGGTCTCAGCCAACGCTCTGGTCAAGGTGCAGACGGTTTCGACTTCGCAGCTCTTGACGAATGCGACGGGCTTGAGTGTTGCGCTGCCCTCGATTAGCGACGCAGGCCTCGATGCCCTCGATCGTCTGGACCACTCCGGTTTCGACACCATGACCGAGGACTTCTACCGCAATCGGGTCTTGTTGAGTACTGATCTCGGAACGAAGGCGCTCTTCGACAGGTTCGGGATTCTCGAGGGCAGGCACATGACCGAGTTGCTTCCCTTCATCGACTTGGCAACGGCACTCACCAGCATCGCGCCAGGGCTCATCAGGCCCGACGCCATCGGGCAGGAATTGGCTGACCTGCGAACGCGTTTCGAGGCGCTATACGCCGGGGCCCCGGGCCAGCGGGCAGTTCAGGTCCATATCGTCCTCGACAGCCTGCCGGGCGTCGCGGCGCCACTTGCTGCCATCGGGGGGCCGCAGTGAAGCCCTTGGCCGCGTTGTGGCGAGTGCTGCTCAGCGGCATCGCGGCGATCGTCCTGCTCATCCTGACCGTGAACGTCATCTCCCAACCGGTGGCGGTGACCACGCACCCGTACACCGCTTACTTCACCGATGCCTCCGGATTGCACGTGGGTGCCGACGTCCGCGTACTCGGAGTCCGAGTGGGGAAGGTGGAATCGGTTGCGCTCGAACGCCGGAACGACCAGAGCTTGGCCAAGGTCGGGTTCGGACTCGATTCGCGATATGGCGTGGTCCCTACGAGTCGGCTCGCCATCAAGTACCAGGCGCTGACGGGCGCGCGGTATGTCGACGTGGTGGACCCTGCGGAGCACTATTCGTCGTCCGATCTGGTGGCGGACGTACCCAGCGCGATGACGCAACCCTCGTTCGACATCACCTCATTGTTCAACGGGCTGCAGCCCGTAATCGCCACGTTGAGTCCCGACGACCTCAACGTCTTCACCGCGAACGCCGTCAACTATCTGAACGGTGATGGAGGTGGCCTCGCGCCGATGCTCGACAGCATCCGCAAGCTCACCGAGTTCGTGTCGAATCGCCAGGACGTCATCGCAACGTTGGTGCGCAATCTCTCCGAAACGGCATCTGCCCTCAAGGGACATTCAGACGACCTGATCAAGATTCTGGATTGGTTCAACAGGCCGATCGACGGGTCATTGCAGGTGATAGATGAGTTTCGAAAGTCGAATCTGTACGGTCCCGGATTCACCTCCGGTGTGCTGCGGGTGTTGAGTAGCGCCGGCTTCACGCCTGGAATGCCGCCAAGCGAGATCGACGACGCGTTGGACCGGGCATCCACCAACGTGGACAACTTCATCGAAGCGCTCAAATTCGTTCCGGTGATGTGGGACAACGTTCCCGAGCCGTCTGAGACGCCTCCGATCGTGCCGTGCAGTCACGGTCATGCCCAGCTGCCGGAGCAAATGGATGTACTTCTCAATGGGCAGAGGGTCGTGTTGTGCAATCCGTGAAATTGCTGCGAAACCCGACCTTGTGGGGTGTGGGTGCATTGGTGATGGCGACGGTGCTGGCGCTGGTCGCGGCCATGCTGTACATCAAGCCCCCAGGCCAGAAGGTCGTCACCTTCTATACCGAGGATGCAGCGTCGATCCGTGCCGGCGACGAGGTGCGAATCGCGGGGATCACGGTGGGAAAGGTAGCGGACCTTTCCCTGGAACAGAATCGGGTGCGGGTACGGGCACAGGTCGACGGTGATGCCTTCGTCGGAGACCAGTCGCAGGTGCAGGTCCGCATGCTCACCGTCGTCGGTGGTTACTACGTCAACCTCGTATCACTGGGAAGCATCTCGCTGGGTGTGAATCCCATTCCGGTGGAGCGGGTCACGATGCCGTACAGCCTCATTCAGACGCTGGCTCAAGCGACGAAGATCACCGACAACCTCCACCCACAGCCGATCAAGGACTCGTTGGACCAAGTCCGGCAGGGCCTCGCGGGCACGAATCTCCAGTCGCTGTCCGCGATCATCGACGCGGGAAACAGCCTTACCTCGACGATCGACAAACAACGCAATCAACTCTCGGAAATCCTGAGTATGTCCGACGAATACATCAGGAGCTTGAAGGATTTCGGCGACGAGCTGAAACAGCTCGTCGGCAAGGTGTCCATCCTCGAAGCGACACTCGTCGTCTACAGCAAGGGACTCAGCGCCGCCATCACGGGGGTAGGGGGCATCTTGCAGGTGCTTGGCCAGCTGGGTGGGTTCTACCAGGAGCATCGTGACGAGGCCCTCGAGAAGGTCCGCGACTGGCAAGCAAAGGCACGCTTCTGGGACGACCGCGCCGGCGTGTCGGTTCGGTCGCTGCGCCTGATTCGCAACAAGCTCGAACGGGTGCTCGACGCCCAGAACGCGCCTCCGGAACTGCTCGCCACCGACATGTGTATTCCGGTACCGGGGAGTGCCTGCTGATGGCGAATTCCGACTGGCGCCGTGTATGTCGTTCCATGGCAACAACTGTGACCGCTGCGGCCTTGGCTGCCGCAAGCACTTCGTGCGCGTCGCATCAAGAGCGCCAGGCCGCTGCTGATTACTGCGCGATCATGCCCGACAGCATTGGGCTCTACGCCGGCAACCCAGTCACGCAGATGGGATATCAAATCGGCACCGTCAAGAGCGTCACCCCCAGCCCACGCGACGTGCGCGTTGACTTCACCGTGACCGACGCTCGTCGACTTCCGGCAGACGTCAAGGCGATCATCAGGTCGTCGTCGATCCTCGCCGACCGGTCGCTGGAACTGGTTGGAAACTTCGAGTCGGGACCGCAGTTACAGGCAGGTGGGTGTGTTCCGCTTGCCAGGTCGTCGACCCCCAAGAGCCTGTCCGAAGTGATCGGCTCGGCAACGACTTTCGTCAACTCGATCAATCCACAGGGGTCGACGAACATCGGCGATGCTGTGAACGAACTGGATCAGGCGCTCCACGACAACGGCGCTGGTGTCAACCGGCTGCTAACCACGTCGTCGGCGGTGCTGGACAGCCCCGACCAAGCGATCAGTGACGTCGGGTCCATCGTCACCAACCTCGCACAACTGACCTCGACGGTGAGCGAGATCAGGGCGCCGCTGAAGCAGGTCTTGTACGACGCACGAGAGACGACACCGGATTTCGCAGCAGCATTACCGGGTGCCTGGAAGCTCATGGATTCGCTTCCACCGCTGATCGGCATGCTCTCGGATTTCGAAACCGAAATCGGTCCTGAAACTCAGTTCACGCTTGACAGCACGGCGGTTGCCATGAGAAAGCTCAGCGCGCACGCGCCTCGGATCGCGAATCTGCTCAACGTGATACCGCCGTGGATCAACGCGGCGGTCAATCACATCAACAACCACCAGTGGACCACCCTCACCTACCGGCCACCGCTCTACCGCATCCGCTCACCAGACGGCGTCGCGACGTGCAACATCATGAATGCTCAGCTGCCAGGCAGTTGCGCAAACGTGCAGGGTCAGCCATATGCGGTCGATGCCGCACTGCTCCAGTACGTGCTCACCCTGGCGGCGCAGCGATGATCCGCCGAATGTCCTTCGCGGCCATGGTTGTCGCCAGCTCAGCGGTGCTGTCGTCCTGCGCGTCCATCAACGTCAACTCGCTGCCGCAACCCGGTAACGCATACAGCGGTGGCTATGACATCGTCGTCGAGTTCGCCAGTGTGCTCAACCTTCCCGATCACGCGAAGGTGACATTGGACGGTACGAACGTCGGAGTCGTGACCAACGTGGCACTCAAGGACCGCCGCGTCGACGTCACGGCGCGCATCGATCCCAGCGCCTTGGTGCCGGCGAACGCCCACGCGGCGCTGCAGCAAGCCACCGTGCTGGGCGATGTCACCGTCGCGCTCGAACCCGCCCAGGGCGACCAGCAATCGGCTCCGCCCTTGAAACCCGGTGGCACGATTCCGCTCGCGCAGACCACCACACCGCCGCAACTGGAAGACACCATCGCGAGTATGGCGAACTTCGTGTCGAGCGGATCCATTCAGCGCGTTCAGAACACGATCCTCGGACTCAATCGGGTGACGCCGTCGGATCCCGGTGCGGTACGTGCGATGGCCTCCCGGGTCGCGGTCGACCTGTCCGACCTGTCCGACAACATGGACAACGTCGACAAATTGCTGGACGGTGCTGCCGGCACGGCTCAAGTCTTGAACAACCGCGCCGGACAATTCCAGCACTGGTTCACCCCGCAGGGCATGCTCGGTTTCGACCGCGTGACAGAGGACGTCACCGTCGCCATCGCCACCGGCATTCCGCGCGTCGGCAGCTTCTACTCCGAGGGCTTCTATCTAGTGCCGTTCCTCAGTTCACTCGCCGATGCCCTTGGCACCCTTCAACATTCGAAGTGGGCCTTCGAGAAGGAGTATCCCGCATATCAAGGACTCCTGACCGACGTCTTTCTTCCCGCAGACAAGTATCCGGCGATCAACATCACGTCGATCGTCGGACCCGATGGACGGGAACTCTCCGGAAACGTGCAAGACGTGCTGCGGATCTTGGGTATGACACAATGAAACTACGAGATCTGTTGTCGTTCATCGCATTCACGGCGATGATCGCACTCGCCGTCGCGTACGTCGGGTCGCTGGGTATTCGAATCGGGCCGCCGTCGGACCGCACGAACGTCTCCATGACCGTGCCCGACGTCAACGGCTTGGTCGTCGGGTCGAACGTCTTGCTGCGAGGTGTTCCGGTCGGCAAGGTCAGCGACATCACGTCATCCGTCGACCAGGCGACCATCGACTTCTACGTCGACGGCCGCTATCGCGTACCAGTCGACTCCGATGTGCGACTCGACAACTTGTCGGCGCTCGGTGAGTCCTACATCGGACTGATGCCCCGGACTGAGGACGGGCCGATGCTGCACGACGGGCAGCGCATCGCGACGGACAAGGTCATCCAACCACCATCGATATCTGAGTTAACGACGAGCGTCGTTCGTGTCGTCAACCAGCTGGACCCAGACGCGCTCAAGCGCATCATCGATGAGGCGGACGTCGCGTTGCCAGACCCAAACGCCGTACTGCCCAACGTCGCTCACGCCAGCGAGGTGCTGAACAATACGGTCGCGGACATGCATGGCCGAGGGCGCGCGCTTCTCGACAACTTTCAGACGCTCTTGCGCAACGCCGACTGGCTGGGCCCGGTGCTGGCTGACCTCGCCCCTTCGGTCCGAGCTACCGGCGAGAATCTCCAGCACACCCTGTTCTCGACCTTCAAGGTCATCTACGCCGGCGCACCGCAGACGCTGAACAACACCATGGCGTTCCTCGACCGGATCGTGAGGTTCCTGGACAACAACGCCGGCGACCTCAAGGTCCTTGGCGAAAACTTCGGGCCACACGTCAAGAGCATTGCCGGTGCCTTGATGAACCTGGATCCCAGTCAGATCCTCTCCAATTTCTTGGCAGAGCTACCGCAAGACGGTGCGATCACCTTGCACGTCGCGATCCCCGGGAACTAGCGGAACTACATGAGCTCCCGTGCAGTGGAATTAAGAAAGGTACGCCGATGAGAACAAGAGAATCAGCCGTTCTGGAGTCGACACGGACCGAGCCCGAATTGGCCGAGTCGGCCGACGAAGACTCGCCCACCGAGATCTCCGCGGTCGCACCCCCGTCGGTCGATGCGGACGGTGATGTCAAGCTGCCCACCGACAAGGGCGCGCGACGGCAGATATCGCTGTCCCTGCGCAGCCTTGCGGTCACGGCGGTGATCGTTCTGCTCGTCGTCGCAGTCGGAGTCATGACGTGGTTCTACCTGGGAGCGCATCGCAAGCTCGACGAGCAGGCGCGTCAAGCCGAAGGCAATATCCGCGCCGAGAAGATCGCACTCGACTACGCGGTGAACGCGGCAGCGATGAACTTCAAGGATCTCGACGCGTGGAAGGCTCAACTCGTCGCAGGCACCAGCCCGGAGCTCAAGGACAAGCTGAGCAAGGCCGGCACGTCGATGGAACAGATCTTGGTCCCGCTGCAATGGAATTCGACTTCGAGTCCGCTTGCAGCCAAGGTCATCTCGCAGACCGGCGGCACCTACGTGGTTGACTCCTTCGTGTCCGTGCTCACCCAGACCTTGCAAAACCCGGACCCGTTACGGTCAACCGCGACGTACAGCGTCACGATCGACAGCAATAGCGGCTGGCAAATTAGCGATGTAGGCGGAGTCGGCGCCGTGGTCGGTCAAAAGTAGGTGCTGGCACCAATGCAGAATGGCGTCACCGGGCGAAGGATCTACGACCGTCGTAGCGCGTTGTCGGCGTGCGTGCTGATGGCGTTGACATGCGCGGCTCTGGTCATCGGACCGATTTGTCATGCCGACCCACCCCCGGACAGCGACCTCATTGCGCCTCTGCCGGTGGTGGTGCCAACGCCGAGCAATTGGGCGCCGCAGTTTCCATTCCCCTACAACCAAACTCGAGCGAGCGTCACCGATGCGGACGTCAACGCAGAACGGGACATGTGCCAGTGGTACAACGCACAATACGACGTCCTGAAACGACAGATCGACCGGTTGCAATTCAACCGCATTACCCCCAATGGGCCAGGGGTCATCAATGGCTCGGGAAGTGATTGGGACTACAGCGTAGGCAATGTTGCGTACCAGGTCGCCATCGTCACCGCCAACATCGACCAATCGGTGGCCTTCCTCGCTCCACGGGCCCAAGCTCTCACGCAGACCCAGGACTACGTGGGCGACAACTACTTTCCGCTCTACCAGGGCGAGAGTTTCTTCCACCTCTGGCAGTATCTGGACGCGGTGAACGACGGCATCAAAGCCCATCAGCCCGACTGGTTCACCGGCCCAGCCGTCCAAAGAGCGAAGGACTGGGGCAGCAAGATCAATCGTTCGCACGTGTGCCGATGAGAACATTCGCCAAGCGGAGCATGGGCTACCCACACGGGGACGGGCGGCCGCCTCGTCATATCTTCAGGCAAGGACGTGATGTGTGGAACCGTCCATCTACGAAGGTCCTCCGGAGCCGATCTTGGATGTCGTCCGCAGCGGCGACGATCCTGCTCTCGGCGGGTTTATTGCTAGCGCCTGCGGGGCACGCAGATCCAGCACCCAATGTTCAGGACGCGGCGGCGTCGCTGCGCGGTGGATCGTCATGCGCGCCGTTGCACTATGACCCGGTCGTCGAGCAGGCGGCCGCGACCATCACCCGGGTGAATGCCGGGTACGTCAATCACACTGGGACGACGGAGCCCGTCGCAGATGCCTTGCCGGGGCTAAAAGACCTTGGGTACCGCGGGAACAAGGCCACGATTCTTCAGGGCGCTGCGCCCGATCACGGCGATTCGGTGAAGGCGATGCTACTGGAAGGCTATGCCGCGCTTCGCGATTGCTCCTATACGGACTTCGGAGTAGACGTGCGGTCAGACGACTCGATCGGTATCACCTATTCGGTACTGGTGTTAGCGGGCCCCTAGATGTCCATGCTCAACGCAACGCGTCGGTCTCGTCGCCCCGCGATGCGCCAACCCCTCCAGGAGAGGCCAATGATCGGTCGCAAACTCGTAGTCGTTGGAAGACTCTCGTTAGTGTCGTTGTTCGGAGCACTGACCGCGGTGGCGGTCGCCCCGGCCGCTCACGCTGAAGACAGCGTGACCTACGAGGTCCTCTCGACCACCCCGTACGTCAACACCATCAATGTCGAGTATTACGACCACTCTCAACGGATCCTGCTGGAAAACGTGTCATTGCCATGGCGCTTGAACGCCACTGTCGTTCACGCAAACCAGCCCTCCGACGACGGTGCCGAAGTGCGCGCCGACTGGCGACCCAGCGCCGCGCCGTCGAGGTGGGTCACCGTCCGCGTCTACGTTCGAGGATCGCTCATCTGTGAGAACACCCTCGACGTCGGCAATGCGTCCTGCTACGGCAGCACGCACTTCAAGAACTGAGTAACGCGTGGCATCGCCGGTATGAATGCCATTGTGCTGGGACGCGATTGACGGGACTATCGCAATAGGCGAGGGGGCCGTGGATGCTACGTCGGGCAGGTTCCGTAACTCAGGCAGACGAAAGAGAGTCTGTCATCCCAACCCTTGAGCCACGTGCGATCCTGGCTCATCAAGAACTCGAAGTCGCCGTGCCCGCAGTACGTACTGTTGTCTGGCATGGTCGCGCAGGTCGTCGACTGGTACGTAACGTAGCTGCGTGGCGGCAGCGTCTGCTGGGCTTGTCCAGGGGGGAACTGGATGGCCGCTGTCCAGCCGTAGTGCACGGCGCGATTTCCGTTGAACCACGCGATGTCGTGGACGTCCGGGGGTGCGCCGGGGATGTCACCGGCGCAGCCAAAACTTCCCCAATTCCAAATGCCGCAGTTCTGCCCGGCCGGCGTCAAGAACCAGACGCCGGGTTGGTCGGGGAGGAAGAATTGTTCTGAGTCCAGTTGCGTGTACCAGACCGCGAGGTGAGACATCTCCGGAAATGGACTGACTGGGGCAGTGCTCGGTGGGTCCGCATGCGCGGACGTCATGGTGGCGAACGCCAGTCCGGACCCAGCCAGCGCCGTCGCCAACCGACGGCATATGCCATGACTGCCCAGCGCAATCCGAAGTCGCTGCGGCAGATGATGTTTCACGTCGCTCACTTCGCTGCTTGGATGGCCGGGTGCCGTCCTACGTATCTTAGGCGATAAAACATCATGAAGGTAGTGATTGTTCGTTTCCGCCCAAGTCCGGGCTGGAGCAAATGCGTGCGAGGCTGCTACGTCGCTTCGGGCACTCCCGCGGACATCGTCTTGATCAACGGCAGGTAGACGGTGTCGAGCATCTCGGCAATGGTCTCGGCGCCAACGTCATTGCGCGCGAAGACCATTTCGTCACGGAGTAATACGCCGATGCTCGTTGCTGCACGGCGGGGAATCTCGTGCGGACCTATCTCTCCGCGCTCGCGGGCTCGGGCGAGGGCTGGATAGATAGTCCGTTCCGCCAATCCGGTCACCTGTGCGTCGAGGAATTCGAACAAGGCGTCATCGGCGTCGGCGATGAGACTGCGGTAGTTGTCGATGCCGATGGCCATGAAGTTGTCCACCACTGCACCGAACAAGGCCAGAAGATCTTCCCGTAACGACTGTGACGGCGCGATTCCGTCGTCGTCGGGCTGCCAGCGCAAGTTG
This sequence comes from Mycobacterium sp. RTGN4, assembly GCF_033804635.1. NCBI lineage: Bacteria > Bacillati > Actinomycetota > Actinomycetes > Mycobacteriales > Mycobacteriaceae > Mycobacterium > Mycobacterium sp. RTGN4. The sequence goes on along the minus strand of NZ_JAPZLB010000029.1, from coordinate 18,922 downwards.
GGTAATGCGTCGACGACCATGTGGGCGCGCGAGCGGTAGCGACGGTAGAGCACCGGCTTGCTGGTTCGCACCCGCCGCGCGACGCCTTCGTATGTGACGCCCGCATATCCGAAGTCGGCCAACTCGGCTCTGGTCGCCTCGCGGATCGCCTCCATCAATACGTCATCGCGGCGACGAACGGTCCCGGCCGTACCCGCGGCGCCACCGGTGGAAGACACGTTGCGTATCGTACCGCGATCGGTGTAGCGTCGTCGCAAGACACGACTCGTATCTTACGTGTCGGTATCGAGACGTGGGGAGATCGCCTTGAGCGACGACCAGAAGATTTTCATACCGTCCCAGCCGTTGCCGCCAGGACGGACTGGCCTGTTGACCGAATTCCAGCCACTCACGCGAACTCTCCAGGCGGGCTTTCAGATTGCGCCTCAGTTCCAGGCGATACCGGTCGACATCAGGTTCGACAAGGACGTTGCCGTCGAGCTGCGCGACGGTGTAACGATCCACGTCGACGTGTTTCGGCCTGTCGGTACAGACCAGGTGCCGGTCATCGTGGCCTGGAGCCCATATGGCAAGGGGCAGGGCACATCCGCCAGCGTGATGGGCGTGTTTGGGATGGTCGGCCTGGAGAACGGGATCGTATCTGGTCTGGAGAAGTTCGAAGGTCCGGATCCGGCCTATTGGTGCGCCCGCGGCTATGCGATCTGCAATCCGGACATCCGCGGTGTCGTCGACTCCGAAGGCGACAGCGTGCTGTGGGACCGCCAGGAAGGCCGCGACTCCTACGACCTGATCGAATGGCTGGCCGAACAGCCATGGTGCAACGGCAAAGTCGGAATGAGCGGGACGTCGTATCTAGCAGTGTCGCAGTGGTTCACCGCCGCTGAACAACCACCGCACCTTGCGGCGATCAACCCGTGGGAAGGCGTCAGCGACGTCTATCGCGACCTGGTGATGCGCGGTGGCATGCCGGACACCGGGTTCGTCCGACAGTTGCAGGACGGCAGCTTCTTCGGCAAGAACCTAAAGGAAGACGTGCTCTCGGAGGCGGAGCGCTATCCGCTGATGAACGCCCTGTGGGAGAACAAGATTCCGGATTTCGGCAGGATCGAGGTGCCTGCATATGTGGTGGCCAGCTACTCGAACACGCTGCACACGGCGGGGACCTTCCGCGCTTGGCGGCGAATCGGCTCTGAGCAGAAGTGGTTACGCGTCCACAACTCGCAGGAATGGCCCGACTACTACGACGAGGCGAACGTCGAGGACCTGCGGCGCTTCTTCGACCGCTACCTCAAGGACGACGACAACGGGTGGGAATCGACGCCCCGCGTTCGTTACTCAGTACTCGATTTGGAAGGTGGCGACAAGGTCAACCTGGCTGCCGACCAGTTCCCGCCGAGCGAGGTCAGGTCGACGAAGTACTACCTCGACGGCCGGTCGCGAACCTTGACTACCGAAGCATCGAATGACGCGATCGCCGTCGACTACGACGTCGATGCCACTCCGGATGCGGTGTCGTTCATCGCGAGATTCGATCAGGAGACGGTCATGGTTGGGTATCCGAAGGCCCACCTTTGGGTCGAGGCACGGGGTGCCGACGACATGGACCTCTTTCTGCTCGTGCAAAAGCTCGACGCGTATGGCACGCCGCTTCAGCAGTTCACCGTGCCCAATCACAACGCGAGAATTCATGACCTCACCGATCACGGTGCCAGCATCCTGCGGTACAAGGGATCTGACGGACGGTTGCGCGTCTCCGCTCGCCGCCTGGACGAGACGCGCTCGACCGACGACGTGCCCGCGCACGCCTTCGACAGGGTCGAGAAGCTCGCAGCCAGCGAGGTCGTCGACATCGAAATCGATCTGCTGCCAATCGGTCTGGTGTTCTACCCCGGTGAACAGCTCCGCCTCGTCATCAGCGCCGGAAACCTTCTGGGGACGTTGATGCCCGCCATCCGCGAGTACGTGGGCGCCAACAGCGGCCAACACGTCATTCACACCGGCGGGGACCATGCCTCGTACCTCCAGCTGCCCATTCAGAAGCGGTAGGACAACAGCGCTTTAACGGCAATATCGTTCATCAAACAGGAGAGTTGGTACCTATGACCATGCAAGACAAGGCGGAGATTGTCGAGATCTTGAACCTCTACGGCCTCGCGCTCGACGCGCATCGCTGGGATTTGTTCGACCTGGTCTTCACCGACGACATCATCGCTGAGTTCGGCCCCGCCGGGGCTGCTTGGAGGGGCCTAACCGAGTTCAAACAATCGTTCGCGGAGTTCCATCAGACGCTGGACGGTCACCAACACACCATGATGGGCCAGGTCGTCAAGGTCGAGGGCGACAAGGCATATGCGTTCAGCTACGGCAATTGGCTGCTCCTGCGCCACGCTGCAGAAGGTGGTCCCAGCTGGCAAGGGACGGGCTGGTACGACGACACCCTCGTTCGGACCGGCGCCGGCTGGCGTATCGCGCATCGGGTGTGCCGCCTGATGTCCTGGACGGGAAACCCAGCGGTCCCCGAACCGATGGGCGACCACAACCCGGACATGGACCTCAACGTTCTCCACCAGGCAAGCGACGCAGGCCAAATCGCCATTCTCAACGCATTCTTGCGGGCGCACTGACCCTGGACGTCAACTCTCGGCGGCGAATCGGCCTTGCTGGTGTGACGATACGGCTTGGTGGGCGCGATGCGTGTCGCCGCTAATGATGGCTTCGACCAATTCGCGATGAACGTGATAGCGCATCTCTAGCCAGGGCCGGTCGTCGGACGGTTCCGAGTGCTCGGCCGCTGACGCGTGGTCGTTCGTGTATTGCACCATTCCCCGATAGAGATTGCGCGCAAATACGTTTGGTGTGATGTCGGAGATCCGCAGGTGCAATTGCCAGTTGATCTCTAGGAACCCGGCGGTCCCCAACGGGATGGCGTCGGCCAATTGCTTGATCAGAACGCCTAACTCACGAATGTCGGCCTCGTCGCGGTGTCGCGTCGCATCCATGACGATGAGCGGTTCGAGTGCATTGCGGACTGCGATGGCGTCGGTGACCGCGGCGGGATGATCCGATACCGTCAGTAGTGTCCGGCCAATGCGTACCACGGGCGCACCACCCGCAGCGACGTAGACGCCGCCGCCCCGGCCCGGTCGAATTTCGGCTACCCCTCGGTCGGCCAACAGGCGGATCGCCTCGGCGACTGTCGAGCGTGCATAACCGCTTTGCTGCTTGAGTTCGTCCAGCGTGCCGATCATGTCGCCGGCCTTGAGGTCTTCCTCGGCGATCCGGTCCTGTACCTGCCCGGCAAGCAGTTCTGCTCTTGTCTTGACCTGCAATTGAGTGGCCATGAGAAGAGTTTAACAGTCATGAGGTATGCCGCAGCGCAAGGCAGACGCTCCCAAGTGCGGATCCGGAGACGAACTACCTGCTCAGGCGCATATCCATCGAGGATTCGGGCGTTACGTGAAGCAACGGCCGGAAACTCAGACTCCGCTCAGAAAGTAAAAAGGCATTAAAGCTAGTGGTGTTTGACTGGGGAGTTTGTCAACCTGACCTTGGATGCTGCGGGAGTGCCGGTTCGGAAACCCCTCATGCGTTGAGCGGCTCATGGGTGCCGAAACGACGACCGTGGTAGGTCAGTGGGCCGCCCTGTCCCGCGGTTACCGACACCACGTTTCCCAACAGCACGATGTGGTCGCCACCGTCAACGAATGCGGCGACGCTGCACGCGAGGAAGCCGCCTGCGCCCGGCAGGCGAGGCACGTCGTGGTCGTGGTGCCACACCACGCTGTTGAATTTGTCCGAGCCGCCCTTGGTGGCGAAGTTCATCGCGAGGTCGGCCTGCTCCTTGGCCAGGACGTTCACGCCGAATCGATTGGTATCGGTCACGATTCGTAGCAGATCAGAGTTGCGATCGAGCGCCACGAGCACCATCGGAGGGGCGACCGACAGGGACGCGAATGCACTGACTGTCGTGCCGAAGGGTGCCCGCCCGCGAAGGGCGGTGATCACGGTGACCGGCGTGCAGACCGCTGCCATGACGTCGCGAAAGGAATCGGCTTGGTCTGCGGCCGTCGGCTGGGTTGTCTCGGGCATGTGTGGGATCCTCCTTGACAGGTGAGCTGCGGCCTCGACCCAGCCGCGGCGGCTGCCGTCCAACCCAAGTGACACCAACTTCTACTGCCGGACTCGGTAGCCTTTAAACCATCATAACTGTTATGATGGAAAAGGGTAGGAACCGTTCTGACGTCGGCTCACGCCGAGCCAGGCGGCAGTCAGTCTCCCGACGACCGACGGCGGCGTGACGTGCAGCGCGCACGCGAAACTCGCGATCCTTCAGTGGGTTGGCGAGAAAGGAATATGGCGATGCCAATAGTGGGCGTGCGCAACGCAAGTGGCGAAATCAGTGTGGCGCGGGTTTCCGGCGACGGCTTGACGCTGACCGTGCTGACCGATCTGGAGACGTTCTGGTCGGCACCGTACGACTGGATCACCCGGCAGGCCTGCGGTGAGACGATGGCGTGCGAAGGGGCCGCGCTCGTGGCGCCACTGCGACCCGATGCCCAGTTCTTCTGCGTGGGGCTCAATTACCGCGACCACGCCGCGGAAGGCTCCTACGGCGGTCAGTCATTGCCCGAGGTACCCAGCATCTCCGGCCGATGGGGCCGATCGGTCAGCGTTGACGGTGCCGACGTTCCAGTGCCGCGTGGCGAAGACGGACTGGATTGGGAGGGCGAAGTCGTTGCGTGGGTCGGTAGGCGTCTGGTGGATGCCACCGAGGCCGAAGCGCTGGCTGCCGTCGTTGGCTACTCGGTTTTCAACGACATCACCGCTCGGCGAGCTCAAAAGACGACCTCGCAATGGCTTTTGGGCAAGAACGCTGACAACTCGGGCGCCCTTGGACCGCTCGTGGCCGCCGCTGACGTGGGTGACGTGCACGAAGGTCTGCGACTGCGGACGTCGGTCAACGGCGAGATCATGCAAGACGCCTCGACCCGCGACATGATCCACTCGGTGGAGGCCATATTGGCGCACATATCGCACACGATCACGCTCTTGCCCGGAGACCTCGTGGCCACGGGTACGCCGTCCGGGGTCGGCTATGCGCGCAAGCCACCGAGGCTTCTGGTGGCCGGCGACAAGGTGGAAGTGGAAATCGAACGCTTGGGAAAGGTGAGCAGCACCATCGTCTCCCCGAACCTCCGCCGGATCGCGACCGGGCAAGTCTCGGAGTCCGCTGCTAGCCCAGCGGCACGCTGACTCGAGTCGCCGCGGCGGACGGTCGCGGCCGCTGGCATCACTCGAAATATCTTCATAACAAGAAAGATTGGTGATTGACATGGCAGCTGTCGACGTCAACACGGCCGGAACGCGCGATGCGATCGTGGACCGAATCAAGACGATCGGTCCACAGTTTCGCGAACGAGCGCTCCAGGCCGAACGGGACGGCCGCGTCCCGGACGAAACCATCGAGGAGCTCGCCGCCGCGGGCACTTTCAGGATGGGCGCACCACGAGAATTCGGGGGATACGAGCTTTCCGTGGCCGATCAATTGGACGTCCTCACCGAGGTCGCGAAGTGGGACGGATCGACCGCCTGGGTGGTCTGGGTGGGCGTCACCCAGAACTGGATCGGCATCGGTTGTGGAACAGAGGTGGTGAAGGACATCTTCGGCACCGACTCCCCGGGGCCCTACCTATCCGCCGTCGGGCACATACCTGCTACCAAGGGCCGGGCCCGACGAGTCAGCGACGGATGGCTGATCAGAGGCGGCCCTTGGCCCTTTTCGAGCAACGGATTATGGTCCGCGTGGACCAACCTCGGCGTGATCGTCGAAGACGAGGGCGACTCCTATCTCGCGGGTGTCCAGGTTCCGCACGACGAACTCACCTCGCTCGACGATTGGCACGTTGCCGGCATGTCCGGTTCGGGAAGCAATTCAGTTGCTCTGGTGCGTGACGAACTTCTGGTGCCTAAGCATCGCCTAGTACCAATGAGCGAGATATCTGCTGCAACAAGGGATAACGGGTTGGCTGGTTCGCTGTGGAAGACACCGACGCTTGCCTGGGCATTCAGCACGATGGCTGGCATGTCGATCGGTCTAGCCGAAGGCGTGTTACAACGGTTCCTTGAACGGTCGGCCGGTCGGCCAATCCGCGGTACGAGTTACAAAGACCAACTCGAAGCGCCGCTGACTCACCGCGTGCTCGCGGAGGTACATCTCAAGTTGCGGGCCGCCAAGCTCATGACGCGCGCGAACGCCGAGGCCGCAGATCGCATGGGGGAGCGGGCCATGACGGCCGCCCCGCCCGAGCCCGAGGAACTGCAGGAGTTCAATGCACGTGTCCTGCTCGAAGCTGCTGAAGCTGCCAAGTTGTGCGCCGAGGCGATCGAACTCATGCAGCGCAATTCGGGCTCGTCGGCCATTCAACAAGCCGAACCGATCCAACGTGCGTGGCGTGACGCTCGAGTCGTCACCTTGCACGGCGCGTTGAACTTCGAGGCGCTGGCGGAGAACTACGGTCGTCTCGTGGCCGGGCTCTCGCCGCACTCGTATGCCGGTATCGCAGGCATCCGCAACAAGTAACGCCGGATCGCTGTGATCGGCCAGCCCGCGCCAAGTATGCGAGAGGGGACTGGTCAATTACCCAGAGCGGCAACAGCACTCGCCGTGGTTGGTTGACTTTGACGGTGACGGGCCTGGGTGCCATCCTCACCGGCACGAACACTAGCTCGTTCGACATCGCGCTCCCGGCCGTCGCCAAGCACTTCGGCGCCACGCCAACGGCGGTGACCTGGTTCGTCATGGCGTACGCGTTGGCGCTGAGCACGCTCATTCTCAGCGCCGGCCGAATCTGCGACATCGTAGGTCCTCGGTACGTCTATCTGATCGGCGCGGCCGTCTTCACTACGTCCAGCCTGGTCTGCAGCGTGTCCTCTTCGCCGGCGGCCGTAATCATTTGCCGCGCGGCGATGGGAGCGGGCGCGGCGTGCATCGTTTCGGCAACCACCCCGATACTAGTCGAGGCCTTTCCTCCGTCGAAGCTTGCGACGGGATTGGGCGTCAACGTAACGATTTCAGCCGCTGCGCTGGCGAGCGGACCGGTCATCGGCGGAGCGCTGGTCACCCACATGGGCTGGAACGCGCCGTTCATCGTCAATGTGCCTCTCGGGCTGATGATTTTGGCGCTGGCGTCCAGGCTGTTGGCGGCTCGGCCAGTGTCGACGTCGGCGAAGCGATTCGACTGGTGTGGGGCCGGGCTATCAACCCTTGGTGTGGGTGCCTTCGCGATCGGGCTGTCCGGCATCACGACTCAAGGCCTCGACTCAACGGTATCCATGGTGTGCCTGGCACTTTCAGCGCTCTCGGCCACATTGTTCGTCGGGGCTCAATTCATCGTCAGGCAGCCACTGCTCGACATGTCTGTATTCGCCGACGCTCAGCGTGCCATGGCCTATGCATCGACACTGTTGATGGCGATCTCCTATTCATCGGTGGTGCTGGTGATGTCACTGTTCCTGCAGGCGGCGCTCGGGATCGATCCACTTGAGGCGGCGCTTCGAGTGTTGCCAATGGCGATCGGCACCATGCTCGCCTCCCTGCTCATCGCCCTGACCACACCGCAGTGGCCTCCGGCCTTGCTCGCAAGCACTGGGTTGGCAGTTGCCGCGCTGGGGATAGCAGCATTGAGTGTGCAATTGAGCCCTCACATGAACGGCGTAGCGCTCTTGTCCAACCTCTTCGTCATCGGTGCGGGAGTGGGTCTGTTCATGACTCCCAATACGTCGTCGATCGTGGGCACCGTTGCGCCGCAGCTGCGCGGCGTAGCCAATGGCGTGCGGTCCACTTTGCAAAGCGCGGGCGCATTGATCAGCGTGACCCTGTCGCTCGGACTCTTAGGTTCATGGCTGTCAGCAGATGCCAAGCACGCCACGTTCGGCGGCCTGTTCGCCGACCTTTCCCATACAGACGTGCTGGCACTGGCGTCTGGCGCGCGGGCGGCACTGTTGACGGCTTTTGGCTTCTGCATTCTCGGCTGCCTCGCGTCGTCACTTCGCCTGGTGTCGTTGCTGCTCCGGCGACGATCGGATCCTTGACTATTCTTCTGTGCCAACGGCTTCGGTTGATCCGGAGTGATCGTGTTCGAGGTGGTGCTGCAGCAAGAGGTCGGCGCCGAAGTCGTTGGAGGGATCGCGCCACACGCTGTGTACGTGGTTTGCGTTGTCCTCCGCATTGTCGAACTCGATGAGCGTGTGTTGGCCTTGAATGCGGAAGTAGTGTGGCTTGTCGATGGTCGTTCCGCCTGCCCATGCGAAATGCAGCGCCTCGACGCCACCGACGGCCGTGATCCGGTCCATTTCGAAGCCCACCAACCCGGGGCGAACGCGCTCGATGTACATGGCGAGCAGGTCGTCGAAATTGGCGCGTTGCGCGGCCGATAGGTCACCGGCGCGGACGCCGCGCGGATGCGCGCGGAAGTAGGCCAGCGCGCGTCGGTCGTCATCGGTGATCATGGCGTCGCGTCGGCCTACCCCGTGATATGCCGGGAATTCCGTGTCGCCGACCGTCTCGACGGTGCGAGTGACGAAATCTGCAGGCGGCTTCGAATGAATGATGGCGGAATCGCGCTGAGTGGCGGTCAGGCTATCGAGTAGGACGAATGCGGCGTCCTCCTCTTCGCCAAGGATGCGGAACGGCCCGAAGCGTGCAGGTTCGGCGCCGAACAGAAACGGCGTGGCACTGACGAGATCGCCATCTACGACGGTCACGTTCAGCGACAAGTGATGACCCACCATCCGCCAGCCCCACGTCGAATCTGGTTGCGGCTGACCGAAGAAGGTGAAGAAGTAACCGCGCGGGTCCCGGAAGGTCGCTGCGACGTGGCCGAAGACGGGCTGATTGAGTTCGCGGAGCACGTGTTCGTTGGCCATCACCTGGACCACTCGAGCGTAAGCCGGTACTGACATCGACTCGGCGATCAGTCGATGGGCGAGCAGTTCTTGGCCTCTGTCGAGTTCACCGAGCGCCAGGCCATGCCTGCCGCTCTCGGGCAGGAAGTTCCAATGTGTTCTACCAACGTCGTCGCGGGCCAGCAACACTCGCTCACGCTGATCAGAGGTCAGAGCGTCGTACAGGCCCATCGCTGCGAACGTGACCACGGTCGCGTCGAACGATCCGTTCGTCCGAGGTTGATGGGACTGTGGAAGGTCCGTCATGTCACCTCATCTGATTGCATCGTCGGATTGTATGGGGGTGGCGTCACTGGCTGACCGCTCGGATGACGAGCATGCTGGCGGGCAGCGGGGATCGGTTGATCACCGAACGAATTGTCCCGGCAGTGAAGTGCACGGAGTCGTATTCGCGCAGCGTCTCCTCGGTTCCTTCACTGATCATCACCAACTCACCAGCGACGACGACGTACACGGTCTCGGTCGGTTGAGGAGCCGACGCCGCTTCGGCGCCCGGTAGGTAGTGCGACAGCACGACGGACAAATTCTGCGTCGTGGACGTATCTCCGCCCTGCAAACGAATGGGGCCGACTCCGCGGTGTCCTGGCGGGTCGAACGGTGTGCCGTTGGCGAGTCGGGTGACGTGCATGCCCATGTGATCAATCACTTATCTGTCGTAGGGGTGGATGCGAGTGCGTCGCGCAGGCGGGAGATGAACCCCGGGACGTCGGTCAGATCGCCGGCCGCGTAGACGTAGAAGTCTGGGCGGGCCAGGAACACTTCGCACCGGCGCGCGGCGAACCAATTCTTGTAGTCGCCTTCGACGTCCTCGAGACCCCCCACGCCCGAGACATCTGCGATGACGCCTCCGATCCCGCGAAACCAGGACACGTCGGTCTCGGACAAGAGGCCGGTCAGATCTCCGAGGCTGATCAATTGCCAAGCGCCGCTGACGATGTCGTCGAATAGGCCGGCTCGGTCGCCTACCCTGACTCGTCCTTGCGGCGCAAGCCGTCCATCCGGACCTCTTCCTGGCAGCGTCAGTGAAGGCTCGCCGAGCCGCGGATGTGGTGGATCTCGAAGGGCGGCGCTCGGATCGGCGGATCTCCGCTTCAGCTCCGCATCCCGCTCGGCAGCGCGGTCGACGTCTTGCTCGCAGATCACGCGACCGGCGGCCACTGCCTCGTCAATGAGCTCTCGGACATGCCCAAGCCGCTCGGGTCCGTAGCTGTCGAGCACGTCGGGGGTGGCGAGTTCGTTGTGCACCATGCTTATCCGCCACGTGAGCGCTCTGGCATCTCGTAGACCCGCGCACAATCCCTGTCCGAGAAATGGCGGCATGAGGTGAGCGGCGTCGCCGGCGAGGAAGACGTTCCCACGGCGCCATTCGCATGCCCACCGCCCCCGGAAGGTGTAGACGGCGTGCCGCTCCAATTGGGCGTTCTCGGGCGTTACGCCCCATGGCTCCATCAACTGCCATGCCGTGTGCTCGTGCCCGAGTTCCTCTGCGGACATGTCCTGTCGGCGCATGAATTCGAACCTTCGGCGTCCGGGACCGCTGTTGACTGCAGTTGCGGGTTGCAACGGATCGCAGTACTGAGTGACGAAGGCGCTCCAGTCGTGTTCGGCCGACAGCGACTGATAGTCCACGACGAGCCAGTCGGCTTCGAACCCCGAGTCGCCGACATCGATGCCGAGGTGCGAGCGGACAGCACTGTTGGCGCCGTCCGCGCCGACGAGCCAACGCGAATGGATGCTTGTGGACTCGTCGAGTTGGTCCGTGCGTTCCACCACGGCTGTCACGCCTTCGTCGTCCTGGGTCAAGGATTGAAACGACCAGCCGCGATGGATGCTGACTCCCGGCGTCGCGGCCGCAAACTGCTCGAGTGCGGCTTCGAGCGCGGGCTGATGAAATCCGTTCGTGTTGGCCCAACCCGACTCGGCGGTTCTGTTCCAGTCGATGGCTTGCAGGAGTTCGCCTGCGCCGTTGCGGAATTCGTAGCCCCCGCGGTCACCTCGGCTTGGTTCGAACAAGTCGGAATGCTCGGCCATCATCCCTGCGGCTTGGAGTATGCGGAGCGCTTCGTGATCAATCGTGCATGCGCGTGGCAGCGGATATGGCTGCGGCCAGCGCTCGACGACGGCTACCTTCAAGCCTGCCCGACCGAGGAAGATGGCAGTGAGCAACCCGACGGGGCCCCCACCGACGATGGTGCAGTCCACGTGCGAACGAACGACGGCCGCGACTCCGCCTCGTTCCAACGCGGTCAGCATGCACCCACATCCGTCCCTCGGCGAGCCTCCGCTCGCACTAGTCCCTGCTGCGTCCCCAAATTCGCTGACATCACGACTGGCAGCGGTCGATAAACAGTCTTACCTTTCGCATGTTTTCATCGTGACGTTCCGCGCCAGTGCTGTCAAGAGTCGACCCTAGTCGCTAGTCCTGCCGCAACCACTGGTCGGAGCTCTTTATCTCGGCCGTGACACCCGGGGACGAACAGCGGAAGCCGCGGCCGACACTGAGGAGAACACTCTCGATGGAACCGCTAAACCATCATAATGGTAAGATGGTTTAAGTCTAATATCGGAACTTTGAGATCAGACGTGTCGCGTTGGTGCTGGGTGTTCGCCGGCTAATGCCGTTGCTGCGGAGCTCGCCACGCCGCGGTGTCGTCGAGGCGCCGAGGGAGTCGAAATGAACAATGCGACGACGAACCAGTTCAGCGTTGTCGAGCAGGTGCCCAGCCGGGTAGCCGCGGCAATCATCGACCAACCCGGAGCGTCGCCGCGCCTCGGCACCGTCGACCTTCCCGCGACAACGCCGGGGCGATCCCTATTGCGCGTGCTCGCTGCGCCCGTCAACCCGCTGGATCTGCACATCGCCTCGGGCACGTTTCACTCGCTGCGCCACGATCGGGCGTACGTGCCCGGAAGCGAGTGCATAGGGGTGGTCATGCACTCTGCTCGGTACGAGCCAGGCGAACGGGTCTATGCACAGTGCATCGCGACTCCCGACCGACCTGGATCACTTGCCACCCACGTCGTCGTCGGGGACGAGGACGTCGTGCCAGTACCCGGTGATGTCGACGCCGTAACTGCAGCCGCCGTTGGCAATTCGGGCATCGCGGCGTATCTGCCGCTCATCCAGACAGCCCGCTTGAAAGCCGGCGACAGCGTGCTCATCTTGGGTGCCACCGGAACCGTCGGGCAATTGGCCGTCCAGATTGCCCGGAGCCATCAAGCCGCGCGCGTGGTCGGCGTCGGCCGAGACACGTCGGCGCTCGAGCAGGTTCTGGGCCTGGGCGCAGATGCAGTAGTTGAACTTAGGGACAACGACACCGAAGACGAATTGGCCGATCGATTGTTGAAGGCTACGAACGGCCGCGTCGACGTCGTCCTCGATGGGTTGTACGCACTGCCCTTGCAAGCGGCGCTGCGGGTGTGTTCCCCCCACGGTCGTGTCGTCAACATCGGAAACGCAGCGGGGGCGTCGGCCGAGATACCCGCGGGCTTGTTGCGGTCGCGACAGCTGACGGTCGTCGGCTTCGCTGGGCTCCACGTCCCGATGACGATCAAGGAACCGGCCCTGGTCTGGTTGTGGCGGCAGATCGCGGCACGCAAGCTTCACGTTCCCGTCGAACGGTCCTCGCTCGTGGACATCGGTCGCACGTGGTCCCTGCAGGAGTCATCGCCACATGCCAAGCACGTCGTCTTCTTCGCCTGACGACGGATTTCCACCGCCGGACTGCAGCTCACAACGGAGGCAAGGAATTGTCCAACAACGCTGAAAATGGCACGCGCACAGCCACTGAGCCGAACGGCGGTGAAGATGTGTCGAGTCGGGCTCCCCGGGGTGCGCCGCCGCTTCGCGACTTGCTCGTGGTCGACCTGTCGCGCGCGCTAGCCGGGCCACACGCAGCCATGATGCTCGGGGACCTGGGCGCTCGAGTGATCAAGGTCGAGAATCCGGGCGGCGGCGACGATGCACGCCATTGGGGTCCACCGTTCTGCTTTCCAGACGGCGCCGAACGCGAGTCAACATACTTCTTCGCTGCAAATCGGAACAAAGAATCCATCGCCGTCAACCTCAAGTCAGCACAGGGTCGCGAGACGTTGGCCAACCTCATTCGCTGCGCCGATGTACTGATCGAGAACTTTCGCACGGGAGTGCTTGACCGCCTGGGCTTTTCATTCGAACGGATGCTCGAGATGAACCCGCGACTGGTCGTGCTGTCGATCACCGGGTTTGGGCACGACGGCCCCGAAGGGGGTCGCGCGGGCTACGACCAGATCGCTCAGGGCGAGGGCGGTCTGATGTCGGTGACGGGACCCGATCCTGAAGACGTGCAACGAATCGGGGTACCGATCGCGGATCTGCTGGCCGGAATTTACGGCGGCTACGGCGTACTCGCCGCTTTGTACGAACGAGAGCGCAGCGGTCGAGGTCAGATCGTGCGCACGTCGTTGTTGGCCGCAGTCGTCGGTGTACACGGCTATCAGGGCACGGCGTGGACCGTGGGTGGTGAGGTGGGGCGTGCCCAGGGCAATCACCATCCGTCGATCTCTCCGTACGGACTATTCCGTTGCAAGGACGGCGCCGTCCAGATCGCTTGTGGCAACGAGGCTCTGTGGCGTCGACTGTGCGTTGAGCTGGGACTCGACGCCGATGCCGAGGGCATGCGTACCAACACCGAACGCCTCAACCATCCCGAACTGGTCCGACACACACTCGAGTCGGCGTTCATCGACCAAACTCCGCAGTCCCTACTCGTTCGACTCGAGCGCGCCGGGGTACCGGCCGGTCGGGTACGCACGATCGATGAGGTCTACGACTGGGAGCAAACCCGCAGTCAGGGGCTCGTGATCGACGTCGATCACCAGACGCTGGGCGCATTGCGCCTGCCAGGGCCACCCCTTCGATTCTTCGACCCTGCGGGTCAAGAGCGGCCCCGGCTGCGGCATCAGGCACCTCCGACGCTGGATCAGCACGGCGACTCGCTGCGACGGGAATTCCAGTCCTCGGAGGCGTTGCAGAACGTCGCCGAGTTCGGTTAGCGACGCGGAGCATACCTATTGGCTACGAACGCCGTTCGAGCACACTCATCGACATGGATGCGGCTTCGACGCCACATAACGTGCGCCCGACGTTCTCCACCCAGGTGTCGAAGTTGTTCGCAGAGTGCAAGCTGCCGGCTCGACAGTTGCGGGCGATGAGCTGCAGCGGTTGACGCCTCGTGATCGCCGATGCGCCCGAAGCGCGAAAGAGCGCTTCGACCGCCGAACTACAGGCGTCCCATACGTAGGCGGCGTCGGTGTGGAGTTGAGTGGTTTCCTCGTCGGAGGGGTCGGTGCCCTCGACTTCGTACTGGTCGAGTTGGGCCACGGCGGCGTCGGCGACCGCGGATGCCGCGCGAATCTGAGTGTGGGCGTGGCCAACGGTGAGATGAGTGATCGGTGCGTCGACCTGGCGGGCGTAGGGGGAGTAGGGGATGTTCCGCTTCTCCACCCCGCCCAGGAAGACGTCCATTGCGTTGTCGGCCATGCCGAGCGCGACGCCGGTATTGATGATCAGCGAGCGCGCGAGGCCGCCACGCCGGGGCCCGATGCCGCGCGCGTTGAGTTCATCGAGTCGCGCCGACAATTGTGCGGGCGTGCTGAAGTGATCGTCCGGGATGAACAGCTCGCCGTCAGTCTTGATCGTCTGACTGCCGGTGGCTCCCAGTCCGATCGCGTCCCAATCGTTCATTTCTAGAAGGGAGGCCTTCGGCACCAGCGTCATGCCGACCTTGGAGTCGTCGTGCTCGTCGTAGAAGACGGCCAGGTAACCGTGCGAGGCGTCCACGCTGCCGGTGGCAAAGGGCCAGGCGCCCTTGATCATCCAGCCAGCATCGACCTTCCGGGCGGTGCCCGACATGCGGCGGCTCGTCCCTCCCACTGCGAAAGTCCGGTTTCCTACCCATGGTGTCCGATACACCGGTGCGACGACGTCGTCGGCGAAGGCCGAACTCCACTGGTTGCCGCCCGCGGTGGCCCAGACCACCCACGCCGTTGCGCCGCATCCAGATCCGAGCGCGCGATGGATGTCGTGTAGCTCGCGGGTAGTGAAGTCTGCGCCGCCATACCGTCGTGGCGTGGTCAGTTGAAAGACGCCAGCCTCGTAGAGACGGTGGACCGATTCCTGGGGGATGCGGTGCTCATTCTCGGCGGCGGCCTGGTGCTCGCGCAACCACGGCTGCAAGTCCCGGACGCCGGCTAACACCTCTGCAGCATCCGGTCGGGCGACGCCGCTCGACGAAACGGCACTGCTCATGATTTCTCCTACGCTCGGAAGATGTGGTCTTGCGGACGGTTGAGGCTGCGATCAGCCCCGAAGCGGTTGTCGCAACGCGGGATCGCTGCCATCACGCTTGCCCAGCTGACCTTGCGGCAACTTGAACCAGCCGGCCGGGCTGTCGTCTCGCCGCATCCAGTCGATAAGCAGTTGGCGTCTTGCGATCTTCCAGACTCCGCCGCGCTTCTCGAATCGGTCGAGGTAACGGGCCCACAACGTGACAAACGCACAATCCCATTTGTGGTACGACGTCGCCTCGTGTTCTGCGGTCAAATACGTTTCGACGAAGGCGATGTCGCCATCGAGCTCGATGAGACTGTTGGCGAGGTTGTGGCGAGTTCGCACGAAGGAAGGCATCTCCTTGGACAGGAATTCGCAGAAGCCGTCGGCTGTGCCGACGTAGACCTCCTCGGGAAAGTCGATCCACGCGTCGTCGTGAAAGGCGCCGCGGACCAAGGTCATGTCGATGCGGTCCAAACCGCGCGTATAGCGCACCAGGACGTCGTGGATTTCGGCCCGGTCAATCAGCTCTTCAACGTTCATCGGTTGTCCTCTTGTAGTCGAATTGGCCTGCGTTGCCGGCGGTGCGGCCACTGAGCACTAGGGGTGGATCGCGGCAGCGGCTTTCATCCAGTTGCTGAACTCGACGGCGAAGTGCCTGCGGTGATGCTCGAAGAGCTCTTCCGGACAGGTGACTGGGAAGTAGACGGTGAGGTTGGCCGTGAAACCGCCGGGGGTGTCACCAAACTGGGCCAACACCCGGCCGATGTCGGTCCCGTCCTCCAGGAAGAGATTTGTCGCCTTCTTGAACGGAAATTCCGATAGCGGCAGAAGTTCGGGGATGTCGGCGGCCCACTCGACGTGTCGACCAAAACCCATCAGAAATGAGCACACATGCGTACCAAGGTTTTCGACGATGTGTGCTGTCTCGTCGGAGTGACCGGCCATCACGAAGTGTTCCGGTTGCGCCGCCAGCATGGCTGCCTCGTCGGTCAGTATCTCGTCCATATAGCCGACGAACTCGGCGGCCTTGATGCCCTCGACGGCCAGGACCGTAGTGGCCGAACGAAATTCGCCATTCGATTTCGCGGCGTGGTCGCGCATGAAGGAATTGCCGAGCTCGATGTCGGCGGCGAGTAACTCCAGCAGGCCGTCGCGGCCGATCAATGTCTTGAGACGACGTAAAGCCCTGCGCGCATAGAAGATCTCGAAGTTGTCTATCGACGAGTCCCCGGCTGGCCCGGAGATCAATTCGACTGAGAAGGAGGAGGTCCTGCGATCAGCCATTTCACTACCTCGTGTCGATGGTGGCCATCACGTCAGAAGGCGCGGTGTGGCCGGCGACGTGCGGGCTGTTCATTCACTTGCCAAAGGATCTGGCCATGGACTGTGCCGTTGGTAGACCCGTGCCGAGCCAAGCGAATCAACCATAAGACACGGTTCGTGTCTTATGGCTTCGAAGTTACACACCATTGAGTGGAAACGCAACGTATCTTGTGGGACTGACTTCCCGCGGGTGGGCGGGGTAGGGATGCTCGTCGATCTCGGCGAGCGGGGCTCCGGGCATCATCAACGGCGACACGACGATCAACGGTGTCTCCGCTCCGGTCTCGGAGTTCGTGATGACCGAACGCAAGACGCCCTACTGAACCGGTCAATCAGCGGGCGTCGAGTCCAGGATCGAGGGCCCCTACTTCAGCACGATGACGACCGCGTAGCCATCGTGATCGCCAGTCGTGGTGGTATCGGTGTCGACCGCGTTGTCCAGCGGGATGTAGCTGATGGACTGCACCTGGCCGGTGGCGAGCAGCCGAAGCACCAGCGCATCGCGCGCCGCGTCGGACGAAACGTAGGCGTGCGTGGGCAGCCCGTTGTAGATGGTCGGTGTCTCGGTGCTGAACGCGCCGGTCCAGACGTACCCGCCGTCCGGCGCAGGCGCGGGTCCGAAGAGACGTCCGTGATCGTTCTGGAAAATGAACAAGTTGTCGGAGTAGGCGGTCAGCGGAAGCGCCTGTTGACCGTAGGTCTTGCTACCGATCAGCCCCAGGAAGCCGCTGCTGTGGATCGGCTGGGCAGGGAAGCCCGCCAGAAACATGTCCCTGTTGATCTTCGCCGTGGACTCTGCTGCGGACTTCGAATTCGGGTCGACGATGATGACGTTGACGGGCTCCAACATCGTCTTGCCGTCGTAGGGCTGCCCTCCGTAGTTGGAGATCTGCCCGTTGGATTGCAGCATCCACTTGCCGATGTTGCCGTACGGCGTGGACACCGTGTCGGCAGGGAGGTAGGGCGTCGTGGCGGGCGCCGTATCGGTCGGCGGGGCCGGAACGACGGGCGCCGGCGCGGGATGGAAGAGCGTGCCGATCGAGGTCAAACTCAGAGTTTGGGCGGTGCTCGGTCGATCCAGTTCGCGCCGCAGCAGCTGCAGCGCACCCAGGATGACCTGCCCAGGTGCCACCGGCGACCCACCACTGCCGGAAACGCCGCCGAGGGAGCCCAAGAGGTTCGAGACCGTCGTTGCGACCAACGTGCTCTGGGTCGTCGCCGGGCCGGCGAACGCCGTCACATCTGACGACACGTTAAGGCGTTGTGGGGGAGCCGGATCCGGAGCGGAGGGACTGGACGGCGCCAGGCCGAGGGACTGCGTACCGGTATGCAGTTTCGTGGCAACGTCCTCGGCGGCGGCGCTGAACTGTGGAACCTTGCTGTCGGCCGTCGGGCCGGCATGACTGAAATCGGCGCGGTGCCTGCTGCTTCCGCGTGTGCTGACCTTGGGCGCCGCACGGCCGTCCGTCGTCGGGGTCGACGCCCCATCGGCTCCTGGGGTGTGGTCGGCGACCAGTCCCGCGATGCGCTGCGGAAGCTTCGAAATCATTCCGGAGAGTGAGCCCGGATCGGGCACTTGGCTGCCGAGCGTCACCTTCGGCGCGTTGAACAACCCCAGCTTGGGCTTCTTGGTCTTGGTGGGCGAGTCGACGTCGTTGGGCGTACCGCCGTCGGCCGCCGGTCCGTGTTTGGCATCCACGGTGCCATCGGCATGGGCGAGGCCCGCACCGCCGGCGACCGCCGCGCCGATCCCAAGTGCCAGCGCCAATCCGCCGACGCGGCCCACGTACCTGGCCGCACCCCCGGCGGCCGTGCCCGTTGAAAGTGCCTGCTGTCCGGCGATATACGACGCGCTATGCCGCCCCATGGGCCAACCCCCTGCCTCCCCGCCGATCACCAGGGCCGTTCCACGTGGTGCTCAGTTGTCATACGACCGACGAAGCATATACGCGCCGACCTTTCTGCGAGCAAAGAAATACGGTGTCTAGGGAAGCGAGCTCGGCCGACGTCGCCGATCGCGACATAACCGCACGTCAACTGCATGCGCGACCTTGACCGAGGTCGCGGCATGGCGTGCCATTCGGTCGTTCCCTCGACGACGTCTTCCTGCGACGGCAAAACATCCGGGTAGCCCATTTGTGATTCGAGTAGGTGCTTACTCACGCGCCGAGTAGGCCCCGCCGCTCACAGTGAACATTCACGACAGCCACCAGAAAGACATCTCACGAAGTTAAGAGTCAAGCCGCGAGTTGGAGAGGAGGTGGGAACGCAACGTGTTCGTCGTAGTGCAGGCCGGTGTGCAGGCAGTGGTGGAGTTGACCG
>NZ_JAPZLB010000028.1:0-32431 GCF_033804635.1 Mycobacterium sp. RTGN4 | reverse complement strand
GGTGGGGCGCGTGGGGCCCGAGGGGGCAACCCCCCCGGGCGGCTTTGGGGCCCCGCGGCAACACCGGGGGGGGGGGGGGGGGGCCATTTTCCCCCACCACCGCCGCGACCCGCTACCCGAGCTACACCGGGTTGATGTCCTCCAGACTCCGGCCGGTGGTCCGTGGTCCGAACGGAACCAGCACGCCGATGGCGACCGCCAGGGCTCCGACGACGACGGTGAACATCGCGATGGCGCCATACGTGTCGAGCACCGGGATCAGCACGAAAGGCAGTGCCGCACTGGACAACCGGGACAGCGAGTACGTCGCGCCCACCGCGGTCGCGCGCACGTCGCTGGGGAAGATCTCGGCCTGGTAGACGTGATAGATGTTCGAGAACACGTTGGCCGCCGAGGTTGTCAGCACCCCGAACAGGACGATCAGCGCGGGGCTGCTCGTCACCGCGAACGCGATGCCGCAGCCCGCCATCGCTGCGGCGCTGGCCATCACCAGGAATTTGCGTTCGAAGCGGGCGAGCAGCGGGATCGAGAGCAACGAACCCAGCGGATACCCGAAGAACGCCAGCGCGGTGAACAACAGCGACGAGGTCACGTCGAACCCGCGGGCCACCAACACCAGCCCTGCCAGCGTCCCGAATCCGTAGTAGCCGAAGGGCTGGAACAGATGGAAGACAGCCAGCATCGCCATGCGGCCCCGGTACGGTGCCTGACGAAGCCGCGCAACGGGATTCGCTGTCACTGCGGTCGGGATCCGGGCGCTATCCGTTTCGGTTGACGTCGGCACGAATTCAGAGCCACCAGCGAATGCCGCCACGGCGGCCTGCGCCTCATCGATACGGCCCTGGCCCGCCAACCAACGTGGCGACTCGGGCAGCCCGCGCCGCATGAACATGACGAACAGCGCGCCAACGGCTCCCATTAGAAGCAGGATCCGCCAGCCGTCGACGCCGAACACGGTCCGGCCGGACAGTCCGAGAGACAGGAAGCCCAGCGCCGGGACGGCCAGAAAGGAGCAGGTGTACGCCCACGCCGCGAGCCGTCCACGGTGTGCCTTCGGCAGCACATCGGACAGATAGGAATCGGCGACGGGGTACTCGGCGCCGATGCCGATGCCGGCCAGGAATCGAGCCGCCACCAGCAGCGCCACGGTGGGCGCGACGGCCGCCAGCAGGCTGCACACCGAGAACCAGACCAGATTCAGCAGAAAGGCCCGGCGACGACCGATGCGGTCCGCGATGCGACCGAACGCGGCCGCCCCGATGAACATGCCGACGAATGACGACGCCATCAGCAGCGCCACCGTCGAGCCGCCGAGGTGATATTGCGACTTCAGGGCCGTCGCGATCGAACCGGACAGGAAGATCTCGTAGACCTCAAAGAACAGCCCGAGCCCGATCGCGGCGACGACCTTGCGATGCACCCGGCCGACCGGAAGCGCGTCGAGTTGGCCTGCGATGTCCGTCGGGGTCGTGTTCTTGGTGATGTCGATGGTCGTCATGGTCTTGCTCCTGCTCTTGGCTGTCGGCGCTTACTCGGACCCGTGCGATGACGAGTCGGAGTGGCCTTCGGAGGACTGCTGGTCGTGATGACCGCGCGACCGGTCTTGGTCGCCGTCGTGGTGATCCGGGAAGTCGAAGTGCGGCCGGAAGAAGTTCCAGTTCGACGTGCGCTGCGTCGTGTCGTGCCATGGGCGCCACTGGTCGCCGTGCTGCTGGTTCTCGGAGTTGTCGGTCGACGTGGTGCTGGTGCTGTCTGGCTGCTGGTACGTCGTGCTCGCGGACTGGCTGGCGCTCGCTTGATGACGGCTGACCGGCGCTTGGCGCGCGGGCGGCGGTGTCATCGGTGCCGGTGCCGGTGCCGGTGCCGGTGCCGCGACGTGGTTGGCGGTGATGGGTGTCGACACGGTAGAGGTCGTCACCGCAGGCGAACTGGAATGCCCGCCGAACACGAGCAACACGGTGGCGGCCGCTGCGGCCGCAACGACAACAGCGCCGCCTGCAACGGCCATGGGACGCATGAGGCCGTAGGAACGCTTCGCCGGCGCCGAATCGTCGGCCACGCCTTCCGCGGACCACGCATAGGCGGGCGCGGCGGCCGCCCCAGCGGTCATGGAGACCGTGGGCTGCGCCATGGTGGCGGCTGCCGAATCGATACCGTCGAAGGCCGGGTGACGCGTCAGCGGTTGCGGCCATGTGTTGGTCTGGCTGCGTGAGTGGTAATCCAACATCGGGATGCTCCTTGCGTTTTCGGCCTTCAGTCGTTTTCTGGCGGCCTTATGCATACGACGTTAGGGAGCGCGCAGGTCCGCGTCGCGCTTGTGCTCGCAACCCGCGCTACGCGCGATATCGGGATTTTGCGCATTGTGCTCGGACGCGTCCGCGGAATAAGTGCGGTGCTTCGCCATGTTGGGGTGTCCGTGACTGAGCAACCTGAACTGAGCCCCACCGACTGGGTACGCGAACAGACCGAGCGCATCTTGGCGCAAGGCACCACGGACGGCGTCGAGGTGCTCGACCGCGCGATCGTCCTCTTCACCACGACCGGCGCGCAGTCCGGCAAGGCCCGCTACGTGCCGCTCATGCGGGTCGAGGAGGACGGCAAGTACGCCATGGTGGCATCCAAGGGCGGGGACCCCAAGCACCCGAGTTGGTACTTCAACGTCAAGACCAACTCGACCGTGGCCGTTCAGGACGGCGAGAACGCCTTCACCGGCACCGCGCGCGAGCTCGACGGTGCAGAGCGCGAGCACTGGTGGACGTTGGCCGTCGCCGCGTATCCGCCATACGCCGAGTACCAGACCAAGACCGAGCGACAGATCCCCGTCTTCATCGTCGAGTAGTCGTGTCGGCTTCCGCGGCCGCGACGTCCTTGACGAAGAAGACCCGGTGGAAGCCGTCATCGAACCCCCGCGCGACTTCGACGTAGCCCAAACGTGGGTAGTACATGAGGTTTTCGGTCATCGCAGCGTTGGTGTAGAGCCGCGTCTGAGCGAGCCCAAGGTCGCAGGCCTGCTGCTCGGCATGGGCCAGCAGGAGTCTGCCGTAGCCGCGTCCCTGTGCCGTCGGACTGATTGCCACGTTCTCGATCAAGAGGTGATCGGGTTGGGCGACCGTGACGATGACCCCCACCAGCTCGTCGTCATCGATGAGCACCCAGGCGTCGTCGGTCGTGGTGACCAACGTCTGGTAATCCACCGCCATCGGCGCGGGCACGCGACCGATACGTGAAACGTACGGCGTGTAAGCGGCTTTGACGACGTCCTCGATGGCGGTGACGTCGGCGGCCGTTGCGGCGCGAACCAACGGGCGACCGATCATCAACTGATGCTAAGGCTCACGCCGGGAGCGCTGCGTCGAAGAACGCGAGCTCGAGGCGCATCGCCCGCCGGTAGGCCGCGCGCACCGCGGGGCCATGATCGCCATGATCGTCGAGCAGTCGTTCCAGCCTGCTTGCCAGCGCTTCAAAAGCCGGATCGGCGTAGGTCGCCACCCACTGCGCGTACGGTCCCGCCGCGCTCGCGTCCAGCGCCGTGCCCAGGAATGCATACAGCCGCATGCACGGAATCATCGCCGCGAACACCATGCCCAAGCTGCCGGTCGCCGCGGTCGCCAGCAAGAACTCGGTATAGGCCAACGTCGCCGGTGCAGGCTTGACGCCAGCCATGTCGATGCCCCAACTCGCGGCGTAGGAGGCGTGCAACCCGAGCTCGTCTCGAACCCCGGCGATCAGATCGGCCAGCGTAAGCAGCGTCGCGGTGTTCGAACTGCGGGCAAGTGCCAAAGCGTATGCGCGGGCGAAGGATTCGAGGAAGAAAGCGTCCTGAGCGACATATTCCGCGAAGACCTCGCGGGCCAACGTGCCCTCACCCAGGCGATGCACGAACGGATGCGCGAGCGCCTTGGCCGCCAAGTCGCCGTTGTCCGACCACAGCGCCGCCGACAGTGTCATGCCAGCGCCATATCCCAGAACGCCACCTCGTGCGACAACACGTCGCGCACCAGGTTGTCGTGTCCGTCCGGTACCGCCAGGGCGCCGAGCGCGTCCACGTAGTCGGCAAAGCCCGGCGCAGTCCAGTGCTGCACGAACTCGGTGAACGGGGAGGTGCTCGACGCGGCGGAACCCCACGCGAGCAGGTACACCCGCTCCAGCACCGCCAGCGCCGTCACCGCCGCCTCGTAGGGCGCGGCATCCAGCCTCCGCAGTAGTTCGCCGTAGGCCAGCGTCGCCGGTAGCGCCGGCTGCCCCAAGTCAATCTTCCGCCGCGAAGCCTGCACCTCGAACCAGTCCAACTCCGCCACCAGCGCTATGCATCCCTCGGCAAGCACCGCCTGAGCAGGTCGCGGCGCACGCGCCAGCAACCGGGCCTGAAACGTCAGTAGGTCGGCGACGAACAGCGCGTCCTGCTCCAGCCACCGGTCGAACGCCGAGTCGGAAATCGTGCCGTCGCGCACCGCGTCGAGAAACCGATGCCGGGTAGCGGCAGTCCACAGAGCATCAAGCACGCCCCGCACCCTAGCCACGCTGACGAGCACCGGGACAGGGGGCGTAGCCGAGAGCCTCGACTGCGCACTGGTGACCGCCGACCGCCGGCTGAGCAACGCCATCGGATTGCGGTGCACCGTTACGGTCGTTCCGCGCTGATCCGAGTACCCGTGCGGCGGCCTCGGCCCGGCGAGCGGTAGGGCGGAAGAAGACGCCCAACGCCTCCTCGACGAATTCCCAGGTAGCTGTGACAAGCTGGTGCCCCCGGCAGGATTCGAACCTGCGGCCTTCCGCTCCGGAGGCGGACGCTCTATCCCCTGAGCTACGGGGGCGCGCGGAGAAAACCGCTGCGCCGTTTGGGCCTCGACAGCCTAACGCATGGCCCAGGCCCTGCTCACACCCCGCGTCGCGGCCTGCACACCCGAAACTGATTCGGGGGCTGACCACCCCAGACCATAGGATGGTGCCCCGTGACCCCCGCCGATCTGGCCGAGCTGCTCAAGACCACCGCCGCCGCGGTGCTGGCCGAGCACGGACTCGACGCGGCCGCCTTGCCTGCGGTCGTCACCGTCGAGCGGCCGCGCAACCCCGAACACGGCGACTACGCCACGAACGTCGCCCTTCAGATCGCCAAGAAGGTCGGCGTCAACCCGCGTGACCTGGCCGGATGGCTGTCCGCCGCGCTGACGGAATCCGACGGCATCGCGGCCGCCGACGTCGCCGGCCCCGGATTCGTCAACCTGCGCATCGAGGCATCGGCCCAGGCTGTCGTGGTCGAGCAGGTGCTGGCCGCGGGTGCCCGGTACGGCGGGTCGGCCGAGCTCGCCGGCACGAACATCAACCTCGAGTTCGTATCGGCGAACCCCACCGGTCCGATCCACATCGGTGGCACCCGTTGGGCGGCGGTCGGTGACGCGCTCGGTCGGCTGCTGGCCACCCAGGGCGCCGACGTGGTGCGGGAGTACTACTTCAACGACCACGGTGCCCAGATCGACCGGTTCGCGCGCTCGCTGGTCGCAGCGGCCAAGGGCCAGCCCGCGCCGGAGGACGGGTACGCGGGTGACTACATCGCCGACATCGCCGCCAAGATCGTGCAGCAGGTGCCCGATGTGCTGAGCCAACCCGACGAACAGCAGCAGGAGACGTTCCGGTCCATCGGCGTCGACCTGATGTTCACCCACATCAAGGCGTCCCTGCACGAGTTCGGCACCGACTTCGACGTCTACACGCACGAAGACTCGATGCACACCAGCGGCCGGGTCCAGGAAGCCATCGCGAAGCTACGCGACACCGGCAGCATCTACGAGAAGGACGGCGCGTCCTGGTTGCGCACCACCGAATTCGGTGACGACAAGGACCGCGTGGTCATCAAGAGCGATGGCAATCCGGCTTATGTGGCAGGCGATCTGGCCTACTACCTAGACAAGCGTCAGCGCGGATTCGACCTGTGCATCTACATGCTCGGCGCCGACCACCACGGCTACATCGCCCGGCTCAAGGCCGCCGCCGCCGCGTTGGGGGACGACCCCAACACCGTCGAGGTACTGATCGGGCAGATGGTCAACCTGGTGCGTGACGGCCAACCGGTGCGGATGAGCAAGCGCGCAGGCACGGTCATCACGCTCGATGACCTGGTCGACGCCATTGGCGTCGACGCGGCGCGGTACGTGCTGATTCGCAGTTCGGTCGACTCGCCGATCGACATTGACCTGGCGCTGTGGTCCAGTCAGTCCAGCGAAAACCCGGTCTACTACGTGCAATACGCGCATGCCCGGCTGTCAGCCCTGGCTCGCAGTGCGGCCGACCTCGGGCTGTCCGCCGACACCGGGCACCTCGAATTGCTCACCCATGACCGCGAAGGCACGTTGATGCGTAGCCTCGGCGAGTTTCCACGAGTACTGAAAACCGCTGCCTCCCTTCGGGAGCCGCACCGAGTATGCCGGTACCTCGAAGATCTGGCCGGCGACTATCACCGCTTCTACGACTCCTGTCGCGTGCTCCCGCAGGGCGACGAGCAAGCAGGCGACCTGAACGCGGCCCGGCTTGCGCTGTGCGCCGCGACGCGCCAGGTCATCGCCAACGGACTCGCCATCCTCGGCGTCAGCGCCCCGGAGCGGATGTGAACGCGCATCCGGCCGGGCCCCGTCACGCCGAAGAGCTTCATCACTCCGGCGCTCCCGCATGCCCGCAGTCGGTAGCGGAGCTGCTTGCCCTTGCTCCGAACGTGTGGCCGCGCAACACCGTTCGCAACGCCGACGGCGAGGTCGCCATCGCAGGCGTGCCGGTGACGCGGCTCGCCGAGCAATACGGCACCCCGCTGTTCGTCATCGACGAGGACGACTTCCGGTCGCGCTGCCGCGACATCGCCGCGGCGTTCGGCGGAGGTGAGTACGTCCGCTACGCCGCGAAGGCCTTCCTCTGTAGCGAGGTGGCCCGCTGGATCGACCAGGAGAGCCTTGCGCTCGACGTCTGCAGCGGCGGCGAACTCGCGGTGGCGCTGCACGCAGACTTTCCACCTGAGCGAATCGCATTGCACGGCAACAACAAATCGGTCGACGAACTCACCGCTGCGGTCAACGCAGGCGTCGGGCACGTGGTGCTCGACTCGACCATCGAGATCGAGCGGCTAGACGCGATCGCGGGCAATGCCGGCGTCGTTCAGGACGTACTGGTGCGCGTGACGGTCGGCGTCGAGGCGCACACCCACGAGTTCATCTCCACCGCGCACGAGGACCAGAAGTTCGGGCTCTCGCTCGCCAGCGGCGCCGCCATGGACGCCGTGCGCCGCGTGTTCGCGACCGACCACCTGCGCCTGGTCGGCCTGCACAGTCACATCGGTTCCCAGATATTCGACGTCGCGGGCTTCGAGCTCGCTGCACACCGCGTGATTGGGCTGCTGCGCGACGTCGTTGCCGAGTTCGGCGTCGAGAAGACCGCGCAGATCTCCATCATCGACCTCGGCGGCGGATTGGGTATTTCCTATCTCCCACAGGATGATCCACCGCCGATGTACGAGTTGGCCGACAAGCTGAGCACCATCGTGCGCAACGAGTCGGCCGCCGTGGGACTGCCGACGCCGAAGCTGGTGGTGGAGCCTGGTCGGGCGATTGCCGGGCCCGGCACCATCACGCTCTACGAGGTCGGCACTGTCAAGGATGTTGCGATCAGCCAGACCGCCCACCGCCGCTACGTCAGCGTCGACGGCGGCATGAGCGACAACATCCGTACGTCGCTGTATGCGGCCGAATACGACGCCCGGCTGGTATCGCGGGTGAGCGAGGCCGCGCCGACCTTGGCGCGCATCGTCGGAAAGCACTGTGAGAGTGGCGACATCGTCGTGCGCGACGCGTGGGTGTCCGACGACGTCGCACCCGGTGATCTCATCGGCGTGGCCGCCACCGGTGCGTACTGCTATTCGATGTCGAGTCGTTACAACTTGCTCGGCCGGCCTGCTGTGGTGGCCGTCCGTGGCGGCGAGGCGCGGCTGATCCTGCGCCGCGAAACGGTCGATGACCTGATAAGCCTGGAGGTGGGTAGTTAATGAGTCAGCCCGAGAAGTCGGTCGGCGTAGCCGTATTGGGATACGGCAACGTCGGAAGTGAAGTCGTACGCATCATCGAAGAGAGTGCGGCGGACCTCGCCGCGCGCATCGGCGCGCCGTTGGAACTCCGTGGCATCGGGGTCCGCCGGGTAGCAGACGATCGCGGTGTACCCGTCGGATTGCTCACCGACGACGTGGCGGGGCTGGTGTCACGCGACGACGTCGACATCGTCGTCGAGTTGATGGGTCCAGTCGATCCGGCCCGCAAGGCCATCCTGGCGGCGCTCGAACGGGGCAAGTCGGTAGTCACCGCCAACAAGGCGTTGATGGCGGTCTCGACGGGCGAGCTCGCGCAGGCCGCCGAAAGTGCCCATGCCGACCTTTACTTCGAGGCGGCAGTAGCTGGCGCCATCCCGGTGATCCGCCCGCTGACCCAGTCATTGGCGGGGGACACGGTGCTGCGCGTCGCCGGAATCGTCAACGGAACCACCAACTACATCCTCTCGGCGATGAACGACACCGGCGCGGATTACGAGTCGGCGCTGGCCGATGCGAGCGCCCTCGGATACGCCGAGGCCGATCCCACCGCCGACGTCGAGGGCTACGACGCCGCGGCGAAGGCTGCGATCCTGGCGTCCATCGCGTTCCATACCCGGGTCACCGCCGACGACGTCTATCGCGAGGGCATCACGAAGGTCACGTCGGACGACTTCGCGTCGGCCCGTGCCCTCGGGTGCAACATCAAGCTGCTGGCGATCTGTGAACGGCTCACGAACGACGAAGGTCAGCAGCGGATTTCCGCCCGGGTCTACCCGGCGTTGGTGCCGTACGAGCACCCGTTGGCGACCGTCAACGGCGCGTTCAACGCCGTGGTGGTCGAAGCCGAGGCGGCCGGTCGGCTCATGTTCTACGGGCAGGGGGCCGGCGGCGCGCCGACCGCGTCGGCCGTGATGGGCGACCTGGTGATGGCGGCCCGCAACCGGGTTCACGGTGGCCGCGGTCCGCGCGAGTCCAAGTACGCCCAACTGCCGATCGCACCGATCGGCTTCATCCCCACCCGCTACTACGTGAGCATGAACGTCGCGGACAAGCCAGGTGTACTGGCCTCGGTGGCGGCCGAATTCGGTAAGCGCGAGGTCAGCATCGCCGAGGTGCGCCAGGAGGGCATGGTCGACGACGACGGCCAGCGGTGCGGCGCTCGCATCGTCGTGGTCACTCACCGCGCCACCGACTCTGCGCAGTCGGAAACGGTTGCGGCGCTTGCCGATCTGGACGTCGTGTCAAGCATCAACAGCGTGCTCCGATTGGAAGGAACCACCGAATGAGCGCCCGGACTGCTGTCCATCAACCCTGGCCCGGGCTGATCGCCGCATACCGCGACCGGTTGCCCGTCGAGGACGAGTGGACGCCCATCACCCTGCTCGAGGGTGGCACTCCGCTGATCCACGCCACGCGGTTGTCCGAACAGACCGGCTGCACAGTGCATTTGAAGGTTGAGGGGCTCAACCCCACCGGCTCGTTCAAGGACCGCGGCATGACGATGGCCGTGACCGAGGCGGTGGCCCGTGGTCAGCAGGCGGTGTTGTGCGCATCCACCGGGAACACGTCGGCGTCGGCGGCGGCCTACGCCGCGCGGGCGGGTATCACGTGTGCGGTGCTGATCCCGCAGGGCAAGATCGCGATGGGAAAGCTCGCGCAGGCGGTCATGCACGGCGCAAAGATCATTCAGATCGACGGGAACTTCGACGACTGTCTCGAGCTGGCCCGCAAGCTGACTGCGGACTTCCCTACGGTCTCGTTGGTGAACTCGGTCAACCCGTACCGGATCGAGGGTCAGAAGACCGCGGCGTTCGAAATCGTCGACGCCCTGGGAGAAGCCCCCGACATCCACGCCCTGCCCGTCGGCAACGCTGGCAACATCACCGCGTACTGGAAGGGCTATACCGAGTATCACCGCGACGGGCTGGCCGAGAAGCTGCCCCGCATGCTCGGTACGCAGGCCGCTGGCGCGGCGCCGTTGGTGCTGGGGGCACCCGTGAGCAACCCCGAGACCATCGCCACCGCCATCCGGATCGGCTCGCCGGCGTCCTGGAACTCCGCAGTCGAGGCGCAGCAGCAGTCCAATGGCCGCTTTCTGGCCGCAACGGACGAGGAGATCCTCGCGGCGTATCACCTGGTGGCGCGCAGCGAGGGCGTGTTCGTCGAGCCTGCATCCGCCGCCAGCATCGCGGGTCTGCTCAAGTCCATCGAGGACGGCTGGGTGAAGAAGGGCTCCACCGTGGTGTGCACCGTCACGGGCAACGGGCTCAAGGACCCCGATACGGCGCTGAAGGAATTGCCGCCCGTCACGGCGATCGCGGTAGACCCCATCGCGGTGGCCGCCGAGCTCGGTCTGGTCTAGCGGGATGAATGCGGTGACGCAGATTCTGCCCGCCGGACTGACTGCCCACTCGGTGGTTGCCGCGTCGAGCGCCAACTTGGGCCCCGGTTTCGACAGCCTGGGATTGGCGTTGAGCTTGTATGACGAGATCGTCTTGGAGACAACCGCATCCGGGCTGACGGTCGATGTCGAAGGAGAGGGTGCGGGGCAGGTCCCGCTTGACTCATCGCACCTCGTCGTGCGCGCCATCGAGCGAGGTCTGCAGGTGGCCGGCTTCCGCGCGACGGGGCTTAACGTACGCTGCCGCAACGACATTCCGCACTCGCGCGGACTCGGTTCGTCGGCCGCGGCTGTCGTTGGCGGGCTCGCCGCAGCCAATGGACTTGTCGTGCAAGCAGGTTCGACGGGGCTATCCGACGTCGAACTCGTGCAACTCTCGTCGGAATTCGAGGGACATCCCGACAACGCCTCGGCGGCGGTGTTCGGTGGGATGGTCGTGTCCTATACGGAGGCCGACGGCCCGAATTCGCGGTACGCGGCCGCGCCGCTGCGCCTGCATCCGGACATCCGGCTCTTCACCGCCGTACCCGAAGTGCGCTCGTCGACGGCGGAGACCAGGGTGCTGCTTCCCGACCAGATCAGCCATGTCGACGCCCGGTTCAACGTCAGCCGCGCAGCGCTGCTCGTCGTTGCCCTGACCGAACGGCCCGATCTGCTGGTGCCTGCCACCGAGGACAGATTGCATCAACCACAGCGGGCGGCCGCCATGCCTGCGTCTGCGGAATATCTCGCGTTGTTGCGGCGTTGTGGGTTGGCAGCGGTGCTTTCCGGCGCCGGACCTGCGATTATCGCGCTCAGTTTCGGTTCGGAGTTGCCCGCTGAAGCCCTGGAGTTCGGCACCGCGCATGGGTTCACGGTTCGCGAGATGTCAGTGGGTGAGGGTGTCCGCTGGGCGGCCGGCGTGCCGGTGGGTAGTTGACAGTTGTCACACGCGAATCACCGGTTGTCTTGCTTCGAACACCAATGCGAGCTATTCTCGCTCTCGTCCAGCAATCGCAGCGTCTGTGCCTGCGCCGACACTAGGACGACCACTCTCTCTTTAGGTGTTCAATCTCGTGGACTGTTGATTTGCCCATGGCGGCGAATCCTGGCGATCACCGTTGCACAGGCGACGGTGGGACAAAGGCATTCAGTAACCGGCCTTAAGTCGAACAGCTGAATGCACAGAACCCTCGGACGATCACATCGGCGAGGGAAGGAAAGGAAATCCGTGACTGATACGGACCTCATCACGGCTGGCGGTAGCAGCGAAGACGTCGCACTGCCAGACCCCGTGAATTCAAATCTCCCCGAGCAGGTCCCACCTGCTGCGTCGGACGAGCCTGCCGTCGCGCCCCCAGCTGTGGTGGCACCGGTTGCCGCCGTCGCGGCTGGCGAGCGCACCGGTTCGCTGACCGGCATGGTGCTCCCTGACCTGCGCGCGCTTGCCAATGAGGTTGGCATCAAGGGTGCGTCGGCTATGCGCAAGAGCGAGCTCATCGCCGCCATCCGCGAACAGCGTGGCGAGACCAACGGTGCGCCTGCTGCGCCGGCCGCCGACACAGCGTCCGCGGATGCGACGGCGCCTGCCGAGCAGGCCGCCGAAGGCAACGCCGCACCGCCTCGTGCACGTCGTGAGCGGCGCGGTGCCTCGCGCCAGGCCGGTGCACCCGAAGGTGGTGCCGACTCCAGCGAGAAGACCGACGAGAAGGCCGAGACGCCTGACACGGCGGAAAAGGTCGATGCGCCCGCCAAGTCCGAGAAGGCCGAAGAGAAGGGCGCCGAGCAGGGCGCCGGTCGGCAGAACCGGTCGGGCGACAACGCCGAGAAGAACAACGGCGGCAACAACGCCGACAAGAACAACGCCGACAAGAACAACGGCGGCAACAACGCCAACAGCGGCGGAAGCAACGCCAACAACCGCAACAGCGGCGGCGGCAACAACGCCAACAACCGCAACAGCGGCAACAACAACGCCAATAACAACAACGACGACGATGACGACGATGGCGACGGCAGGCAGGGCCGACGTGGCCGACGCTTCCGTGACCGCAGGCGTCGCGGCGACCGTGCCGGCGGAGAAGGCGGCGGCGGTGGCGATCGTGACACCGAGCTCCGCGAAGACGACGTCGTGCAACCCGTCGCGGGCATCCTCGACGTGCTGGACAACTACGCGTTCGTGCGGACCTCTGGCTACCTGGCCGGCCCCAACGACGTCTACGTGTCCATGAACATGGTGCGCAAGAACGGCCTGCGGCGCGGAGATGCCGTCACCGGCGCAGTCCGAGTCGCCCGCGAGGGCGAGGGTGGCGGCGGTGGTAGCCAGAACCCCCGGCAGAAGTTCAATCCGCTGGTTCGTCTGGACACCGTCAACGGCGGTCGGGTGGAGGACGCCAAGAACCGTCCGGACTTCAACAAGCTCACCCCGCTCTACCCGAACCAGCGGCTGCGTCTTGAGACCACTCCCGAGCGGTTGACCACCAGGATCATCGATCTGATCATGCCGATCGGCAAGGGTCAGCGCGCGCTGATCGTGTCACCGCCGAAGGCAGGCAAGACCACGATTCTGCAGGACATCGCCAACGCGATCACCGTGAACAACCCCGAGTGCCACCTCATGGTCGTGCTCGTCGACGAGCGGCCCGAAGAGGTCACCGACATGCAGCGTTCGGTCAAGGGTGAGGTCATCGCCTCGACCTTCGACCGGCCGCCGTCAGATCACACCCAGGCCGCCGAGCTCGCGATCGAGCGGGCCAAGCGCCTGGTCGAGCAGGGCAAGGACGTCGTCGTGCTGCTCGACTCGATCACCCGGCTGGGACGCGCCTACAACAACGCATCTCCCGCGTCGGGCCGCATCCTGTCCGGTGGTGTCGACTCCACCGCGCTGTACCCGCCCAAGCGGTTTCTCGGTGCGGCGCGCAACATCGAGTTCGGCGGTTCGCTGACCATCATCGCCACGGCGATGGTCGAGACGGGCTCCACCGGCGACACGGTGATCTTCGAAGAGTTCAAGGGCACCGGCAACGCCGAGCTCAAGCTCGACCGGAAGATCTCCGAGCGTCGGGTGTTCCCGGCCGTGGACGTCAACCCGTCCGGCACCCGCAAGGACGAGCTGCTGCTGTCCACCGATGAATTCGGCGTCGTGCACAAGCTGCGTCGCGTGTTGTCGGGGCTCGACCCGCACGCGGCCATCGACCTCTTGATGAGCCAGCTGCGCAAGACGAAGACCAACTACGAGTTCCTCATGCAGGTCTCCAAGACCACGCCGGGGAACATGGACCACGACTGACCCGCGCTCAGCGCAAGAGACCCCGCACGCCAAGGCGTGTGGGGTCTTTGCGTCAGACGGCAGGATCCGCCCGCAGCCCGGGCATCACATAGCGCCGTACATAGGTCAGCACCGCGTCCTGATTGTTGACGTCGAACGTCTCGCCCGGCACCGTCGCGAGCGAGAGCAGCACGCGCGCAACCCATTCCGACGCTTCGGCGATATCGGTGTCGGCGTGGATGTCGCCGGAATCCTGGGCTGTGATCAGGTAGCGCGACCAGAATTCGGCCAGATCGGGCACCAGGCCCAGTACGCCGGCGCCCGCACATGCCGCGAACTCGTCGGGCTCGTCGACCCGCAATTTCATCAACAGTGCGCCAGGGTCGTCGTATGCGGCACGGCCGTGGCGAATGCCTGCGACGATCTGGCGATCCAGCCCCGATATCTGTTCGAGCATCGCGTGCGACTCCGACCAGTACGCGTCGTTGAGCCGCACGATCGCCGCGCCGAGCAGCGACACCTTGTCCGGGAAGTGGCGGTAGAGCCAGCCGCGGGACACCCCGGCGACCTCGGCCACTTCCGATACCGTCGTCGCGCGAATACCCTTGGCGCGCAGGCATACCTCGGCCGCGTCGGTCAACCGGTCGCGAACGGTCCTACGTTCGGTAGAGGTGGTCAACGTGGCGGCTCCTGATGGTTCTGTCGAATACATGTGGCTCTGTTCGAATACACATGAAAAATACCTGTCAAGGCGCACACGCTACCGTGAGCGGGCCCAACGATGGTAGACAGTTTTCTCAATCTGTTCATAATTGTTCACGAAACTCGGATCAAGGTGGATCTCCATGGCGGAAACGCTCCAGCAGTTACTTCGCGAGCGCGCCGAAGATGACACGGTCGGGTTGAAGTACGGCGATCAGAGCTGGTCGTGGCGCGAGCACATCGCCGAAGCCAGCGCCCAGGCCGCCGCGCTCATCTCGGCCGCCGACCCCGACCGGCCGATGCATATCGGCGCCTTGCTGGGCAACACTCCGGATATGTTGCGGGCGTTGGCCGCCGCCGGTTTGGGGGGCTTCACGTTGTGCGGCATCAACACCACCCGACGCGGACCTGCGCTGGCACGTGACATCCTCCGGGTGGACACCCAGATTCTGTTGGTGAACCCCGAGCACCGCGCGCTGATCGAGGGACTCGACCTGCCCGGCGTGCGGGTGATCGACGTCTCGACCCCCGAGTGGGCCAAGGAGGTCGCCGATGCGCCTCCGCTCACCCCGCACCGGGAGTCGGCTCCCGACGATACGTTCATGATGATCTTCACCTCCGGCACAAGCGGGGAGCCCAAGGCCGTTCAGGTACCGCATGCCGTCGTATTGATCGCCGGCATGGCGCTGGTGGCCAAGTACGACGTCAGCACTGACGACGTGGGTTATCTGTCGATGCCGCTGTTTCACTCCAATGCCGTGTACGCGGGCTGGGCGGTCACCTTGGTCTCAGGGGCGGCGATGGTTCCAGCCAAGTTCTCGGCGTCGCGCTTCATCGACGACGTACGCAAGTACGGCGTCACCTACATGAACTACGTCGGCAAGCCACTGGCCTACATCCTGGCCACCCCAGCGCAATCGGATGACCACCACAACCCGCTGCGGGTCGCCTTCGGCAACGAGGCCAGCGATCGCGACATCGACGAGTTCGCGCGCCGTTTCGACTGCTCGGTGTGGGACGGATTCGGGTCGACCGAGAACGCGATCATCGTCATCCGCGAAGACGGTTGCCCACTCGGATCAATCGGCAGGGGGTATCCGGGCGTAGCCATCTACCACCCCGACACGGTCCAGGAATGCGATGTCGCAGAGTTCGACGACGCCGGGGCGCTGCTGAACGCCGATGCGGCGGTGGGGGAGTTGGTCAACACCACCGGCAGCGGACTGTTCCGCGGTTACTACAACGACCCGTCCGCCACCGACGAGCGCATCAAACACGGCATGTACTGGTCGGGCGACCTCGCCTACCGCGACGCCGACGGCTGGATCTACTTCGCGGGCCGCAACGCCGACTGGCTGCGCGTCGACGGCGAGAACATGGCTACCGCGCCCATCGAGCGGGTGCTCGTGCAGTTCCCCGCGGTCAGTCGCGCGGTCGTTTACGCCGTACCCGACGAGCTCGTTGGCGATCAGGTGATGGCGGCCGTCGTGTTGCGTGACGGCGCCGAGTTCGACGCCGACGAGTTCGAAAAGTTCCTTGCGGCGCACGAGGAGATGATTCCGAAGGCGTGGCCGCGATACGTCTGGGTCACCGACGAGCTCCCCACGACCGCGACCAACAAGATCCTCAAGCGGGAGCTCGTCGCGCGCGGCCTGGACGTAGTCGGCGGCGTGATGTGGAAGCGCGCCGGCACCGCCTACCAGGTGGTCACTCCATCGGATCGGTAACCTCGCGCAGCGACATCAGCATCGTCCGTAGTTGCCGGTAGG
The DNA here is from genome assembly GCF_033804635.1 of Mycobacterium sp. RTGN4. Taxonomy (NCBI): domain Bacteria; kingdom Bacillati; phylum Actinomycetota; class Actinomycetes; order Mycobacteriales; family Mycobacteriaceae; genus Mycobacterium; species Mycobacterium sp. RTGN4. Next base: position 16,250 of record NZ_JAPZLB010000028.1, on the reverse strand, counting down.
CCGTTGCTCCGAATTCGTTGCGCCACTCGTCTTCAATCTTGTTCACCTCGGCCGCCGACGCGGCGCAGAGTTTCATGCCCCGAGCGGTGAGCACGACCAGGCGTGCTCTGGCGTCGGCCGGGTCGGGGTGGCGCACGACGTAGCCGGTGCGCTCGAGCTCGTCGATCAGCCCACCAGCGGTCTGCTTGGTCACCCCCGCCTGCTCGGCGAGGTCGGTGACGCGAATGCCGGTCGGACTCAGCCGCTGCGCGATGCGACACTGCGCGACCGTCAGGTCGTCGAACCCCGCCGCCCTCAGCGCCTCCATGACCTTGGTCTCGGCGGCCCGGTGCACGGCGAACAGAAGCGTTGCGGTGCTAGTCGGTTCGGTCACGGCTTCGAATCCTAGCTTGCTTTAGTACGCCTCCCTGTCTATATTTCGACAGGGTACCTGACTAATTGGAGGCGACATGGATGCCAAGGCGACGTGGCTGCACATCGATGAGCAGCGAGCCGACCTCGCCGACTTCCTCGAGACCCTCACGGCCGATCAGTGGAACACTCCGTCGCTCTGTGCCGGCTGGACGGTTCGCGACGTCGCCGTACACCTCACCCAGTCCGCCGCGAGATGGCCGCGAATGGCTTGGGAAGTGGCGCGCTCGGGGTTCCGCTTCAACCAAGCTGTGGCGCGGGTCGCGCAGGAGGACGGCAGCACGCCTGAGCAGCTCGTCGCGACATTGCGCGGGATGGTCGGCGGGCGGCGACGGCCACCGGGCACCGCCGTCGCCGACCCACTGATGGACACCCTCGTGCACGGTCAGGACATCGCGATTCCCCTCGGCATCGACCGGAGGATTCCGCTGGAACCGGCGATCGTGGCCGCCGAGCGGCTGTGGGCGATGGGGTTTCCGTTCCATACCCGCAAGCGGTTCCACGGCGTCGAGCTCGTCGCCGACGATGCGGACTTCCGCGTCGGCTCCGGCGAACGGGTCAGCGGGCCCATGTCGGACATCCTCCTGGCGCTGGCCGGGCGCAAGGCCGGATTGGACGGCTTGTCCGGTCCAGTGCCTGCCGCCGCGCGTCAGTGACGGGCACTGGAATAGCCGTCGGTGTGCGGGCGTTTATGACTCTGACGGCTGACCTGGCATAATCGACCGTCGACCCCTCGGTTCCGGTTCACGTCTGAAGACTCACAGGTCAGAACTCAGGCGACCCGGCGACCAACTATCGAAGAGGACCAGAAAATGAGATCGGGTATTCACCCCGCCTACGTCGAGACCAACGTGGTCTGCGGCTGCGGCAACACCTTCCAGACTCGTAGCACCAAGGAGAGCGGCCACATCGTGGTCGAGGTCTGCTCCCAGTGCCACCCCTTCTACACCGGCAAGCAGAAGATTCTCGACAGCGGCGGCCGCGTGGCCCGCTTCGAGAAGCGCTACGGCAAGCGTGCCGGGGCCAGCGCGGCGACTGGCGAGAAGGCCGCCACGACCGACAAATAGCTCATCGATCGGCGCCCGATCTGTCGCATTCGCGTCAGGCCGGGCGCCGTTCGCGTCTAGCGAAGAATGCACTTGGGGAAGGAGGCCAGCATGTCCGACAACGCGCCGAAGATCGAAGCGCTGCTCGCTGAGCACGCGGACCTCGAGCGCCAGCTCGCCGACCCCGCCCTACACGCCGACGCTGGTGCCGCCAAGCGGGTCGGTCGCCGGTTCGCGCAGGTCTCGCCGATCGTGGCGACCTACCGCAAGCTCGACACCGCCCGGGGCGACCTCGAGGCGGCCAGAGAGTTGGTGGCCGACGATTCCTCCTTCGCCGCGGAGGTCGCCGACCTCGAGGCGCGGGTCAAGGAACTCGACACCCACCTGACCGATCTGCTCGCCCCGCGCGACCCGCATGACGCCGACGACGTCGTGCTCGAGGTCAAGTCGGGAGAAGGCGGCGAGGAGTCTGCACTGTTCGCGGCGGACCTGGCCCGGATGTACATCCGGTACGCCGAACGGCACGGCTGGACCGTGTCGGTACTCGGAGAGACGTGGTCCGATCTCGGCGGTTACAAGGACGCCACGCTCACCATCGCCAGCAAGGGTGACTCGGCCGACGGCGTGTGGTCGCGATTGAAATTCGAGGGCGGCGTGCACCGCGTGCAGCGGGTACCGGTGACCGAATCCCAAGGCCGCGTGCATACCTCGGCGGCCGGGGTGCTGGTGTATCCCGAACCAGAGGACGTCGAAGCAGTGCAGATCGACGAATCCGACCTTCGCATCGACGTCTACCGCTCCTCCGGCAAGGGCGGCCAGGGCGTCAACACCACCGACTCGGCGGTACGCATCACGCACCTACCCACCGGCATCGTCGTCACGTGTCAGAACGAGCGGTCGCAGCTGCAGAACAAGGCGCGCGCCATGGTGGTGCTGGCCGCCCGCCTGCAGGCCCTTGCCGAGGAGCAGGCGTCCGCCGACGCATCGGCCGACCGCGCCAGCCAGATCCGCACGGTCGACCGCAGCGAACGCATCCGGACCTACAACTACCCCGAGAATCGCATCGCCGACCACCGCATCAACTTCAAGGCGCACAACCTCGACCAGGTGCTCGAAGGCGAGCTCGACCCGCTGTTCGATGCACTAGCGGCCGCCGACAAGCGGACGAGACTGCAAGAGGCATGATCCGGCTGCGGCAGGCCATCAATGAGGCCGCGGGTACGCTCGCCGCGGCCGGCATCGACAGCGCACGGTTCGACGCCGAATGCCTGGCCGCCCACTCTGCCGGCGTCGACCGCGGCCGCCTTACCCTTCACCAGCCCGACGAAGCATTCTTCGAGCGCTACCGCGAGCTCGTCGCTGCAAGGGCCAGCAGGATCCCGTTGCAGCACTTGATGGCAACTGCGCCGTTCGGCCCCGTGACGCTCGAAGTCGGCCCGGGCGTCTTCGTTCCGCGCCCGGAAACCGAGGCGCTGCTGGAATGGGCACTGGCACAAGAGCTTTCCGAATCGTCGGTGGTCGTCGATCTGTGCACCGGATCGGGGGCGCTTGCGCTCGCGCTGGCGCACGCCAGGCCGCTTGCCCGCATCGTTGCCGTCGACGACTCCGCCGAGGCGCTTCGCTATGCGCGACGGAACAGCGCGGGCAGCGCCGTCGTCGTGGTGGAGGCGGATGTCACTGCGACAGACGTGCTGGCCGAGTACGACGGAAAGGTTGCGCTCGTCGTCGCCAACCCGCCCTACATTCCCGACGGCGCCATACTGGAACCCGAAGTGGCCGAACATGATCCGCCGCACGCGCTGTTCGGCGGCCCCGACGGCATGTTGGTCATCGGGCCCATCGTCACGCTGGCCGCCCGGCTGCTGTGTTCCGGCGGCCGCATTGCGGTCGAGCACGACGACACCACCGCCGCACAAACGGTGGCGATGTTCGAAGCGACCGGGATGTTCGGCGAGATCACGTCGCACCGGGATCTCACAGGGCGACCCCGGTTCGTCACCGCGGTGCGCAAGGGACAAGGGTTAGGGCATGACTTCGAGCGAGAAGCGGAGCGGGATCGCGCATGACTGAGGTGTTCGACTGTGCAGACGCAGACCAGCGACCGGCGGGCATCGCATCGGCTATCAGCGCGCTAAAGGGTTCCGGCCTTGTCGTGCTGCCCACTGACACCGTCTACGGCATCGGTGCGGACGCCTTCGACGGCACCGCGGTCGCTGCGTTGCTTGCGGCGAAGGGGCGCGGCCGCGACATGCCGGTGCCGGTGCTCGTCGGTTCGTGGCACACCATCGACGGGCTGGTGTACTCCGTGCCACCGTCTGCGCGCGAGCTGATCCGTGCTTTCTGGCCGGGAGCGTTGAGCCTCGTTGTCCGACAGGCCCCGTCGCTGCAATGGGATCTCGGCGACGCGAACGGAACCGTCATGCTGCGTATGCCCTTGCATCCGGTGGCCATCGAGCTTCTGCGGGAAGTCGGTCCTATGGCGGTGTCCAGTGCCAACGTCTCGGGCAGGCCTGCCGCCGTCACGGCCGCCGACGCCCGCAACCAGTTGGGGGACCTGGTCGAGGTCTACCTAGAAGCGGGTCCGTCAGCCCGACAGGCCGCCTCGACGATCGTCGACCTCACCAGCGCCCAACCGCGTGTCCTTCGGGAGGGCCCGATCACGGCTGCGGCCATCGCCGAGGTACTCGGGTCTGACGCCGACGCGCTCGCAGAACACTCCTAGTTGACTCCAGTACCGTTCACACGGTGGTGAGTGAGGCGCTGGGAACGGTCACGCTGGCGCTGTCGGATCGTGGCGCGGGCGTACCGCTGCGCGAGCTCGCGCTCGTCGGGCTCACGGCCGCGATCATTACCTACCTAGCGACGGGCTGGGTGCGCGCCTTCGCCACCCGGGTCGGTGCCGTCGCCTACCCGCGCGAGCGCGACGTGCACCTGCAGCCGACGCCGCGGATGGGCGGACTCGCGATGTACATCGGCATCGTCGCGGCCGTTCTGCTGGCATCCCAACTCCCGGCGCTGACCCGGGGCTTCGTCTACTCCTCTGGCATGCCTGCGGTCGTGGTGGCCGGTGGACTCATCATGGCCATCGGCCTCATCGACGACCGCTGGGGCCTTGACGCGCTGACCAAGTTCGCAGGCCAGATCACCGCGGCCAGCGTGCTCGTCACGATGGGAGTCGCGTGGAGCGTGCTCTACATCCCCATCGGCGGCGTCGGCACCATCGTGCTCGACCAGGTCACGTCGATCCTGCTGACGCTGGCGCTGACGGTGTCGATCGTCAACGCGATGAACTTCGTCGACGGCCTCGACGGGCTGGCCGCAGGCCTTGGCCTCATCACCGCCGCAGCCATCTGCATCTTCTCCATCGGGCTGTTGCGCGACCACGGTGGTGACGTGCTCTTCTACCCGCCAGCGGTCATCTCGGTGGTACTCGCAGGTGCGTGTCTCGGATTCCTTCCGCACAACTTCCACCCGGCCCGCATCTTCATGGGCGACTCGGGGTCGATGCTGATTGGGCTGATGCTGGCGGCGGCGTCGACCACTGCGGCCGGGCCGATCTCTCAGAACGCGTACGGCGCCAGGGACGTGTTCGCCTTGTTGTCGCCGTTCCTCCTGGTCGTCGCTGTCATGTTCGTGCCTGCGCTCGACATGTTGCTCGCGATCGTGCGTCGTACGCGGGCGGGTCGGAGTCCGTTCAGTCCGGACAAGATGCACCTGCACCATCGGCTGTTGCAGATCGGGCACTCCCATCGACGCGTGGTGCTGCTGGTCTATCTATGGGTCGGCATCGTCGCGCTTGGCGCCGCGAGCACCATATTCTTCGATCCCCGCTACACCGGCGCGGTGATGCTTGGCGCGATCGCCATCGCCATCGTCATCACCCTCATTCCGCTGCTTCGACGCAGCGGTGAGGTTCCCAGCGAGCACTCAGACTAGGAAGTACGACAAAAAGTAGTAGTTCGCGTTTTAGCCCGTCTACCATGTGGTACCGTGCTGGCAGAACCCGAAAAACCTCGCGGGTTGCCGGCCCCCGGCCCATCGATTCGCAAGATCGATCGGCGCCGATCAACGACCGACAAAGGGAGCTACCCCTTGGGTGATTCCAGCGCGCCAGTCGTCCTTCGATACAGTCGTCGGGCACGCGCCGGAACATCGACTGTCAAAGGGGACAGCTTCCGTGAAAACGGGATTGAAGGTGAAGCAGTGACGACGCCAGCGCAGGACGCGCCGTTGGTGTTTCCGTCCGTGGCCTTCCGGCCAGTTCGGCTATTCATCGTCTGCTTGGTGCTGACGGGCCTCGCGGTCCTCGCCTCGAGCTACACGACTCACCACCACTTCGTTGGACTCTTCTTCGGCGTCGGACTCGGAATGGGTTTGCTCAACGCGCTGCTGGTTCGTCGTGCCGTCGAGTCAATCACGGCCCAGGACCATCCGCTCAAGAAGAAGATGGCGCTCAACTCGATGACGCGGCTGTTGGTCATCACCGTCGTAGCGATGGCGATCGCGTTCATCTTCAAGCCGGACGGCATCGGCGTGCTCTTCGGGCTGGCGATCTTCCAGGCAGTGCTGGTGATCAGCACCAGCATTCCCGTGCTCAGGAAGATCCGCTCCAACGGGTTAGACGTCCTAGAAACGGAATCGAAGGATAGAGCAGACACCAATGACTGAGACTGTTCTCGCCGAGGGTGGCGCGGCGATCCACGTCGGACACCACGAAGAAGTCCACTGGCTTGGGCTGACCTTCAACCTCGACACCATCATCGGCACCAGCGTGGCCGCCGTCATCGTCATCGGCTTGGCCTTCTTCCTGCGCGCCAAGGTCACGTCCACCGGGGTGCCGGGCGGCGTGCAACTGTTCTTCGAAGCCATCACCATCCAGATGCGCCAGCAGATCGAGGCCGCCATCGGAATGAAGGTGGCGCCGTTCGTGCTGCCGCTCGCCGTCACGATCTTCGTGTTCGTGCTGGTGTCCAACTGGCTCTCGGTGCTCCCGGTGCAGTTCACCGGCGCAGACGGTGCGGCCACCGAACTCATCAAGCCGCCCGCGTCGGACATCAACTACGTGCTCGCGCTCGCGCTGTTCGTCTTCATCGCCTATCACGCCGCGGGTGTCTGGCGTCGCGGCGCATGGGGCCATGCCAAGAAGCTCGTCAAGGGCCACGTCACGCTGATGGCGCCGATCAACCTCGTCGAGGAGATCGCCAAGCCGATCTCGTTGTCGCTGCGACTCTTCGGCAACATGTTCGCCGGCGGCATCCTGGTCGGCCTCATCGCCTTGTTCCCGCCGTACATCCTGTGGGCGCCCAATGCGATCTGGAAGACGTTCGACCTCTTCGTCGGTTTGATTCAGGCGTTCATCTTCGCCCTTCTGACGATCCTGTACTTCAGCCAGTCGATGGAACTGGACCACGAAGACGAAAAAGAGCACCACTAGAGCACGTGCACGACAAGGATGACCAGTAGTCCTGGTGGCACCGCCGCCAGCTATCAAGGAGGAAATAGGAATGGATGCAAACGCCCTCATCACGGCGGGCGCGCTGATCGGCGGCGGCCTGATCATGGGTGGCGGCGCGATCGGCGCCGGCATCGGTGACGGTATCGCCGGTAACGCCCTGATCTCCGGCATCGCCCGGCAGCCCGAGGCCCAGGGCCGGCTGTTCACCCCGTTCTTCATCACCGTCGGTCTGGTGGAAGCGGCGTACTTCATCAACCTCGCGTTCATGGCGTTGTTCGTCTTTGCGACGCCGGTCTACGCGGGTTAGTACACCGACACGATGGGTGAACTCGGTTCAACCGTCCTGGCGGACGGCATCAACATCCTGGCGGCCAGCCAGGCAGCGGGAGAAGAAGGCGGCGGGGGCGGGAGCAACTTCCTGATCCCTAACGCGACCTTCTTCGTCGTGCTGATCATCTTCCTGATCGTGCTCGGCGTGATCACGAAATGGGTTGTGCCACCGATCAGCAAGGTCTTGGCCGAGCGCGAAGCGATGCTGGCCAAGACCCACGCGGACAACCGTAAGTCCGCCGAGCAGGTCGCAGCGGCGCAGGCCGACTATGACGAGGCGATGGCAGGCGCGCGCGCCGAAGCGTCGTCCATTCGCGACGAAGCTCGTACCGCGGGCCGTCAGGTCGTCGACGAGAAGCGGGCGGAGGCAAGCGGCGAGGTGGCCGAGACCGTGCGCGAGGCGGATGCGCAGCTGGCTCAGGTGGGTTCGGCGACGCAATCCGAACTGCAGTCATCGGTGGATCCCTTGTCCGCCACGCTGGCCAACCGCATCCTCGGCGTCGACGCGAATTCAGGACGGAAGTAGATGTCGACATTCATCGGGCAGCTCATCGGCTTCGCGGTCATCGCCTGGATCATCTGGAAGTACGTGGTGCCGCCGATCCGGACGCTCATGCAGAAGCAGCAGGACGCGGTCCGCACCGCCCTTGCCGAGAGCGCCGAGGCCGCCAAGAAGCTGACCGACGCCGACGAAATGCACGCCAAGTCGCTCGCCGATGCAAAGGCCGAGTCGACGAAGGTCACTGACGAGGCCAAGCACGATTCCGAGCGGATCGCCGCACAACTCGTCGAACAGGCCGGTGTCGATGCCGAGCGCATCAAGAGCCAAGGCGCACAACAGGTTCAGTTGATGCGTCAGCAGCTCATCCGCCAACTGCGGGCTGGCTTGGGCGACGAGACCGTGCAGAAGGCAACCGATTTGGTCCGCACCCACGTCGGCGATCCGGCGGCGCAAGCCGCGACGGTCGATCGTTTTCTGGCCGACTTGGACGAGATGGCACCGTCAACCGCGGTGATCGAGACCAGTGCCTCGGCGCGACTTCGAGCCGCCAGCCGGCAGGCGCTCGGCGCGCTGGACGCTGAATTCGACGACGTGGCAGGCAGACTCCAAGCCCCCGGGCTGACCACGCTGGCTGACGAACTCGGGTCGGTGGTCAGGCTGCTGATCGCGGAGCCCGCGCTCACCAAGCACCTCGCCGAGGCCACCGACGACGCCACCGCCAAGGTGCGGCTGGTCGACCGGCTGTTCTCGGACAAGGTCGACGAGCACACCGCGCAGTTGCTGCGCGCGGCCGTGTCTCAACGCTGGTCCGCGGTAGCCGACCTCGTCGACGGCATCGAACACACGGCCCGGCTCGCGTTGCTGAAGCGCGCCGAGGTCGAAGGCGAAGTCGACGAGGTAGAGGACCAACTCTTCCGCTTCGGACGTGTGCTCGACGCCGAACCCCGGCTCTCGTCCGCACTCAGCGACTACACCACGCCGGTTGACGGTCGTCTTGCCCTGTTGAACAAAATCATCGACGGTTCTGGTCTCAACGGAACCGCCGCGGCGCTGCTGACGCAGACCATCGGCCAGCTGCGGGGCGAGCGGGCCGACGAGGCCGTCGTGGACCTGGCCGAGCTCGCTGTGGCCCGGCGCGGTGAGGTCGTCGCTCACGTCACCGCCGCGGCGGACCTGTCCGACGCGCAGCGCACGCGGCTCGTCGAGGTGCTGTCGCGGATCTACGGACATCCGGTGTCCGCCCAGATCCACGTCGATCCCGAACTCCTCGGCGGACTTTCGATCACCGTCGGTGACGAGGTGATCGACGGCTCCATCGCATCGCGCCTGGCCGCCGCACAAACTCAGCTGCCGGACTAACCACAGACTCACCCACATCAAAAGGTAGGAAGACGAAGAATCATGGCAGAGTTGACAATCTCCGCTGCTGACATCGAAGGCGCCGTCGAGGACTACGTATCGTCGTTTTCCGCCGACACCCAGCGTGAAGAGGTCGGCACAGTCATCGACGCCGGTGACGGCATCGCCCACGTCGAGGGCCTGCCCTCGGTCATGACCCAGGAGCTCCTCGAGTTCCCGGGCGGCGTGCTCGGCGTCGCGCTGAACCTCGACGAGCACAGCATCGGCGCGGTTATCCTCGGCGACTTCGAGAAGATCGAGCAGGGCCAGCAGGTCAAGCGCACCAACGAGGTGCTCTCGGTGCCGGTGGGCGATGCCTTCCTGGGCCGCGTCGTCAACCCGCTCGGTCAGCCCATCGACGCGCAGGGTGACATCGCCACCGATACCCGCCGCGCGCTCGAACTTCAGGCCCCTTCGGTGGTTCAACGCCAAGGCGTGAGCGAGCCGCTGCAGACCGGAATCAAGGCCATCGACGCGATGACCCCGATCGGCCGCGGCCAGCGCCAGCTCATCATCGGTGACCGCAAGACCGGCAAGACCGCAGTCTGCGTCGACACCATCCTCAACCAGCGTGCAGCGTGGGAGACCGGTGATCCCAAGCAGCAGGTGCGCTGCGTGTACGTCGCGATCGGCCAGAAGGGCACCACGATCGCCAGCGTCAAGCGCGCTCTCGAAGAGGGCGGCGCGATGGAATACACCACCATCGTCGCGTCCCCAGCCTCGGATCCTGCCGGCTTCAAATGGCTTGCCCCGTACACCGGTTCGGCGATCGGCCAGCACTGGATGTATGACGGCAAGCACGTGCTCATCGTGTTCGACGACCTCACCAAGCAGGCCGAGGCCTATCGCGCGATCTCGCTGCTGCTGCGCCGCCCGCCGGGCCGCGAGGCGTACCCGGGCGACGTCTTCTACTTGCACTCTCGGCTGCTGGAACGCTGCGGCAAGCTGAACGACGAGCTGGGCGCAGGCTCGATGACGGGATTGCCGATCATCGAGACCAAGGCCAACGACATCTCGGCATACATCCCGACGAACGTCATCTCCATCACCGACGGGCAGTGCTTCCTGGAGACCGACCTGTTCAACCAGGGTGTGCGCCCGGCCATCAACGTCGGTGTCTCTGTGTCGCGCGTCGGTGGCGCCGCCCAGATCAAGGCGATGAAGGAGGTGGCAGGAAGTCTCCGCTTGGACCTGTCGCAGTACCGCGAATTGGAGGCCTTCGCCGCCTTCGCCTCCGACCTGGATCCGACGTCGAAGGCTCAGTTGGAGCGCGGCGCGCGTCTGGTCGAGCTGCTCAAGCAGCCTCAGTACAGTCCGCTTTCGGTCGAGGAGCAGGTCGTCGCGATCTTCCTTGGCACCAAGGGCCATCTGGATTCGGTTCCGGTGGAGGACGTTCAGCGGTTCGAGGCCGAGTTCCTCGAGCACGTGAAGGCCAGCCACGAGGCCATCCTCACGGACATCCGGGAGAGCAAGAAGCTCCCTGAGGAAGCCGAGGAGAAGCTGACGGGAGTCGTCAACGACTTCAAGAAGGGCTTTTCCGCCACTGACGGTAGCTCCGTCGTCGTGAACGAGGCCGAGACCGAGGCGATGGACGAAGAGGACGTCGAGAAGGAATCGGTCAAGGTCCGCAAGCCGGCACCGAAGAAGTAGGTAGGCGAAATGGCAGCCACACTGCGCGAACTCAGGGGGCGCATCCGTTCCGCCGGGTCGATCAAGAAGATCACCAAGGCCCAGGAACTGATCGCGACTTCGCGGATCGCCAAGGCACAGGCTCGGGTCCAGGCGGCTCGACCGTACTCGTCCGAGATCACCAACATGCTCACGGAACTCGCGAGCGCCAGCGCGCTGGACCACCCATTGCTCGTCGCACGGGAATCTCCCAAGCGGGCTGGTGTCTTGGTGGTGTCGTCGGACCGCGGTCTTTGTGGGGCCTACAACGCCAACGTGCTCCGTCGGTCGGAGGAGCTCTTCGCACTGCTGCGGGACGAGGGCAAGCAGCCCGTGCTCTATACCGTCGGCCGAAAGGCGCTGGGCTACTACCGCTTCCGCCAGCGTGAGGTGACGGACTCATGGACCGGATTCTCCGACCGCCCCACGTACGAGCAGGCGCGTGAGATCGCCGAGACGCTAGTGACGGCCTTCATGGCCGGTGTCGATGACGAAGGTGATGACCCGGGCGACGACGGCATCTTGGGTGTGGACGAACTCCACATCGTCTTCACCGAGTTCAAGTCGATGCTGTCGCAGAGCGCAATTGCGCTGCGGATCGCGCCGATGCTGGTCGAGTACGTCGGCGACGATGAGCCGGAAGACGGCCCACGGACGCTGTTCTCGTTCGAGCCCGACCCAGAGTCGCTGTTTGACGCTTTGCTACCGCGGTACGTCGCCACCCGCGTCTACTCAGCGCTACTGGAGGCCTCAGCGTCCGAATCCGCTTCACGCCGTAGGGCGATGAAGTCGGCGACGGACAACGCCGACGACCTGATCAAGGCGTTGACGCTCGAGGCCAACCGTGAACGCCAAGCCCAGATCACCCAGGAAATCAGCGAGATCGTCGGCGGCGCAAACGCCCTCGCTGACGCCAAGTAAGCACCGTAGGAAGCGAAGAGATATGACTGCCACCGCAGAAGATTCCAAGACCGCAGGTCGCGTGGTCCGTATCACCGGCCCCGTCGTCGACATCGAGTTCCCGCGTGGGTCGGTGCCGGAGCTGTTCAACGCTCTGCACGCCGAGATCACGTACAAGGAGATGGCCAAGACGCTCACCCTCGAGGTTGCACAGCACCTCGGTGACAACCTGGTACGCACCATCTCCATGCAGCCCACCGACGGACTGGTCCGCGGCGTCGAGGTCACCGACACCGGTGCGTCGATCTCGGTGCCCGTCGGTGACGGCGTCAAAGGCCATGTGTTCAACGCGCTCGGCGCGTGCCTCGACGAGCCCGGCTACGGCAAGGACTTCGACCACTGGTCGATCCACCGCAAGCCACCGCCATTCGCCGAGCTCGAGCCTAAGACCGAGATGCTCGAAACCGGTCTGAAGGTCGTCGACCTGCTCACCCCGTATGTGCGCGGCGGAAAGATCGCCCTGTTCGGCGGCGCCGGTGTCGGCAAGACCGTGCTCATCCAGGAGATGATCAACCGCATCGCCCGAAACTTCGGTGGCACTTCGGTGTTCGCGGGCGTGGGGGAGCGCACCCGTGAGGGCAACGACCTATGGGTCGAGCTCGCGGATGCCAACGTGCTCAAGGACACCGCACTCGTGTTCGGTCAGATGGACGAGCCGCCCGGCACTCGTATGCGCGTCGCGCTGTCCGCGCTGACCATGGCGGAGTACTTCCGCGACGAGCAGAATCAGGACGTGTTGTTGTTCATCGACAACATCTTCCGGTTCACGCAGGCCGGTTCCGAGGTTTCGACGCTGCTCGGCCGCATGCCGTCGGCGGTGGGCTACCAGCCGACGCTGGCCGACGAGATGGGCGAGCTGCAGGAGCGCATCACCTCGACCCGCGGCCACTCCATCACCTCGATGCAGGCCGTGTACGTGCCCGCCGACGACTACACCGACCCGGCGCCCGCGACGACGTTCGCGCACCTCGACGCCACCACGGAACTGTCCCGTGCGGTGTTCTCCAAGGGCATCTTCCCCGCGGTGGATCCGCTGGCGTCGAGCTCGACCATCCTCGACCCGGCCGTCGTCGGTGACGAGCACTATCGCGTTGCGCAGGAAGTCATCCGAGTCCTGCAGCGTTACAAGGACCTTCAGGACATCATCGCGATTCTCGGTGTCGACGAACTGTCCGAAGAGGACAAGCAGTTGGTCAACCGCGCCCGCCGTATCGAGCGCTTCCTGAGCCAGAACATGATGGCTGCCGAGCAGTTCACCGGACAGCCTGGCTCCACGGTGCCGCTGAAGGAAACCATCGAGGCGTTCGACAAGCTGACGAAGGGCGATTTCGACCACCTGCCCGAGCAGGCGTTCTTCCTCATCGGCGGCCTCGACGACCTGGCCAAGAAGGCCGAGACCTTCGGCGCCAAGTTGTGATTGCGCTTCGGGCCCGAAAGGTGGTGTGCCATGGCTGAAATGCACGTCGAGATCGTCGCCGTCGAGCGCGAGCTGTGGAAGGGTGACGCGTCGTTCGTGTTCACCCGCACCACTGCTGGCGAGATCGGGATCCTCCCGCGGCACATCCCGCTGGTGGCCCAGTTGGTCGACGACGCCATGGTCCGTGTCGAGCGCGAGGGCGAGGACGACCTTCGCATCGCCATCGACGGCGGTTTCCTTTCGGTGACCGAGGAAGCGGTCCGAATCCTGGTCGAGAACGCTGAATTGGAATCCGAGATCAACGCCGACGAGGCCAAGCAGGATTCCGAATCCGACGATGAGCGCACTGCTGCGTGGGGCAGGGCGCGGTTGCGCGCCCTAGGCCAGCTCGACTGATCCGCCGATGAGCGCGCTCATGATGATCATGGTCGCGCTGATCGGTGTGCTGTTGCTGGTCGTCATTGCTCTGACGTACCGGCTGTGGAAGCTGCGTCAGGTCGGTGGGACCGCTGCGATCCTGCGCGACATCCCTGCCGTCGGGGGACACGGCTGGCGTCACGGCGTATTGCGTTACCGCGGAGAGGAAGCCGGCTTCTACCGGCTCTCGAGTCTGCGTTGGTGGCCCGACCGCAGGTTGTCCCGTCGGGGTGTCGAGGTCGTGTCGCGCCGCACTCCCCGCGGCGATGAATTCGACATCATGACCGACGCCATCGTGGTACTCGAACTACGCGACACCAGCGCGGAACGGCGAAGGGGATACGAGGTCGCCCTCGATCGAGGGGCGTTGACCGCCTTCACATCCTGGCTGGAATCGCGTCCGTCGCCGCGCGCGCGGAGACGGAACCCCTAGGTCCGAGCGCCGCCCGGTTGCCAGAGCACGTCGCCTGAGGGATTGGCCACTCTGGAGAGAATGAAAAGCAAGTCCGACAGTCGATTCAGGTATTTGGCGGGCAGCACGCTGACCGAATCGCCGTGCTCGTCGATCGCACGCCACGCCGACCGTTCCGCTCGTCGCGCGATGGTTCGGGCCACGTGTAGAAGCGCCGATAGGGCCGTACCGCCAGGCAGCACAAAGGAATTCAGCGCGGGGAGCGGTTCGTTGAACTCGTCGCACCAGCCCTCGAGGCGATCGATGTAGTCCTGGGTGATCCGCAGCGCAGGATGCTCGGGGTTCGCTACCAACGGGGTAGACAAATCGGCACCCGCATCGAACAGATCGTTCTGAATCTGCCTCAATACCTTGAGAATCTGCTCATTCGGCTGACCCAATGCCACTGCGACACCGATCGCTGCGTTGGTCTCGTCGCAGTCGGCGTAGGACTCGAGTCGTGCGTCGTTCTTCGACACCCGACTGAAGTCGCTGAGGCCGGTGGTCCCATCGTCGCCGGTGCGGGTATATATGCGGGTCAGGTGTACTGCCATGGATCAAACCGTACTCGGAAGGCCGGCGCGGCAGACCGAAGGCAGGCTCGGGACGGTCCCCGCTGACCTAAACTGACCCGTGTGAGTGAGCGATTCGTGGTGACCGGCGGCACCCGGTTATCGGGCGAAGTTGCCGTCGGGGGCGCCAAGAACAGTGTCTTGAAGCTCATGGCGGCAGCGCTGTTGGCGGAGGGCACCAGCACCATCACCAATTGCCCGGACATCTTGGACGTCCCGTTGATGGCCGAAGTGTTGCGCGGCCTGGGGGCTACGGTCGACCTCGACGGCGCCACGGTGCGCATCACGTCGCCAGACGAACTCAAGTACGACGCTGACTTCGCCGCAGTGCGGCAGTTCCGCGCGTCGGTTTGTGTGCTCGGACCGCTGGTGGGGCGGTGCAAGAAAGCCAAGGTCGCACTTCCCGGTGGCGACGCGATTGGCTCGCGGCCACTCGACATGCACCAGGCCGGGCTGCGTCAACTTGGCGCCCGGTGCAACATCGAGCACGGCTGTGTGGTCGCCGAAGCGGATCACCTGCACGGCGCAGAGATTCAGCTGGAGTTCCCGTCGGTGGGCGCTACCGAGAACATTCTGATGGCCGCGGTGCTGGCCGAAGGCGTCACGACGATTCACAACGCCGCCCGTGAACCTGACGTCGTCGATCTATGCGAAATGCTCAACCAGATGGGCGCCCAGATATCTGGAGCGGGCCTGTCGACAATGATCATTACCGGTGTCGATCGGCTTTACCCCACTGAACACCGGGTCATCGGAGACCGCATTGTTGCGGCCACGTGGGGCATCGCCGCGGCGATGACGCGAGGCGACATCTCGGTGACGGGGGTGGACCCGCAGCACCTTCAGCTGGTGCTGCACAAGCTCCACGACGCGGGCGCCACCGTCACGCAGCACGACCATGGTTTCCGGATCGTTCAGTACGAACGGCCGAAGGCAGTCGACGTGGCCACCCTGCCGTTCCCTGGTTTCCCCACCGACCTGCAGCCAATGGCCATCGGGTTGGCCTGCATCGCCGACGGCACGTCGATGATCACCGAGAACGTCTTCGAGGCGCGGTTCCGCTTCGTGGAGGAGATGATTCGACTGGGTGCCGATGCGCGGACCGATGGCCACCATGCCGTCGTGCGTGGCATCCCGCAGCTGTCGAGCGCACCGGTGTGGGCGTCCGACATCAGGGCGGGCGCGGGCTTGGTGCTGGCCGGCCTGGTCGCCGACGGAGACACTGAGGTCCACGACGTGTTCCACATCGACCGCGGATATCCCCTGTTCGTGGAGAACTTGGCCAGTCTGGGCGCCGAGATCGAGCGGCTTCACTGAGCTGGCTCCTCGGCCGAAATCCCTATGCGTGTCTGGGGATTTCGGTTTCAGGCGACTCGTCAGGTAGTATCGATAACAACGAGTTCGAGCGTAAAAGCCCGAACTCATGGACCCGCGGCCCCGGTCTTAGGACCGGAGGACGGGGTTTGATCGGCCCCCGCAGATGGTGTACAGTAGTGGGGTTGCCTGTTAACAGGGCGTGTTGTTTGAGAACTCAATAGTGTGTTTGGTGGTTTTTGTTTGTTTGTTTTGCCATGCCTTGGGGGGACTCCCCGTCTTCCGTTTTCAGGGTGTGGTTGTTTTTTT
>NZ_JAPZLB010000027.1:0-33694 GCF_033804635.1 Mycobacterium sp. RTGN4 | reverse complement strand
CCACAACCGGCTGCCACACCGCCCGGGTGGCGGAATTACGTGACAGACGAGGTGGGGGAATTCCGTGACGGACAACCCCTCAAGCTGGAGGAATTATGTGACCGCTGACAAGCGGACGCCCAAACCGTTTCCCAATACCAGTTCTGAATATGCCTCTCGATTAGGTCATGTCGGGGTTCAGCTTGAACGCATACGTGGGCAGAACACTGTCGACTAACGGACTTCTGATCCGCGTTTTCAGAAGGTCCGATGAACACCCATTGAGCATTGCTGTACAACAGTTTTCATCGCACAAGCATTACCACCGGTCCCGGGCGACTCGCCACGTCTCGGACATAACGCCAATGATCGTCGACTGCCTTGCGCTTGGCGTGAGGGCAAACCACTTGCGGCTCAAACCATCTCTGCTCATCGACGGTAAGCGGTCGGGGTGAGGCGGGCGATCCCGTGCAGGAGCCAGGGTGCGCGGGTCGCAATCAGTTCCACGGCGACGTCCGAGCGGCGCATCGCGGTTCGACGACCAGGAGTGGGCATTGATACAAGTTCCTCGGGGACTTGAGCCCCACCCCACACTGCCAGGAGCAGGCCCGGACCGTGAACAACCTGTTTGGCGGGCAGAATGCCGTGTCGTGAACCTGTAGTCGTGCGCAACTTGGTCAGCGTTGTCGTCACATTAGCGGGTCAAGCGACCAACAACTTCAAGGACGTGACCCGGGGAGTAACCGGCCGATCCGTCCACCCTTCCCGGTGCGATACCGAGCCCGGAACGGCACGCGCTACAACAAGCCGTGCGAAAGTGCGCCCGCGATCTTCGAGAGCAAGCCCCCGCCCCCGCCACCACCAAGATCGATGAACGGGATGCTGTTGGCGCCCGGGATCCGGGAGATGACCCCGAGATCGCCGTTGTTGAGCCCGATGACGGTCTCGGCGAGGGTGGGACCGGGGCCTGGATTGTTGTCACCCGTGATTGCTGGATTCTGTTCTCGGACAACCGATTCCCTGGTATTCACGACCGACGTCGTTCTAGCCCCGTCTGCTGCGGGCTTGGGCGCGGCCGACGACGAATAAGTGCCGGTCTTCACGCTCTGTGCGCTGACGGTCGTACGGATCGTGGTCGTCGGTCCCGAATTTCGGGACCCGTTTCCCGTGGTGTCGGCATGCGCGACACCCACACCACCGGAGAGGGCGGCGCCGAGAGCGAGGGCGGCCGCTCCCGGTCCAAGCCATACGTACGCCGCGCTATTACGCTGCTCAACCTCTGCCCTGTGCTTACCGGCCATGACGTCCCCATTCGTCGAAAAGGCGGCTTTACTGACGCGCCCGCAGTATCGCAGACAAACCCTGGATGCGCTCGTTTTCCTGCGCCGCCGGTGCACTTCCGCGGAAGTCGCATCAGCACCAACCGCCGCCGCGACTGGCGAACGGGTTCGGCAGCAAATGGCCAGCATCGGGGACACCAGACACGTTCCAAGTCAGCGCGCGCCGTAGACGTGCACTCGCGACCACCGCGAAACGGCGGTGTGTCGTAAAACGCCGAGCGTTCGAACGTGGTGACGATGTTCGAACGACATCTGTCGCCAAACTGTCGTCGAGCGGTGCGCGATGACCCTAACGCACTCGCGAAGCTGGCAAAAAGGCTAGTCAAAACGGTGGAGCTAAGAGGATTCGAACCCCTGACCCCCACACTGCCAGGACCAGGCAGACGCCGTGAACAGGGGCGATACGTCGGGAATCGTCGTGTCGGTGACGTAGTCGAGGCAGCAACTGTCGTCGCCGTTGTAGTCAGAATTGTCGTCAGCACGCGGTTCGAAACTGCCTAGACCACGCTCGACGCGATTGGTTGAAACCGGTACGGCCGGCCGCATCGGCGCCGACCACCTGGGCCACACCAACGTGTCCATGACCCAGGACAAGTACATGAGCCGCGGCCGCCGACCTACTCGACCGATTGATCGCCGAATCCGACCACCCATCCCCCAAATGACTTCGCTTGGCGCTTGCCACTTCAGTATGCATTTCGTACTCTACAGAGACACGATTTGCATAAGCAATGGAGTGAAAATGGTTCACGGCCGCAGCACTCCGATGCCAGCCGCACTCGCGCGGGCACCGATGAAGACCATCCGGCCACGCGATGCCGGGGAGATCTATGCCCATCCGCGGGCTCAGTTGGTCCGACTCACTGAACGGGGACTGCTTCACCGGGTCGCCGACGGCTACTACGTCGTCGTCCCACAAGACATGGTCGGACGCCCCTGGACGCCGAGCTTGGAGGCGACCGCCGCGGGCATCGCCTCAGCGATCTACGGGCCCGACGACGTCGTCGTGATGGGCCCCAGCGCAGCGCGCCTGCACGGGGTGATCCCCCGCGCCCTGGCAACGGCGACGATCGCCGTGCCCCGTCAGCACCGAGCGATCGAACTCTCCGACCGGGCGGCCATCGTCCGGTTCATCACGCGCGACACCGGCCGCTTGGACGCCGAACGCATCGACACACCGTTGGGACCAACGTTGGTGACCACTCCGGAGCAGACGGTCCTCGACCTCGCCCATCGCCCGGAACTGGGCGACGTCGAAGTCGACATTCGGTCCGCGGTAACAGCGCTCTACGCGCGCGGCGACCAAAATCGCATGGCCGCGCTCGCGTCCGACCAACGGCGGATGTCGTCACTGCGGCGTGCCGAGGCCTGGGCCCAACCGTGAACAGCGGTGAACGCGATGTGGTGGCAAGGCAATTCGGTGTCTCCAACGAACAAGTCGAGCGCGACCACCTCATCTCCCATGTGCTGGCCTTTCTCAGTACCAGCGTCGGAGACCAGGTCCAGTTCATCGGCGGCACCGCACTCGCACGCACATACCTACCGTCCGGGCGCCTTAGCGAGGACATCGACTTGATCGCCATCGGCGACCGCAAGCTCGTAGCGGCCGCTCTCGACGCGGGACTCCCCCGTGCACTGTCGCGCACGCATGGTCGGCTCACCCTCGAACCAACGCTAGGCAGCGTGGCGAGCACCATGGCGGCCCTTCTCCGTACGGCGGGTGGGTTGTCGGTGCGGATTCAGCTGCTCTCCTCGCGGGACCGTACCGTCTGGCCGTCCGAACGGCGCGTGCTGGTCCAGCGCTACGTCGACGCTCCCGCAGCCGAGTTACTGGTCCCAACACTGCCGGCCTTCGCCGCATCCAAAACCTCGACGTGGGCTGATCGGCGAGGCGCTCGCGATCTCTGGGACCTATGGGCCCTCAGCGATCTGGGCGCAATCGACCGGAAGGCCGCAGACCTGTATCGGCGCTTCGGGCCGACCAATCGGCCCCCGACTCCAAGATTGTTCGCCTCCGCGCCGACGGATGCAGAATGGCAGGCTCAGCTGGCCGGCCAGACCCGCATCGCGATCTCGGCACGCCATGCCCTCGAAGCCGTGCGCGAAGCGTGGCGTACGGCGGTGATAAACGATGAATAAACGAGACTGATCTTGAAAAACAGCCTCTGACGTAGGGCGGGTGGGGCTCGAACCCACGACCAACGGATTATGAGTCCGCGGCTCTAACCGACTGAGCTACCGCCCCATCGCGCATCGCGCGGCAACTATGGTCGCACGCGCCGTTCCGGCCCCGCTTAGGCCGGCCCGCTCAGATTGCCCTGTCGGACGTCGTCCCGGCATTCCAGGCGCGTCTGTCCGGTCTGCTGAACGCACACTTCCACCTGCTGCTCGATCCCCGGAGGGTAGGCGGTGTCGGTGGGCCCGGCGGTGGCCGTCGGCGAAGGCACCTCCGTGCCCGGAACCAGGGACCACAAGATGTCGCCAGTCGCGGGCAGCCGCGCGCAGTAGGCCTGCTGGCCTTGCTCACTCACGCCAGCCGCCCCGAGCACGGCGCAGTCCGCGCCGACCAGCACCACTGGCACGGCCGGACCCGCCTGCGTCGAGGGCGCCGAGGCGGTCGACGGGTGCGGTTGCGCGCCGTCCACGCTGCGATGGCGCGTCAGCAAGAACGCCGCGAGCGCGCCCCCGATGACCAGCAGTCCCACCAATACCCCGGCCGGGATCCGCCAAGACTTCTTGCCACCCTTCGGGCTCGCCTTGTGGTGGTTCGGCGGCATGATGGCGCCGGCGGCCATGGTGGCGTCGGTGTCTCCGATCTCGTCGACGACGCCGTCGAGGTGCCGCGCGAGGGCATTCGCGAAGTTGGTGCACGTGTCGTAGCGATCTTCGGGCGCCTTCGCCAGCGCCTTGGAGAGCACCGGGCCTAGCCCGGACAGTTCGGGCTTGCGCTCCGCGATCGCCGGTGGCGGTGCGGTCACGTGCTGACTGATCACGACCGCGGGATTGCGGTCCTGGTACAGATGCGACCCGGTCAAGAGTTCGAATGCCGTTGCAGCAAGGGAGTATTGGTCGGCCCGGCCATCGAGCGGCAGCCCCATCAGCTGTTCGGGGGCCGCGTAGGCGACCGTGCCGACCGCGATGTTGCTCTGGGTCAATCCGCTGGAGTCATCGACCCGGCGCGCGATGCCGAAGTCGGCCAGAAGCGCCCGCCAGCCACCCGAATCCTGCTTGGCCAGCAGGATGTTGGCCGGCTTGACGTCGCGGTGCAACAGTTGGCGTTGGTGGGCGTAGTCGAGCGCATCCGCAACCGCGGTGACGATGCGCACGACCTCGTCCGGCGGCAGTCCCTTGCGGTACTGCTTCTCGAGCAAGCGGGATGCGTCGGTGCCCTCGATGTAATCCATCGAAAGCCACAACTGGTCCTCGAATTCGCCGCGGTCGTACAAGGTCACGATGTTCGGGTGTGACAGCGTGGCGGCATTCTGGGCTTCGCGGTTGAACCTTTCCCGGTACTCGGAATCGGTCGATACCTGCTGCGCCATCACCTTCAACGCGTCTTGGCGCGGCAACCGCGGGTGCTCGGCAAGGTAGACCTCGCCCATCGCCCCCGCACCCAGTCGGCGCACGATTGTGTATCCGGCGAATACCTGGCCGACAGCAAGCGACATGCGGGGCATGTTACCGACGCCGCCCAACTGGGCATCTGCTATTGCCGTCGACCGCTGGACGAGGTGCGGGCCCTCAGCTGTACACCGGCTGGCCGTCGACACCCAGCAGGTAACGCTCGGTGCCCTCGGCGACCCGCGGCGCGTCGCCGCCGAGCGCGACCGCGATCTTGTTGGTGGCGTTGCGCATCACGTCGAGCGTGAGTTCAAGGGCTTCGGCGTCCGTGAAGTGTGACTGCACCCCGGCCGCCACGTCGGCGTCGATCTTCGACGGCGTCCAGATCAACGCGTCGACGTAGCGCAGCGCGGCCTTCTGCCGTTCGTCGAGCAGAGTGGACTCCTCGTACTGCTCGATGTCGGCGTATAGCGATTCGGACCCGCCCGCGTCGAGTGCGGCACCCTCACGCAGCGACTTGCAGAGCCGGCAGTTGTGTTGGACGGCTCCACGCAGGCGGACCACCTCGGTGGTCACGGGATCCAGTGCGCGCAAGGCGCCGACCATCGGAGCGAATTGGTTGAGCAGTAGGTCGACGGGATCGGTGTCGCGGTCCCAAACGACGGGGTCGACGACGGGCGCGAAGCCTAGCGCCGTCACACCCGCCCGCATCCGCGGCACGAAATCGGCGATGAAGATGAGCGCCGCCATCCCGAAGGCCTTGCGACTCAGGGCCGCCATGAAGGCCGCACGCTGCTCAGGGGTAATGATCGACACGTCGACGGCGAACTGCTCGGCGAACTCCGCCAGCTGCGGATCGTCGACCGCAGGCTCCTGCGCCGCCACCGGCGGCAAGGACATCGCGGCCGCACACACCTCGCGCACCAGCGCGTTGCGGCCGCCGTCGCCCTCGGGATTCAGCGCCATCAACCGCGTTAGCATGCCGTACAACTGGTCGTCGTCCATGACGCCGATTATTGCGCCTGACTCACCGACGACATGTGGAAGTCGGGAATCCGCAGCGACGGCATCGACGCTCTGGTCGCCCAGTCCCCCCATTCGCGGGGCAGGGTGACCTCGCTGACGCCCGCCTCGGTGGCGCGCCGCAACAGATCCAGCGGACTTTCGTTGAACCGGAAGTTGTTGACCGCGCCCGTGACCTCACCGTCCTCGATCAGGTAGACGCCGTCGCGCGTCAGCCCGGTGAGCAGCAGCACCGTGGGGTCGACGTCCCGGATGTACCACAGCGTCGTCAAGAGCAGCCCACGCTCGGTGGCGGCGATCATGTCGGCCAGGCCGGCCGTACCGCCGGTCATCAGTAGGTTGTCGGCGGGCACCGCCACGGGACTACCGAATTCGGCGGCCGCGGCCCGCGGGTAGGCCAGTGCGTTCACCGCGCCGTCGCGGATCCAGTCGACGCGATCGATGTCGAGTCCGTTGTCGAACACCGAGATTCGCTCCGACGAGCTGGTGGCCGCCACGAACGGGGCGCACGCCAGCCCGCTGGCGCCGGGGTCGGAGTAGAGCGTCAAACCGAGGTTCGTCAGCTGCTCCCCCACCCGGGTGCCGCCCGGCGCCGACAACGCCGTGCGACCCTCCTGTGCGCCGCGGCCGTCCATCGTCCACGCGAGGTAGATCATCATGTCCGCGACCGTCGACGGTGGCATCAACGTCTCATAGCGCCCGGCGGGCAACTCGACGGTGCGCGCCGCCCAACCCAGCCTGCTGTCCAGGTCGTCGAGCATGGAATCAGTTGGCACACCGATGAAGTCGGGTGTACTGACGCCGGCCCACGCACTGGCGTCCGCGCGTTTCGCGTTGATCTCCACCGAACCGGTCGGCTGGGTGTAGCGCCGCCGCACACCGGTCGACGTGGCCAGCAACGTGGTCTCCACCTCATGGCGGGCATACCCGTACAGCCGGTCGGAACCGCGAAACCGAGTCGCCAAACTCCTTGCCACATCGGCGAAGACGTCGCATCCGGTGACGGGTACGGGGGCATCCCAGTCGGCTGGCAAACCGGCACCGCTGAGCGCGGGAGCGGTGTCGCGGGCCTCGGGTGCGGCGTTCGCGGCCCGTTGCGATGCGGCCACCAAGGCCGCAATCGACGTCGGATCGACCTCGCTGGACGTCACCGACCCGACGTGGGCCTCGTCACCGCGTCGCACGATCGAGATCACCGTGGTGTCACGGCTCAACGTCTCGCCGTTGGTGGTCATCGAATTGCCCGCCCAGCGCAGCGACGCGGTCGACTTGTCCGAAACGAGCACGATGGTCTCGTCGACTCCGGACAACACGGCGGCCTCCGCGAGCGCGATCCCGACGACCTCACCTGGTGCGATCACCGACCGGACTCCTCACGGGTGTTGAGCACGTTGATGCCGCGGAACAAGGCTGACGGACAACCGTGGCTCACCGGAGCCACCTGCCCTGGTTGAGCCTTGCCGCAGTTGAACGCACCGCCCAGGCGCCACGTCGACGGCCCGCCAACGGCCTCCATCGCACCCCAGAAGTCCGTCGTCGTGGCTTGGTAGGCGACGTCGCGGAGTTGGCCGTCCAACCGTCCCTCGCGAATCCGGAAGAACCGCTGCCCGGTGAACTGAAAGTTGCAGCGCTGCATGTCGATCGACCACGACTTGTCGCCGACGACGTAGATGCCGTCGGTGACTCGCGCGATCAGGTCCGCCGTTTTCAGGTCCTCGGGGCCGGGCTGAAGCGACACGTTGGCCATCCGTTGGATCGGCACGTGGTGGGGCGAATCCGCGTACGAGCAGCCGTTGGACCGGCCCACCCCGAGCCGCGGCGCGAACACCCTGTCCAGTTGATAGCCGACGAAGATGCCGTCGCGCACCAGGTCCCAACTCTGCGCCCGCACCCCCTCGTCGTCGAAACCGATTGTCGCCAGCCCGAAGTCGACGGTGCGGTCGGCGGTCACGTTCATCACCGGCGACCCGTACCGCATCACGCCGAGCTTGTCCGGGGTGGCGAACGACGTGCCCGCATAGGCAGCCTCATAGCCGATCGCCCTGTCGTATTCGGTGGCGTGCCCAATGGATTCGTGAATGGTCAACCACAGATTCGACGGATCGATGACGAGGTCCGTCGGCCCGGCCGTCACGCTGGGCGCCTTGACCTTCTCGGCCAACAACGACGGCAACTGCGCCAGTTCCGTCGACCAGTCAAACCACTCGTTGCCTGCGACGGCCTCCCAGCCCCGCGCCGTCGGCGGAGCAAGGGTGCGCATGGAATCGAAGGTGCCCGCCGCGGCGTCGACGGCAACGGCCTCAAGCGACGGCAGCACGCGCACTCGCTGCTGGGTGATCGACGACCCGAGGGTGTCGGCGTAGAACGTCTGCTCCTTGACCGCGTGCAGGGCGGCCGAGACATGGTCGACGCCAGCCCGTCCATCTCGGCTCGCCAGCAGCCGCGACGAATACTCCTCGAGCACCCCGATCTTGTCCGCCGTCGCGATGTCGAACGGATCGATGCGGTAGTCGGAGACCCAGCTGACGTCGGAGTACACCGGCTCCGGAGCCAACTCGATGGCCTCCCCGTTCAGCGCCTTCAAGGTGGTCGCGACCCGCACCGCGCGGCGCGCCGTCTCCGCGGCCACCGCCGGATCGAGCTCCGCGTGCGAGGCAAACCCCCACGTGCCATCGACGATGACGCGCACCGCCAACCCGAGTTCGCGCGTCACGATCGACGTCTCCAATTCCCGGTCGCGCAGTTGGACGAGTTCGGTGGTGATGCAATGCACGCGCAGGTCGGCATGGCTAGCGCCCGCCGCGAGCGCGGCCGACAACGCAGCGTCGGCGAGCTCGTGTCGCGGCAGCGCAAGGAATTCGGCATCGACCCGTCGGCGCGCAGTCACGGTCCCACCGTAGTGGCATCGGCCCGAGCGGCCTGCGATGGCCTTTAATGACTGAGTGAGATTCCGGAGGGCAGGAGTGGGATATGCCCTGCTCGCGCCCAGCCTGTTCGGGGTCGCGGTCTTTCTGTTGCTCCCGATGTTCGTAGTGCTGTGGCTGAGCCTCTACCGCTGGGACCTACTCGGTCCGATGCAGTACGTGGGACTGGCCAATTGGCGCTCGGTGCTCACTGATTCGTCATTCGGAATGTCGTTGCTCGTGACGGCGCTCTTCGTCGGGTTGGTCGTGCCCATCCAGACCGTCCTCGGCCTGTTCGCCGCCACTATGCTGGCGCGTGGCCTGCCGGGCAGCGGGTTCTTCCGCACGCTGTACGTGCTGCCGTGGATCTGTTCACCGCTGGCGATCGCGGTGCTGTGGAAATGGATCCTGGCGCCCACCGACGGTGCGGTCAGCACCGCGCTGGGCCACCGCATCGAGTGGCTGACCGACCCGCAATTGGCGCTGCCCGTCGTCTCCGCGGTGACGATCTGGACCAACGTCGGCTACGTCACGCTGTTCTTCCTCGCCGGCATCCTGGCCATTCCCCGCGAGCTACACGACGCCGCCCGCACCGACGGGGCCGACGCCTGGCAGCGCTTCCGTCGCATCACCCTGCCGATGCTGCGACCCACCCTGTTCTTCGTCGTGGTCACGGGAATCGTCAGCGCAGCACAGGTTTTCGACACCGTGTACGCACTGACCGGCGGCGGTCCTGCGGGTCGCACCGACCTGGTCGCCCACCGCATCTACGCCGAAGCCTTCGGCGCAGCCGCAGTGGGACGGGCCGCGGTGATGGCGGTCGTGCTGTTCGTCCTGCTGGTGGGCATCACGCTCGTCCAGCAGCTCTACTTCCGACGGCGGATCAGCTATGACGTCGTCTAGCCGGGTCGCCTCGGGCGTCGTGATCTACCCCGTACTCATCGCAGGCGCGGTGATCACCATCGTGCCGTTCTTGCTCGGGCTGCTGACGTCGTTCACCTCGGCCCAGCAGTTCAACACCGAGGCCCCGCTGTCGCTGCCCGCACCGCCGACGCTGGCGAACTACGCGGGCCTGGCCGACGTAGGGTTCGGCCGGGCGCTGGTCGTGACGGCGCTGATGACCGCCGTCATCACCCTCGGACAGCTGACATTCTCGGTGCTGGCGGGATACGCGTTTGCGCGGCTGGAGTTTTGGGGCCGCGACGCGCTTTTCTGGGTGTACGTGGCGACGTTGATGGTGCCTGCGACCGTGATGGTGGTGCCGCTGTACCTGATGATGGCCGAAGCGGGCCTGCGGAATACGTTCTGGGCGTTGGTATTGCCGTTCATGTTCGGCTCGCCGTATGCGATCTTCCTGTTACGGGAGTACTTTCGCAGCATTCCCGACGACCTGATCAGGGCCGCCCACATCGACGGCGCCAGCACGCTGGACGTCATCGCGCACGTAGTGCTTCCCGCCAGTCGGCCGATCCTCGTGACGTTGGCGTTGATCACCGTCGTCTCGCAGTGGAACAACTTCATGTGGCCGCTGGTCATCACCAGTGGAAGCAAGTGGCAGGTGCTGACCGTCGCCACCGCGGGATTGCAGTCGCAGTACAACGCACAGTGGACGTTGGTGATGGCGGCGACGACGGTCGCGATCGTGCCGCTGATCGTGCTGTTCGTCGCCTTGGGCAAGCACATCGTGCGTTCCATCGTCGTGACGGGGCTCAAGTGATCGCGCCGGCCGCGTTGAGATGGCACTCATGGCGAGGAAGTGCGAGTAGCCGTCGCCGTGAGTACCTTCTCAACGCGCGGGGGCTCCCGTGAAGCGACTGCGCCGGGCCGTGACGCCGAAGTTCTCGACGCGATTCTTCGCCGGCCTGGCCTTGCTCTTCGCCGTACTACTGGTGGCCGCATCATTGCTGGGCAGGTCGGGCACCGACGGCCGCACCGTGGTGACCGTGCGTCTGTGGGACGAGCAGGTCGCGCAGTCGTACCGCGCGTCGTTCGAGGAGTTCGAGCGCGATCATCCCGACATCGAGGTGCGCGTCAACGTCGTCCCCTACTCGTCATACTTCGATGCGTTGCGTACCGACGTCGCAGGCGGCGGCGCCGATGACGTCTTCTGGCTGTCCAACGCCTACATGTCGGGCTACGCCGACAATGGCCGGTTGCTCGACGTCAAGAGCACGCTGGGCGCGGATGCTGCGCGCGCGTGGGATCCGTTGGTGGTCAACCAGTTCACCCGCAACGGAACGCTGTGGGGCGTACCGCAACTCACCGATGCGGGCATCGCGGTGTACTTCAACGCCGATCTGCTCGATGCGGCCGGAGTGAACCTCGCCGACCTGGTGGCGTTGCGTTGGTCGACGGGCGGTGAAGACACGCTGCGGCCGCTGCTCGCCCGGCTCACCGTCGACGCCAACGGAAACCGCGCCGACACAGCAGAATTCGACTCATCCAACGTTCGGCAGTGGGGTTACAACGCGGCCAACGACCTTCAGGGCATCTACCTCAACTTCGTCGGTTCCGCGGGCGGCGTCTTCCAGGACGGCGACCGGTTCGCCTTCGACAACGCCGCAGCCACCCAGGCCTTCGAGTACCTCGTCGGGCTGATCAACGTCGATCACGTCGCACCGCCCGCCTCTGACACCAACGACAACGGCGACTTCTCCCGAAACCAGTTCCTGCAGGGCCGGATGGCGTTGTTCCAATCGGGCACCTACAACTTGGCCGCCATCGCCGATCAGGCCACGTTCCGGTGGGGTGTGACGATGCTGCCCACCGGACCGACGGGACGGGTGAGCGTCACCAACGGCATTGCCGCCGCGGGGAACTCGGCCACCCGCCATCCGGACGCGGTGCGCGAGGTGCTCGCCTGGATGGGTAGCCCGGAAGGCAACGTGTATGTGGCAGCCAACGGTGCCGCCATCCCCGCGGTGACCGCCGCCCAGCCCGCATACTTCGCCTACTGGTCACGGCGCGGCGTCGACGTGCGGCCGTTCTTCCGGGTGCTCGACGGACCCCGCATCCCTGCGCCGGGCGGCCCTGGCTTCCCCGCCGGCTATCAGGCGATCAAACCGTACTTCGACGAAATGTTCCTCGGACGCCGCGACGTCCCCTCGAGCCTGGCCGACGCACAGGCCGCCGGGAACGCAGCCGCGCAGCGCTAGCCGCTGGTGGCCAACGGCGTGGCCAACTCGACGTACACCGACAGTCCGCACACCGCGAGCAAGACGCCAAAGGCCACGGCGTCAGGCCATTTCGGGCGCGATGGCAACGCGGAGAGCTGACCGGCTCCGCCACGCGCCGTGATCGCGTCACCCATTTCGTCGGCCCGGCGCAAGGCCACCGTGATGGCCGCAGCGAGCAGGTCGATGACTTCGGTGGACCAACGGTGGCGACGGTCCCTGCGCGTGATCGCAGCGTCCCGCGGCCGTAATCTGCGCGCCGCGAACAGCACTCGGAATTCGTCGATCAGCATGGGAAACGCCCGTAACGCGAGCCCGACGGTGACGGCCCAGTCGTCGACCGGAATCCGGACCAGCTTCAGCGGCCGCCCCAACTTGGAGATGGCCGGTGCGACGTCGGCGACGTTGGTGGTCCACGACACCATTGCACTGAGTCCCAACAACACGATGGCGAGCAACGTGATGCGCAAGTAACTGAGCACCCCACCGAACCCCACGGTTACGTCGAAGACGGTGAGGTGGGGGCTGCCGCCGGAGAAGATGCTCAAGAATCCAGTCACGAGCAGCACGATCCACAGCCAGCGCGGCACCGAAGGCAGTGCGCCCCTTGGAACCCCAGCCAGCCAGGCCGTGAACAACACCAAGGCCCCGACCAGACAGATGGGCACCCAGCCGGGGTAGAACGTCAACAACACACCGATGACGGCGACGACGAGCAGCTTCGTCCCCGCCCACAACCGGTGGATGACGGTGTCCCCCGGCACCGGACGCAACAGCACCACCGGCCTGCGCTGCTTCTTGGGCGCCGTCACGCTATTGGGTGCGGTCACGCCGCACCTCCCGCCGTGGTCGGAGTCGGCGCAAAGGAGCCCTCGTGGAGATTCAGTGTGCGCGGACACAATTCCTCCAGACCGGAGAAGTCGTGCGAGATGACGACGACCGTCAGACCGGTGTCGCGCCGTAGCTCTTCGAGTAGACGCAGTAGCCCCCGCCGGCTCGCGGCATCCAACCCGGCCATCGGTTCGTCGAGGATGATCGCGCGCGGCGAGCGCGCCAGCAGCCCGGCCAATGCGACCCTGCGCATCTGGCCCCCGCTGAGCTGGTCGATGCGACGCAACCCCAGCGCGGGATCCAGTCCGACGGTGGCGAGTGCTTGTTCCACGCGGCGGTGGTTGTGGTAGTCGAACCCGGCGGCCGCTGCGAGCTCGAGGTCGACTCGACCGCGCATCAGCTGCAGCCGGGCGGCTTGGAACGAGATCGCTATGGCGCCAACCTGTTCCGAGACGGGCTTCCCGTCGAGCAGGCAGCTACCCGTCGTCGGTTCCAGAAGTCCGGCCATGATCCAGGCCAGCGTCGACTTGCCGGACCCGTTGAGTCCGTGAATGAGCAAGCCGTCGCCCTCGCCGACGACGAAGTCGATGTCGCGTAGCGCGGTGGACGCCCACGGCGTTCCGCTTCCGTATTCGTGGCTGACGCCCCTGAGCTCGAGCAGCGGATCCCCGGCGTGGTGGGCGGGCGCGGCCGTCGCCACTGGCGCAGGTGCGGTCGCCACCATCTCGACGTTGTCGGCGTTGCCCGTCAGGTTGATGGTGCGGTCGGCCGACGCGGCCTCGTCGTTGTAGTGGGTGATGTGCACCAAGGACATCTGGCGACGGTCGGACAGCCCGGACAGCACTTCGATGAGTGCGTCGCGACCGTTCTGGTCGACCATGCTGGTGACCTCGTCGGCGATCAGGAGCGCGGGCTCGCGGGCCAGGGCTGCGGCCACCGCCAGGCGCTGCAGTTCGCCGCCGGACAGCCCGCCGGTATCGCGTTCGCCGAGCCCGGAGAGCCCAACTTCGGCGAGCAACCGGTCCACGTCGGTCGCGGTGCCGGGCGGCAACCCCCACACCACGTCGTCGACGACACGGGTGCCGAGTACCTGGCTCTCCGGATGTTGCATGACCACGGCCGTGCCACCGAAGCGGCCGAGCCCTACGGCGCCAGGCCGTTCCACCGTGCCCGCGGTCGGCGCTCGTCCGGACAGGAGCAGCATCAGCGTCGTCTTGCCCGAGCCGTTGGCCCCCGTGACGGCGAGGTGTTCGCCCGCCTCGACGGTCAACGTCACGGGTCCGAGTGCGTCGCGATCGGTACCCGGATAGCGGAACCGGACGTCGCGGAACGCGGCGGGCACCGGCGCGACCGGGCCGGCGTCGGGGGTCGAGTCGAGCTTGTGCACATCGGGCACGCCCAGCAGGCGAGCGAGCACTCGCGACAATGCCCACCACCCGATGAGGGAGACCAGCGTGATGCTGAACACCGACGAGGCGATGATCAGCACGGGCCAGTACCGCACCAGGGTCGCGAAGGCCTCGCGGAACAGCTGCGCCGCAGGCTCGAATCCGGGCACGCTGCCGAGCACGGTAGCCATGCCGTGGATGTTGGCCGTGATGCTTTCGATGATCAGGTGACGCAGCCGCGACGCGACCAGAAGCGCGGCCACGCCCGCGACGCCGAAGGCAGCGCCCATGACGACGGCCCCCGCGAACACCGTGGGGGCACCTCGACCCCGTCGTTTCACCACGCCCGTCAACCCGCCGATGTAGGCACAGTCGAGGACGGTCATGAATCCGCCCATGCCCGCGACGAGAAATGCGATGGTCCCACCTGCGACGGCTGCCGCGACCAGTACGCGAAACCGATGACGGTAGGCCAGTAGCCCCATCGGAACCGTGCCGAGCAGCGACAAGCCCGCGGCGAGCGGCACGATGACGGCGATGATGGCGGTGGCCGCGCACAGGGCTGCCATCACCGCGGCGTGAGCGAGTTCGCTCGGGTGCAGCGCGCCGACCCTCCGAGGTGCGCTCGAGCCGCTCGATGTCATTTCCCGATTCTGCCAGCCCCGGAGCGAGTACCGGTTTGACGAGCTGTGACCGTCGACACCTGACCGCGCCTTTGGCCTGCATAGCTTTTCTATGTAAAAATGGAGAAATGCCTTCGCCGCCGACGACTGACACCGCGCTGGCCGCCGAGCTGCTCTCCGCGGTCGCCCGGATCAATCGCCTGGCGACGCAACGCGTCAGCATCAAACTTCCCTTCGCGCAGGCCCGTCTGCTCGCAGCAATCGAGGACCAGGGCACCGCACGAATTTCCGACCTCGCCGAGCTAGACCACTGCTCGCAGCCGACCATGACCACGCAGGTCCGCAAGCTCGAGGATGCGGGTCTGGTGTCGCGGGCCACCGACCCGTCCGATGCCAGAGCCGTGTTGATCAGCATCACCCCCAAGGGGGTGGGGATGCTGACACAGGTCCGCGCGGCTCGTAGCGCGATCATCGACCCGTACCTGAACCGGCTCGCCGAGTCAGATCGTCAGACGCTCGCCGACGCCGTCCGCATCATGCGCGACTTGCTCGAGGACGCGCAGCAGCATCGCTGAATGATCTTGTCCCCCAACTAAATTGTCCAACTGAATTCCCAACAGAAGAGGAGCAGCCGCCAATGTGGCGCCAACCCAAGGCCGTGTGGGCCGTCGCCTTCGCGTCAGTCGTCGCCTTCATGGGCATCGGCCTGGTGGATCCGATCCTCAAGCCCATCGCCGACAACCTGAACGCGACGCCGTCGCAGGTGTCCCTGTTATTCACCAGCTACATGGCGGTGATGGGGCTAGCGATGCTGATCACCGGCGTCGTCGCGAGCCGCATCGGGCCGAAACGCACACTGCTGGTTGGCTTGGCGATCATCATCGCGGGCGCGGGGTTGGCCGGCTTGTCCGACACGGTGCTTGGCATCGTCGGCTGGCGTGCGCTGTGGGGGCTGGGCAACGCGCTGTTCATCGCAACCGCGTTGGCCACCATCGTGAATTCAGCCAAGGGTTCGGTGGCGCAGGCGATCATCCTCTACGAGGCGGCGCTGGGCCTCGGCATCGCGGTCGGCCCGCTCGTTGGCGGCGTGCTGGGCTCAATCTCCTGGCGTGGCCCGTTCTTTGGGGTATCCGCCTTGATGGCGGTGGCGCTCGTCGTCACCACGTTTCTATTGCCATCGACCCCGCGTCCGGAACGCGCCACCACACTCGCCGACCCGTTCCGCGCACTGCGGCACCGCGGACTGCTTGGCGTCGGAATCACCGCGCTGCTGTACAACTTCGGCTTCTTCACGCTGCTGGCGTTCACGCCGTTTCCGCTCGACATGAGCGCACACCAGATCGGACTGATCTTCTTCGGGTGGGGACTGGCGCTGGCGTTCACGTCCGTGGTCGTGGCCCCACGACTACAGCACCGATTCGGCACCGTGCGGGTGCTGATCATCAACCTGCTGGCGTTCTCGCTACTGCTCGCGATCATGGCGCTCGGTACCGACCACAAGGCGGTGCTCGCCGCGTGCGTGGTGGTGGCTGGCCTGTTCATCGGCGTGAACAACACGCTCATCACCGAAACCGTCATGAAGGCGGCACCGGTCGAGCGTGGCGTCGCGTCGGCGGCCTACAGCTTCCTCCGGTTCGGCGGGGCTGCGGTCGCGCCGTGGCTGGCGGGCGTGCTCGGTGAAGAGCTCAACGCGCACGTGCCGTTCTGGGTGGGCGCAGCAGCGGTGTCGTTGGGCGCCGTGGTGCTGTTCTCGACGCGCGGCCACCTCGCAGGCGTCGACGCCCCCGAATCTGAACCAGAAGAGCTCGAAGACGAGGCGACGGCGATCACCATCGGGAACTGAGCTTCTCGGGGTGTCCGCCCCTACCCGACCGCCGCCCCGATGAGCAGGCCCACGACGTACGTCGCTCCGATCGCGACCGCCCCAAAGGCCAGTTGCCGAACAGACCCGAGCCACAGGGGTTTGCGCGTGAAGCGGGCCGCCACGCCCCCGGCGACGAGCAGTCCGACGCCACCGAACGCGAGGCCCGCCCACAGCGACGGGAAGCCCAGCAGATACGGCAGCAGTGGAATGACGGCACCGAGCGCGAACATCAGGAACGACGCCCCCGCCGCGACCCACGGTGACGGCTTTTCGCTCGGGTCGACTCCGAGCTCTTGAACCAGATGGAAGTTCAGCGCCTGATTCTCGTCGCGGTGCAGCTCTTCGGTGGCCTTGGCGGCGGTGTCCTCGGTCAGCCCCATGTCCATCAACATCGAGACCAGTTCGGCGCGCTCCTCGGCAGGGTATTTGCGGAAGGAGCGCCGCTCCACCCGAACCTCGGACTCGAGTTGCTCGTTGGCCGTCGTGATCGACGTGTACTCGCCGAGCGCCATCGAGAACGACCCTGCGAGCAGTCCCGCGACGCCTGCGAGCACCACCGAGTGCGCGCTCGCGCTTGCTGCCACGCCCGCGATCAACGCGGTATTGCTGACCAGCCCGTCCATGGCGCCGAA
The DNA here is from genome assembly GCF_033804635.1 of Mycobacterium sp. RTGN4. Taxonomy (NCBI): domain Bacteria; kingdom Bacillati; phylum Actinomycetota; class Actinomycetes; order Mycobacteriales; family Mycobacteriaceae; genus Mycobacterium; species Mycobacterium sp. RTGN4. The sequence goes on along the minus strand of NZ_JAPZLB010000027.1, from coordinate 16,377 downwards.
CGTCGCGGCGCGCAGCCAACCGCCCGACACGTCGGCGTGTCGATGGTCGATCTGATGCGGTAGGTCCATGGGCGCGGCTGACTCCGTCATGGCGTCGATTCAACGCTCGCCGCCACGAGCCGCTCTACTCAGGTTTGCCTGGGTTTGCAAAGTCACAGTTTCCCGAAGGTCCCATCGGGCTACCTTTTGAACATGACGACCACCGCCGATCATCTGCGCAACGCCCTCGACGGACGCTGGCGCGACATGAAGAACCGCATGCGCCAAGAACTCTCCTCCGAGGTGTTCAGGCCGCATTACACGCCGAACACCGTCATCGCCCGCACCAAGGTCGCCGAGCAGCTGCGAATCATGGCCGCCAACGGCGCCGCCGAGGACGGCTTCAAGAAGGAGCACGGCGGCAACGGCGACGTCGGCGCCGCGGTGACACAGATCGAGATGCTGGCGATGTCGGACCTGTCGCTGATGGTCAAGGCCGGCGTGCAGTGGGGCCTGTTCGGCGGCGCGATCGAGAACCTCGGCACCGAGCGGCACCACCAGGCGTACGTCAAGAAGCTCATCGACCTCGAACTGCTGGGCTGCTTCGCGATGACCGAGACCGGACACGGCAGCGACGTCCAGGCGCTGGAGACCACCGCCACGTACGACCCGGACACGCAGGAGTTCGTCATCGACTCCCCCACGCGCACATCCCGCAAGGACTACATCGGCGGTGCCGCACAGACGGCAAGGGTCGCAGCCGTCTTCGCGCAGCTGATCACCGAAGGAGAAGGCCACGGCGTGCACTGCTTCGTGGTGCCGATCCGGGACGACGAAGGCAACGACCTGCCCGGAATCACGACCTCGGACTGCCACTACAAGGGCGGGCTGCCCGGCGTCGACAACGGGCGCATCCAGTTCGACCACGTCCGCATCCCGCGCGAGAACCTGCTGAACAAGTACGCCGACGTCGCCGAGGACGGCACGTACACCTCGCCGATCGAGAATCCGGGCCGTCGGTTCTTCACCATGCTCGGCACGCTGATCCGCGGTCGCGTCACGGTCGGCGGCAGCGCAGGCGCGGCAGCGCGCGTCGCGCTCGACATCGCCACCCGATATGCCTTGGAGCGCAGGCAGTTCGAAGCACCTGACGCTGAAGAGGAGGTGCTGATCATGGACTACCTCGTGCATCAACGCCGACTGTTCCCGTTGATCGCCAAGTCGTACGCCCTGCAGTTCGCCCAGAACGAACTGGTGGCCAAGTGTCACGAGCTCCAGACCTCCGACGACCCGGACGCCGAGGAGCAACGCGAACTCGAATCCCGCGCCGCAGGCCTCAAGGCCGCCAACACCTGGCACGCCACCCGTGCCATCCAGGAGGCGCGCGAAGCCTGCGGCGGCGCAGGCTATCTCGCGGAGAACCGGCTCATCGCGCTCAAGGCCGACACCGACGTGTTCACCACGTTCGAGGGTGACAACCACGTGCTCACGCAGCTGGTGGCCAAGGAACTGCTCACCGCCTACGCCGACGACGTCAAGAGCATGAGCCCGGCGCAGTGGGTGCGGTTCGCGGCGAACTTCGCGGGCGAGCGGGTGCTGAAGCGGACTGCGGCGCAGACGATCATGCAGACGATCGTCGACTCGCGGGAGGACAACGAGGAGGAGGGCTCGCTGTTCAACCGCGGCACTCAGGTGAAGATGTTCGAGGACCGCGAGGAGTACATGCTGGCGTCCGTGGCGCGTCGGTTGCAGGGCAAGTCCAAGGAGATGTCGGCGTTCGACGCGTTCAACGCCGTGCAGGACCACGTGCTGCATGCCGCGAAGGCACACATCGACCGCATCGTCCTCGAGGCGTTCGTGGCGGGTATCGACACCTGCGAGGACGAGCAGGCGCGCGAGATCCTCGGCCTGGTGTGCGACCTGTATGCCCTGTCGGTGATCGAGGACGACAAGTCGTGGTTCATCGAGCACCGTTTCCTGTCCACCGAGCGCTCGAAGGCCGTCACCCGCGGCATCAACGACCGGTGCCGCAAGCTGCGGCCCCACGCCGAGCTACTCGTCGACGGATTCGGCATTCCCGAGCAGCTGCGCTACGCCGAGATGCTGCATCCCGAGCACATCCCCGACGCCGACGAGGGCGTCGAGCAGAACGCAGAGTAAACGCGCACGGTGGCCGCCACCGATGATGAGGGATCAGTCGACGTCGGCACTCGGACACTGGCCTATCTCCAAGTTGGTGACCCGAACGGCCCGCTGGTCCTTCACAACCACGGCGGCCCCTCCAGCCGCCTCGAAGCCCGTGTCTTCGACTCCGCCGCGACGGCGCTCGGCTTGCGCTTCGTCTGTGTCGACCGGCCGGGCCAGGGGAAGTCGGATCCGCAGCGAAACCGGACGTTCGCCGGCTGGGCGGCCGACCTAGAGGTAGTAGCCGACGCGCTCGGCGCCACGACGTTCGCAGTGACGGGCTGGTCCGAGGGCGGGCCATGGGCGCTCGCGGCGGCGGCCTACCTCGACCCAGCGCGGCTGGTGCACGTCACCAGCATCGCAGGTGGCTCCTACGGTGCGTTTGGAGCGAACTGGGCGGCCAAGGAGCTGTCGAAGGCCGACGCGCTCGGCGGCTTCCTCGCGCTGCACTTTCGGCCGGGCTTCCAACTGATGTACGACCTCGTGGACGTCGCAGCGGTGCATTTCCCGGAGCAATACATGCAGACGCTGGTGAAGGCGGGCTGTCTCGCCGATCGCGCGGTACTCGCCGACGAGCAGGTGCTCACGGCCGTCGCGGAGGCCTCGCAGGAATGCTTCCGGCAAGGAGCCCACGGCCTGGTTGACGACGCCCGACTGCTGTACGCACAGTGGCCCTTCGACGTCACCACCATCAATCGGCCGGTTCATCTGTGGCAGGGCACCGCAGACACGCTGGTCCCCGAGGCGGTGAACAAGCCGATTGCGGAGCAGATGCCCGGAGCGGTCTGGCACGAAGTCGCCGACGGCGGGCATTTCATCGCGGTTTCGCATGCGGCCGAGATACTGGCGATCGCTGCCAGGGAACTCGAAACTACCCAGTCCGGCCCCCAATTGCTCCCCCGCGTGGACTCGAACCACGAACCGTCCGATTAACAGTCGGAAGCTCTGCCAATTGAGCTACAGGGGACTAACACCGGATCGCGCGTTGCACGCGAACCGAGGGATGACTCTAGCGTACGGCCCCGCAAAGTTGGTATTCGATTCCGGCCCCCGCCCGTCGGCACGAACCCAGCCGGGTGAGGCAGGATGGACGCAATGCACCGTCATGTGGGAGGGCTCAAGTGATCCGAATCGCTGCCGTTCTGGCTGTCGGCTACGTCTTGGGCGCCAAGGCCGGCCGCCGTCGATACGAACAGCTCGCAGGCACCTACCGGGCGATCACCGAAAGTCCGAAGACGAAGGCAGTCCTCGATGCGGGCCGCCGGAAACTGGCTGACCGGGTATCGCCCGATCCCACGATGGTGACGCTGACGTCCATCGACACGAAGACGGTGCTCGAGCCCGAAGCGGGCGCCGAACGTCGTTAGGCGATCGGCGTGTCCCAGGTTTGGCCAGGCAGCAATTGACCCGTCTGGAGCCCGTTGTTCGGCCCATAGAGCCCACCAGGAGTGCTGATGGTGTTCGGATTCCCGTTCGAGTAGCCCACGCAGATCGGATCCGAACCGTTGGTGGTGACCGACGACAGGCACTTCCCGGGTCCCGCGTTGAACGCAGTGTCCACCCCGACGAGCGCGACGGCGATCGGAGCGGCGACGGCTGCGACGGCCAACGCGCCTGCGGCGACGAAGCGATGTGCTCGGATGGTCATGAAAGCCCTCCACGGCGTCTGATGAGGTCGGACAGCGCCTTCACCATAGCGTGACGACGATTCTCACGCAGTGAGGTCGTCGCCGCTGGCCTGCTGCAGCAGGCTCTTCCGGTACGTCTCCAGCGCAATGAGATCACCGAACAGGGCGTTGTAGTCGTCGCTTTGGTCGACCGGTGACATTCGGTGCAACTTGGACTTCATCTCGGCGATCTGGCGACCGACCCACACCTCCTGCAAGCGGGCCAGCACCCCACCGATGTAGCGCGGCAGCCGTTCGTCGTCCTCGACCCGGATGGCCTCCACCCCGAGCTCACCGACCATGCCCCCAACCTCGGGCGCCGCAGCCTGTGCGCGGACGGCTTCGATCCACTCCCCGCCGGAGAGTCCGGCCGACATGCCACCCGCCGCTGCGACGGCCGCGCGCACCGCCGCATACGAGGGATGCGTGAAGCTTTCGACGGTCAACGTGTCGAACACCGGACCGGCGATGGCGGGATACTGCAGCGCTGCCTTGAGCGCTTCGCGCTGCGGCCACAGCGTCGGATCCCGCGGGTCGAGGCGAGTCACGACGGAGCCCTCGGTGGCCGGCCGACGGCCCTCGCGACGCGGCGCGGCGGTGCCACCCGACTTCGCGGTCTCACGCACCCGTGAGATGACCTGGGCGACCTCTTCCCAGCCGACCCAGCCGGCCAGTTGCCTGGCGTACTCCTCGCGCAGCGTTGATTCCTTGATCTTGGCCACCATTGGCACGCAGCGGCGTAGCGCCGACACCCGGCCCTCGGCGCTGTCCAGGTCGTGTTCGGCCAGCGCGGTCCGAATCGCGAACTCGAACAACGGGGTTCGCCGTGCGACGAGGTCCCGAAGCGCCGCGTCACCCGACTTCAGCCGCAAGTCGCAGGGATCCATGCCGTCGTCGGCTACCGCGACGAACGATTGGCCAGCCAGGTTCTGCTCCCCCTCGAACGCCTTCACCGCAGCGGCCCGGCCCGCTGCGTCGCCGTCGAACACGTAGATCAATTCACCGCGAAAGAACTTGTCGTCCATCATGAGTCGGCGCAGCATGGACAGGTGCTCGTCGCCGAAGGCGGTGCCGCAGGACGCGACCGCCGTCGTGACGCCGGCCATGTGCATGGCCATCACGTCGGTGTAGCCCTCGACCACCACGGCCTGATGTCCCTTGGCGATGTCGCGCTTGGCCAGGTCGAGCCCGAACAACACGTTCGACTTCTTGTACAGCACCGTCTCCGGGGTGTTGACGTACTTGGCCTCCATGTGGTCGTCGTCGAACAGTCGGCGGGCACCGAACCCGATGACCTCCCCCGACGAGATCCGGATGGGCCACAGCAGCCGGCGGTGAAAGCGGTCCATCGGGCCGCGCTTGCCTTCGCGGGACAGCCCAGCCCCCTCGAGCTCCTTGAACTCGAAACCCTTGCGCAACAGATGTTTCGTCAGCGTGTCCCACCCCGACGGCGCGAACCCGCAGCCGAACTGCTTGGCAGCCTCGGCGTCGAAGTTGCGCTCGATCAAGTACTGGCGCGCGGGCGCCGCCTCGGCCGACTGCAGGGCCTCGGCGTAGAACTCCTGGGCGGCGGCATTGGCGGCCACCAGCCGACTGCGGCTGCCGCGGTCGCGCTGAACGTTGGTGGTCGACGCGCCGGTGTAGGTGACGGTGTAGCCGATTCGATCGGCGAGCATCTCCACGGATTCGACGAAGTTGACGTGTTCGATCTTCTGCAGGAAGGAGTAGACGTCACCGCCCTCGCCGCAGCCGAAGCAGTGGAACTGGCCGTGGTTGGGCCGGACGTGGAAGGACGGCGACTTCTCGTCGTGGAACGGACACAGTCCCTTCAGCGAGTCGACGCCTGCCCGGCGCAACTGGACGTAGTCGCCGACGATGTCCTCGATGCGGACTTGCTCACGGATGGCCGCGATGTCGCGATCAGAAATCCGGCCAGCCATGAGCCAAGTCTATGCGGGCGACCCGGGCCCGTTACGCCGGTTCTATCCGCTCCAGCCTGCCCTCGGTGTACGAGGCGATCTGATCGAGGATCACCCGCAGGCGCGCGGCGTCGTCGGCCGCGGCGTTGAACTCTGGCACGAAGATCGGGTCAAGCGTCGACGGCGCCCGCGCGGTCAGGAATTGCACGACGAGGTGGATCCGGTCGCGCTGCCTGGCCTGCAGGTCCAGGTGCCGCGGATCGGACATGATGAACTGCAGCGCCAGGATCTTCAGCACCGCAACCTCGGCCCTGACCAGCGCCGGGACCTGCAGCTGCGCCTGGTACCGCACCAGCGGGCCAGGCCCCGCCACCTCGCGGGTCGCGGCGATGGCGGCCGAGGCGAAGCGTCCGACGAGCTCGCTGGTGACCTTCTTGAGTGCGACGGACGCGGCCAGCGTGCCGTCATACTTGCCGACCGCGGCGACCACGGGTAGCGCCGACAAGCGTTGCGCCGCCGCGACCAGGTCTTGTGCCGTCAGCCCCGCCCCCATCCCGTGAGCCTCGCCCAGCCGGCCCAGCACCGCCGCGGCGTCGTCGTCGGCTAGCACCCGCATGTCGATGCGCCCGGACACCACCCCGTCCTCGACGTCGTGCACCGAGTAGGCGACGTCGTCGGCCCAATCCATGACCTGGGCCTCGAGACACGGCCTGCGCTCGGGCGCGCGGGTGCGCACCCAGGTCGCCGCGGGCTCGTCGTCGGCGTAGAAGCCGAACTTGCCGCCGTGTGGAGCTCGGTACCACGGATACTTGGTGACGGCGTCCAGCGCTGCGCGCGTCAGATTCAGCCCGGCACTGACACCTTGCGCATCAAGCACTTTCGGTTCGAGCCGGGTCAGAATGCGGAAGTTCTGTGCGTTGCCCTCGAAGCCTCCGGCGTGCTCGGCGGCCTCGTTGAGGGCGCGCTCCCCGTTGTGGCCGTACGGCGGGTGGCCGATGTCGTGAGCCAGGCCCGCGAGGTCGACCAAGTCGGGGTCGCACCCGAGGCCGATCGCCATGCCGCGCCCGATCTGGGCGACCTCCAGCGAGTGCGTGAGCCGGGTGCGCGGGGTTTCGCTCTGCCGCGGACCCACGACCTGGGTCTTGTCGGCCAGCCGCCGGAAGGCCGCGCTGTGCAGCACCCTGGCCCGGTCGCGCGCGAAGTCGGTGCGATGCTCGGCACCGGTACCAGGCAACGCGGCACCCTTCGGCGCTTCGACCACCAGCCGTTGGCGGTCGAAGTCGTCGTAGCGGTCCTCCGGCGAAGTGCTCACTGGCGCATAGTCTGCCAGCACGGTCGGCCCCGTCGTCAGCCCCTCAGGCCTGAACACACGACGCCAAACCTCAGTCCGTTGAGTCGAGGCGGCACCGATCAGCCGACACAGTCACTACATTGACGTCATGCGCATCGCCCGGCTCCTTCGCCTCGTCCTCGCGATACTGGCCGCGAGCGTGCTGCTAGCACCCAGCGCGGGCGCAGCGCCGCCGTTCCGACTCGCGAGCTACGTCACCGACGAGGCCAACGCGCTGTCGACCAGCCAACTCATCGAAGTGCGGACTGCGGTCGACAATCTCTACAGTGCCCGCCGGATTCGCCTGTGGGTCGTCTACGTGGACACGTTCTCCAACCAGGACGCCCAAACCTGGGCGCAGAACACCATGCGCGTCAGCAACTTCCAGAGCGAGGACGCGATCCTCGCCATCGCGACCACCGATCGCGCCTACGCATTCCTGGTGCCCAGCGCGTCACGCGGTGGAGTGGACGTCGACGCGCTCCGACGGAACGACGTCGAACCAAAGCTGCGTGCCGGAGACTGGGCGGGCGCCGCGACGGCCGCCGCCACCGGCTTGAACCCGGTCGCGACTCCCGTTCACGTCTCTTGGGTCCCCATCGTGATCGCCTTGGCGATCATCGCGCTGCTGCTGGCCGCATTGTTGTGGTGGCGCCGTCGACGTCAGCACAAGCGCCGCGAGGCCGAGTTCGCTGCCGCGCGCCGACTAGATCCCGCCGACCCCGGGGCGCTGGCGGCCGTGCGCCTGGACGTACTTGACGACCTGTCCAAGTCGATGGTCGTCGACGTCGACAACGCAGTCCGAACGAGTGACAACGAATTGGCATTGGCAGTCGAGGAATTCGGAGACAAGGACACCTCACCGTTCACCGCTGCGGTGAAGAATGCGAAAACGACTCTCGCACAAGCATTCAACGTGAGGCAGATCCTCGACGACACGGTGCCAGAGACTCCGGCCGAACGCCGCGACCTCCTGACCCGGGTGGTGGTGGCCGCAGCCAAGGCCGACCGTGAGCTCGATGCCCAGCGCGAGGCCTTCCAGCAGCTGCGCGATCTGGTGATCAACGCGCCGTCGCGGCTCGACACCTTGACGCAGCAGATGGTCGACCTCACTGCGCGCCTCGAACCGGCTCAAAAAACCCTGACGGCGTTGCACTCGCAGTACGCGGACAGCGCGCTGGCATCGGTGGCAGGCGATGTCGACACGGCCAAGCAGCGGCTCGCGTTCGCCGATCAGAACATCACCACAGGGCGCGCGCTGGTCACCCGACCGACCGACCGCCAGCTCGGACTGGTCGACGCCATCCGTGCTGCGGAGTCCGCATTGGGTCAGGCCCGCACGCTGCTCGACGCGGTCGACAGCGCCGCCACCGACATCAACAGGGCCATCGCAGGGCTGCCCGCGGCGATCACCGACATCCAGGCGGGCATCAGCCACGCCGCCGAACAGCTGGCTCAGGGCAACCTCCCCCAGGCGGCGCAGCTGGGCGCCGCCCGCGATGCCGCGGTCAAGGCCGTCACAGCCGCCCAGACCACCGGCAGTGCCGATCCGCTTGGCGCGTTCACGAATCTGACGCAGGCCGATGCCGAACTCGATCGACTATTGGACACGGTGTCCGAGGAACGCGCGGCGGCCGATCGGCTGGGCAGGGCATTCGACCAGGCCCTGTTCACGGCTCAGTCGCGGGTCCAGGCCGTGTCGGATTACATCGACACGCGGCGCGGCAGCATCGGGCCCGAAGCGCGAACCCGGCTGAACGAGGCGTTGCGCCAACTGGAAGCAGCGCAGTCGAAGCGCGCGGACAATCTCCCGGAAGCCATTCAGCACGCCAACGGAGCGGCGATGCTTGCGGGCCAAGCCCAGTCGATGGCCAACAACGACGTCGTCGCCTCGCAGCGCTCGTACACGGGCCGGTATGGCGGTGGCGGCGGTGGCAACAACATGGGCGCGGTGCTGGGCGGGATCATCATCGGCAACATCTTGTCGGGCGGGCTGGGCGGCGGGATCGGTGGCGGTGGCGGCTTCGGCGGAGGCGGCGGATGGACGTCGACGACGTTCGGCGGATCCGGCGGCGGCTACAGCGGAGGCGGCGGCCGCTTCTAGCCCGCCCTTTTTCCGCGAGCGCGCGTGTTGGTACATCGACACGCGCGCTCGCGGACAAGCCGGGGAACGCTAGGCGCCCTTGAGGCGGACGGCCAGGTAGTCGGACACCGCGTCGATGGCGACACGTTCCTGCGTCATCGCATCGCGTTCCCGGATCGTCACGGCGTGATCCTCAAGCGAGTCGAAGTCGAGCGTCACGCAGAACGGCGTTCCGATCTCGTCCTGTCGGCGGTAGCGGCGGCCGATGGCACCCGCGTCGTCGAACTCCACGTTCCACGACTTGCGCAGCTCGGCCGCCAGGTCACGCGCCTTGGGCGAGAGGTCGGCGTGCCGGGACAGCGGCAGCACGGCGGCCTTCACCGGAGCCAGCCGCGGGTCCAGTCTCAGCACCGTGCGCTTGTCGACGCCGCCCTTCGCGTTGGGCGCCTCGTCCTCGGTGTAGGCGTCGACCAGGAACGCCATCAGCGAACGGGTCAGGCCCGCTGCCGGCTCGATGACGTACGGCACGTAGCGGGCCTCGGTGGCCTGGTCGTAGAACGACAGGTCGACGCCGGAATGCTTTGAGTGCGTGGACAAGTCGAAGTTGGTGCGATTGGCCACCCCTTCGAGCTCGCCCCATGGGTTGCCCGAGAACCCAAACTTGTACTCGATGTCGACCGTACGGTCGGAGTAGTGGGAGAGCTTCTCCTTCGGGTGTTCGTAGAGTCGCAGATTCTCCGGGTCGATGCCGAGGTCGACGTACCACTGCAGTCGCGTGTCGATCCAGTACTGGTGCCACTGAGCGGCCGTCGAAGGCTCGACGAAGAACTCCATCTCCATCTGCTCGAACTCGCGGGTGCGGAAGATGAAGTTGCCCGGCGTGATCTCGTTGCGGAAGCTCTTGCCGATCTGTCCGATGCCGAACGGCGGCTTCTTGCGCGCCGTCGTCACGACGTTGGCGAAGTTGACGAAGATGCCCTGAGCGGTTTCCGGACGCAGGTAGTGCATGCCCTCCTCGGTCTCGATAGGACCGAGGTGGGTCTTGAGCATCATGTTGAAGTCGCGCGGCTCGGTCCACTGCCCCTTGGTGCCGCAGTCCGGGCAGACGATCTCGGTCATCGCGACGGAGTCTGGATCGTCAAGGCCCTTCTTCAGGGCGTACGCCTCCTGCATGTGGTCCTGACGATGCCGTTTGTGACAGTTCAGGCACTCGACGAGCGGATCGTTGAACACCTCCACGTGACCGGAGGCCACCCACACTTCACGCGGCAGGATGATCGCGCTGTCGAGACCGACGACGTCGTCGCGGCCGGTGACCACTGACCGCCACCACTGCCGCTTGATGTTCTCCTTGAACTCGACGCCGAGCGGCCCGTAGTCCCACGCGGATTTCGTGCCCCCGTAGATCTCGCCGGATTGAAAGACGAGACCACGACGTTTGGCCAGGTTCGCGACGGTGTCGATGATGGATGCCACGGGGTGACAGCCTAGCGAGCGCACCGGTCGGCTGAGTTCGGGGTTTCCCCGCGCGGCCCCTCCTCACCCCGGCTCGCGACTCCTACGCCATTGTCGTGCTCGGCCCCGAAATCGCAGCTCTGGTGTAGGGCTCGCGAAACCGGTGCCGCGCGCACGCGTTGACATGCGCAACCCCGCATGTATTCTGACCGCATAATGAAAACCGTTTCCAACTTGGCCGTGCCCGACGTCCACCACAACGCGGTACTCGACACCGCGGGCGAACTGCTGCGCGCACTCGCGGCCCCAGTCCGCATCGCCATCGTGCTCGAGCTACGTGAGTCGTCGCGGTGCGTGCACGAACTGGTCGACGCGCTGGGCGTGGCGCAACCCCTGGTGAGTCAACATCTGCGCATCCTCAAGTCGGCGGGCGTCGTCGCGGGCGAGCGGGCCGGTCGCGAGGTCCACTACCGGTTGGTCGACGACCACCTCGCCGAGATCGTCGTCGCCGCCGTGGCCCACGCCGCCGAGTACCCGGAATCCCGTTGAGCGGCACCGAGGTCGATGGTCGGCGGCCACCCGGCTCCGTGGTTCGCGCAACCCGCCAGCGTACGGCGATCTCGGCACTACTCGAGCACGTCGATGAATTCCGGTCCGCCCAAGAGCTTCACGACGAACTGCGTAAGCGCGGCGAGAACATCGGACTCACCACCGTGTATCGCACCCTGCAGTCGATGGCCGCATCGGGATCGGTCGACACCCTGCGCACGGATACCGGCGAATCGGTCTATCGGCGTTGCTCGGAACATCATCATCACCATCTGGTGTGTCGAACCTGCGGCTCCACGGTGGAGGTCGAGGGCGGCGCCGCCGAGCGGTGGGCCGCCGAGGTCGCCAAGGAGCACGGCTTCTCCGACGTCAGCCACACCATCGAGATCTTCGGGATCTGCGCGCACTGCGTCAGCTGATTCGCTCGTCGTCGCGGGCCAACGCCAGCACGGTGTGCCTCGTCAGCGGCGCCAACTCCAGGTCGCCGGGCGCCGTCGGGTCGACCCATGCGAGCTCGACGATCTCCGCCGAGGGTCGTGGCACGTCATTGAGGCGGACCATGAACAAGTCGGCATCGACGACATGGTCGGGTTCGTTGGCCGCCGGGGCGGAGAACCGTCCGAGCGCGAGGACGGTCGATGCGTCGAAGCCGGTGCCCAACTCCTCGCTGACTTCGCGGGCCAGCGCCTCCACTGGCGACTCCCCTGGTTCGATCTTGCCGCCGGGTTGCATGAACGACGACGTACCGCGCTTGCGCACGACGAGCACGCGGCCAGCCTCGTCGAGCACGACCGCCGCGACGATGCGGATGACCGCATCGGTCACGAATTCAACTCCTCGCGCACGTCCTCACCGGTCGCGAGCACCATCAGGATCAGCGTGCGCAACGCGTCGTCACTGAGGCCAGCGGCGGGAAAGTTGTAGCGCAGCAACACGTCTGCAGTCTTCTTGGCCGCCGATCGACGGGTCGCCGCCTTGGCCGACGATCCGTTGACCGGCGACTCGACGAGCTTCTCGACCAACACGATGCTGCCCAACATCGTCCTGGCCGCATGCGCGGTGACGCGTTCCCGGATCTTGTTCGTCAGCGGCAGATCCCACGCAATCGGCTGGGTGAGCGACACCAACTCCAAACCCTCGGCGATGGTGACGACGCGCACCGACGCGACCAATCCGCCGCGAATCACGGTCAATGCGTCGTCTTCCTCGGTAACCGTCATCACCTCGCCGAGCGCCGAGGACAGCCTTTCGAGTAACCCGCTGGGCGGCATCAGGCTCTGCCGCTCAGGCACATCATTCGGCTCTGCCGCTCAGGCACATCATTCGGCTCTGCCGAAGCGACGGTTTCGGTTCACGTACTCCACACAGGCCTCCCAGAGGTCACGACGGTCGTAGTCCGGCCACAACTTGTCCTGGAACACGAATTCGGCGTAGGCCGCCTGCCAGAGCAGGAAGTTGCTCGCCCGCTGCTCCCCCGAGGTGCGAATGAACAGGTCGACGTCGGGGATGTCGGAGCGGTGCAGATGCTTGGCGAAGGTGGCCTCCGAGATCCGGCTCGGGTTGACCTTTCCCGCCGCGGCCTCTTCCGCGAGTTCCCTTGCTGCTTCGACGATCTCGGTGCGTCCGCCGTAGTTCACGCAGTAGTTGATCGTGATGACGTCGTTGCCCACCGTCATCTGCTCGGCGATGTCGAACTCCTTGATCACGCTGCTCCACATGCGCGGCCGTGAACCCACCCAGCGCATCCGCACGCCCATCGCGTTGAGGTTCTCGCGGCGACGCCGCACTACCTCGCGGTTGAAGCCCATCAGGAACCGCACCTCTTCGGTGCTGCGCTTCCAGTTCTCGGTCGAGAACGCGTACACCGTCAGGTGCTTGATGCCGATTTCGATGGCGCCGCAGGTGATGTCGATCAACACCGCCTCGCCCATCTTGTGACCGTCGGTGCGACCGAGCCCACGCTGGGTGGCCCAGCGGCCGTTGCCGTCCATCACGACGGCCACGTGGTTGGGCACCTGGTCGGCCGGGAGCTTGGGCGCCGACGCCTTCGACGGGTGCTGCGGCGGACGGGAGAATTTGCCATTCGTGTTAGGCGGAAGCTCCGGAAACACCACCGGCCACGTCGACTTGTCCGGGAACGTCGGATAGTCGTCAGGCGCCGGCGGCAGCTGTGGGTAGGTGGTCTTCCCCGGCCGCTTGATTGCCATGTGCAATATCCTGCCCGACCAGCGCCGCACGCTGGTCAGCGACTGTCCGATCGATGCGGTAGACGCGCTCAACCAGCGGCAACGTCCGTAACTGCCGTTCGAGGTGCCACTGCAGGTGCGCAGCGACCAATCCGCTGGCCTGGCTGCGGTGCGCCGACGACGACGCCTCGGCGAACGCCCAGTCGCCATCGTGGAGTGCCACCATCAGCTCCAACACGGCCTGCGGAGGCGTCACCGAACCCGACGGCCTGCAGTGCACGCACACACTGCCGCCCGCGGCGACGTGGAACGCGCGGTGCGGGCCAGGGGCAGCGCAGCGCGCACATTCCACCAGCGCAGGCGCCCACCCGGTGATGCCCATGGCGCGCAACAGGTATGCATCGAGCACCAATTCCCGTGGCCTGCCGCCGTCGGCGACTGCGCGCAACGCCCCGACGGTGAGCCGGTGCAACGCGGGCACCGGGGCGCGTTCCTCGCCTGCGAGCCGCTCGGCGGTCTCGAGCACTGCGCATCCAGAGGTGTAGCGCCCGTAGTCACTGACGATGTCGCTGGCGAACGCATCGATGGCCTGCACCTGGGTGACGATGTCGAGGTTCCGGCCAGGGTGCAGTTGAACGTCGATGTGCGCGAACGGCTCCAGTCGGGCCCCGAACTTGCTGCGTGTTCGGCGCACGCCTTTGGCCACCGCACGGACCAACCCGTGCTCGCGGGTGAGCAGGGTGATGATCCGGTCAGCCTCGCCGAGCTTGTGCTGACGCAGCACCACCGCTCGATCCCGGTACAACCGCATCCGAACAGTCTCCCATCGCCGGCGGACAACACCGGTTAGACCGGCCGAGCTATCGAGCCCGATATTGTCGATTGCAACATGGCCCAGACCCCGCCTCCCCCCGCTAACACCGGGCCCCTTCCAACGCTGGCCCAGCTGCTCTATCGATTGGCCAGCGGCAAGGTCACGTCCGTAGAGCTCGTCACGCACGCACTCAGCACGATCGAAGCCAGCCAACCCACGCTGAACGCCTTCCGCGTGGTGTTCACCACGAAGGCGCTGGCCGACGCCGCCGAGGCGGACCGCAAACGCGCTGCGGGCGAGGATCTTCCACTCTTGGGAATTCCGATCGCCGTCAAGGACGACGTCGACGTAGCGGGGGTGCCGACCCGGTTCGGGACCGAGGGCCACGTCGCACCCGCGACGGCAGACGCCGAGGTAGTGCGGCGGCTGCGGGCCGCCGGCGCCGTCATCGTCGGCAAGACCAACACTTGCGAACTGGGCCAATGGCCCTTCACCAGTGGCCCGGGCTTCGGCCACACCCGCAATCCGTGGTCGCGTGAGCACACCCCGGGCGGTTCGTCTGGAGGGAGTGCCGCGGCCGTGGCCGCCGGTCTAGTGCCTGCGGCCATCGGCTCCGATGGTGCGGGCAGCGTACGCATCCCCGCCGCGTGGACGCACCTCGTCGGCATCAAACCCCAGCGGGGCAGAATCTCGACCTGGCCACTTCCCGAGGCGTTCAACGGCATCACCGTGAACGGGGTGCTCGCCCGCACGGTCGGTGACGCCGCCCTGGTGCTCGACGCGGCATCCGGGAACGCGGTCGGCGATCTGCACAAACCGCCACCGGTGCGCGTCTCGGACTCGGTCGGTGAGGCTCCGGGACCGTTGACCGTCGCGATGTCCACGAAGTTTCCGTTCACCTTCTTCCGCGCCGAACTCCACCCCGAGATCCGGGCCGCCATGGAGACCGTCGCGGGCCAGCTGGAGGAGCTCGGGCACACCATGACGACCGCCGATCCCAACTACGGGCTACGGATGTCGTGGAACTTCCTCTCCAGGTCCACCTCCGGGCTAGTCGACTGGGGCCACCGCCTCGGCTCGGGCGTGACACTAGATAAACGCACCACGAGCAATATGCGGATGGGCCGGTTGCTGTCCGAACAAGTACTGCGGAAGGCCCGTGCGCAGGAAGCCAGGACGCAACGGAGAATCGGGTGGATCTTCAACGTCGCCGACGTGATCCTGGCTCCCACCACCGCGCAGCCACCCCCGCCGCTCCACGACTTCGACCGCAGGGGCGGAATGTCCACTGACCGGGCGATGATCCGCGCCTGCCCGGTGACCTGGCCATGGAACGTGCTCGGCTGGCCGTCCATCAACATCCCCGCCGGGTTCACCTCGGACGGGCTGCCGATCGGCGTGCAGTTGATGGGCCCGGAGAACAGCGAGCCGCTGTTGATCTCGCTCGCCGCCGAACTCGAGGCGATCGGCGGATGGGCGTCCAAGCAGCCGACGGTTTGGTGGAACGCTCCGGTCGCGTAGTCTCCCCGTTTGTGAAGGTCAGCCGGGTTTTGGGCGTGTTTCCCGCACTGGTCATGGTAGGCGCCGCCACGGTGGGCGCGCCGTCGGCCAACGCAGACAACCAGCGCCTCAACAACGGCGTGGTGGCCAACGTCTACACCGTGCAGCATCACGCGGGCTGCACCGGCGACGTCAAGATCAATCCCCAATTGCGGCTAGCCGCCGAATGGCACGCCAACGATGTGTTGAACAACCGCGACCTCGACGGCGACACCGGCTCCGACGGCTCGTCGCTTCAGGACCGCGCCAGGGCCGCGGGCTATCAGGGCCTCGTCGCCGAGACCGTCGCGATCAACCCGGCGCTGGCGATCAACGGCGTCGACATCATGAACCAGTGGTACTACCGGCCCGACTACCTGGCGATCATGTCGAATTGCGCCAACACCCAAATCGGCGTGTGGTCGGTGAACAGCCTCGACCGCAGTGTCGTCGTCGCGGTGTACGGCCAGCCGTCACAGTGATTTCGGTGTGGTGGGGGTGGGGGGGGGGGCCCCCCCCCCCCCCCCAAACACAAAAAAACCACCCCCCCCCCCGGGGGGGGGGGGGGGGGGCCGGACGGGGGGGGGCCCCCACCCCCCGCCCCCGCCCGCCCCGGGCCCGGTGGTCCGCGCGGCCGGCCCCCCCCCCCGACGCTTGCTGGGTGGGGGCGCC
>NZ_JAPZLB010000026.1:0-40565 GCF_033804635.1 Mycobacterium sp. RTGN4 | reverse complement strand
TTTCTCAAGACGTCTCGCGTCGGGACCCAGCAGACGTCACCTGACAGCAGCCCTCACCAGGAACGACCCCGGTCTACGACCGGCACCAATCCCAACTACCGATTAGGACTCGTCAGCCATGCCGATCGCCCGGGCGACCAATCACCTCATCACCGTGAACGCCTTCCCGGGTGACGCCAAGACGCTGTTGGCCTTTGACCTGGTCACCGAATCCGCCAGGCACCGGCTGGCCGGTTTCACCATCGAAGTGCACCCGCCGGGCCAGACCCCCTATTACGTCGACAACACCCTGCGGCTGGCCCCGTCACCGGGCCACGCGCGGCTGAGCGCCGAGTCCCCCTATGCCAGCGTGAATGCCCCCATCTGTCAGTTCCGGTGGGTCCATGTGCCCGGGTTGGTCTATCAGCGAGGCACCCCGACGTTCGGCACCTACACCTACGTGGTCACGCCCCGATACCTCTCCGAACGCGGCGCGCTTCAGCGGCTGGACGCCGCGGCCAGCGTCGCCGTCACCGTCGAGGTGGCCGCCTTCGCCACTGGTGCCGTGAAGCTCGGATTCACCCGCGGATACGTCCAGTCGCAGGCCTTCGTCCGGCACTTCGGCACCACCATCGGAATCCGGCCCGACGACGACGAACTGCTCTACGACACGTCGGCGGTCGCCGGGACCGACCGGCACGGCCACAGCTACACCTACGCCCAAGAGTACGAATGGCTGGGATTCACAGCGCGCCAACGCGTCCTGGAATTGCTCGACGAAGTCCGTGACGACCCCACGCTGACGATCGACGTGCTCGCCTGCGAGCTCGACGAACCCGACGTCTGCGCGGCGCTGCTGCACATCGGTGGCGCCGGCCGGGCCCGCATCATCCTCGATGACGCGCCAGACCACCACGACTTCGGCGAGCCCACGCCGGAGGACCGGTTCAGTGCGGTGTTCGCCGCCAGGGCCGGCGTGGATGCAATCAAACGCGGCCGCTTCGGCCGGTCCGCGCACGACAAGGTCATGGTCGTCTCGGACGCGGCGGGCCCACGGACTGTGTTGACCGGGTCGACGAACTTCTCCGTGACCGGGCTGTACGTCAACGCCAACCACGTGCTGGTCTTCGACGATCGCCGGATCGCTCTGACCTACGCCGGCCTCTTCGACCATGCGTGGCGCAGCGGAGTGAAGGCCTCGGATTTCGCTGCATCGCGCTGGGGCAGCGAGGTGTTCGACTTCGACCGGGATGCGCAGGGCCAGCCGCATGTGTCGATCACGTTCTCCCCGCACTGGCGCGACGTCGCCCAGCAGACCCTGTGCCGGGTGGTAGACCGAGTGAGGCAAGAGGCCAAAGTGCTTGCTCCACCACGAGGTTCGGTGTTCTTCGCGGTAATGGACTCCGAGGATGCCTGGGAGAATCAGGTCTTCGACGCACTCAACGCGGTGCACTCCGGGTGCGACGTGTTCACCTTCGGCGTCGCCGACGCCCCCGGCAGTGTCGCCGTGTACACCGCGGACAGCCGGTCCGGGCCGCTGCCCACCGCCGCGCCCGGACAGGCGCTGATCGCCGAGCCGTTCAGCCACGTGCCCCGGACCGTCGGACACGAGGTTCACCACAAGTTCGTGGTCTGCGGATTCCGCGGACCCGACCCCGTGGTGTTCTGCGGGTCGTCGAACATGACGCTTGGCGGCGAGCAATCCGACGGCAACGAGCTGCGGGCCATCCGAGATGCGGACGTCGCGACCGCGTTCGTGATCGAAGCCGTGATGCTCGTCGACCACTACCAGTTCCTCGACCGGCTCGCCCGAGCGGCGGACGTCACCCCGGCGGCCTTGGCCCGCCACCCCGACAAACGGACCACAGCGGAGGCCGCTGGATGGTTCCTCGACAACACCGACGCGTGGACGGAGAAGTACTTCGACGCCCGCGATCTGCACTGCGCCGAACGGGAACTGTTCGGCCATTGAGGGCTTCGGGCCGCCGCCGAGTTGTTCAGCGATTCGCGCGGACGATCGCGGCGAGTTCGTCGCGATCGGAGACATCCAACTTGATGCAGGCCCGGTAGATGTGGCCCTCCACGGTGCGCGCCGAGACGACGAGCCGCTCGGCGATCTCCCGGGTGGTCAGGCCCTCGGCGATCAACAGGGCGATCTCACGTTCTCGCTCGCTGATCGGCAGCGGGCGGACCGCCGAGCGCAACGCGGGCGTGGTGGCATCACCGCACGCCGTAGCCAGTTGGCGTGCCCGGGAGGTGGATTCGGCCGCGCGGCGGCTGCGGTGGCCTGCGTCGTGCAGTACCGCGGCCTGGGCGGCCGCGTCGGCCGCCGACAGCAGCACCCCGGCGTCCTCGAACCGCACACTGAGCTCGTCGAGTGCTTCGGCGTCGTGGGCGGCGACCGCCGTGGCGTGTTCGGCCTGCAACACGAAGACCGGCCCGGCGACCTGCTTGGCTAGCTCGGCCAGCCTCGCGGCCACCGTGCGATCGCCGAAGCGGGCGGCGTGATGCAGTGCCTCGGCCTCCAGCGCATACTGCCCGACCCGGCGGGCAGCGGCGGCAGCCTTGCGGGCCGCCTCGGCGGCCGGGCGGCCACCACCGCGCGCGGCGATCAGCCATGATTCGGAGATCAACTGGGCAGGCAGGTGGATGAAGGTCTGGGCCCCCGTGTGCTCCTGAGCGTCGGCCAGTACGCGGGCCGCTTGCTCGGGCTGGCCGAGCGCGGCATAGGCCCGGGCCAGCAACAGCCGACCCGGCAGCCGCCACGGTAGCGAGCTTTCCGCGTTCAAGGCCGCCAGCGCTTGCTCGATGGCCCGGATCGCTTCGGGGAACTGGCCGCGGTACACGGCGACCAGCCCCTCGGCGATCTTGGTGATGGCCCAGCCGCTGAACTGACCGGTCGAGGTGAATTCGGCGTACTCGGCAACGCGGCGCTGCGCCGCTTCGAGTTGGCCCGAATGCACCAGCGACAACACGTCGCCGTAGCGGATCATCGCCCGGATCAGTCCATCGGTGGGTTTCTGATCGACCCGGCAGCGGGCCCCGATCGGTTCGAACTCGTCACCGCGCCCGGCCGGGCCCATCACTAGCCCTGCGGCGAAGGCGGCGAAGTCGACGGCCTGGGAAGGGGCGTCGGGGTCGGCCAGCACCGCCTGCGCAGCCTCCAGCCCGCCGACGAGGTTCGCTTCGTGCACGGCCATCGCCGAGGAGGTCGCATCGACGATGAGTCGCAGCGCAGGGTGATTGACACGCTCGTTCAGCAGCTGCAGCAGCCGGTGGGCGTGTGCGACGTCGCCCATGGCCCAGAACAGGGTCGACAGCCGGGGGATGCCCCACTGCACCAACTCGAGCTCGTCGAGGTCGTCCGGGTCGAACTGAGCCAGGATCTCTTCAGCCTCGGCGGGCCTGCCCTGCCACAACAGCGCCCGGGACAGCAGTTCGCCGGCGCGTATTCCGCCGTCGCGCTCGAATGCCTTGCGTGCCAAGCGTTCCCCGAGCGGCAGGTTCGCCAGAAAGACGGCGTCCTTGGCTGCGGAGACCATGAACCTGCTGTCGACGGGCTGATCGCTGTCGGCTTGCAACTGAGCCAGCCGGATCCGCTTGGCGGGGGAGTCGAGCTCCTGGCGTTGCAGCGCCTCCGCGAGCTGGCCGCGCAGTCGCCGGGCCGAGGCGGTTCCGATGCGTCTGCGCACCACGTCGCCGTAGAGCGGGTGGCTGATCCGGGCGTTGAGCCGGGGCCCGTCGTGCACGATCCGGATCAGTCCGGCCGCCTCGGCGGCATCGAGCGCGTCGTCACCGACCAAGTCGATCAGGGTCTCGACGTCCAGCGGTTCGCACAGCGCCAGCAGCCGTAGCGGGGCGACGGTCTCGGCGCCGGCGGCGTCGAGTCGCCCTTCCAGCAGGCCGGCCAGCCCCGAATGCACTGCGGCGTCGCCGCGCAACTGCCACACCCCGTTCACCGGGCTCAACCGGCCGGCCTCCAGCACGCCTTGCACGGTGTAGCGCAGAAACAGCGGGTTGCCGCCGGAGGCCTCCCACAGCGCGTCGGCGCTGAGCTCCTCCAGCGTGCCGTCGAGCACCGTTTCGACGAGTGCGATGCTCTGCTGCTTGTTCAGCGCCTGCAGTTCCAGGCGGCGCAGGTAGCCGTCCTTCCATAGCGAGGTCACCGCGTCCGGAATGGGCTCGCCGCTGCGCACGGTGGCCACGATGCGGCCGACCCCGTCCAGGGCGATGTGGTGCAACAACGTCGCCGACAGTTGGTCCAGCAGGTGCGCGTCGTCGACGCCGACGATGGCGTCCCCGTCGGCGAACAGTGCCTCCCTGGCCGACGCCAGCATGGCGATGGGATCCCTAGCGCTGTCCTGGCTCACCCATTGGGCGAACGCACCCAGCGGGATGCTCTGCGACGACTCGGTGCACGCGGCCCAATGCACCGGTGTGGCAAGCGAATCGGTGACCATCCGAGACAGGGTGGTCTTGCCGACACCCGCGGCGCCGATCACCACCACACCGCGGCCGTCTGCGTGCAGCGCGGTCCGGATCGCCTCGTGTTCGGCGGGGCGGTCGAGCAACTGCCAGTCACTGCCCACGGGTGGAGTGTAAGAGCCTGCGTCAATTTGCGGGCAATTAGCCCTTTCCCGGGCCGCGGCGGCCTCAGGCAGGCAACTCGTCGATCGACGCGGGTTCGCGTTGGGCCACGCCGTTCATCTGATGACGGAATTCGCTGGATGCGTCGTAGGTGCGTTGTTTGAGCCGGTTGATCGAGCCCAGCGGGCGGTGCGCGGCCAGCCCGCGAAACGGCGTGAAGGACAACACGTCGTCACCGAACGCCTGCCGCTCCGGGGTGGCCGGATTCTGCACGGGGAACGTCAGTTTCGCGATGGGCTGGTACGCCGAACGACCCTCCGGCCACTCGACGGTGGCGTCCTCGATGGGCATTTCCTCGATGGTGGTGCACAGTTGGGCCCGCAGTTCGAATTCGGCGGTCTGCGTGGCGAAGAACGCGACGACCTGGTCGCGGTAGGCGTCCGGGCCGGAGCGGCGCGGCAGCAGCACGTCGGTCAGCGCGGTCACCGAAGGAGACAGCGGAGCCACACACATCTTGGCGACGTGGTTGCCGAAGCGCAGTGCCGCCGAGGTGAAGAACGTCTGGCCCAGGATGTGTTCGTTCGGGCGGATGAACAGTTGGATTGCCTCCGGCAGGTGCAGCCCGGCGACGCCGATCACCTTGTCCACCGCGGAGAGCACGTCTTCGGCCGCCCCAAGGCCCCAATCCGGCAGTCGGGCCAGCAGCCACGCCAAAGGCATGCCGCGGCGCTTGTACGCCTTGGCGTCGGCGAACGGGAATTCGCGGTGCGTCACGAACAGCAGGTCCTGGGTGTTGGCGCTGTCGTCGGGTAGGCAACGTGGACCGTCGATGCCGATCAGCTTGACGCCCAGCCCGTGGATGCCGCGCAGTTGGTCGCTGCGGATGGCGCCCGCAGTGGACGACAGCCGGGCGATCGCGGGATAGGTCGCGGGCGTGGCGAACAAGCCTTGGCGCAGCGCGGGCGGCAGGTTTGGATAGACGGTGAGTTCGCCGCGCAGGATGCCATGGCTCTTGGCGTGCGCGTCCCGAATGCCGTGGTGGTACTTCTTGAATGCCCATTCGTTATTGCCGTGCAGGGTGCGCACGATCTCTTCGATGACGGCGGCCTCGTCCGGGGTGGGCCGCTCCAACTCGTCGGTGTAGGTCAGGTACGTGGTGTCATCGGTGCTCAACGTGATGCCTTCCGGTCGGCGGGCGCGGTGGACGTCCAAGGGGCGAACGGGTTGGCTACCCCGGCCAGTGCCGGTGCCAGCGTTGGGAAGTGGCGCAGCAGCACCGAGCGCATGTCGGCGTCGCGCACCCAGTCCATGCCGACTTGGGTGTACACCTCGGCGCGAAAGTCCCGGCTCAGGAAGCGGTCACTCTTCAGCCGCCGCGAGGCCATGAGGATGAATACCCGAAAGGCGGTGTCGCTGAAGCCGAATCCTTCCGGCTTCGGTTCGGCGTAGAGCCCGACCATCAGGTCGACGCGTTCCACGTCGCCGTAGACGTCGCGCAGCTGCGCGGCCAGTGCCCGATCACCGCCGGTCACGTCCTCGAACGTGGTCGCCGGGGCCAGCCGGAACAGCCGGCGGAATTCGTTGTACCGCGGGACGCCTCGCTCGCGTACCCGCAGGATGTCCGCGGCGGCTAGGTCGAGCGGCCCGTCGACGCGTTGCAGCGCGCGCATGCTGTTGGGGAAGTTGTGCAGGGTGAGTGCGCCGGGGTGGGCCCGTCCGAACGAGTAGAACAAGTCCTGCATGGGGGTTTCGGAGAGTCGTTGTCGCACTTGGTCGATCAGCAGCTTGGACATCGTCCACTGGGCCAGCTGGTGGTCATCGGCCACGGCGCGGAACACCACGTCGTCGGGAATCAGCGGATGCATGCGGTACACCGCGACGAATTCCTCGGTGAGCGAGTACGGCACGCCATGGTGGTCAGTGTCTGAGCCGGGAATGCCTTGCAGCAGATCGCTTCCGGAGATCCGGCCGAACCGGCGCTCGAAGCGCTCGCCCAGCAGCCCGAACCAGTTGGCGCGCATCGCGAACTTGGTGGTGGGGTGGGCGATGATGGCCGGTGTCCAGTCGATGGTGTGGATCTTGGCGATCTCGGCGGCATTGATAAGCCGGGCGGTGTCGTAGATCTGCTGATCGTCCAGCGTGGGGTACTCGTCCGCGAGCCGCTCGCAGATGGCGTTGTGTTCGCGCAGGAACAGCGAATGCAGCAGGGCCAGTCCAACCCAGAAGTTGCCTGCCGGTCCGGTGAGATCGGCGTCGGGATCGACCGGTGGCAGGCCCAGGTCGTCGATGAGCAGCTTGCCGTGCTCGCGGGTCCGCAAGCGGTGGGCGTATTCCCTGGTACCGCCGTACAGCTGGGAGGCGTCCCACCAGTGGGTGTCGTCGGTGACGTAGGTCGGGGGGCCGGGCGACGGGCTGGGATCCGGCGCGGTCTTCTTGATCCGCATGGGGTGCCGGGGCCAGTCGTCGTCGGCGTCCGTGGCGATGTCCCAGGTGTCGGCGACCTCGCCGTGACTGAACCAGTCGTGGACCTCGAACTGAATCCAGGCGGCGGCCAACAGGTTCAGGGTGGTGGCAGGCTGAAATTTGGTGCGCGCGAGCAGGCGTTCACTGACCAGTCGGGGACTGGGGGAGAGCATCTCTTCATCGGGTTCGGGGTCGGTGTGCGCGACGGGCACGTTGCGCCCGAACCGGCTGCCGACCGAGCCCATCAGGGGATCGCCGAGATCGTTGAACTCACCAGAAAGCGTCCGACGTGTCAGGCAGTCACCCGTGTCGGTCTCGCCCGCGTCGGGGTGGTCAGCGGACCCGCGGCCCGTGTCGTGCAGGTTGAGTTCGCGCAACCGGCGGCGCAGGCCGATGAGCACCGGTACCGCAACGGCGATCGGCAGCCGCGACCATCCGACCCTGCGATCGACGCGTTCTGCGAGCCGAGCGAGCCAGTCCAAGACCGGGGTCACGGGCGTGTTTCGCAGCGCGCCAAGCGATGTGGTGGATAACTCCGCCGCACTGCCTTGCTGTGTCGTTCCACCGGATCCCCCGTCGCATCGGCGCGCTGTGTGAGCGTTCAGCACTGTAGTCGGACGGGCGTCACCACGCACCACTCCGACGGTGCGCGCAACGCGGTGAAGCTGACTTCCGATGCCGGCCCGGACAGCGTCATCCCGTATTCGCCGGTGGCGAGTCGCGGGCTCGCGAGCAGGAAACGCTCGAACCAGAGCAGCGCGATGGAAAGCAGCGGTGTCGTCGCGTCATCGGTGCGCTGCACCGGTCCGATGACCCGGAGCCGATCGCCTTCCCAGGCGATCTCCAACCACAGGTAGCTACCGCCGGCGTGGGCGATCATCGATCGCCCCGACGTCGCGAACGCCACGGTCAACGCCGCGGCCGGGAGCCGTTGCGGCGTTTTCAGCCAGATCATTTCGGTCGACTCGAAGCTTCCGCACACGGGCGGCTGCTCGACGTCGGTCGTCGTCGCGACCGGGGAACGGTGCGCAAAGGGTGGGACGGCGGCGCGGCCCTGGCGCGGGCGCAGCTTCACTACGTTGCTGTTCTGCTCTGCGCAGATCTCGGCGGCGGTGCCGCCAACACGGATGACGATGTCCTTCATCGGTTGCTCCTCAGTCGAAGTGCATGCAGGCCGCCGGGCTGGTGTGGCGAGGCCGTTCGCGCCACGATGTCGGCGACGCGGGCATGACGCATCCAGCCGCGATGGCCCCGATGCGCCATGCCCGCTCCCCTCGTGTCGCCGACTGGCACAACCCCGAAAGACGCCGCCGACGAAATCGATGATGGCGAGTACCACGGCCAGCGCGCGCGAGTACGCACCTACTCGAAACGCGAACCGGCTGGCTGACGGCCGTATCGAGCGGCTGGACACGTCGGCGGGCGCCAGGGACCGTGGGGGCGCGAACAGGTGAGCTCGAGTCCGTTCCAGACTTGCGTATTGCGGTACTCGATACGTATCCAAACGCGTCGGGTACGAACGAGGGATGTCAGAGCTGACGCCACCTTCCCCGGAGGACTCCTGGCAGGCCCGCGTGCTGTGCGCGGTGCAAGCCCTCGAGGACGTTGAGCAGCCCGCCACGCCGACCCGACTCAAGGAGATGGTCGGCGCGAAGTTCGCATCCGCGTTTCTTGCGGGGGACCGGCTGTATGAGGGCGCCCGGCCATCCTGGGAGACGCGCGTCGACGAGGCCACCGACGTACTCATCACGCGAAAGTTGCTCCGCCGCCGCAAGGGCCGTGCCGGCACCCCGTCAGCCGATCAAGAGGTCGTGGCGACCACCGCCACGGGCCGCAAGGAAGCCGAGGCCGCCTGCGCCCTCGGCGAGCGGGTCGCCGTAGACACCACGCCAACCACGGAACGAGTCACCTCCGCGGGCCCCGTGATGGCCGGCGTCGTCGTTGTGCCGCTGCAAGACAAGGTAAAGCCGCCGCCGCCCGACACGCTGACTTTGGGCGTCGCGAATGGCGAACCCGACCCACCCGAGCCGGTGATGATCGAGCTGAACTTGCAGTACGGCGTGGGGTCGCGGCAGGCGCAAGCAACCGGCGTCGCCGGTGCGATCGCGCGAGTGCAGGAGCTGTGGACATTGGTCGGGGGTACAGGCGAACCCGTCGTCATAGCCGAGCAGTATTTGTCGGGGGACCTGACCAGCCAGCAGGTGCAGAACATCACCACCGCGGACTCGGCGGGCGGTGATTGGCCCAAGCGCGCCATCTTCCGCATCTGGCCGGACTTCCAAGTGCACCGCCAGATCGATGCCTCTGCCACCACCGTCAAGGCGATCCCTGCGCAGCGGTCGTTCGCCGCCTACGGCGAAGGCATCGTATGGGCGGTCATCGACTCGGGCATCGATGCGACCCATCCACACTTCACGGCCGACCACACGCTCGACGATCCCTCGGTGGCCGATCTGCATCACGACTTCGTCTCCGGCAGTGACGATCCGGCGCAGGCGTTGATCGACGACGACGGACACGGAACCCACGTGGCCGGGATCATCGCCGGTGGCCTGCGGCGTTGGAACCTGAAGGACAAGAACCGCCACGCGCTTGCCGTGCAGAAGCGAAAGAACAACGGCGCGCTCGGCAGCAACGACCCCATCCTTGTACCCCGCCACGTGGACATCGAGCTACTGAACGGTGTTGCACCCCTGACCAAATTGGTCAGCTTGAAGGTGCTCAGCGAATTCGGCGACCTCACCGCGAGGACCGCCCGCGTGATGGCCGCCTTGGCCTACGTCCGCCAAAAGAATGCCGAGGGCGGGAAGTTGGCCCGCATCCACGGCGTCAACCTTTCGCTGGGATACGGCTTCCTCGCCGACTGGTTCGGGTGCGGACAGAGCCCGCTGTGCTTGGAGGTGAACCGACTGGTGCTCTCCGGTGTCGTCGTCGTGGTCGCTGCAGGCAACTCCGGCTACGTCACACTCAACGAGAGCCAATCGGACGTCACCCAGTTCAGCGCCGCCATCACGATCAACGATCCCGGCAACGCCGAAAAGGCCATCACCGTGGGCTCCACGCACCGCGATTCGCCTCACACCAACGGGATCTCCTACTTCTCGTCTCGCGGACCGACCGGCGACGGTCGCCCCAAGCCAGACTTGGTGGCACCCGGCGAACGCATCACCTCTGCCGCCGGCGGACAGAACCTGAAGAGCATCCAAAGCGCCCAGTTCCCCGGCTACGACGGCGCCGCGGTGTACATCGAGGACAGCGGCACCAGCATGTCCGCCCCGCACGTCTCGGGAGCCATCGCCGCGTTCCTGTCGGTACAGCGCGAATACGTGGGCAGGCCCGACGACGTCAAGCAGATCTTCACGTCGTCGGCCACCTCGCTGAACCGCGACCCGAACTTTCAGGGTGCCGGACTGGTCGACCTCATGCGCGCACTGCAGACGCCGTAACCACAGAAAGGGACGACGATGACCACACCTACCGTTTCCGGACCCTGGGCACTGTCATTCGATGCGCAAGGCGACGTCGACCCAGCCGGTGAGCAGCAGCTCGTCGAGCAGTTGCGCGTCAGCAACGTCACCGATCTGGTCATGTTCTCCCACGGGTGGAACAACGACGAAGCTGCGGCATCCGCGCTGTACGCGCAATGGTGCGACCTGCTCAACGCCCAACTCGGCTCCGACCGCAAGGTGGGCTTCGTCGGCATTCGGTGGCCGTCTCAGCTGTGGCGCGACGTACCCATCCCCGACTTCGAGCCGACGCCGGGCGGCGCTGCGCCAGGAGCGGCCGGACTCAACGACACCGCCACCGCGGGCGCGGAGGGTCCAGCGTTGAGCGCTCTGCAACTGCAGGACCTCAAAACCCTGTTCCCCCAAGGCAAGGGCGAGCTCGACGAGATCGCCTCGCTGCTCGCCGCCGACCCCAACCAGGACCGCGCCGACAAGATGTTCGCCGCCATGAAGAAGTTCAACGACGCGGTGACCGTCGAGTCCACCGACGGTGAGGCACCCGAGTCCAAACGGCCGGGAATGCTCCAAAAAGGTAAGACCGCCAACGAGGTCTTCGGCGCCTACGCCAACGCGCTGATCGCATCGGGGGTCGACGTCAGCGGCGGCGGAGGTGGCGGCGCGGGCCTGGGCGACCAGCTCGGGAAGCTCTGGCAGGGCGCCAAGGCAGCGCTGCGCGGATTGTCGTACTGGCAGATGAAGAACCGCGCAGGCGTGGTCGGGCAGCACGGAGTCGGCCCGCTGATCGGACGGATCGCCACCGAATTTCCGACGTTGCGAATCCACCTGGTGGGGCACAGCTTCGGCGCCCGCGTCGTCTCCTTCGCATTGGCCGGCTTGCCTACCCGCGACCCGTCGCCGGTCAAGTCGGTCACCCTGCTCGAAGGAGCGTTCTCCCGATTCGCATTCACCGACAAACTTCCGTGGAATCCCGTTCCCCCGAATGGCGCACTGGCAGGTCAGCTTGAGCGCGTCGACGGACCATTCACCGTGTGCTTCTCCAGTCACGACATGGCGCTGAGCCTGAGTTACCCACTCGCGTCGGCGGCTTCGGGTGATGACAGCGCCGGAATCGACGACCCGCTGTTTCGATGGCGCGCGATCGGCTCGCTCGGCGCGTACAACGCTCCGACCGAGTTCATCGATCAGGTCGGTACCAACTATCCCTTCGCCAAGGCTGCGATCCTCAACATCGATTCGTCTGCGGTGGTCAAGGACGGCGATCCGCCCTCTGGGGCGCACAGCGACATCTTCCACAAGGAGCTGGCCTGGATCGTGGCATCCGCGGCGAAATTGACGGCCTGACGGAACGGGGCGAGCAGCCAGCTAAAACACTGCTGCGCTAGACGATTCGTTCGAGCAGGTTCTTGAATTCCTTGCGTTGTGCAGTGGTGAGCCGCCCGAGTCGCCCATCGAACGCTTCCGATAGCAACGCGAGGCCGTCCGTGGTGGCTCGACGTCCGGCAGTGGTGAGCAGGAGGCGATGGCGCCGGAGATCGGCAGGGTCGATTTCGCGGCGCACGAATCCGGCGGCCTCGAGCCGTTTGAGGTAGACCGTCACCGTCGCCTTGGGCATGCATAGCGTGACTGCCAATTCGGCGGGGTAGGGATGCTCGTCGACCTCGGCGAGCAGGAACAGTTCCTTGGAGTCGAGTCCCAACGCGGTGATGTCAGCCTCGACGGAGGAGATCACCGACAGCAGCAAGCGGTAGTTCAGTGACCAGATCTTGGCCGCATCGGCTCGTGGCATTGACAGCACAACCTCGGGTAGTTCAGAATTAAACTAGTACAGATGTAAACCAACGCGTAAGTGAACAATCTATCAGAAGGAGGCTAGCCATGCCCTTGGATCACTACGTGACACTCGGACGATCTGGATTGCGCGTCAGCCCACTGTGTCTCGGGGCGATGACGTTCGGCGAAGACCTCGGCTGGGGTTCAAGTGTCGAGGAGTCCCAACAGATCATCGACCGGTTCGTCGACCTCGGCGGCAACTTCATCGACACCGCCAACTTCTACACGGCCAGTCACTCCGAGAAGATCATCGGCGACCACATAGGTCGCCACGCCGCCCGCCGCGACCGCTTGACGATCGCCACCAAGTTCAGCGGCAACCTGTATCAGGGTGATCCCAACGGCGGCGGTTCGGGCCGCAAGGCGATCGTCAATGCCTGCGAGAACTCGCTGCGGCGCCTGCAAACCGACTATATCGACCTGTACTGGCTGCACATCTGGGACGCGAACACGCCCATCGAGGAGACGATGGCCGCACTCGACGACCTCGTTCGTGCCGGCAAGGTGCGCTACCTGGGCGTGTCGGACACCCCGGCGTGGAAGATCGTCGAAGCAAATCTCATCGCGCGTTTCCGCGGCTGGTCGTCGTTCATCGGGCTGCAGATCGAGTACTCGCTGCTCCAACGGACCGTCGAACAGGAATTGGTCCCCATGGCAGGCGAATTCGGCCTAGGGATCACGCCATGGTCACCGCTCAGCGGCGGCGCGCTCAGCGGCAAGTACACCCGAAGCAACGCCGGCCAACACAAGGGTGATCGCGGCGCGATCATGACCGTGGACGAGAAGACCTACGACGTCGTCGACGAACTCGAGATCATCGCCAAAGCGCACGGTACCTCGGTCGCCAGCGTGGCGCTGGCCTGGCTCCACGCGAAGCCTGGCGTGACGTCGATCATCATCGGAGCGCGTCGGCTCTCGCAGTTCGAGGACAACATCCGCGCCCTCGACGTGAATCTCACGGCCGAGGAATTGGGCCGGCTCGACGCGATCACCGCACCGACGCTCGGGTTCCCGCAGACCATGCTGCCCATGGCTCCGGGCATCATCAACGGCGGTACGACGATCAACGGTGTCTCCGCGTCGGTCTCGGAGTTCGTGATGCCCGAAGGCAAGAAGCCCTACTGAACCCGGTCAACCGGCGGGCCTGGTCGCGCGGACCTGCTCGGACCGTAGGCCTTCCGCGCGCCTTCCCGGCGCCCACAGCCGTCACCGTATCCAGCTGGTGTCTGCCCCGTCGTCGCTGCCTCGGGCGGCACCGGCCGCGCAGCGGACCATCAGCGCCGCGGCCACCGCGCCCGGGTCGAGCACCCCGCGCGATACTTCACCGACATAGGAGGCGCGGCCGCGTCGCGCGATGATGTCGCGAGTGCTGATCGCACCGTTCTGGGCGGCCACAGCCGCAGCGTCGAGTGCCTCGGCCGGGTCGGCGCCGGCGGCGGCCTGATCGGCAAGGGCCCGGGCAGCCGGGGCGAGCGCGTCCACCATCGTCTTGTGGCCGACCTCGGCCTTGCCGTAGCGCTGCACCGTCGCCAATGCGGCGCTGAGGCCGTCACTGAGTTCGGACAAGGTGGGCGTGGCGGCGTTGGCGCAGCGGGCGAGGTCGCGGAAGAACATTCCGAACAGCGGCCCGCTGGTCCCACCGGTTCCGAGGAATCCACGCGACACGGCGGTGAGCCACGACGAATAGGTGTCCGGGGACGTTTCCTCGATCTCGTCACGCACCCGATTGAAGGCCGACGTGAGGTTGGTACCGAAGTCGCCGTCCCCGGAACGGCGGTCGAACTCACCGAGAGTTCCTGCGGCGCCGTCATGTTCAGCGGTGCCGAGGACCGTCGCCAGCATGGCGTTAACCCAGAGCGGGCCGAAAGTCGCGGGCAAGGTGTTCACAGTTGCGGTCATCGTGCGTTCCTTACCAAGTCAGGGCGGGGGTACGGACGGGGGCGTCCCAGAGCGGGAGCAGGTCGGCGTCGGCGGGGGTCAAGGTAATGGAGAAGCCGTGCATGTCCAGTGAGGTCACATACGACCCGACGAGGGTGCGGGCGACGCTGATGCCGCGGGAGGTCAATAGCCGATGCATCCCGCGGGCGGCGACGGCGAGCTCGAGTGGGTAGGTCGTTCCGAGCCCGTTGACGATGGCCAGCACCGAGGCCCCGCGGCTCAAGCCGAGGTCGCCGAGCAGCGGAACGACCAGCTGTTCAGCGAGCTCGTCGGCGCTGGCGAATGGTACTCGGCCCGTGCCGCGTTCACCGTGGATGCCGACGCCCAATTCGACTTCGTCGCTGGCCAATTCGAATGCTGGCTCATGCTGTCCCGGATGGGTGCCGGCCTCCAGGGCCAGGCTCATCGTGCGCGACGTCCGGGCAACACGTCGGCCGATCTCGGCGACTTGTTGTAGGGACCCGCCCTTTTCGGCAAGGGCGCCAACGATTTTCTCGACGGCCACCACCGCGGCGGTGCCGCGCCGACCCGGACCACCGTCATCGGTGTCGGTCGCGAGATCGTCGTCGACGAGCACGATTTCGGTCTCCACCGAACTGTCGCCCGCCAACTCGCCGGCGATGGTGAAGTTCAAGACGTCCCCGGTGTAGTTCTTGACGATCTGCACCACGCCGCGACCACTGTCGGCGGCCAACGTCCCCTCTTGTACCTGCAGGGCAGTGGGGCTGGCGAATACCGCGCCTGCGACCGCGACGTCGAGCATGCCCGTCCCGACGAACCCGGCGTGTAGCGGTTCGTGTCCTGAACCACCCCCGGAGATGACGCCGACCTTGTCGCGCGCGGGCGTGCGACGTCGAACAAGGCCGTAGCGCGGCACGTACTCGATGAGGTCTCCGAAGCACAGCTCCATGCCTTCCAGCGCCTCGGACACCACGTCGTCGGGGTGATTGATGAGCTGCCGTTTCTTCACGTCGTCTCCTCTGAGATCAAGAAGCAAACCGAACTGTTCTTCGCCGAGCACCCGCACTTGACCCGAGGGCTCACCATCGACACCTACTACGACTACACCTCGATCTGTCAATCACGGCGCGGACGGCGCGGGCGTAACGGCGGGGCGCCGGCCGCCGAATGGTTCATATGAAGCGCTACCGAGGTCCGATGGCGTGACTGGCGAAGTGCACCGTTTGATCCCAGCGCGGGAAATGACGAGGCCGCACCGGTCGGGCGCGGCTACTGATATCTGCAACTAGCAAACTCACCCGCGCGAGTCGTGCCACAATTGCCGGGCCACGCGGGCCGTGTGCCGCGGCCTCGCGTGGTTCAGGAGGACAGGTGACGACGTCGCCTTGGCGCATTGCCATTGGTGCTGGCCTGCTTGCCGCAGGCGTGATGATCGGCGGCGCCCCAATGGTGCACGCGAATCCAGACTCCGGCGCCAGCAACTCCAGCGCGGCGGGCGGACGCCACGGCGCCGGTAACGAACCCAGTGCTCACGCCACCGAGAAGCGGCGAACGCTTCACGACGTGTCCACCAAGCTTGGGGTGGGGCAGCCCAAGAGTGCTCCGTCGCGTACCGGTCCGACGGACTCGATCCGGTCTGCTGGCGCCGCGCTTACGCGCAGCATCGTTGGTGCTACGCGTCTAGACCGCACCGCGACCCTGCCGAGCAGTCGGCGCCAACAGCAGGCCGCTACTGGCGCGCAGCCGACTCCGACCATCGCGGCACCGCCCCTCATCTCGGTGGTTCGCCGGGTCACCGAGCCGTTGACCAAGGCAGTGGCATCAACCGGTGGCCAAGTCGTCCCGGCCTCGATCGCGGCGGCGACCACCACCGTCACCACCGTGCAGAGTTTGGCGACCGACGCCGTCGTTACCGTGATTCCAGAACTTGCGGCCCCGATTGACGCCGTCGCGCACCTAGTCCAGCTTCCGGCGCGTTTCATATCGCAGTTGGGCACCAGCGCCACACAGTGGGTCGGGGGAGCGGGCGTCGCCACCACGCCAAGGCCTGGCGGGGGCGAGACAGTTGCACAACTGCTGCAGATCATCGAGACCCCATCCGGCACGCCTGATGCGGCAGCGCCGGTCGCCGTGGGCACGCCGACGCCACCGCCGATCACGGCATCCCCCATCGATCTGACGGCAGCGCTCGATCTGACGGCAGCGCTCGGTCACCTGCCCTCGGCGTCCACGGTCGCTCCGGTCGGGCCCGACAACGCCGGGTCGGATGGCGTAAGCGCCTTTCTGGAGACTTACGGCGGACTCGTCGCCGCCTCC
This sequence comes from Mycobacterium sp. RTGN4, assembly GCF_033804635.1. Lineage (NCBI taxonomy): Bacteria > Bacillati > Actinomycetota > Actinomycetes > Mycobacteriales > Mycobacteriaceae > Mycobacterium > Mycobacterium sp. RTGN4. The sequence continues at coordinate 24,024 of NZ_JAPZLB010000026.1, read as the reverse complement.
CTTGTGGCGCTCCTTGCGGCCACCATTCCGGGACTGGCCGCGATGTTCATTCCCACCGCGGCCGGAGCGCACCTCGGATACCGGCAGGCGAAGGCGCGGATGGCGATGCGCACCTTGAGAACTGCGCGTTTTTCGGCAATCGGACCGATCGGGATCGTGCGTTCCGGCGGGTTGGTGACGCTGCGGCCGAAGTCGGCTCATGTGGTGCGCGCTCGCGCGGATGACCTGACTCGCGACGTCGCCTGACGAACCGGGATGGTGCTCCGGCGTCACAAAGGGTTACGGCCTCGTCTCGCTCTGGTCGTCGCCGTTGATGACGACGACGTTGTCGTGGTCGCCGTCGTCCGGTCCGGCCGTCGCGTCGCTGCGATCCCCGTTCACGGTGGCGGTGTTGGCGTCGCTGCCGGAAGCGCACCCGAGGAGGCAGCCGGCACTCGCACTACTCATGTCGCCGGTGACCGTGGCGGTGTTCGCCTCCCCGCGGCCCGCGTAGGCTTCGCTGCCGTCGCCGGTGACGATTGCGGTGTTGCCACTGCCGCAATAACTTCCGAAGGCGCAGCCTGCCGTGGCGGAGCTCTCCTTGCCATTCACCGTGGCGGTGTTGTCGTTGCCTAGGCCCGCTATCGCGTAGCTGTCTTCGCCCTTGGCGCTGGCAGTGTTGCGATCGCCGTCGGTGGCCGACGCCACGGTGCCATTGCCTCGTGCGGTCGCGGTGTTGCCGTCGCCGAGAGCGGCAGCCGCGTAGGCGCCCTCACCGCGAGCGGTGGCCCGGTTGTGGGAGCCCGGAAAGTCGTCGGGGCCAGCCTGGCTGCCGCCCGCGTCGGCCTCGCTGCCGTATCCGGCGACGGTGGCGGTGTTGTGGTCGCTGTTGTTCGCGCAGGTATCGCTTGTCACCGTGAAACATCCCGCCTGGCCAATGTTCTGGGTGCCGCGCACGACGACGGTGTTGAAGCTGCCGCCCCTGGCGCTGGCGACGTTCCCGTTGCCGACGATCGACACCTTGTTGCTGTTGCCGGACCCTGCGTACGCCGTGTTGTCGTTGCCGAACACGGTGGCCTTGTTGTTGTTGCCGTCTTGCGCTGCAGCAGTGCTGCGCTTGCCGATCACGATGGCGGTGTTGCCGTCGCCGCCCGTCGCGGTCGCCGTACTCCCGTTGCCGATGACGACGGCCCCTGAGTGCGCGCCGGTCGCGGTGGCTGAACTGTTCTTGCCAACGGCGATGGCCAGCGATTGCTTGCCGGATGTGGTGGCCGTCGCCGAACCGCTGTGGATCACGGTGTTTCCACCGGCCGACACGCTGATGTTTGGTCGTAGGTTGTCGAGTGCGGAATCAGCGCGCGCGACGGGTGTACCCGTCATGGTGGCCAGCCCTGTGCCGATGCCCAGCGCGACGGCCAGCACCCCGACCCGGCCGACAGCCTTGGCGCTGCCCATTGCGGCGAGCGAACCCTCGGTGCAGTGACGTCCCATGGAAGTGTCCTTTCGATCGAAGCCTGCCAACGCGGCGATGTCGAAATCGTGCCGCCGAACATCGATCTCGGATTCCGGGCTGAACTACCTAGTTTTTCGGCGTGCCGGATCAGCACTACCTAGTTCGCTGATGAGGCGTAATCCGGCGTCACACCGAGCAGGTAGGTAGTCACCCGTGTGGCAGCCAGGAAGACAGGTAGTTCGTCCCGCGATCGGATCCACCGGTCGCGGTGGACTCTTACCGAGTGCAAGCGCATCGGAGAGGAACAATGAGTGTGAGCGTCGACCGCGCTGCGTACCAGGCTGCCCTTTCGCGATTGCCCGATGCGCATGCCCTCGCGCTCAGGCTCGCCGACGCCGGTGTGCCCGACGAGGAGATGTGCAGGCAACTGGGCATCGAGCCAGAGGGCCTGGAGCCCCTACTGGACCTGGCGCGAAGAAAACTCAGAACAGAACTGTCGCTTGCGTAGGGAAATATCGGCGCCGCTCAGCGGACGTGCGCGGGTGCGTCGACTGACCAACCGGGAAGAGTCGAGCTCGCCGAGGTGATCAGACAGCTGAGTGACCCGGAGCTGCCCATTCCAAGACCGACGTTCGTCCCACTATGTTCGAGCAATGCCTTCGATCGAAGCTCTGGCCGCTTTCGCGCTCGCGTCGCTGATCATCGTCGTGATCCCTGGGCCGAGCGTGCTCTTCGTGGTCGGGCGGGCTCTGGCCGTTGGTCGCCGCGGAGGTCTGATGACGGTGCTCGGCAACGAGCTCGGAGGTCTGGTGCTGATCGCCGCCGTTGCGCTGGGCGTTGGGACGCTCGTCGCCGAGTCGATTCTCGTGTTCACCGCCATCAAACTGGTGGGCGCGGCGTACCTGGTCTACTTGGGCGTCCAGGCCATTCGCCATCGACGTGACGACATGGGGATGGACCCGGGCAACGGCCGAGATTCGGTGTCAGCGTTGGTGACTCTTCGGCAAGGGTTCGTCGTCGGGGTGACGAACCCCAAGACGATCGTGTTCTTCGTGGCGGTGCTGCCTCAGTTCGTCGACTTCCATGCCGGCGGTCTGGCCGTGCAGATGGTGGTGCTGGGGATCGTGTTCACCCTCATTGCGTTCATGTGCGACAGCGCGTGGGCGCTGGTGGCGGACGCAGCGCGGACGTGGTTCGGTTCTTCGCCTAGGCGACTCGCCAGAACGCGCGCGACTGGCGGAGCGATGATGATCGGGTTGGGGGGAGCGCTCGCCCTGACGGGTCAGAAAGCGTAGGCCAGGTCGGCGTGGCTAACGCCGGTTCAAAAGATCGGCGAGGAAGCATGGCAGGCGGTCACTCGCCTTGCCGCACCAACTCGATCACGGGAATGCGCCGTTCCGTGCGCCGCTGATAGTCGGCGAACTGCGGCTCGACGGCGCTCTGCTTAGCGTAGATCTCATCGCGTTCGGCTCCGTCGAGCACGCGAGCGGTGGCGGCAAACGTCTCGGTGCCCAATTCAACCGTGAGCTGCGGATGCGCCACCAGATTGAGGTACCAGTGCGGATTGGTGTCGGCACCGCCCTTGCTCGCGAAGACGTAGATCCGACCATCCTCTAGGAGAGGGACGAGCGGGGCGGTGCGCTCGCGGCCGGATTTCGCGCCGACGTGATGCACGAGCACCAGCGGCTTGCCCGTGAACACGCCACCGGCCGTACCGCCTGTCTCGCGGAACTCGCGGATCACTTCACGATTCATCGCATCAAAGTCGATTGGGTCCGTCATGAATCAATCCTAGGACCGTGCTGAGACATCGAACTCGAGGGCCGTCGACGCCTTGCGGGCTCGGTACAGTGGCGCCGTGCATGACGACGAGCCCGACCTAGACACCGAACTCGAAGAACTGCTCGATGATGACTTGGCAGAAGACGACGCCGAGTTATCGGAGCAGGAACTCAACGGCCACACGCTGTCCATCCGCCGAGCCGACGGCGAGGAGCTCGTCAGCATCCAGGCGACGGGCGACGAGTGGAGCGTCCAACTTCAACCGGGCGGCGCGATCCGAAACGCTTATCTCGGTACCCGCAGCGACACCCCCGTGTGGCTGAACACATGGGATCGGCAGATCGAGCGCGACGAGGACGGTACGTACTTCATCCGCATCGACTAGCGGTGGAAGCGCGAGCGCCACGTGTTTGCCAGACTTGCCCCAGATTGTGGAGGCGCCGGGCAAGTCTGGGCGATGTAGGGGTTAGCCTCCGAGCGCGGCGATGAGGTCCTTGATCTTCGCGGTCTCTTCTTCGGTGGCAGGCTCTTCGGCCTCGAGGGCTTCGATGATGTCCCGTCGCAAGCCCACGCCGTTGGCGGCTTCCTTGGTGGTGAGCTTGGCGTGCAGACGCGCGACGTAGAGCCGCTGACCCAGGGTGGCCCCTGGTCCGTTCGCGGCGCGTTCCATCAGTTCGTCGTAGCGATTCCGGACGCCACTCAACGCGACGATGACCGACGGGGTGACCCGGCTCCGGACGGCTGCGTCGGACATCGACTTCCCCAGCTTGCGAAGGCCGGCGAGAATCACGCCTGCGCGGTAAGGAAACTCGGGGTCATCCGGGTCGGGCAGGGAGTCGATGGCGGCCGCGTACATGTGCATCGCCGCATCGGACAGCCCGACAATTACTGGTCCTTCACCGTCATTAGCCGACGATTCCACCACGACTGCTCGATTCCTCGTAGTAACACTGAGTGATCGCCGGTGCTCGACCCCGGCAAGATCCAAGACGCGCAAACCGTAACCCGTCTGGACGGCGGTTTCAACCGCTCTGTCGGGATGAATCCGTGGCTGCCAGTTGACCCACAACAACCCATTGGGCGAGCAGTTTCGCCCGTGGGTTTGCGGTGCCTTCGCCGCAGCCGCGGTGTCGCGATCCGTCGTGCTGACCAGCGCGCCCGTAGAAGTTTGCCGCCTAGCGCTTCAGGCCGGGATCAAAGCCGGTCTGAGGAAGTCGCCCGATACGGCGATCGCCGGGGCAGAGGTATCGCCGCCGACCACCAGGGTCGCAAAGGCGATGTCGCCGACGATGCCTGCGAACCAGCCGTGGGAATGGGTGTTGTCGCCGAATTCGGCGGTGCCCGTCTTGCCGCCGAGCCCTGGAATGTCCTTCAGCGCAGTAGCAGTGCCGTCGGAGACCGTTTGCGCCATCATCGCCCGCAGGTTGTCCGCGATCGCCGGTGGAATCGGTGCCGAGGGGGTGTTGGCGGTCGTGGGCTCACCGACAACGAGGGTCGGGTCGATGGTCGAACCGTGGCCCAGGCTGGCCTCGGCGACGGCCAGGCCGAACGGGCTGACCGTGACGGCGCCCTGGCCGATCCCGCTCTCGACCTTCTGCGCGGGGGTGTCGGCGTTGGGCACGTTCCCGGTGATGGTGGTGAGGCCGGGGATGACGTAGTCGACGCCAATTCCGAACAGCCGCGCCATGTTTGGCAGTGCGTCGGCAGGAAGCTTGTCCGCCAGCGCAGCCATCGTCGTGTTGCAAGAGTGCGAGAAGGCCGTCGACAGCGGCACGGTGCCCAGGTCGAACTCATCCTCGTTCGGGATGGTCCGGTTCTCGATGGTGACCTTGCCCGGGCAGGCCTCCGGAGTGTCGGGTGTCGCCAATCCGGCCTGCATGGCCGCTGCGGTGGTGATGGTCTTGAACGTCGATCCGGGAGGGTATGCGCCGGAGAAGGCAATGGGTCCCTGGGCATTGGCAGCGGCGTTCTGCGCCGCGGCGAGGATGCCGCCCGTCGAGGGGGAGATGGCCACCAGCACTGCGGGCCGCGGTTCGGTCGATACGGCCTGCTGCGCGAGCAACTGCAATCGGGTGTCGAGCGTGGTGCGAACCGGCGCGGTGTCGCGCGGCGGCGTCGAGGTCAACACCTCGGTCGGCTTGCCCTGGGCGTCGACCAGATCCACCGACCAGCCCGCGGCAGCGTCGATCGCCTTCTGCCACAACGCAGAAAGTCCGTCGAGCGCAGGCGAGGACAAATCCCGGTTCGCGGTGAGCAGTGCGCCCTGCTCCACCACCGAGACGCCGGGGAACTGCTTCAACTGATCGGACACTTGGGCGAGATCCTGGTCGCGGAGTTTGATCACGGTGACGGTGTCGTCCTGTGTTCCGTTGAACTGAGCGGTGATCGACTCGGCGGTGGTGGTGCCGTCGAATGGCTGCAGGACAGCCGCGAGCGGGGCGGCGGATTCGAGGTGATCCCGCGTCAGCGTGATGACGCCGACGTTCTGCCAGGTCAGCAGTGGCTGCCCGTCGCGGTCGGTGACCGGCGTCAGGAAGTTCTTGTCGTCGCTGTACTGAAAGGTCATGCCGGACTGCAGCTTCGGATGTAGCACTGTGGGGGACCAGTGCACGTGCCAGTCGTCGCCGGACTGCGTGGCCGTCGCCGTCGCGTCGTACTGCAAGGTCTTGTCGGGGCCGAGCGACCACGAGTAGCTCAGTTTGGCCGAGTTGTCGTCATCGCCGGACTTGCCGACGTCGACCTTCACCGTCGCATCCTTGCCCATGCCGTCGAACATCGAATTGATCGCGGTGGTGGCGGCGTTCGGATCGTCGGTGCTCGCGGCGGCCCCGGGGTCCTTGCGCTGAAGTGCCTCGGCGAAAGCGTGGAACGCGTCTTGCGGGCCTGGACTGGAGAAGAACGAGCAACCCGTCGAACCGAGTAGCAGAACGAACAACAGCACCGGCAGCACGCAACGTCTCGTCATGGCCCTACGAGCGTAACCATCGGCGCTCGACGACACCGCAACCCCGCGCCGGCGTGTAACCCGTTGGCCTCGGTGGCGCCGCAGTCCTGACGGCGGCTGGCAAACGGCGAAGTCTCACATGGCAAGCCACCGAACCCTGCTCGTGAAACGCATAGTGTGCCAACCGTCACCGGTCCGTGTTCTAAATGTGACAGAAGTAGAGCAGTGTTCCAGAAGTTACAGCAGTGATTCGGCTTCGTGACCCATGGGAAGTAGACCGCACATGACGGACTGTTCAGGCCTATTCGGCATTGCGGCGAAAGCCGCAGGTGCGCTTGCCATCTCCGCTGGCATCCTGGTGGCCGCGACCATTGCCCCTGCCCCGGCACAGGCCGACGTGGCCAGCGACCAATTCCTGTCGACACTCGCCAACTCTGGTGTGTCCTACTCCGATCCGAACATGGCGGTGACCATGGCGCAGTCCATCTGCCCGATGCTCGCGCAACCGGGTGGGAACTTCGCAGGCGTCGCGTCTCAGATGGGCGGCACCAACGGCGTCTCGCCTGGCATGGCGAACTTGTTCACCAGCATCGCGATCTCCATGTACTGCCCGAGCATGATGGCGTCGCTCGCGAACGGAAATTGGCTCGGCCAAGGAACTCAGATGGGTGGGCTCCCCGGGCTATCCGGGCTGTCCGGCATCCCCGGGATGTGAGCGTTCGTCTCCTCAGCGCAGGGTGAAACCTGCGTCCAGTGGCCAAGCCGTTCCTGTGATGAACTGGCCGGCGTCCGACACCAGCCACGCGACCGCCTCGGCGATCTGCTCGGGTTGCACCAGCGCGATCGGTAGCGCGTTCTTCTGATCCGCCAGCCATTCATCGCCTGCGGCGGCCAGTGCCATCGTCGTTTCGTTGATGATCATCCCGGTGGCCACGCCACTGGGATGGATGGTGTTCACCCGGATCGACTGCGGCGCAAGCTGAGCCGCCCACCCCTGGGCGAGCGCGACGAGGCCGCGCTTGGAGGCGGCGTAGGCCTGCAGGCCGGCGCGTGGGGTGCCCGACGTTCTCAGCCCCTGAGTGGAACTGGTCATCACGATGGATCCGCCCCGTCCGCCAGCAACCAGGGCGGGGATGGCCGCATCGACGGTGTTCCACACGCCGATGAGGTTGACGTCGACGATGTCGCGAAACGTCCGGCGCGGATCGTCGCTGTCGGTCATCCGGATGATGCCTGCGTTGGCGATCACGATGTCGAGCCTGCCGTATTCCTGCACGCCCTCGGCGACGACGGCATCCACCGCTTCGGGGTCGCGCACGTCGACCTGTCGGGCCAGGATTCGACGGCCCTGGCGCTCAACCAGTTTCACGGTCTTGGCGAGGTCATCGGGGGTGGAGCCGGGGTAATCGGTGGAGTCGAACTCGGCGCAGATGTCGACGGCGATGACGTCGGCGCCCTCGCTCGCGAGCTTGACCGCATGCGCGCGTCCCATCCCGCGGGCCGCACCGGTGATGAACGCGACGCGGCCGTCCAGGGTTCCCATCGTCAGCTGCCCTTCGGGAAGTTGACGTCCTTGGTGACGGCCTCCCACTCGTCGATGGACGCGGAGAACGCAGCGAGCTTGTCGCGCACCGCTTTTAGCACGTCGCGACCGAGCAGCAAGCGCAGCGGCGGTTCGTCGAGCGTGGTCACCATCAATACCGCCTCCGCTACCTTGCGAGGGTCGCCGGGCAGGTGATTGGCGAATTCCTTGATCATCGTCTTGCGGGCGCCGACGTTCTCGTCGTAGTCACCGATCGGGGTGGAGGACTCCCACATGGAGCGGGCCGCCCAATCGGTGCGGAATGCGCCCGGCTCGATGGCGGTCACCTTGATGCCAAGCGGCTTGACCTCCTGCGCCAGCGCCTCGGTCAACGCCTCGAGCGCGAACTTCGTTGACGAATAGTACCCGTTGGGTGGGTTGGCCACCAGGCCGGTCATCGACGAGATGTTCACGATGTGCCCCGATTGCCGGGCGCGCATCGACGGCAGCACTGCCTTGATGGTGTCGACGACGCCGAAGTAGTTGGTGTCGAACAGCTTTCGGACCTGCTCGTCCTCACCCTCCTCGATGGCGGACAGGTAGCCGTTGCCCGCGTTGTTGACCAGCACGTCGATCCCGCCGAACGCGTCGTCCGCGGCCTGGACCGCGGCGGCAATCTGCTTCCCGTCGGTCACGTCGAGCGCGACGACGACGACACGGTCGCCGAAGTCGTCGGCGAAGTCGGCCACTGTCTCGGTGCGTCGCGCCGTCACCACCACCGAATGGCCGGCTTCCAGTGCGGCGCGGGCGATCTCGCGACCGATTCCGGTGGAGCATCCGGTGATAAACCAGCGGCTCATGTCAGTTCGTCCCTTCGGGTAGCCGGCGCAGGTACGCCGCACGGCGCTCGGCCAACTCGGTCGCCCGCTCTGCTGCGGTCACCCGGCGCAGTGTTGGCACCTCGCGCTCGAGTTGGTCGAGTTTCACCACCCGCCCGCGGGCGCCGAGGTCCTCTTTCGGTCCGTCCCCGCCGAATTCAGCCATCCGCAGCGTAAGGATGCCTTCACTCAGTCCGTCGGAGTCGATCCAGTTCGCCACGCCTGGATCGGTGGCAGCGATGACGTACGTGTAGGTGCCGTCCTCGTGGGCGACGGACTGAGCCTTGTTGAGGCTGCCGGTGCGGTCGACCAGTTCCAAGGTGGTGCCCCAGATGTTGCTCAGCGGCACGGTGAAGTACTCGGCCCCACCGTCGCCGACGTCGACGACGAACGCCTCGTCTGGCTTGAGGTCGAAGCGCCCCATCACGTACACCTGGTTGCGCATCGCGCCGACCTTGTCGGCCGACCAGGCGAGGTTGAAGTTGTTGGGTTCCATCTTGTACACGCCGTGGCTGAGCTTGCCGGTGAAGTTGGCGAAGTAGGCCATCATGTCCGCGGTGGCGTCGGCCTGCTCGTCGAGCGTCCGCGCAAGAGTCGTGGGCGCTGACCCGAGTCGTTGCACCGAAAGGTGATTCGGGTCGTCGTTGTCCCAGTGGAGTAGTACGTCGCGGATGTAGAACTCGTGTGCCTCCGGGGTCGACTGCACGTGGTTGGGCCGACCGCCTGCGGGCTTCGAGTCGACGGTGATGGTGAACGAGCCGTCGGAGTCGACGGCCATGGTGCGGCCGTTGAGTACCGCAACGGTACCCATCTTGGCGTCCCACAGCGTGAAGTAGTTCTCCGTCATCCGGTTCGCGCCGACGCGGCCGTGGATCTCGTAGCGCTCGTCGCCGGAGATGGGGATGACGCGGTACACGCTGTCGGGATTGTCGATGCCCCAACGTGATCCGGGAATGTCTTGACCGGATACGGGATGGCCCAGCCGGGTGATGCAGCTGACCTTGGGCCGCAGCTTGTCCTGATTGGACGACCACACCGCGGCCGAGAACATCACTTCGGCGAAGGCGGCGTCGAAGCAGGCTCGCATGGCGTCCGAGGCCTTGGCCCGGGCCAGCCAGGCTTCCGCGACGCTGCGGTAGGCCGCCCGTACCGTCGGGTGCTTGGTGAGTTCGAGGGCCGCGAGCTCCTGTTCGTGCTGCGACTCCGTTGCGATGGGATCACCTGAGTACTCGGACATCAAATCCTCCTGAATGGTGCTGCACCGGAGCGGAATCGGGAGTTGTAGGTGGCAAACCGGTCGTCGATCTCAGCGTCGCTCAGCCCGAAGTCGGAGGCCGCATACGCCGGTCGCGGGAGCTCACGCGGACGCTCGACCAGCCACCGCCGCATCGCCGACTCCGCGTCGGCGGTCAGCGGAACGCCGATCGCCTCGTAGACGCGCGCTACTTGACCGATCGGATCGCCGACGGCATCGGTGAATTCGATGTCGGTGCACAACGTCGACTCGTCTGCCCAGCCGGCGCGCGTGGCCATCGCGCGGTCGTTGGTCCAACCCATCCGTTGCAGCCACTCCGCGCCGACGCGATGTCGGTCCACGGTGTCGGCGTGCATTGCGTGCAGCGTCGCGTTGAGGCTGGCGCCGGACGGGATGGTCTCGAGCGGATCGCGGTGCATGTGAACGACGTGCAGATCGGGAAACTGAGCGCGCAACGCGTCCAGATAGCCGAGGTGGGCGGGTGACTTCAGCACCCACCGCTGGGCGGTCTTGCCAACCTGGCGCTTCTGCCACTGCAGGAATTGCAGCATCCGGTGCAGATACGAGTACGCGGGCGTGAAGTCCTGCCCGTCGATCCAGGCCCGGTAGCCGGGCAGGTGGGCGCCGGACTCGGGTACGTGGGACAGGAAAGCGTCGGAGAGGAAGACGATCTCCTCTTCGGGTTCGCGGGCGTACATGGGGTGGATGGCGAACAGTTCCGGGGCCAGCTCGCGAGACGTCGCCTCACGCTTCTCGCTGATGACGATCCTGGGGTCTTCCCGCTCGGACCACTGATGGTCCAGCTTCGGCGCGACCTCCACGACCTCCCACCCGTACGCGCAGTGGAAGCGGTCGTCGGCGGCCAGCAAGCGTTGGAGCAGCGTGGTGCCGCTGCGCATCATGCCGACGACGACGATGGGCGCACCGATGGTCTCCTGCGCGATCTCGGGATGACGCCGAATCCATTCCTGCGCGCGCAGGCGCATCCGCAGGCTGTGCACCAGTCCCGACCGCAGGATGTGCGTGCCAGTCTCGTTGAGGTCGGCGTCGGCGTAGCTGTCGGCCAACACCTGCAGCGGCTGCTCGAACGCCAGCGGCCCCCAATCGGAGCGCCCCTCCTTGTCCTGCGCGGCCGACTTGAGCCGAGCCGCGTCGAACGCGTGCGCCACGTCGCTCAGAACTTCAGGTGGTGGCTGGTGTCGCCAACCTGGTCGACGAACATGAGCCGGGAGTCGAACCACCACACCCCGTCGATGCGGTGGAAGGTGTCGCGGTAGTGGCCGGTCACGATGATCTGCAACGGTAGCGCCGGAGTCGCTTGCGTGACGGAGTAGTACGCGCTTCCGTGCGCGGTCCCCGCGTCCTCGTCGACATAGAGCTGCACGTTGCTGGTGAAGTGCCGGGTCTTCGGCGTTCCGTCCTCGTACAGGCGGGTGGCTATGTCGTACATCTTCCGGACGCCCGCCGTACCCGTGAATACCGTCTCCGGCGGACCGTCCTCCATGCCGAGGATCCGGCCGTGGGCGAACATCTCGGCCACCCCGTCCAGGTCGCCCGCGTCGAGCCGCTCGGCGTAGGCATAGATGAGGTTCTCGAGCTCGCGGGCGCTGTCAGACATCGAAAGTCCCGTCCGCTGTACGTGAAATACGCAATCGGCCAACGGCATCCGGCAGCTGAGTACTCAACCGCTCGTTGTTGGTCGAGCCGACCAGATTTACAGTCATTTCTCCGGCTAATTAACCAGTCGGCCCAGGGCATGTCAACGATTCCAAATGCGTACCGGCACCAAACCCGCCGAGGTACGTCAAGGAGCTGCCTGCCACGCGTGAGCGGCGACCAGTTCCGGTACCAGCACCTCGCTCAGCAGCCTGACGTCGTCATCGGTGTCACCGGGGTAGCGCACGTCGTAGCTGGCTCCTGGAACGCTCCCGCCGACGCCGACGACGGTGCTGCCGCGCGCGGTCGTCCACTCGGCCATTTGCGGCTCCCACTCCGACCCGGCGAAGACGAGCAGTCGATAGTCCGTGGTCTTGGTCAGGTAGACGTCGACGTGGCTCCAGTCACCGGTCTCGCAGCCGACGGCGGGAAGGCGCGGCCCCTCGCGCAGCATCAGCGCGCCCTGCTGCGCCGAACAGAACCGGTGCGCAGGCGCGGCGAGGTGGGTGCCGGCGGGGCCGAGCAATAGCTCGGAAACTGCTGGGCGCCAGTCTGACTCAGTGGCAAGCAGATGGGTGGACGCGTCGGCGGCCGCATTGACCGACTCCGCCAGCGACGCGGTGGCCACGCCCGCGAGCGCGCACTCGAGCGCCATCAACAGGGCCAGCGTGTGTTGATAGCTGCGGCAGGCCACCCCGCCGACTTCCTGGTCCGCGTCCAACGTGACGACGCCGTCACATCGCTCGGTGACGGCCGACCCCGCCGTGTTCGTCAGCGCCACCGTGCGCACCCCTGCAGGCACTCGGCCGAGCGCGTCGAGTGTTTCGACGGAGCCCCCGGTCGCCGACGTCGCCACGACGAGCGTGCCCGGCCCCCATGCGGGCAACAGCCGTGAGGAGGCGAGCTCCGACGAGGCAACCAGGCCCCGTGCGCGCATCCGGGCGGCGGCGACGGACCCGGCGTACGCCGACGACCCCATCCCGAGCAAGACCACCCGCGCGACGTCGTGTCCGACGACCTCCGTCCACGGGTTGTCTTCCGCCAGCGAAGCCGCGAGCCCGCGCAACACCTCGGGTTTGCGGCGGAGGTCGGCTGTGAAGCCGTCGGGGTTCACGTTTCGATCCCTTCGTCGAGCAGTGCGGGTAGTGCGGCGTCTGGAACGTACATCCATCGTGGTAGATGCCTTGCCGCGTAGATGATCTCGCGCAAGACCTGTTGGGTTCGGAAAGCGCGTAACGGGCCCGGGTCGAAGAGCTCCGAGTGGCCGAGCTCGGCGAGCCGGGTCGGGTAGGCCCGTAGCAGTGCGGCCCGGCACGCCGCGTCGGCGGCGGCCAGTGCCGCGGGGTCGATGGTGGCGTACTTGCGCGCCACGATGGCGGCGTGGGCCAGCGACTGGATCATGCCCGCGACGTCGAGCGCGGCGGGAATCGGAAGCGTGCGCTGCGCCGCGGGCAGCACCGGGTTGCCGTCGAAGTCGGTCACCACGAATCGTCCGTCGGCTCTGAGCACTTGGCCTACGTGAAGGTCGCCGTGTCCCTCGATGACGGGGGTGCCCGCAAGCGCGCCGAGGCCGTCGAGCATCGTCTCGAGCTCGGATCGTCGGGCACGCGCGGTCACTACACTCGCGAAATCGCCGAGTGTGCAAGCGGTTTCCAGGATCTCCAGGGCACGCTCCCGCCACCTGGCCGCGTCCTGCTCCGAAGCCAGCGTGACCGTGCTGGACAAGCCGGCATGCATTTCGGCCACCAACTCCCCGACGTCGACCGCCGCTGCCACCGCGGGAGCGGGGTCGTCAGCGCGGGTGATCAGCTCGACTGCCCACGTCCAACCGTCCACCGCGCCAGGCAGATACTCGTCGACGCTGGCTACCAGCGTCTCGGCCGCGCCCGTCGGTTGCCACGTGACCAGTCCCCAGGGTGTGGGCATCCCGCCGAAGCCGGCGTCGCGCAAGACCCCAATCCGGCGGGCGGCCGGATGCGGGCCGTCTTGCAGATGTGTCGCCCACTTGACTACCGCGGCGTCGCCGACGATCACCGACTCGTTGGTCTGGTCGACCCCCATCGGTCGTTCGCCCGTCGCCGTGCGGTGGACCCACGAGCGCAACGTGAATCGTCCGGCCGTCGCCGCGCCGTCCACCGCAGCCAACCGTGCGAGCAGGGCCTCCGCGACGCCGTCACCGGGATGAGCGCGCCGCCAACCGCTGGGCTCCCGAATCATTGGCAGCGCGGCCAGGCCGTCGGCGTCGGCGACGACCGAAAGACGCTTGCCTTCGGCAAGTTCGAGCGCGTCGAGCACCCGTGGGGCGTCAGCCAATCGGCGCTCGATGTTGCACGCCGACCCGCTCGATGACGTCGGCGCCCACGCGTAGGCCGTCGCGGCTGCGGACCGCCGCACCCAAGGTCGCGAGCTTGTCCCGCAGTGCGGAATCATCGAGCAGCCGGTCGACGGCGTCGGTGAGTTCCGAATCGGCGAAGCCGTAGGTATCCAGCCGCACCCCGAGGCCGAGTTCGTCGATGCGCTGGGCGTTTTCGTACTGGTCCCAGAACAGCGGCAGCACGATCAGCGGTTTGCCGAAGTGCAGTGCCTCGGTGGTGGTGTTGTTGCCGCCGTGGGAGATGACGAGGTCGACCTGCGGGATGACCTTGGTCTGCGGCACCATCTGCGCGCCAACCATGTGGTCCGTCAGCGTAATTCGATCGGCCTGCGGACCCTTGCTCACGATGAAGCGGTGCCTGGTGGTGCCGAGCACGTCCACGAGGCGCTGCATGAGCTCGACGTCGGCGCCGCCGAGCGAACCCAGCGAGAGGTAGATGAGCGCGCTGTCGTCGGGTCGATCGGCGACTTCGGCGGGCACCACGTATTCGTCGTCGGTCTCGCGCACGCTGGAGTCCATCCTCGTCCAGCTGTCGTCGAGCGGCCGGGCTTCGACGTAGTCGGCCTCGGCCGGGTAGACGTACAGGTTCGCGGCGTTGTCCCGCGGGATGAACTCGAGGTCGGGTAGCGCAGCTGCGCCTTGGGCCTGGACCCAGGCGTCGAAGTCGGCCCACATGGCGCGGTGGGTGCGGTCGAACTCCGCCCGGTAGGCCGCCCATTGGGCGGGGTCGGCGCTCGGCAGCCCGGAGAACGGCGGTGGCACGCCGGGGCCGCTGACTTCGAGCGGACTGCAGGACACGATGCGCACGTAGGGCACGTCCGCCGTCGTGAGCGCGGGGAACAGCACCACGTTGTCCTCGACGATGACGTCCGGCCGGTGCTTGGCGACGATCTCGCGCAACCGCGGTTCGCAGTACTTGGCCCCGTCGATGAGCGCCTGATACGTGGGCGCGATGAACGACTCCAGCTGTTCGATGGTCGGCTTGCGGAACTCGGGTGCGGTCTCGGCGATGAAGTCCGTCCAGAAGGCTCCGGCGTCGTCGTCGCTCGCGCCCTCGGGTGGCTCGGCCAAATCGACCAGTTCTTCGATGAAGCCAAAGGGGGTGAGCTTGCCCGCCCACGAACTTTCGGCGGCGAACACGATGGTGTGCCCGCGGTCGCGGAGGATGGCGGCCAGGCCGATGCACTGATTCGTCGGCCCGTACGCCGACTCCGGCCAGAACATGATCGTCAGGGGCGGTGCCATGATTGGCGACGATACTGCGTCGGCCTAGTCAGCGATGACCGCAGCGGCCCTCCGTTCGGTGATGGGCGCCGCGAGCCCTTGTTCGTCGCAGATGCGCTGCAGCTTCTCAAGGGTGGCGTCCAGGCCGGGCCCGAGCCTGCGGCCCGGGGTGAACGTGGCGGGAAGGTGTTGCATGCCCTGGATCACGCCGATGGTCTGATAGTGCACCGCACCCGCTGCGTCACAACGGAAGTCGGGCATCCGGTCGAGTACCCCGGTGAGCATCGACTTGAAGACCGTGCGGGCCACGTTGGAGCCGATGCAACGGTGCACGCCCAATCCAAAACTGAAGTGCCGGTTGCGGGTGCGGTCCAGTATCACGTCGTCGGGGTCGGCGAAGAGTTCGGGGTCGCGGTTCGCCATCGCCCACGACAACCAAAGCCGCTCACCTTCCTTCAACGTAATGCCGTCGACCTCGATGTCGTCGGCGATGGTGCGGCCGTCGCCCGGCGCCGGGGTGAAGTAGCGCAGGAATTCCTCGGTCGCCGGGTTGAGCAGGCTGTCGCGTTCCCGGCTCAGCCGTTCGCGTTGGTCGGGGTGCTGCGACAGCCACTCCAACGAGTGCGCGGTCAGCGCCGTCGTGGTGTCGAAGCCGCCGCCGATCAGCAACATGAGCATGCCCAAGAGTTCGAGGTCGGGGGCGGGCTCACCGTCGATCCGGGTCCGGACCAACGCGTCGATCAAGCCGGGCCTGGGGTTTTCCCGGATCTCCGCGAGGTGGCGCATCATCTCCATGCCGGACGCGATGTAGAGATCGGTGACGCGAACTGCCTCTGGGGTACCGGCGGGGGTGTACACCGACGCGTGCGCGGGCTCGCAGTAGATCTCCCAGTCCTTGAGCGGCACGCCGAGCAGACCGAGGGTCAAGACAGCGGGAACGATGTTCGCGAGGTCGTCGACGAAGTCGATCCGGCCGGTCTCGATCTTCTCGTCCAGGCAGGCCTTGACCAGTTCGTCGACGACGGGCACCCAGCGCTGCACGGCGGCGGGTGACAGGTACGCGTTCAGCGGCGTGCGGTACTCGTGGTGTTGGGGATCGTCCATCTCCAGCATGCCGCCGCGGAAGGCGGTGCTGGCCTGTGCGCGAGGGATGGTTATCCCCTGGTAGCCCTTGCCTTCGCCGGTGATGTCGTTGTCATTGGAGACATGCGGGCACCGCGCAAGCTCGAAGACTTCCTTGTTTCCTGCGGCCACCCAGTGCCCGCCGTAGGTGTCCGTCCAGGCAAGGGGGCACTGCCCGTGCATCTCCGAGGTGATCGCCTCGAATTGGTCGCGGTACTGCGGGGTGTGGCGATCGAAGTGAAAGCTGTGCGCCCTGCGCCGGTCGTCCACTGTGGCTTCTTCGGTCATCGCGCGTCCTCCCGACTGTGCTCGGATAGCCTGCGATTCGAGAATAGAAAATCCCAGCGCCAAAATTGACGCTTCTCGTAGATCTACCCGTGTGTCAGCTGAACGGCGACTGCGGACGCTCGAGTCTGACGCCGTCGACCGTGATGTCGAGTTTCTCGTTGTAAAAGGCCACCGTGCCTGCGATCGGCGCGACCGCGGGGAGCGGATAGTGGTAGGTCCATGCGAGGTCGGGGTGCAATTCATCGCCGACGCGCACCGACCAGTACTCCGATGTGACGCCCTTGTACGGACACAGGGTCTGGGTCTCGGACGACTCGAGGTGCTCGAAGGCGATATCCGTCTTATCGATGTAATACCTTGTCGGCAAACCGGTTTCGAACAAGAGTATGGGACTGTGGGTGTCGGCCAAGGTCAGCCCGTCGAGTTCCACCGTGACGTGGCGATGCGAGCGCAATGCGTCGACGCGCGCATACGGATTTCGGGGGTGGCCGTAGACCGGCTCGTCCTCCTCGAACCACGTCAGCGAATTCCATTCAAACTTCACCAGTCCCGCGACGGGTCCGTCGCCTGGCTCGAACACCCGCACGGCCGATTCGTGGGTCTGCCCGGCCCCCACCAAGGAGAAGGTCCGCGACGGGCCGAACTGCACCTTCTGCGGATGGTCTTCGTCGAGAAGGAACTTCTGCTCGACGTCGGAGAGCGGGATGTAGTACTGCGGGTAGTTCGGCACCTCCCACACGTATCGCGCGGCCGTGGTGTCGAAGACCAGCTCGGTGCCGAGATACCCGCGGACGCGCCTGGGGGCAGGCTCGACGCGTCCGCGTGCGGCAGCCATCTGTGGGTAGTCCTGCGGCGGCAAATCGCTCATCCGCCAATCCTTCCCGTCCGCTCAGTTCTTGGGCAGCGATTCCGCCACCCTGGTCAGCACCGCCAGATGCTCGTCGACCGATGCGAGCCCCGCGCCCATGGTGTTGATCGACAGGTGTGAGGCGCCCGCGGCCTCCCACGCCGCCACGTTGCGAGCCAGTGCGTCGTCGTCGCCGCTCCATGTCACCCGGCCCTCTATGCCGATCGTGGCGGGATCCCGACCCGCCTCGACGGCGGCCTGCTCGACGATGCCCCGCGCATAGTCGAGGCCCGGACCCGGCTCCATCATGGGGAACCAGCCGTCGGCCAACCGGCCAGCCCTTCGGTAACCGGGTACCGACGCGGCCCCGATCCACACCGGAATGGGGCGTTGCACTGGCAACGGTGCCAGGCCTGCACCGGTCACTTGCTCGTAGGCGCCGTCGAAGGTGACGGACTGTTCCGTCCAGAGTCGACGGAGCAGCTCGATCTGCTCGGCGGAGCGCTTTCCGCGGTTGGAGAAGTCCTTCGTCAGAGCTTCGTATTCGACGGCGTTCCAACCGATTCCGATACCCAGCCGCAGGCGTCCGCCGCTGAGTAGGTCGACCTCGGCGGCCTGCTTGGCGACCAGGGCGGTTTGGCGCTGAGGGAGGATGATCACGCCGGTCACCAACTCGACGGACCGGGTGATCGCAGCCAAGAATCCGAACATCACCAGTGGCTCGTGGAAGGTGGTGTTCACGTCATAGGGGCCTGCCCAGCCGGTATGGACGGCCGGATCGGCGCCGACCACGTGGTCGTAGGCCAGCACGTGCGTGAACCCCGCTGCCTCCACCGTCTCGGCGTACGCCCGCACGGCCCCGGGGTCGCCGCCTAGCTCGGTCTGGGGAAACACCACTCCAACTCGCATGCGGGACCTTTCGGACGGGTAGTCGCCAAGGGTAACTACGCCACATCGGGCCGGATGATTCCCGGGTCAGCGTGAGCAGTCCAACGAGACCGAGAGATGAGCTGCTCCTTGTTTGGCTCACTCGATGCTGTCCCAGCAGGCGCTATCGGGCATGAAGGAAGTGTGGAGATTCGCTGGAGATTGCAGGTAGAGCCGCTGGATCGGCAATACCTGTAACTGCCGCACCGTAAATTGACGGCAAAGTAAGTCGATCAGCTAACATTTCGGCATGGTGGACCACTGGCCGCTTACCGGCCGAGCCGAGGAGTTTGGCGTCATCGCCGAGTTGCTCGTCAGCGAGGAGTATCGCGGGGTCGCGCTGGCCGGCCGGGCAGGCGTCGGCAAGTCAAGGCTGGCCCGCGAAGCCGTTCTTGCGGCCGCCGAATCGGGGTGGGCGGTGCGGCACGTCGCCGCGACCGCGACCGGACGTTCGGTGCCGCTCGGTGCGTTCGCGCAATGGAGCGACGACTTCGAGGGTGCACCGTTGACATTGGCGCGCAGGGTGATTGGCGCGCTGACCGAAGGAGCCGACCCGAGTCGCCTGCTGGTGTTCGTCGACGATGCGCACCTGCTCGACGAGTTGTCGGCGCTCGTCCTGCATCAGCTGGTGCTGCAGCGCGCGGCCGTGGTGGTCGTGACGATTCGCAGCGGCCAACCCGCACCCGCCGCCGTGACCGCGTTGTGGAAGGACGGACTGGTGCGGCGGCTGGAGATACAACCGCTGTCGCGTTCCGAATCCGGGCAGCTGCTGCGCTCGGCGCTTCGGCTACCTCCCGTTGAAGACTGTGCCGACCGGATGTGGCGACTGACCCAGGGGAACGTGTTGTTCCTGCGGCAACTGGTGGATCAGGAGCGGGACGCCGGCCGGCTGGTCGACGAGCAGGGACAGTGTCGCTGGCTCGGCAGACCCCAGGTCTCGGCGTCACTGACCGACTTGGTCGAGCACCAGATCGGCGCTGTGCCCGAGGAGGTCCGCCACGTCGTCGACCTCGTCGCCGTCGGTGAACCGGTCGACCGCAACTGCCTGGCGCCACTGGTCGACGCGATGGCTCTCGAGGAGGCGGAGCAACGCGAACTGATCCGGACCTCTGGCGATGCGATATACGTCGGGCATCCGATGTATGCCGAAGTACGCCTCAATCAGTGTGGGCCGTTGCGGCTGCGGCGACTGCGCGGCCTCATTGCGGCCGCCATGAAGGACGGCACCGGGACGGCTGACTCCGTTCGCCGCGGACTGCTGTGGCTGGAGTCCGACCTTGCCCCCGACGCGCAGGTGCTGGCATCGGCCGCCACCGCGGCCAGCTCGCTGCTGGATTTTGCACTGGCCGAACGGCTTTCCAGGGCCGCCGCCGAGGCGGACGTCGACGTTGGGGCGCGCGTGCACCTCGCCTACAACCTCCTGATGCAGCAGAAGGGCGCGGATGCCGCCGAGGTCATCGACAGCATCGCCGCCGACGAGGTGCCTGCATCGGCGTTCATCAACGACGTGATCCTGCGCGCGGCGAACCTGCTGTGGACGCTGCGCGCTCCGGAAGAGTCATGGCGGGTCATCGACGAGGCACTCGAGGGCGCGACGGGAGTACGGGCCCACCAGTTGGCCGCCTTCCGAGCTAACCAATTAGCCTTGGCAGCAAGGCCTTCCGAGGTGATCGAGGTCATGAGCGCGGTCGACTACGGTGCGCTCGACGGCTTCGGTGCGACGATCGGGCTGTGCGCGGAGACGTTGGCGCTTGGCGAACTCGGGAAGCCGCGACAGGCGGTGGCAAGGGCCAACGCGTGCTACCAGGTGGTGGACACGTCGGAACAGAGCAGCTTTCTCGGCCAGCCACTGGTGGAATTCCATACGTTCGCGCTCGCGGTCTCCGGCCACCTCGGTGAGGCCGTCGAGGTCGCGGAAGCCCACCTGCGCCGTTCGATGGAGAAGCCTGCCACGGCGCAAGCGCTGGCCGCGTCCATCGTCGGGATGACCGCTCTGGCAGCGGGGGATCTGATCACCGCCTTGCAGCGACTGCCCGCCCAGAGCGCCTCCGCCGGAGCCGATTTCGTGCTGGCGAACAGCTTCTACCGTTTTCAGCTGCTGCGGGCTCAGGCGCTGGTGCGATCCGGTGACGTCGAAGCTGCGGACGCCGCGCTGCGGATCGCCCGCCAATACCGGCACCCGGCATACGTCTACGTCGAGTCCACCGGACTGTTGGCCGAGGCGTGGGTGGCCGCGGCGCGTGGACGTACCTCCGATGCCCGTCAACTTGCTTGGCGAGCCGCCGAATTCACCCGCAACCACGGTCAGCTTGCCAGGGAAGTGCTGTGCCTGCAGACGGCGGTGCAGTTCGGCGATACTTCGGCGACGACGCGGCTGGCCGAGCTTGCCACGCTCGTGCAGGGGCCAAGGGCGCCGCTGGCAGCGCGCTATGCCAACGCGTTGGGCCGCGACGATGCCCACCGACTGGAGCAGGTGTCGGCCGACTTCGAGTCCATGGGCGACCTCCTCGCCGCTGCCGATGCCGCCGGTCAAGCGGCCGCGTCGCATCGTCACGCAGGTCGGCGCGGAAGCGCCATGACCGCAGGCTCCCGGGCCGAGCGACTTGCCGTTGCGTGCGGTGGCGCTACCAGCCCAGCGATCGTAGCGGCCCGACTCGCCGTGCCGTTCACCCAGCGCGAGCGCGAAGTCGCCCTGCTGGTGGCGCAGGGGCTGACCAATCGTGAGATCGCCGAAGCCGTTTCGCTATCGGTGCGGACCGTCGAGGGCCACATCTACCGGGCCAGTTGCAAGGCAGGCGTGGCGCAGCGATCCGAACTCGCGACCATGATGAGGCGTCAGAGCGCCCCGAAACTCCCAGCCTGAACGCCGCCAGAACGGCGGGGTCAGCCACAGTCAATCGACAGCTTGGCAGTCGATTCCCCCAACGCGGCGCGATGATCCCGCTAGCGTGTGACTCCCGCAGACGATGGGAGAGCAGCATGCGAACCGGTAGGGCACGGCCCGAAGCGGGCACGCGGACAAGGCATCGACGGTGGCTCGTCCAACGGTTGGCGCTACTGACGGTCGCCGCCGTCATCGGCGGCACGGGCGCCGCCACGCTCTTCGCACCTCACGCCAATGCCGAGGGCGAGCACTACGTCGTCGCCACCGACACGACCTTCGCGCCCTTCGAATTCCAGGACGCTCAGGGCAATTTCGTCGGCATCGACATGGATCTCATCAGGGACATCGGCAAGGACCAAGGCTTCACCGTCGACATCAAGCCGCTGGGCTTCGACGCGGCACTGCAGGCGGTTCAGGCGAATCAGGTCGATGGTGTCATCGCGGGCATGTCGATCACCGACAAGCGCAAGCAGGTCTTCGACTTCTCCGATCCGTACTTCGAGTCCGGCGTGCAGATGGCGGTGTTGGCCACCGACAACGACGTCACGTCCTACGGCGACCTGAAGGGCAAGCGCGTTGCGGTCAAGAACGGCACCGAAGGTGCGACGTTCGCCGACTCCATCAAGGACAAGTACGGCTTCACGACGGTGTCCTTCACCGACTCGTCATCGATGTACGACGAAGTCAAGACCGGGAACTCCGTTGCGGTCTTTGACGATTACCCGGTGTTGGCCTACGGCATCACCCAGGGCAACGGCCTCAAGACGGTGACGCCCAAGGAGAGGGGCTCCAGTTACGGCTTCGCCGTCAACAAGGGCCGCAATGCCGAACTGCTGAGCAAGTTCAACGCCGGACTCAAGCACCTTCGCGAGTCGGGTCGCTACCAGGAGATGATCGACGGCTACCTCGGCCAAGGGGCGAGTGGCGACGACAATTCGTTCATCGGATTGGTCAAGAGCACCTTCCCGATCCTGATGCAGGGCCTCAAGATGACGGTGATCCTGACGGTCATCTCCATCGCGATCGCCTTGGTGCTCGGGGTGTTCTTCGGGCTGTTGCGGGTGTCGCGCTCGATCGTGTTGCGCGCCATCGGTACTACCTTCGTCGACGTGTTCCGGGGCACCCCGCTACTGGTGCAGGCGTTCTTCATCTACTTCGGCATTCCGGCCGCGCTCGGCTTCCAGATGTCGGCGTTCACGGCGGGCATCATCACGCTTTCGCTCAACGCGGGCGCGTACATGACCGAGATCGTCCGAGGCGGTATTCAGTCGGTCGACAAGGGCCAGATGGAGGCCGCGCGCAGTCTCGGCGTCGGATACCTGCCGACGATGCGCAAAGTCATTCTGCCGCAAGCTATCCGGACGATGATTCCGTCCTACATCAACCAGTTCGTCATCACGCTGAAGGATACGTCGATCCTGTCGGTCATCGGCATCGCCGAGCTGACCCAGACGGGGCGGATCATCATCGCCCGCAACTTCCAGTCGTTCTACATGTGGCTGATCATCGGCATCATCTACTTCATCGTCATCATGGCGCTTACCAAACTCTCGGATCGCCTCGAGAAAAGGATCAACAAATGAGCCAGCTCGTCCCTGAGGCCGCTGCCGCCGTACCCGAGGGCACCGTCAAGATCCGCATCGACGGCCTGAAGAAGTCCTTCGGTGAGCTCGTCGTGCTCGACGGCATCGACACCACCATCAGTCAAGGCGAAGTCGTCTGTGTCATCGGACCTTCCGGCTCTGGCAAGTCGACCTTCCTGCGTTGCCTGAACAAGCTCGAGGACATCACCGGAGGCAAGGTCGTCGTCGACGACTTCGACCTGACCGACAAGAAGGTCGATCTGGACAAGGTGCGCCAGCACATCGGCATGGTGTTCCAGCACTTCAACCTCTTTCCCCACATGACGGTCATCGAGAACGTCACCATGGCCCCGTTGCTCACCAAGAAGATGGACAAGGCCGCCGCGGAGAAGAAGGCGATCGAACTCCTGGCTCAAGTCGGGCTCGCGGAGAAGGCACACGTCAAGCCGTCGACGCTGTCGGGCGGGCAGAAGCAACGCGTGGCGATCGCTCGCGCCTTGGCAATGAATCCGTCGATCATGCTGTTCGACGAGGCCACCAGCGCGCTGGATCCCGAGATGGTCGGGGACGTGCTCGAGGTGCTGCGCGAGCTCGCAACCGGAGGCATGACGATGGTGGTGGTCACCCACGAGATGGGGTTCGCGCGGGAGGTGGCGTCCCGGGTGCTCTTCATGGACGGTGGTCACATCGTCGAGGACGGACCCCCGGCCGAGATCTTCGACAACCCCAAACATCCACGCCTACAGGAGTTTCTCTCCAAGGTGCTGTAGCTGCTGGTGCGACCCGGTCGGGCAACTGACGACGGCGTGTCCTGGGAAGGGGGTAGCCCCGCGGGGCGCGGGTAGGCCAAGATGGACGGATCCCACGTTCCACCTGGAGGCCTCCCTTGGTCCACGCCGACCTCTCACCCGCGCACTTCGGCTCTTCGCGCGAGCGCTCATCGCAGTCATGAAGCACCGTCCCGAGTACTTCCTTGAACGTGGGATGGTCGTCGAATGCGAGGACATGGGCGCGTGCGAGAAGGCCCGCAAGGATGGCATCCATCTGGCCGAATGGCTGGTCACCCTTTCCTGCGATTGCATCTTGGCCTTCTGTGAGAAGGCGACCGATCAGGTGAAGGCCCTCACGGACATCCACAAGTGCCCCCGCTGCATGACGCGGAACGTGGCCGTCGCGCAGGTCAGCCCGCTGCCGACGCTCTAGACATCCCAGGTGTGTAAGTCGTCAAGCGGCTGCGGGCATGCGGTGTGCCCAGGCTTTGTGTTCGTCGTAGGGCGTGTGGTGGCGTAGGCAACCGTGGAGGATG
>NZ_JAPZLB010000025.1:0-45259 GCF_033804635.1 Mycobacterium sp. RTGN4 | reverse complement strand
ACCGCGGTAAGGCCACCACCTGATTGAGCGGCTGGCCGACGCCCGCGGCGGCTGCGGCGGTGGCCGGCGGTGCCGCCGCCGGGGGGGGCCGGGCGGGGGGGGGGGGGGGGGGGGGGGGGGGGGGGGGGCCCCCCCCCCCCCCCCCCCCCCCCGCGCCCGCGTTTGTCCCCTTGGTCCGCATACCTGCAGGTAGGCTTTCCCGTCATGGCCAGCAAGGCCCGCATCGACGCACGGCTCGCAACCCAGGTGTTGGTGCTGCAGATCCTCGTCGTAGCGCTCACACTCGCCATCGCCTTCGGCATGTCCGCCGTCTTCAGTCACCAACGGATCCGCTACGAGTACGGCATCCGCGCGCTCGACATCGCCCGGGTGCTGGCGGACGCGCCCGTGGTGAGGACCGGGGTCACCGGTATCGATGACCAGCCGGATCCGCTGTCCCCCGCCGATCTGGCCAAGGGGCCCTTGCAGGCCATCGCGATGGACGTCCAGCGCCGCACCGACATGCTGTACGTGGTCGTCACGAACGACCGGGGCATACGGTTGGCCCATCCCGACCTCGACCAGCTGGGCAAACCGACCAGCACCAGCCCGTCGGTGGCCCTGTCCGGCCACGAGGAAGTGGTCGTCGAAATCGGGACGCTCGGCCCGTCGGTGGCGGCGAAGGTACCGGTGCTGGCACCCGGTTCCCAACGCGTCGTCGGCGAGGTGAGCGTCGGAGTCTCCACTGCCGCTGTCCATGAAGAACTTTGGAGCAACGTTCGTACGTCGGCCGTGCTTGGCGGCGTGGCACTGCTGCTTGGCGCGGTCGGGTCCGTGCTGTTGGCGCGCCGGTGGCGGTCGCTCACCCTGGGATTGCGCCCGACCGAGATGGCCGAGCTGGTGCGCGGACAGGCAGCGGTACTGCATGGGATCGGCGAAGGCGTCGTCGCCGCCGATGTGGAGTGGCAGACCACCTTCGTCAACGAGGAGGCCTGCCGGCTGCTCGAAATCGACGCCCAACCGGGCCGGCCAGTGACCGACATCGGGTTGACGCCCCGCGTGCTCGGCGTGTTCCGCGCGGCCGACGCCATACCCACGTTGGCCAACGTCGGCGAGCGCATCGTCGTCGTCTCCGCCCGGCCGGTCGAACGCGAAGGAAAGAGTCTGGGCACCGTCCTGGTCGTCAGGGATCGCACCGACGTGGAGTCGCTGACCCGCCAACTCGACGCGGTGCAACTGATGAGCACTGCATTGCGCGCTCAGCGCCACGAGTTCGCCAATCGGCTGCACCTGCTCAACGGACTGCTCCATGCCGGCCACACCGAGGAAGCCGCTCGATACGTCGAGGAAATCCTCGGAACCGGACCGTTGGGCTCTGCGGTGCCGGGTATCGACGCGGTGCGCGATCCCTATCTGCAGGCCTTCCTGGCCGCGAAGTCGGCCGGGGCCAGAGAGGCCGGCGTTACGTTGACCATCGGCGAGAACACTTGGGTGGCGGGACGTTTGGCGCTACCGGTGGACGTCACCACCGTGCTCGGCAACCTGGTCGACAACGCCATCGATGCGGCGCGCGGCGGCACTGGCGCCGTCAAGGAGGTGGAAGTCGAATTGCTGCAGGAAGATTCCACCCTCTTCATCACCGTCGCCGACAGTGGTTCGGGAGTCCAACCCGCTTTCGTCGACGAACTCTTCGTCGAGGGCACGACGACCAAACCGGACTCGGGCATACCGGGTGGCCGCGGAATCGGGCTCGCGCTGTCGCGACAGCTGAGCCGGGCCCTCGGCGGCGACTTGAAGCTGTCGAGCGCAGGTGACCCCGAAGCCCGGCTCTCCGGAGCCGAATTCATTGCCCGACTCCCAGGAGTCATGACCGAAGTGGAGGCCGAGTGGACGCCCCAGACCTGACGGTGCTCGTGATCGACGACGACTTCCGCGTGGCCAACATGCACGCCGGAATCGTCCAAGCCCTACCGGGATTCACCGTGACCGCCACGGTGAACACCCTGGCGGCCGCGCGCAAGGTCGGAACCGTGGATCTGGCGTTGGTGGACGTCTATCTGCCGGATGGCTCGGGGGTCGACTTCGTCCGCGAACTCGACGGTGACGCGATGATGCTGACCGCCGCCACCGAGCCGAAGACCGTGCGCGCGGCCATCGCCGCCGGGGCGCTGGGCTATCTCGTGAAGCCCTTCCAGCCAACGGAGTTGGCCGCCCGACTGGCCGGCTACGCGCGCTACCGGAAGATCCTCGCGGCCCCTAGCCTGAGCGCCGCTGCAATCGATGCGGCACTCGATGCGCTGCGACCGAAAATTGCCAAGGCGCCGCAGTCCGAGGCCCCACCGTCTCCGACCAAGAAGCTGGTGCTGCAGGCGTTGCACGATGCCGAACACCCCCTGTCGGCCGCAGAGGTGGCGGAGGCCACCGGCATCTCCAGAGCGACCGCGCAGCGGTACCTGGCGACGCTGGCCACCGCCGGCGAGGTGACCGTTGGGCTGCGATACGGCACCACCGGGCGCCCGGAGCAGGAGTTCACGGCGGCCGTCACGCAAACGCCGGGGCGACGCCCCCACTGACGGACCGACGGGCCACCAATCCGAACACCTTCGGGATCAGGCCCGCGGCCACGACCATCGTGATCAGTCGCAGCACTTGGAGCGTCACCACGATGGGACCCGAGTGCACCTCGTTGCCGATGGCCAGCACGCCGTAGATACCACCGGGCGTGGTCGCCAGGTAAGCGTCGGACAGTGACACCGAGGCCCAGTGGCTCACCACCACCGCGACTCCGAAGCAACTGCCGACGGTCAGCGCGATGAAGGCCAGTGTCAGTGGGATCAGCCGGACGAACCGTCGCAGCACGTCGACGGCGAAGCCGCCGCCGGCCTGCCAGCCGATGACCACGTACGCCACATTGGTGATGATCGTGGTCGGGCTGACCATGCTCGCCAGCGCTGGGTCCGCGACCGCCAGCGCCGCAGTCACGACCAGCGGGCCCAGCAGAAATGGGGCGGGCATGCGGAGCAGCTTCGCACCGCGCCCCGCGACGAAGACCAGGCCAGCCATGGCCAGCAGTCCGATGACATTCCAATGGTCGTGCGCTCCAACCAGTCCCGGCGTCGAATCGTGCGTGCCGAGGCTGCTGAGCACCAGCGGCATGCTCAGCACCACGATCGTCAGGCGCAGGTACTGCGACAGCGCGACGTAGCGTTCGTCGGCGCCGAGCTCGCGGGCCATGCTGGAGATCGTGCTGGCGCCGCCGGCGATCAGCGACAGGTTGGCCGTCGCCGCTCCCAGGTCCTTCGCCAGCCGCGCGAGCGCCAGTCCGAAGACGACGCTCAGTCCCAGCGTGATGCTGACCGAGAACGCTGCACACCCGGCGAAGTGGACGAGGTCCGAGCCCGTCAGCTTGGTCAGCGGCTCGACCGCGACGACACCGATGACACCTTGGGCCGCCGACATGGCCTTGGCGGGCGGATTGAGCTCTCGGCGCGAGGTCAGCGCGACGACCGCGGCGCCGAGCATTCCCGCGATCAACCAGCCTGCGGGCAACGCGAGGTAGGTGAACAGGGTGCCCAGCGCGACGATGATCGCCGCCGCCGCCATCCAGTGTTGGTATTTCTTCATTGTGATCACCGGTCTCCAGTGGATTCTCGTAGCACCTTTTTGTGCTCTGACCAGGACATTACGAAGCGGCGGCAGCGAAGTCTCGCTTGTGCTCACAACCCACGCAACGATCGAATTCCGCCTTGTGCGCATTGTGCGCAGGCTGCCAAAAGGCAACGGACCTCGCGCCCATGGGAGGGCGCGAGGTCCGGCGGAGGACTGGCCAGTCAGTGCGTGGCCGGCGTGGCGACGGTCGGAGTGAATTCGACGAATGCGTTGCCGTCGAACAGCTTCCGCGCGGTCGAGGTGATGGTGGCGCCGACCGGCGCATCGCCGTCCAGCGTGATACCGAGCTCAAGCACGCCGCCCGGATGCTCGATGCTGATGACCGAATCACCGCTCGCGCTGCGAAATTCGTGCGCGACCGTACCGGGGATCGACACCGTGGACGCCAAGTTCATGGCGCCCGTCACCGCGTGGGCGGGATGGCAGGACGTCGGGACCAGGTAGCGCGACCGGATGTCGGCATCGTCGGATTCCGACACCAACATCACCTTGGGCACCACCCGTCCGCTGACGTCGCCCATGCCCATGAGCTCGCCGGCCTTGCGACGAATCCGCTCGATGCGCTCGAAAAGCGCGTCGTCGCCGTTGAGCTCAGCCGGAAGCTCGCCACCCGTCAGTCCGAGGTCTGCCGCCCGCATGATGATGGCGCACACGCCTGCGTCGACACAGCTGACCTCGACACCGTCGATGTGGTCGACGCGATTGCCGGTGGGGAATAGCGTGCCGGTGGTGCCGCCCGCGAAGTCGGTGAAGGTCAGCTGCACCGGTGCGGCGCTGCCGCTGACGCCTGCGATGCTCTGATCGCCGCTGTAGTCGACCGCCCCATTCGGGGTCTGGATCGCCGCGACGACGCGGGCGCCGGTGTTCACCAGCCGGATCCGAACCTCGGTGACGTCACCGGTGACGGGAACAAGGCCGCGCTCGATCGCGAACGGTCCCACCCCTGCCAGGATGTTGCCGCAGGTCGGGGTCCGGTCCACCGCGCCAGTGGTCGGATCGACCTGGGCGAAGAGGTAGTCGACGTCGATGCCGTCCTCGGCCGACGGTCCGACGATGGCCACCTTACTGGTGGTGGTGGCGTCGCCGCCGAGGCCGTCGACCTGCCGCGGTGCGCCGCCCATGAGCGCCGACAACACGGCGTCCAGCGAATCGGTGTGTGCGGCAAGATCGTCGGCCAGGAGGTACACACCCTTCGACGTACCGCCGCGAAACTGCATGGCCGGCAAGGAAATCAACATTTCGAACTCCGTAATTCGGCAACTCCCCGGGTGGGGTCTACCTGTGAAATTACGAAGGCGCGACGACGAAGTCGCGCTTGTGCTCACAACCCGCGCAACGGTCGAAAACCGCCTTGTGCGCATTGTGCGCAGCGCATCGGATCGTGAACGGCCGTGGCAACGCTGGCGTAGGGTCTTGCCGGTATGACAAAAGCCCCCGATGCTCAACACCTTTCGCTGGGTGTGCTCGCGCGCTCCCGGAAGGCCAACGAGCGACGTTTGCCGATCCATCCGGACCACTTCAGCCGGATCGAACCCGAGCTTGCCCAGCGGATCTTTCTCGAGCGCGGATACGGCAGCGAATTCGGCGCCACCGACGACGGTCTCGCCGCATTGGTTGGCGGCATCCGGACGCGTGCCGAGCTCGTCGCCGAGTGCGGCGTCATCCTGCTTCCGAAGGTGCAGGCCGAGGATCTCGCCGAAATGCGGCAGGGACAGGTCGTTTGGGGATGGCCCCATTGCGTTCAGGACGCCGAGCTGACGCAGGTCGCCGTCGATCGGAAGCTCACCCTCATCGCGTTCGAAGCGATGAACCACTGGCAGGCGGACGGCGGCTTCGGCCTGCACGTGTTCCACAAGAACAACGAACTCGCCGGCTACTGCTCGGTGATTCACGCGATGCAGTTGGCTGGTATCACGGGCAGTTATGGCCGTCGGTTGCGCGCCGCCGTAATCGGGTTCGGCGCCACCGCCCGCGGGGCAGTCACCGCGCTGAACGCGCACGGCGTCGACGATGTGCAGATCCTCACCAACCGCGAGGTCGCCGCCGTCGGATCA
Source organism: Mycobacterium sp. RTGN4 (assembly GCF_033804635.1). Classification (NCBI taxonomy): domain Bacteria; kingdom Bacillati; phylum Actinomycetota; class Actinomycetes; order Mycobacteriales; family Mycobacteriaceae; genus Mycobacterium; species Mycobacterium sp. RTGN4. The sequence continues at coordinate 39,557 of NZ_JAPZLB010000025.1, read as the reverse complement.
CCCATCCCAGGAACTCAAATCGTTCAGATGGGACAGGACGACGACGACCCCAGCCACACCTGGGCGGACACCCCGGAGAGCGGTGACATCCCCGCCGCGCAATTCCTCGCGGACCACGACATCGTCGTCAACTGCGTGCTCCAAAACCCCAACAAGCCACTGATCTTCGTCACCGAGCGCGACCTGCCCAGCTTCACCCCGGGCAGCCTGCTCATCGACGTATCCTGCGATGCGGGAATGGGATTCAGCTGGGCACGGCCCACGTCGTTCACCGACCCGGTACTCGACATGGGCAATGGACTGCTCTACTACGCCGTCGACCACAGCCCGTCGTACCTGTGGAACTCTGCGACGTGGGAGATCAGCGAGGCGCTGCTACCCCACATCGAAACGGTGCTCGAGGGCGGGACGTCGTGGGCGGCGAGTACGACGATCTCGCGGGCCATCGAGCTTCGTGAAGGCACCGTGCTCAACCCGGCCATCCTGTCGTTCCAACACCGAGCCGCGGACTATCCGCATCCGGTACTGGCCTGAGCATCCTTAGCTGAATTCCTTGGCGACGTCGGCCACCCGACGCACCTGATCGAGGTCGGCACTCGTCGGGATCAGATGTACTTCGTCGGCGCCGATACCTTCGAATTTCCTTAGCACGTCCAGCAATTCGTCGTCCGTTCCGGCCCATCCCGTTGTTGGGGCGATCGCGTCGACGAACTCGGCGGGGATCCAGTTCATGTACCGCCGAAGGTGGTGGTGCACCTGTTCGCGCGCCTGCGGGCCGCCCCCCATCGCGAACCAGAACGACGTCGCCAGATGCGGCTTCGGCTTGCCTCCCTCGGCCCACGCAGTCCTGGCGACGTCGAAGAGTGCGTCCTCCTTGGCGACGTCGAGGTCGAGCGTCGTGCCTGCGAGGCCTTCGGCCCAGCCTGCCGCGCTACGCAGCGTCTTGGGCCCGACGGTCCCCACGAGCAGCCTCGGTCCACCCGACTGCACGGGCGAGGGTCCGACGGGCAACACGGACTCGGTGACCTTCTCGCCTGCCCACACCTGCTTCATGATCGCGACCCGCTCAGCCATGCTCCGCATCGTCTGCGTCGCCCGATCGGCGCCGACGGCGTCGTAGTCCTCGTGCCTGCCCCCAACACCGATGCCGACGGTGAGCCGCCCACCGCTGATCATGTCGCCGGTGGCCAGCGCCTTGGCCAGCATCACCGGGTCGTGCAACTGCGGCACGATCACCGTCGTCACCAGTCGCACCCGGTCGGTCCACGCCGACAACGCGCCCAACAGCGTCAGCGAATCGGGGTTGTCGAAGGCAATGCGCTCCCCCCAACACAGCGACGCGAACGGGCCATCATCGATCACCCTCGCCCACGACTTGAGCGTCGCCGCATCGAGGTTGGGCTCCATCACCGGCATCGTCATCCCGATTCGCACCTCGGGATTCTGGCACGCTGATGATCCCGGCCCTCACCGAACGTCCCCATCGCCACCTGGCAGCATGGCGGGCATGGCGATCGGCGCGAACTCCGTCTCACACATCCGGCTGACGGTCACCGACATCGGGCGATCCCGCCGCTTCTACGAGTCGGTGTTCGGCTGGCCCGTCGCGCTGGAGGTCCCGGCCGACGCCGACGAGGCGACCAGGGAACGGATGAGCTTCCTGTTCGGCGGCGTGCTGTACAACCTTGGCGACCTGCTGGTCGGCTTGCGGCCGGTGGCCGACGACCGGTTCGACGAGGACCGCGTCGGTCTGGATCATCTGTGTCTGCGGGTCTCGTCGAGAGCCGAATTGGATGCGGCCGCAGCCCATCTCGATGATTTGGGGGTGGCGCACGAGCCGATCAAGGAGATCGGCCACGGCGTCATCCTCGAGTTCCGCGACCCGGACAACATCGCGCTGGAGCTCATCGCGCCGAACTAGTTCAGCGGGCGAGCCCGACCACCTTCAGCAGCGCGGGCCTGCGCAGCACCAATCCGACCCACATCAGCACGCCGACGTAGACGGCGAACAGCGTCGCGCTGAACAGCGGCGCCTCGACACGCATATTCGCGGTGACGGCGCCGCCGAGGTAGGCGGTGATGCCGAGTGCGCCGAGCACGGCGGTCCGCGGAATCACGTAGGCCACCAGGCAGACGCTGAGCACGATGCCCATGATCAGGGCCTGGCCTGCCGGGAAGCCCAGCGCTGCGGTGCCCTCCTTGACGGCTGCCGGTCCGACGAACTTGCCGACGGCGTCGAAGACCAGGAACGCGCCGACGAGCACGCTGATCGCGATGCCGGCGATGCGACCCGCAGATCGCTTCGCGGGTGCTCCCGTCGTGGCTTCGGCGTTGGGAGAGGTGATGCTCATGTCGAGCTCCTGTCGGTTGTGCGAGAAGTTGATACCGGGCAGACCGTGGGGTCGGGAAAAACTCATCGCGGCGAGCGTGCGGGGGATAACCCCCCGTCGACTCGCGGGGAAACGCCGTGTCGGACGTCGTCGCGAGTCCCTAGGTTTAGGGCATGGTTGCAGTTACCCCCGATGTTCAGGCGCCCGCTCCCCCCGCCGTGCCCGATGACGACGTAAGTGTCAGTGGCCGCACGATCGGCCTGGTGCCAAGCGCGTCGATGCTCACCGGGGCCGCGATCGCCGTGGTGTGGTTCTGGATCCCACTGACGCTTCTGATCGTCGCGGTCTCCTCCATCCCGTCGGTCATCGGATTCGTGCTCACCGGCATCGTCTTCGTGTATCTGATGCGCGGCGCCGAATGGGTGGAACGGGTGCGCAGCGAGACCGTGTTCGGAATGGGCATCCCGATTCCGCCCCGCAGGTTGTCGCAGTTCGAGGGCTTCCAGGGCTGGGCGCATCAACTGTGGCTCGACGTCAGCAGCGCGCGGTTCTGGAAGGGCGTGGCGCACCACTACCTCAGGATGAGCTACGACGCGCTGGCCACCGCGGTGGCGTTGGCCCTGTTGGTGTTCGCCTTCGTCGGCCCAGCCGTCGCGACGGCCATCGACCGCAGCGATGCCGAAGCCGGACTGTCGTTCATCCCGCCCGCTTTGGCTTGGGTGCTTGCCATCGTCGCGTTGGCGGCCGCCATAGCGATCGTCGTGTTCGCACCCGCCCTCGACGCCAGGATCGACCGTTGGTTGCTTCGGCCGTCGCCGACCGCGGCGTTGCAGCATCAAGTGAGTGCACTGGCCGACGCGCGACTGGGCGCGGTCTCCTCGGCGCAGACCGAACGTCATCGCATCGAGCGCGACCTGCACGACAGCGTTCAGCCCAGGTTGGTGTCGTTGGCCATGACGATCGGACTGGCGCAGACCAAGCTCGACACCGACCTGCCCGAGGCGAAGAAGCTCATCGCCGAGGCCCACGACGACGCCAAGAGCGCGCTCGTCGAACTTCGCAACGTCGTGCGTGGTATCGCTCCAACGATTCTCGCCGACCGCGGGCTGGATGCGGCCCTGTCGTCGGTCGTGCAGCGCATCGAGACCTCGGGTGTGCCGACAACGTTGAACGTTTATCTGCCCCAACGTCTTCCAGACGAAGTGGAATCCGTCGCCTACTTCGTCGTCGCCGAGGCGCTGACCAACGTCGTCAAACACGGGCACGCCACGCAGGCGGTGGTCACCGTTCGGTTCGACGAATCATCAAGCGCGCTGAACGTATCGGTGTTCGACGACGGCGTCGGCGGGGCGGCGGTGACCTCGGCGCACGACACGACGGGGCTACGCGGCCTCGAGGAACGGGTGCGGGCGGCGCAGGGCACCTTCACGGTGTCGAGTCCAGTCACGGGTCCCACGATCGTGACGGCGGTACTGCCATGCGCATCGTGATCGCCGAGGACTCCGCGCTGCTGCGGGCGGGCCTCGAGCGCATCCTGATCGACTCGGGACACGAGGTGGTCGCCGGCGTTTCCGACGCGACCGACCTGCTGCGGCTTGTCAACGAACTGCGGCCCGACCTCGCGATCGTGGACGTGCGCATGCCTCCGACCTTCACCGACGAAGGCATCCGCGCCGCCGCGCTGCTGCGCAGCCAGAACCCGGAGTCGCCGGTGCTGGTGCTGTCGCACTACGTCGAGGAACGCTATGCGGCCGACCTGATCGCCTCGGACACAAAGGGTTTCGGATACCTACTCAAGGATCGCGTCGCGGATGTCCCCGCGTTCCTCGACGCGGTCACGGTGGTCGGGAACGGCGGCACCGTGCTCGACCCCGAGGTGGTGTCGCAGATTCTCGTCCGGTCACGCCGTCGCTCCGTGCTCGATGAACTGACGCCGCGGGAACAGGAAGTGCTGCAACTGATGGCCGAAGGAAAGGCCAATTCCGCCATCGCCGCCACCATGCACGTGTCGGTGGGCTCCGCAGAGAAACACATCGCGTCCATCTTCGCCAAGTTGAACCTGACTCCCGATGAGAGCGAAAACCGCCGCGTGCTCGCGGTGCTCCGTTACCTCGAATCCTGAACCACGGAAGGGATTTTCCTCATGACCACCATCGCTCCCCCACCACCGGCACCACCCGCTCCGCCGCCTCTCACACCGCGCGCACGCACCGCCCTGCGCGCCGTCCTCGTCGCGGTCGCCGCGGTACTCGTCGCAGGAATGGTGATATTCCTCGGAGTCGCGGCGTGGGGCGTGAGCGCCGTGCGCGTCGTCGCCGACACCAAGAACCTGCCCGTGGACATGAGGTCGCTCGTCATCAACACCGGTGACCTGGCATCGGCGATACGGATCGCGACCGACCCTGACACCCGCGAACCGACCATCACCATGCGTCAGGTCAGGTCCACCCGGACGGCAGCACACAGCCTTGCTGTCAGCGAGGATGCGGGCACCACGCGGGTGGCCGTAAGTGGTGGGGACACAACACCGTTTCTGCCGTGGGACCGCGCAGGCGAGCTCACCGTGACACTCCCCGCCGACTTGGCGCGGCGGTTGTCGGTCACCGTCCAGCAGGAAGATGGCGTCCTGTTCGCGCAGGCTGACCTCGATCAACTGACGGCGCGCAACACGGACGGCGCGGTCGTGCTCGACGGCAGCGCCCGTCGGGTCGAGCTCCACACCACCGACGGCCACGTGGTGACGCGCAGGCCGATTTCGGTCTCCGAATCGTTCCGCGCGGACTCGGTCGACGGGGACGTCAGCGTCGACTTCGCCGAAGCCGCGCCCCGCACCATCGACGTCGGCACCGACGACGGGGATGTGTCCATCGCGCTGCCCGCTGCGGGACCGTATTTCGTTCGCGCATCCGGCGATTCGACCAATGTGCAGGTTCCGCAGACCAACGATCTGGCGCGCGCCGTCGGTCAGGTGACGGTGAGCGTGCAGGACGGCGACGTCACCATCAGAACGCTGGACGACGGCCCTACCCCAAGGCGCCGATGATGTCCGCGGCCGAACCCGCCCGGGCATTCTGAAAACCAGTGCCGGCCCAGATGTTGGTGGCTTGCGGGTCGCCGGCCCGCACCGACGCCGCCCGCAACGGGCTGGTCAGGTAGTGCACCTCGGGGTAGCCGAACGGCGCATCAGCTTCGTGCTCGGCTACGAAGCGGTTGCGCAGACCACGCGCGTACCGTCCCGAGAATGCCTTGGTGACAGCGGTTTCCGTGAATTCGGAGCCCGCCAGCGCAGCCCGGTGCACAGGGCTGCTGCCCGCCTCGTCGGCGAGCAGGAACGCCGTCCCGAGTTGCGCGGCCACCGCACCGGAGGCGAGCACGTCGGCGACGTCGGAGGCCGTCATCAGCCCACCGGCAGCGATGACGGGCAGGTTGGTACCCACGATCACCGCGTGCAGCAGCTGGTCGAGTGGCTGTGTCGCAGGCTCCGCAACGGGGTCGAAGGTGCCACGATGGCCGCCCGCCGATGGCCCCTGCGCGGCCAGCGCGTGGACACCGCAGGCCACGGCCTCCTCGGCTTCCTTCAACGTCGTCACGGTCGCGATCGTGTACACGCCCGCTCCGCGCAGGCGGGCGCACTCCTCTGGCGTCGGGAGGCCGAAGGTGAACGAGACGACGTCGGGCCTCAGATCCATGACCACTTCGAGTTTGGCGGCCCACGCGTCGTCGTCGAACCGCGCTTCACCAAGCTGTACGTGGTAGCGCTCGGTCTCGTCGGCGAGCGACTTCGCGTAGCCCTCGATCGCCGCAGGGCTTGCGGTGCTGGGCCCGGGCACGAACAGGTTGACGGCGAGTGGGCCAGTCGTCAGGCGCCGCGTCGCCGTGATGCGATCCCCGAACGCCTCCGCGGTGAGGTACCCGGCGGGTACGAAGCCGACTCCCCCCGCGTTGGATCCGGCGGCCGCCAGCTCCGGGGTGGACGGACCACCGGCCATCGGGGCGATGATCACCGGAACCTTCAGGTCGTGAAGATGAAAGTCGGTCATGGCTCCATCCTGCAATGTTGGGCTCGCCGCGCACACGGTGGTTGACTAGATTCACATGGCCATCACGTTCAACCACACCATCGTGGCCGCCAGGGATCGCAGCGAGTCGGCGAACTTCTTCACCGATCTGTTCGGGCTCCCGACGGCCGCCGAGTTCGGCCCGTTTCTCGCGGTCGCCCTCAATCACGGCGCCAGTCTGGACTACGCGCAGGCGCCGGACGGTGCGGACATTCATCCGCAGCACTACGCGTTCCTGGTCAGCGAGGAAGAATTCGACGCCATCTACGGCCGGATCCAGTCCCGCGGACTTGCACACTGGGCGGATCCACGGGGTGCCCGCCCAGGTGAGATCAACCGCAACGACGGTGGTCGCGGCGTGTACTTCCAAGACCCGTCCGGGCACTACCTCGAGATCATCACTCGGCCGTACGGGTCGGGCGGCTAGCGTCTAGGCGTGGCCGCGCCGCTCCTCCTGCGTGAGGTAGTTGCCCGCGAGGTCCGCCACGTGCTTGGGCAGCGATCCGGATGCGACGTCGGCGACGCTGGTTTCCTCGAGCACGGCGCGCATGCTGGCCCGCAACGCACGCCAGACGTCGGTCAGCGCTGCCGTCGGCCCCGAGTACGGCAGGTCGCCAAGCCCGATGTCGCGCACGCTGGCCAACGGACCGTCGATGCACCGCAGTACGTCGGCGATGCTGATGTCGGCGGCCGGTTTCGCGAGTTCGTAACCACCGTCGCGGCCGCGGTGGCTGCGCACCAACCGGTCGCCGCGGAGGTCGGACAGGATGTCGACGAGGAACTGCGGCGGAATCCCCTGGGCCTTCGCCAGGTCATCGGTCTTGACCAGCACGTTCTCCCCGACCGTCGCCAGCTGGATCATCGCCCGGACGGCATACTCCGCCTTGGCTGACATCCTCATGCTGCGAATTGTGCCATCGACGTGCCTGCGAACCCGGGACGAGTGGTCCACCATCAGTAGATGACCATCCGCGTCGCCTGCTGCCAGGTCCCATTGCACGTCGGCGACACCACCGGAAACCGCGTCGCCACGACGACCGCGATCGAACAGGCCGCCCTCGCCGGAGCGCAGCTCATCGTGCTACCGGAACTGGCGTCCTCGGGCTACGTGTTCGCCGATCGGTCCGAACTGGTGTCGCTGGCCGAGCCCCGCGACGGCCCGTCCATCACCGCATGGGCCAACCTGGCGACCGCTCTTGGCGTCACGATCGTGGCCGGCTTTCCCGAGGCCGCGGGCGACAAGGTCTACAACAGTGCGGCCGTCGTCGACCCGAAGGGACTACGTGGGGTCTACCGCAAGGCGCACCTGTGGGATTCCGAGAATGCGGTGTTCGATCGGGCCGACGACCTGCCGTTGGTGGTGGACACGGAGCACGGCCGCCTCGGCGTAATGATCTGCTACGACATCGAATTCCCCGAATGGGTGCGCGCGGTGGCGCTCGACGGCGCCGACCTGCTGTGCGCGCCGGTGAACTGGCCGCTGCTGCCAAGGCCGGACGGCGAGCGGCCCACCGAGCAGGTGCGCGCGCTCGCCGGAGCGGGTATGAACCGGCTGGCGATCGCCGTCTGCGATCGCGTCGGCGTCGAGCGCGGGCAGGACTGGATCGGAGGCAGCGTGCTCATCGATGCCGACGGCTACCCGCTGGCGATCGCGGAATATGGCAAGCCGGGCAACGTCATTGCCGACATCGACTTGGCGGAGTCGCGAATCAAGAAGTTCAACGAGCACAACGACGTACACGGCGATCGACGCGTCGAACTGTACCGCCGTACCCGGCTACTGGACTGACGGCTCGGTCATTGCGCGCACCGACGCGGGCACCGGCGTCACCGGGTTGCAGTCCGGGGCTGCCAGCGGGGCGCCGTAGGCAACGGTCATCGGGATCACGCCCGCCCACGCTCCTGACGCGACGTCCTCGTCGGGATCCTCTGGCCAGCCCGCGCTGACCTTCAGCGACCAATTATCTTGTGCGATGGGCATGCTCAGCGCCATCGTGGCAGCGAGCTCCTTGCCGGTGCTGCCACGCAACTCGGCGACCCGGCCAGGGATGAACTTGTCGGTCAGCTTGTCGAGGTACCCGAGCTTGTCGGCCTCTGGAATCCGCTCGAAGACGCCGAAGAGCGTCGCGCTGCGGTAGCGGAACGAGGATTCGAACCCGCTTCTCGCGACGACGACGCCGTCCAACGTGGTGACCGACACGGCGGCCGAGGCCCCCGCGGCCAGCGCACGCATCCACGGCGAACCCGTCGACCCGTGCACGACGAATTCGTCACCGATGCGGGCGAACCCGGTCGGGAAGATCACCGGGTGCCCGTCGCGCTCGAGCGCGACGGTGGCCAGTGGGGTGCCGTCGAGCAGTTCGTCGAGCTCGCTGCGCGCGGTGCGCTGCTTCTCGGCGAGCCTGCTGATCCGCGTGGAGGGCGACTGCGTCATCGCACCATTCTCAGTTGGCCGTGTCCGAAGCGCCAGCGGCGGGTGCTCATGTCTACTGTCGGACATGAGTTGGCTGAATGACTGGTGGCAGCACGAGGTCGTCGATGGATACAAGGGGCCGCTGCTGCTGAGCTTCATCGCCTTCGTGGTGACGTTCCTGACCACCCGCGGCATCACCCGCCTGATCCGCGACGGCAGGGGTCCGTTTCACAACGTCAGCAGTGGCGGCGTGCACATGCATCATTCGACGCCCGGCATCGTGCTGCTCATCGTCGGAGGGTTCACGGCGGTCGGCTCGCCGCCGCTGTCGGTGTGGACCTACCTGGCGGCCGTGCTGGTGGGTGTCGGCGCCTCCCTGGTGCTCGACGAGTTCGCGATGATCTTTCGGCTGCAGGACGTGTACTGGTCGCAGGAGGGTCAACTGTCGGTCAACGTGGTGACGTTGGCGGCGGCCTGCGTTGGACTGGCGACGGTCGGGGTGTCCCCCGCGAACGTCAATGATCTGCCCGACCACATCGCCATGGCGCGCAACGCGGCCGTCGTACTGCTGCTGGCCAATTTCGTGCTCGTCGCGATCACGGCGCTCAAGGGCAAGTACCCGACCGCGTTGCTCGGCCTGTTCATCTACCCCGTCGCGTGGGCCGGCGCGGTGCGGCTGGCGCGCCCGACGTCGCCATGGGCGCGCAGACGTTACAGCGTGAAGAAGCGCGCCCACGCGCAACGACGGGCCGCCGCCTTCGACAAGCGCTGGGCGCCCGTTCGAAGGCACTGGGACGACCTCATCGGGGGAACCCCAACGCCAGACGGGGATTCGGCGAGGCCTGACCCTTAGTCGGGAATGGCCGAAGCGCGTGGCACGACGACGGCGAACAGATCCGCCATGCCCGCCAGGCTCGCGGCTTGCATGACCTGAGCCGAAACCGGTTCGCCGGTCGGCCCGGGCAATGCCCGCGTCGCGGTGGCCGCCGCGACGACGGTCGGCGCGTAACCGAGATTGAATGCCCCACGCGCAGTTGAGTTCACGCACATGTGGGTCATGAATCCGGCGATCACCAGATTGGTCGCGTCGACCGCCTTGAGGTGGTCCTCGAGGTCGGTGTGTACGAAGGAATTCGGGTACTGCTTGATCACAACGGGTTCACCCTCGCGCGGAGCCACCCGCGCGACGATCGCGCCGCTCTCGCCCTCGATGTCATAGAGCGAGCCAGGGCCGTCGGAATGCTGGACGTGGATGATGCGTATGCCTGCCGTCCGCGCGCGGTCGAGCAGTGTCGCGGCCTCGTCGAGCGCGGCCTGCACGCCGTCGAGTTCCATCACACCTCGCGTGTAGGTGTTCTGGCAGTCGATCAGGACCAGCGTCGAGTCCGCAAGGCTGGGCGGCTCCAGCGGAAGTTCGGCCAAGGCCCGCAGCGTGGGATTCGTCATGAGTTCACGCTAGTAGGAGGTCGTGACCGCCAGTACGGCATCGGCCAACTCGGGGCGGCACACGATGAGGTCCGGCAGCAGCACCTCGGCTTGGTTGTAGCGCAACGGCGAACCGTCGATGCGCGACGTGAAGAGGCCGGCAGCACGGGCGACGGCCACCGGGGCCGCCGAATCCCACTCGTACTGACCACCGGCGTGCACGTAGACGTCCGCGATGCCCTGCACCACGGACGCGACCTTGGCACCCGCGGAACCCATTTCAACGAGGGTCCCGTTCAGCGCGTCGCGCACCGCCAGCGCGACCGCGGGCGGGCGGGTCCGCGACACCACGATCCGCGGCGCGCCAGGCGCTGCGGGCGGGGCGGCCACGTCGGGCGTCGCCAGGGTGACACCCTGCGCCGGAAGCGCGACCGCTCCGGCGACCAGTTCGCCCGACTGCCACAGCGCCACGTGTACCGCCCAGTCCTGGCGCCCGAGTTCGGAGAACTCACGGGTTCCGTCGAGCGGGTCGACGATCCACACGCGGTCTGCGGTCAGCCGCGTCGAGTTCGCCTTCTCCGCTTCGGTGGCCTCCTCGGAGAGCACCGCGTCACCGGGGCGCTCCGCGGCAAGCGCCTCCATCAGATATGCGTGAGCGCGCTTGTCCCCGGCGTCCTTTCGCTCGGCAGCGGTGGCGTCAGCGAATTCGACGCGTACGCCGAGCAGCAGTTCACCGGCCTTGGTTGCCAGCGCAGCGGCGACCTCGTGATCGTTCACTGCTTGGCGTCGATCATGTCGATGACCCGTTGGGCGAGTTCTTCCACCGACTGCTCCGGAGTCAGCCGCAAGTCGGGATCCTTCGGCCGCTGGTACGGACTGTCGATTCCGGTGAAGTGCGTGATCTCGCCCGCTCGCGCTTTGGCATACAGCCCCTTGGGATCTCGGCGCTCGCAGTCCTCCAGCGGAGTGTCGCAGAACACCTCGAAGAAATCGTAGCCTTGATCGGCGTGCACCTTGCGGGCCAGCGCGCGGTGCTCCTCGAGCGGACTGATGGCGGGCACCAGCACGATCTGGCCGGAATCCGCCAGCAGCGTCGCGATGTGCGCCAGCCTGCGCAGGTTCTCCGCCCGATCGTCCATCGAGAAGCCGAGATCGGCGTTCAGCCCGTGCCGCAGATTGTCCCCGTCGAGCACGTATGCGGGACGACCACTTTCGAGCAGTTTCTGCTCGACGAGCATCGCCACCGACGACTTGCCGGAGCCCGAAAGCCCGGTGAACCAGATAGTGGACCCCCTCGACAGCCGGTCCTCGGCGGTGACGAGGTTCTGATGCCGCACCGCATTCGGGGTGGCGGTGCGCGTCGCTGCGGGCGTGGTGTCGCGCACCATGCCCGCGGCAACCGTGCCGTTGGTGTCGGGGTCGATCAGGATGAACGATCCGATGGCGGCGTTGCGGGAGTACTCGTCGAGCAGCAGCGGCACCTGCGTGCGCAAGGTGACGCGGCCGAGTTCGTTGATCTTCAACGCCGTTGCGCTCTTGTCGCGGTGCAGCGTGTTGACGTCGAGCCGGTAGTCCAGCGCCGTCACCCTGGCCCGGGTGGTCCGCGTGGTGTGCTTGATGACGTAGTCGCGGCCAGGTTCCAGTGCCGCTTCGTCAGACATCCAGCACACCGTCGCGTCGAAGTCCTGCGTGACGTGCGGCTGATTGTTGGGCCGCGCGATCATGTCACCGCGCGAGATGTCGATGTCGTCGGCGAGGCTGATCGACACGGCCATCGACGCGAACGCCTCCTCGAGCGGCCCACCGGGGCCCTCGATCTCGGTGATGCGGCTGGTCTTTCCGGCAGGCAGCACCACGACCTCGTCACCGGGACGCATGACGCCGCTGGCGATGGTGCCCGCGTAGCTGCGATGGTCGGCGTGCTCGTGCGTCTGCGGCCGGATGACGTATTGCACGGGGAAGCGGACGTCGACCAGGTTGCGGTCACCCGCGATGTAGACCTCTTCGAGGTGGCTCAGCAGGGCCGGACCGTCGTACCAGGGCGAGACGTCGGACTTGGTGACCACGTTGTCGCCGTTGAGCGCCGACAGCGGAATGCTCGTGACGTCGTGGATGTCGAGACGCGCGGCGAACTCATGAAAGTCGTCGCGGATCTTCTCGAACCGCTCTTGGTCCCAGTCGACGAGGTCCATCTTGTTGACCGCCAACACGATGTGCTGGATGCCGAGCAGCGACGCCAGGAACGCGTGCCGCCGCGACTGTTCCAACAGCCCGTGACGCGCGTCGACGAGCACGATCACCAACTGCGCCGTCGAAGCTCCGGTGACCATGTTGCGCGTGTACTGCACGTGGCCCGGGGTGTCGGCGATGATGAATTTCCGCTTGGCCGTGGCGAAGTAGCGGTACGCGACGTCGATCGTGATGCCCTGCTCACGCTCCGCGCGCAGGCCGTCGGTCACCAACGCCAGGTCGGTGTAGTCGTGTCCGCGTTCCTTGGACGTCCGCTCGACCGACGCGAGTTGGTCCTCCATGACGGCCTTGGAGTCGAACAGCAGGCGGCCGATGAGCGTCGACTTGCCGTCGTCGACCGAACCGGCGGTCGCGAGCCTCAGCAACGTTGCCATCAGAAGTAGCCCTCTCGCTTGCGGTCTTCCATGCCTGCCTCGGAGATGCGATCGTCGGCGCGGGTCGCGCCACGTTCGGTCAGCCGCGACACCGCGGTCTCGGCGATCACCTCGGACACCGTGCCCGCCGTCGACTCGACACAACCGGTGCAGGTGACGTCGCCGACGGTGCGGAACCTCACGACCTTTTCGATGACCTTCTCGTCCTTGCGCGGCTGAAGGTACTTGTGAACGGCCAGCAACATCCCGTCGCGTTCGAAGACCTGCCGCTCGTGCGCGTAGTAGATCGACGGCAATTTGATCTTCTCGGCGCCGATGTAGGACCAGATGTCGAACTCGGTCCAGTTCGAAATCGGGAACGCCCGAATGTGCTCGCCCTTGTGGTGGCGCCCGTTGTAGAGGTTCCACAGTTCGGGGCGTTGCGCCTTGGGGTCCCACTGGCCGAACTCGTCGCGGAAGCTGAACACGCGCTCCTTGGCGCGGGCCTTCTCCTCGTCGCGGCGGGCCCCACCGAAGGCCGCGTCGAATTTGTTCTCGCGGATGGCGCGCAACAGCGTGAAGGTCTGCATCGGATTGCGCGACGGGATCGTCTCGACGACGCGTCCCGCATCGATGTCGTCCTGGACCTTCGCCACGACGAGCCGTACCCCGCTTTCCGCGACTAGCTCGTCGCGGACCTGCAGCACCTCGTCGAAGTTGTGGCCGGTGTCGACGTGCATCACCGGGAAGGGCAGGCGGCCGGGCCGGAACGCCTTGATGGCGAGGTGCAGCATGACGATCGAGTCCTTGCCACCGGAGAACAGCAGCACGGGCTTCTCGAACTCGGCGGCCACCTCGCGGATGATGTGGATGGCTTCGGCTTCGAGCGACCTCAGGTGGCTCAGTTCGTACTTTCTTGCCGGCTGGTCGAGTTCCGCTGCCGCCGTCACGACTTCCTCTTTAAGTTGGTAGAGTTAGCCAGAATTACAATCATGACCAGGAATGTAGATGCCGCGCGGCGGCGTGTCAACGGATCCGCTCACGCCTTCCGGCCGCGAGTGTGAAAATCGCGACGGATCGGGCGAGTAGGGCGTCGCCAGGTTCACGCTCGGACACGAGGCGCGCTATTACGTTATCGTGTGAAACGTAATCAACCCGTTCCGATAGGTGGCCGACGATGACGAGTGCGACCTCCGCGGTCGGAAGGCCCCGCAACCCGGCCAAGGACGTCGCGGTGCTGCAAGCCACCCGCGAGCTACTCGTCGAGGTCGGCTACCAGGGCGCCACGGTGGTCGCCATCGCGCGCCGCGCCGGCGTGGGCGCCCCGACGATCTACCGGCGCTGGGCCACCAAAGAGGCGCTCGTCGAGGACGCGGCCTTCGGCCATCCGCAACCCGCTCCCATGCCTGCGCCAACCGGGGACCTCACGGCCGACCTGCTTGCGTGGGTGTCGACGTTCCTCGGGTTCCTGGCCGATCCCGCCGTGCGCGCGGCGCTGCCGGGACTGCTCACGGCGTACCACCACGACGAGCAGGTCTACGAACGGTTGGTGCTGCGCTCCGAGGTTGACGTGCGCCAGCAGATGGTCGCACTGCTGACCGCGGCGCGGCCGAAGGTGCCGCACGACGAGGCCCACGCCGATACCGTGTTCGACTTCCTCGTCGGGATCACGGTGGCCAGGGCCATGACGCGCGGACTCATCGATCGAGCGGCGTTCTGTGAGCGCACCGCCGTCGCATTGGCCACGTTGGCCCGTGGGTAGGCGCGGCGCCTACCTCACACGTAATTGAAACCGGCCAGGCCATGGCGAACACTTCCGTCATGCCCCTTCCCACCGGCCCCGAAGTGATGGCCCAGTTCCTGCCGCAATCCCCCTTCGTCACCAAGCTCGGCATCATCGCCGAGGTCTTGGACGGCGACGAGGTGCGGCTGCGGCTGCCGTGGGATCCGACCAACGTGACGCTCGGCGACATGGTGCACGGCGGGGCCATCGCCGCCCTCGCCGATGTCACCGTGATGGCCGCCGCGTGGGCAGGCATCCACGCCGCAGAGTCGCTGCGCGGAGTCACCACGTCGATGGCCTTGCAGTTTCTCTCCCCGGCGCGCGCCACCGACCTGATCGGCGTTGGGCGGGCACTACGCCGCGGCAAGACGCTGGCGAACTGCGACGTGGACGTCGTCACCCCGGAAGGCGAGGCCGTCGCGAAGGCGATCGCGACCTACAAAGTCGGCTGAACACTCTTAAACTGTGAGCCCACTGGACATATCATTTAGGGGCTAAGCAGGGTCGGGGAAGACCAGAGGGGGTCTCGATGACCGCCATGATTCGTCGCTTGGTTGTGATCGGCGCCGCGGCGTTGGCGCCGCTTACCTTCTTGACATCGGTGTCGCCAGGGGTGAGCAGCGCAACCGAATGCGGGCAGGGCACGGTGTTCGATCCGCCGTCCAACACGTGTGTCGCTGCCGCGTTGCCCCCGCCACCGCCGCCCCCGCCACCGGCGTGGAACGGCGACATCACACCGTACTTCTCGGTGGGTGTCTGTGCGCCGATTCCGTTCGTGTCGCTGTGCACCGGCATCTAGCGGTCAGTCGTTCGGGGTGATGACCGCGCGGCCTTGGATCTTCCCGTCGTGGAGCAGCTGGTAGGCGTGCGCGGCGTCATCGAGCGTGAAGTGCTCGACGAGCATCTTGACCTTCCCGGTCTGGGCGAGGTTGATGACGTCGATCAGTTCGGGGATGGATCCCCAGAACGGTGACGCCACGGAGCATTCGTGCGGAGGGCTGGAGAAGTTGACGGGCAACGTCGCGTTGCCCACCCCGACGATCGTGAGGTGCCCGAGCACCCGCGCCACCTCCGCCGACATGGCCAGCGTAGGGCCGACTCCGACGAGGTCGAGTACGAGTTCGGCACCCTGACCCTTGGTGATGTCCTTGATGCGCTTGACCGCATCCGGACCCGAGCTCAGCGCTTCATCGGCGCCGAACTTCTTGGCGACGTCCAGTTTCTCCGGTGAAGTATCCACTGCAACAACGGTTGTCGCGGAGCACAGCGCCTTGAGCACCTGAATGGCCATCTGGCCGAGCCCGCCTGCGCCGACGACGACGGCAGTCGAACCCGGTCCCAGCAGATGCACGGAGCGCTTCACGGCGTGGTAGCTGGTCAACCCGGCGTCGCTCAACGGCGCTGCCTCACGGGGGTCCAAGTCCCCCAACGGAATCAGGTAACGCGTCGATGGGACGAGGAGATATTCGGCCATCCCCCCGTCGGTTCCACCGAGGCCACCGGGACTGGGCTGCCCTGGGGTTTGACAGTAGTTCTCCATCCCCTGACGACAATTCGTGCACAGGCCACAACCCCACGGGCCATACACGATGACGGCGTCACCCGGCGCGAAACCCGTTGCGCCGGGGCCCATCGTCTCGACCCAGCCGGCGTTCTCGTGCCCCAGCGTGAACGGCAACGCGAACGACCGTGCCCCAGAGGGCAATTCGAGCAGATGCAGATCCGAGTGACAGGCACCAGCGCCGCCGACCTTGACCAGCACCTCCCCCGGCCCCGGTTCGGGCACTGGCACGTCCCGGAGCTGGCCCGGCCGTTGCCATTCGACGAACTGGAAGGCCTTCACAGGATCCGGTCGAACTCGACCTCGAGATGCAACGGTCCGCGGAACACCTGGTTCTGTCGGTATGGCGGCGGGTCGACGACCAGCCGCGGGTTCTCGACGCGCCGCAGGAACGTCTCCACCGCGATGTTGACCTCGAGCCGCGCCAGTGGACCGCCGACACAACTGTGCACGCCGCGGCCCCAGCCCACGTGCTGGTTGTCCTTGCGCTGGATGTCGAACTTCTCCGGATCGGGGAACCGCTTCGGGTCGCGGTTGGCGGCGCCGTAGAGCAGGTGCACCGCAGAGCCGGCCGGGATGACGGTGCCCCCGACCTCGACGTCGGCGGTGACGCTGCGACTGGGGAAGAACTGGACCGCCGACTGCAGCCGCAGCACTTCCTCGATCGCCTTCGGAATCAGTTCGGGCTTCTCACCCAGCAGCTCCAATGACTCAGGGTTGCGCAGCAGGAGCAGCACACAGTGCGCGATGGTATTGACCGTCGAGTCGTGGCCGGCGATCAGCAGTAGCTGCGCATTGGCCGCGGCCTCAGCGGGCGCCATCGCGCCGTCGGGGCCGTCCGTATCGCTCACCAACTTGGACAACACGTTGTCACCGGGCTCCTTCACGAAGCCCTCGATCAGACCGGCCATGTACTGCTTCATTGCCGCCATGCTTTCGCGGCCCTTTTCCAGGCGTGCCTTCCCTTCCGCGGTCGCGGCATCCGGTCCCAGGTCCGTGCCCGCCATGAAGTCAAAGATCCACTTATGGAAGGTGGGCTCGTCCTGTACCGGGACTCCCAGAATCTTGCAGATGACCGCCACCGGCACCGGATAGGCGTAGTCGTCGACGACATCGAAAGTGTTGCTGCCGTTGGCTTGTACCTTGTTCAGCGAGTCGTTGCACAGTGCCTGTATGTCAGCGGCCATGTTGGGGATGACGTTCGGAGAGTGTGGCGGCGCGAAGTGCCGCATGACCTGTCGACGCTGCCTGTCGTGGCTGGCCGGATCAGACACGATCAGGCTCGGCGCGCTGCCATAGGCCTCCATGTGATCGGCGCCGACGTCGGGGGCGTCGGCCGCGGGCTGGGCCGAGATCGGACTCTTCGAGATGTCCGAGCTGACGTGCGGGTCATGGGCGAGCTGCAAGAGCTCGCGGTAGCCGGTGACGACGTAGACCTTGTCGGCGACCTGCACGACGGGTGTCTTGCGAAGCTCGTCGAAGAACCGGTATGGGTCGTGACGGTTCTCGTACTTCATCGCCTCGGTCCAGGCGGTTTCCGCGGTTGTCATCGTGCTCCGTTCTAGCGGCTCTTGGCGCGGAATTCGGCGCCGCGGGAGGTGGGGTCATGGCCAGTGAGTACGACGTCGGGGATGCCGGTCGGCTCCCGCGGATCCGGGAAGCGGGCCGACACCACCTCAGAGTTCGTAGGGATGTCATAGCCCGGAGGCGGCGGCGGGAACGGTGCCGATTGTTCGATGAGCCTGCCGTAGTACTCCAGCCACTTGCCGTGGTTGAAGGTGAGGGCTCCCACGATGCGGCCGTTCTTGCCGAAGGCGGCCGCGAAGCGGAGGTCCTCGACCGAGCCCTGGGTGAAGACGATCTCGTCGCCGAAGGAGCACACGCCGCAGCCCTTGATGTTGACGCCGAACTGGCCGGACCAGAACTGCGGAAGCGGCAGGTGCGGGCGGCGCCCCTTCTCGAGGTGGACCATGTTGTGCGCAGCCGTTTGGGCACCCAGCACCGCGGCATCCACGTGCTCGATGGCCATGAACTGATACTCGTAGAGCACGTGCGGAGCCCGCGCGATGTCACCGGCGACGAAGATGTTGTCGGTCACGACGCCGTTGATGTCAAAGGCCCGGCAGCCCGCGTCGCAGGCCACCCCCCAGAAGCCGGTGGCCAGCTCGGCGCCCTCGAGCCATTCGATGTTGCGCACCGATCCCAGCGACGCCACCACCACGTCGACGTCGAGCAGCGTTCCGTCCGACAACTGTGCTTGCCGGACGTGTCCGTCGGCGTCACCTTTCAGCGCCTCGACCGCCACCCCGGTACGCAGGTCCACTCCCGCGTCGCGTTGCATCTTGGCGGCGATGTCGCCGATGACCCCACCGAGCGGCCCGACCAACGGTGCGCTGGAGCGCTCCGCGACCGTCACGTCCAATCCGAGCTCACGGCACACCGAGGCCATCTCGGAGCCGATGAAACCCGCGCCGACGATCAACACTCGTTTGGGCTTGGCTTTGAACGCCGCCTGGATCTTGGCCGCGTCATCGCTGGTGCGTAACGTGTAGAGCCCCTTCAGTTTCGCCTCTTCGGGGTTGAACCACGCGCGGGAGCGGACGCCGGTCGCGATGAGCAGTCGGTCGTAGGGCACCTTGTCCCCGTTGGCGAGCAACACTTCCCGGTTGTCGCGGTCGAGTCCGGTCGCCGCGACGCCGAGCCGCCAATCCGCGTCCACCTCCCGCAGTCGCGGCAGCTTGGTGTTGCCCGCGGGCACCCAGCCCTTGAGCACCTGCTTGGACAGCGGCGGCCGGTCGTACGGCTCGTGCACTTCGTCGCCGACGATGGTCAGCGAGCCGGTGAACCCCTCGTCGCGCAACGCTTCCGCTGCGCGAAGCCCGGCCAGCGAAGCACCGACGATCACGATGCGGCCCTCGGCCTTGAACGTGCTGACGAGCTGGTCGATCAACGGGTGCGCGCTCACTTCGTCGTCCTGTCCGAGGGCGGATCCATCTCGGCGATGATCGCCTGCACGGGACACGACGCAACGGCCCGCGCGACGTTCTGCCGTTGCGAGTCATCGGGATTCGGATCGTAGGCCAGGGCTTCCTCGCCGTTGAGTTTGAGTACCTCCGGCGCCAGCGGGACACACTGCGCGTATCCCAGGCAGCGATTCAGGTCGACGACGATGCGCATGCCAATGGGCTCCTTCTCAACCGGCGCCGAGGGCTGGTCAGCGCAACTCCAATCGGAGCGGTGGCGCTGACGCTAACGTAAGTGAGCGATTGACAGCGGTTAATCCACACAAAAAGAGTTACTCACGAAACCGGACTGCTGAGCGCGTCGACGTCGTACAAATGGCGTCGTGTCTATGGGGGATGGACAGCGTTGCTGCCAAGGAGCTCAAGGAGTTACGTGACACCCGACCGCGCCGTCGTCACCTACGTCGGCGCGTTGGCGGGCTGAAACTCTCCCGTGTCGTCTGGGTCGTCTTCGGCTCGGATCACGTGCACCACCGCGTTGATGAGCGCCAGATGGGTGAACGCCTGCGGAAAGTTGCCAAGGTGCCGCCCGGTGCGCGCATCGATCTCCTCGGCGTAGAGGTGCAGCGGGCTGGCGAACGACAGCAGCCGCTCGCACAGGTGCTTCGCGCGCCTGACCTCGCCGATCTCCACCAGCGCCGACACCAGCCAGAACGAGCAGATCGTGAACGTGCCTTCCTCGCCGGACAGTCCGTCGTCGGTTTCGTGCGTGCGGTAGCGCAGCACCAATCCGTCCTCGGTCAGTTCGTCGGCGATGGCCAGCACCGTCGCACGCAACCTGGGGTCATCAGGCGGCAGGAACCGGGTCAGCACCGCCAGCAACAGCGACGCGTCCAGGGCGTCGTCGCCGTAGCGCTGCGTCAGCACCCCACGCGAATCGACCCCGTTGGCCAGGATGTCGGCCTTGATCTCCTCGGCGATTTCGCGCCACGGCTCGATGAAATCCGTCCAGCCGTGTAGCTCGGCGAGCTTGGCACCGCGATCGAGTGCGACCCAACACATGATCTTGCTCGACGTGAAGTGTTGCGGCTCCCCCCGGACCTCCCAGATACCGCGATCGGGCTTGCGCCAGTGTGCGATGGCCTCCTCGACCTGATCCTTGAGCACCGGCCACAGGTTCTCGGAGATCTGCTCGCGAGAGCGCGAGTGCAGATAGACGGAGTCCAGCATCGAGCCCCACACGTCGTGCTGCATCTGGTCGAAGGCGCCGTTGCCGATCCGCACCGGCCGGGCATTGTCGTAGCCGGAGAGGTGATCGAGGGTGCCCTCGACGAGCGTGCGCTCACCACCCACGCCGTACATCACCTGAAGTGGGTGTGGCTCACCGTCGTTGGCGCCGGACACCTCGGCGATGAACGCGAAGAAGTCGTCGGCCTCACGGTCGAGACCCAACGTGTAGAGCCCCCACAATGCGAAGGTCGAGTCCCGTATCCACGAGTAGCGGTAGTCCCAATTACGTTCGCCCTGAGGCGTTTCCGGAAGCGAGGTGGTGCTGGCCGCCAGTAGCGCTCCGGTTGGCGCGTAGCTGAGCCCCTTCAAAGTCAGTGCGCTGCGCTGCAGGTAGGTCTTCCAGGGATGGTCGGGAAAGTTTCCGATGTTGATCCATTGCCGCCAGCACTCGCTGGTCTTCCACAACTTGTCGGCGGCCTCGGCATAGGTTTGCGGCGCGGCGTTCGACGAGAAGCTCAGTGCGACGAACACGTCGTCGCCCTCCTTCAACCTGGTGCGGGCCCGCGCCTGCCGACCATCGAGCCCAAGACGCAGGTTGGTGGTCAATCGCAGCGTCGGATGCGCATCGGGGTCACGCTTGGCCCGCGCGACTGCCTCGCCGTATCCATCGGTCGAGTACTCCCACCGTGCCGGGATGCGGTGGTAGTCGAACGACGGTTCACAATCCACCACCAGTTCGACGGTGCCGCTCACGCACCGCACCGTGCGCAACAACGTGTGCTCGGCATCCCAGTCCATCGGGGTGCGGCGATGGGTGTGCGAGCGCTTGTCGATGTCGTGCCATTCGCTCATCACCAAGGTGTCCCGCACGATCATCCAACCGGTGTGCGTCTGCCAGGTGGTCTCCAGAATCATGCTGCCCGGCAGGTACCGGCGCGCGGCGGGCACCGTCACCCCGTAGGGGCTGATCCTGAAGTGCCCGGCGCCGCGATCCAATATCGCGCCGAAGAAGCTGGGCGAGTCCGGCCGCGGCGCACACATCCACTCCACCGACCCGGCCGACGAGATCAGGCAGGAGTTCTCGCAATCGGAGAGGAATGCGTAGTCGGCAATCGGCGGAAATGGGTTCCGCGGGTTGCTCGGTGCATACGGCGTGGACGGTGTGGCGTCGAACTGAATCGCGGCTCCATTCCCGTCGGCGGGCGTCGTGCTTTGCAGGACCATCCCGACATCATTGCCCGTGAACTGCCCTTACGGGGCCCACCCGCGTGATTTCGGCGCGCATTTCCGGGTTGAGCGCCGAGAAGCGCGCCGAAATCGCTAGGGGTGGACCTCGTTGAGCTTGCCGGTCGCGACGTCGAACACGAAGCCGCGCAGCGATTCGTGCTTGGTGACGAACGGGCTGGCCTCGATACGACGCAGCGACTGCCGCACGTCTTCATCGATATCCTGAAACGACTCCGCGGCCCACTCGGGCTTGAGCCCCGTTTCATCCTGGATCTGCTGCTTGAACCCGTCGTCGGTGAACGTCAGCATGCCGCAGTCGGTGTGGTGGATGAGGATGATCTCCTTGGTCCCCAGCAGCCGCTGGCTGATGGCCAGGGAACGGATTTCGTCATCCGTCACCACGCCGCCCGCATTGCGGATGACGTGCGCCTCGCCGTCGCCCAGGCCGAGCATCCGGTACACGTCGAGCCTGGCGTCCATGCACGCGACGACCGCGACGTGCTTGCTCGGGGGCAACGGCAGCGGGCCACTGAATGACGCGGCGTAGGCCTCGTTGTTCTTCAGGTACTCGTCGGTCACGGACATTGGGACCTCCTGGCATTCGCATCCACGTCGACGCACGACGCTAGTTGGACCGTACCCGGAATCCCACGGTGGAAATCGGGTTGATTCCAACTAGCGCCCTGCCGCGTCAGACCTTCGACTGCAGGTCGTAGACGGTGGTTCCGCCGACGTCCAGCTTCTTGAAGTGCTGTTCCACCCAGGTGGTGATGTCGCCTGCCGAACCCGACCGGTGCCCGCCAGCGCCGCCCCGTCCAGAATCGGCGAGGAAGTACCGGACCTGCCCGTCTGCGACGTACTGCTGGAACTGCGCCAGCGTCGGCGACGGGTCACCGCCGGTGAACCCACCGATCGCCATCAGCGACGCACCGGTCTTGAGTTCGAGGTCGCTCACCGACATCGAGCCGATTCCTGCTGCCGCCCAACGGTTGTCGACACCCCTGAGCAACTCCTCGACCTGCGCGTCGTCGCCACCGCGGCCGGGGCCACCTGGCCCTCCCGGTCCACCCTTGCCGAAGCCTCCGAAGCCACCCGGCTTCTGCGGTCCGGACATGGTGCCCGGACCACTGTGCACACTTGCGGCGTTGTAGATCGAGAACGCCGCAGGTCCGCCAAGCCCGACGAGCGCGGCCGCGATCGCCACGACGGCCGTCGCGCGGCCCAGCCGATGAGCCCGCACCGCGAGCAGGAGCGCGACAACGATCGACCCGACGAGTACCACCCAGCGCACGACGGGCCACCACTCGGGTGTCCGGTTCAGCAACAGGAACGACCACACCCCGGTCGCCAAGAGCATGACGGCGAGCACCAGCCGCGGGACCAACGAGTCCCTACGCTTCACCAGTTGCGCCACCGCGATGCCGACCAGCGCGGCGACCGCGGGAGCGAGTGCGACGTTGTAGTACGGGTGGACGGTGCCCGCCATGAAGCTGAACACCGCGCCCGTCACCAGAAGCCAACCGCCCCAGAGCATTAGTCCGGCGCGGACGCGATCGGTACGCGCCGCCCGCCGCGTCAACCAGAGCCCTGCGACCAGCCCGATGAGGGCCGCGGGCAGCAGCCACGACGCCTCGACGCCCATCGACGGTCCGAACAGCCGCGTGATACCGGGGTTGCCGCCGAAGAAGAGGTTCATGCCGCCACCGGGGCCGCCGTGCCCACCGGGACCGCCGCCTCCTCCTGGGCCGCCGCCCTCGTTGCCTGCGATCCGCTCGATACCGTTGTAGCCGAAGGCCAACTGCAGCAGGCTGTTGTCGGTGGAACCCGCGATGTAGGGCCGCGAACCGGCCGGCCAGAGGCTGACCAACGCGACATACCAGCCTGCCGACACGATCATCGTCACGCCACCGATCAGCAACGCGCCCAGTCGTTTCCAGATGCCGAACGGCGCGGCGACGAGAACGACCAACGCGAGCCCGGGGACGACGAGGAAGGCCTGCAGCATCTTCGTGAGGAACGCGAATCCAATCGCGCAGCCCGTCAACGCCATCCACATCGACATCCGTCGCGCGCTACCGGCATCGATGGCACGCACGGTGCAGTAGGCCGCCACGACCAACAGGAGCACCAGTAGGGCGTCGGGATTGTTGAAGCGGAACATCAACGTGGCCACCGGTGTCAGCGCCAGTGCGGCCCCGGCGATCAGGCCCGCATTGGCGCCGCTGGTGCGCCGGACGGTGAAGTACAGGATCGCGACCGCTGCGACGCCCATCAGCGCCTCTGGCAACAGCATCGTGAACTCGTTGAAGCCGAACAGCCTGCCGGACAGGCCCATTACCCACATCGCGGCGGGCGGCTTGTCGACGGTGATCGCATTGCCGGGGTCCAGTGATCCGAACAGCCACGCCTTCCAGTCCTGGGTGCCGGCCTGGGCGGCCGCGGCGTAGTAGCTGTTGGCCCAGCCCGAGGAGCCAAGCCCCCACAGATAGAGCACGGCGGTGCCTGCCAGTAGCGCCCAGAATGCGGGGCGCGTCCAGCGTGGCTCCGGCGGGCTCGTCTCGTCGATGACGACGTCCGCCTGGACGTCGTCTGCAGTGATCGTCATCGATGGTTCCTTGTCGTTTTCGTGAAGTGAGTCAGCGGGTGCGGCGGGGGTGAAAGACCCAGCCGCGCAACAGGACGAAGCGCAGCGCCGTAGCCACCAGGTTCGCCAGTACCAGCACGCTGAGCTCGAGCAGCCGGTGCGGTTGCTCGACGAACGCGTGCAGGCCGGCCAGCGCGCCGCTCGTGATGGCCAGCGCAATCGCGAACACGATCAGCCCCTCGACGTGGTGGCGCGCCGCCTTGGTGGCACCGGTTACGCCGAACGTAAACCGGCGGTTGGCAGCCGTATTGGCGATCGCCGTGACGAGCAGCGCCACCAGGTTGGCGGCCTGCGCTCCGATCACGCCGTGCATCAACATGAACAGCACGAGATACGCCAAGGTCGACGCCACGCCGACCGCTCCGAAGCGCACCGCCTGGCGGAACAGCGAGTTGGGTGCGGCCGACAATTGTGACGGGGCCAGTTGCGCCGCAATCGCGTTCACCGGGATCGAGCCGTTGGCGAAGCCGCGGAGCAGCCGACCGACGCCCTTGAGGTCGGCCGTTGCGGTGGCGACGATGTCGACGCGGCTGTCGGGGTCGTCGACCCAGTCGACGGGCACCTCGTGGATGCGCAGTCCGCTTCGCTCGGCGAGCACCAGCAGTTCGGTGTCGAAGAACCAGCCGGTGTCGGTGACGTGCGGAAGCAGCCGCTGTGCGACGTCGGCGCGGATGGCCTTGAACCCGCACTGGGCGTCGGAGAACTTGGCCTGAAGCGTCGACCGCAAGATCAGGTTGTAGCAGCGCGAGATGATCTCCCGCTTCGCGCCCCGCACTACCCGCGAGCCGCGGCCGAGGCGCGTTCCGATCGCCAGGTCGGAGTGTCCCGAGATCAGCGGCGCGACGAGCGGGGCCAGTGCGGCCAGATCCGTAGACAGGTCGACGTCCATGTAGGCCAGCACCTGAGCGTCGGAGTCGGCCCAGACCTGATGCAACGCGCGGCCGCGGCCCTTCTGCTCGAGCCGCACGACCCGAACGTCATCGAGCTCGGCCGCCAATTCCGCGGCGATGAAAGGCGTGTCGTCGATGCTGGCGTTGTCGGCGATCGTGATGCGGACGGGGTACGGGAAGTGCTCGCACAGGTGGCGGTGCAGCCGGTGGATCGAATCGGCAAGGGCGGCTTGCTCGTTGTACACGGGCACGACGACGTCGAGCACCGGCACGCCGAGCTCGCGAGCGACAAGGGCTGCATTGGGCCGGGATTCGAAGCGAGGCGCAGGCGCCACGGCGAGGGCTGTCATGGTTTCCATGTTCGGGTAGGCGAGTGTGTCGGTCGTTGGCAGAAGCTATGCGCCCGCTATGAGTTCTTCGGCGCGGCGGTCAGGTCGTAGACCACGACCCCGTCGACCCGCTTCGACGCGAAGGTGGACTGCACCCATTCCGTGATGTCAGCGGCGTCGTGGCTGCCGCTGGCGTGCCCGAACACGTTGCCCATGCCCATGGCGGACCGCCCGCGGATGAAGTAGTGGATCTGCTTGGCTGCGACGTCCGACTTGAACTCGGTGAGGGTGGGCGCCGGGTCGGTGCCGTTGAAGCCGCCGACGGCCATGACCGGGGCGTCCGCCGCCAATTGGTAGCCGGCCGCATTGTTCGAGCCGACGACGGCGGCCGTCCATGCAAAGCCGCCCGAATCGGCGGCCAGCAGCCTCGTCAGTTCGGGGCCTGCCTCCGGCGAGTCGAGAAGGCCGCCGGCGAATCCTCCGAAGTTGCCGTGTCCGCGGGCAGGTCCGACGCCAGGCATGGCTCCGCCGTGTACGGACTGCGCGGTGGCCATGGTGAAGGCCGCCGGCGCGATCAGCATGGCCGCGACGGTCAGTCCCGCCGTGAACGTCGCCATGTGCCGAGGCAACCTACCGACTACCAGCAGCAGCACGGCGGCCCCCACTCCGCCCACGGCCACCACGCCCCGCAACCACGGTAGCCAGTCGCCGTGTCGGGAAAGCAGAACCGCGGCGAGCGCGGCGGTGACGAGCACGGTGGCGGACATCGCCGCCGCGGCCCGCACGTCACCGCGGTTGCGCCACAACAGGACTGCGCCAATTCCGAGGCACGCCGCGAGTGCAGGTGCGAGCGCGACGGTGTAGTACGGGTGCACGATGCCCTTGGCGTAGCTGAACACGACGGCCGTCACCACCAGCCACCCGCCCCACAGGATCAGCGCGGCTCTGGTCGGATCCGTCCGAGGGGCGCGCCGGGTGATGAGCAGGCCCGCGACGAGGCCCACCACTGCGGCGGGCAACAGCCAGGCGATGTACGTCCCCATGCCGCTCCCGAGCAGCCGGTCCCACCCGACGTCGAAGTTCATGTTGCCAAGGCCACCGGTTTCCTCACCGGTGAGCCGGCCCAAACCGTTGTAACCCAAGGCCAATTCGACGATGCTGTCGTGCTGCGACCCGCCGATGTACGGGCGGGACTCCGACGGCCACAGTTCGACGAGCAACAGGTACCACCCCGCGGACAGGACGAACGCGCCCAGCGCACCTCCCAACCGCATCAGTCGCGTCCGCAGCGGAGCGGCGGCGGACGTCAGGTAGGCCACGCCGAAGGCGGGCAACACGAGCAACGCCTGCAGCATCTTGGCCAGGAATCCGAAGCCGACCGCGACCCCGGCCCCGACCAACCACCAACGGCTGCTGTCTTTTTCGCACGCGCGCTGTACGCAGTACGCACCGGCGACGAGCATCAGCACCAGCAGCGCGTCGGGGTTGTTGAAGCGGAACATCAGCGCGGCCACCGGCGTCAGCGCAAACACCGTCCCCGCGAGCAGTGCAGCCGCCGGTCCGGATGCGCGGCGCACGGCCGCGTACAGCAGTGCGACCGCTGCTACGCCCTCCAGTGCCTGCGGCGCCAGCACGCTCCACGAGTTCAAACCGAACAGCCGCACGGAGACGTCCATCACCCACAAGGCCGCAGGCGTCTTGTCGACCGTGATCGCATTGCTCGCGTCGCTCGACCCGAACAACATCGCCGTCGCGTTCTCGGCTCCCGCCTGCGCGGCCGCGGAGTAGAAGGCATTCGCCCAGCCGCTCGCCGACAGGTTCCACAGGTAGAGCGCGGCCGTCACCACCAGCAACCCGCCAAACGCCACCCGTTCGCGGATCGCCCGCACACGCGCCGCGACGGCGTCGGGCGAGGCCACGTCCAGGGTTTTCGCGCGCGGCAATACGGCAGTCATCCCGCTGATTCTCACGCGCCCAGCTAGGCGTCGGATTTGACGTGACTGTGGGTCGTCTGTGAACCGGCGGGGAGCGTCACCGCGAACGCCGTGCGCCCTGGCCTGCTGTCGACCGAAATCGTCCCGTCGTGCGCCTTCACGACCGCAGCGACGATCGCCAGCCCCAGCCCGGTGCTACCGCCCACACTCGGTATCGCCGCCGGGTCGGCTCCGCGGCGCGACCGACCTGAGTCGCCCCTCGCGAACCGTTCGAAGATCTCCGGGCGCAACGTGTCCGGTATCCCCGGACCGTCGTCGGCGACCGTGAGCACGGCGGCGCCCGTGTCGTCGCGCGTCAAGGACGTCGTGACTGTCGTACCGGGGTGGGTGTGCAGGCGGGCGTTCGCGAGCAGGTTCGCCAGCACTTGGTGAAGGCGGGCCTCGTCACCCGTGACCACGATGGGCTCGTCGGGTAGTTCGAGCAACCATTCGTGGTCGGGCCCCGCCACGTGCGCGTCGCTGACCGTGTCGACGACCAACCGGGACAGGTCGACCGATTCGCGCGCCAGCGGCCTACCCTCGTCAAGCCTGGCCAGGAGCAACATGTCCTCCACGAGGCGCGTCATGCGGGCGGTCTCGGATTCGACGCGGCTCATGGCGTGTGCGACGTCGTCGGGCAGTTGGGCACGTTTGCGTTGGGCCAACTCGGTATATCCGCGAATCGCCGCCAACGGAGTGCGCAACTCGTGGCTGGCGTCGGACACGAATTGCCGCACGCGTGTCTCGCTGGTCTGCCGGGCCGACAGCGCGCCCGCGATGCGGTCGAGCATGCGGTTGAGCGCGGACCCCAGTTGACCTATCTCCGTATGCGCGCTCGCCGGGTCCACAGCGACGATGTGGCTTGGCAGTCGCACCTCACCCTTGTCGAGTTCGCGGTCGGCGACGTCCCTGGCAGCCGCGGAAACCCTTGACAGCGGCGCAAGTTGGCGACGGATGATGTAGATGCCCGCAGTGGTCGCGGCGATGAGTGCGACGACGGCGACCACGCAGAACATCCCGACGACCCACAGCAGGGTGCGGTCGACGTCCGCCGTCGGAAGGCCGGTCACGATGACGGCCTGACCGCCGTGTCGCGGGTGCAACGCGATCAACCGATACCTGCCGTGCCCGTCGAGGTCGGCACTTTGCGGCCTGCGGTTCGGCGGGATGGCTCCGAGTGTGGCCTTCGCGGCGTCGCTGAGCTCGGCACGGCCGCCGTCGGGCGTGATGACCCCGGCGTCGACGCTGCCATCGCGCAGTACGACCGCGCCTACCGTGCGGGTGGCCTGGCCCGGCGCGTTGAGGAAGCCAGGACCCGGCCCCAGTTCCGGGTCGAACCGCTCGCGGTACGGAAAGTCCGGCGGCAACGGCTCCATTGGCGGCGGCATCTCCCCCGGTGGTGGTGGGGGTCGCATCGGCGGCGGTGGCATGTCGAAGATCGCGGCCGAGCGACGCCCGGCGTCGAGCAGCTGGGTGTCGAGCTGGTGCATCAGGAAGCGCTTCAGGGCGAGCTCGGTGGCGATTCCGATGCCTGCGCACACCACGGCGAGCAGGACCACCTGCGTGACCAGCAGACGCACGCGCAGCGACCAGGTGCGCGGTGACCAGAACCGCGTCCCGCGCTCGGCGCTCACTTGCTCGGTGCTCAACTACTCGCCTTCGCCTCAGCGCGCGGGTTTGAGCACATATCCGGCGCCTCGCAGGGTGTGAATCATCGGCTCGCGCCCGCTGTCGATCTTCTTGCGCAGATACGACACATAGAGTTCGACGATGTTCGACCGGCCGCCGAAGTCGTAACTCCATACCCGATCGAGGATCTGGGCCTTCGACAACACCCGTTTGGCATTGCGCATCATGAAGCGCAGGAGCTCGAATTCGGTGGCCGTCAACGTGATCGACTCACCTGCGCGCGTCACCTCGTGACTGTCCTCATCGAGTACCAAGTCGCCGACCACCAGCTGAGCGCCACCCGCTTCATCGGCGACGCCAGTGCGGCGCAACAGCGCACGCAACCGAAGTACGACCTCCTCAAGGCTGAACGGCTTGGTGACGTAGTCGTCGCCGCCTGCGGTCAGACCGGCGATCCGGTCCTCCACGGAATCCTTGGCGGTCAGCAGCAGCAGCGGCAGCCCGGGAATCTGCTGGCGCAACTCGTGGAGTACGTCGAGCCCGCTCATGTCGGGCAGCATGACGTCGAGTACCACCACATCGGGCGGGTTGTCCCGCGCCGACGAGATAGCCGACATGCCGTCGCCAGCCGTCGAGATGTCCCAACCCTCGTAGCGCAGCGCCATGGAGACCAATTCGGCGAGCACGGGTTCGTCGTCCACGACCAGCACGTTTATCGGCTTACCATCGGCGCGGCGCATGACGACGCGCTCATTCTCGGAACCGTTTGCAGTGGTCACACCGGTCATTATTCGCGCATGCGATGGGCCAACACTGTGCCGACCCTATGCGTGGCCTGTGAAACCTGCGGGCACATCGCGGACTGGACCGATTCACAGCCCACTCACGAGTACCCGCCGCACAGTGAGCACATGACTACCTGGGGAATTCGCGGCACGTTGGCCGCCATTGGGGTGGCGACCGTGGTCGCAGGCTTCGGTGGGACGGCGATCTACGCCGCCACCGGCAGCGATGCACACTTCATGGGCGGGCATGGAAATCAGGGGCCACCAAGACCCGATGGACCTGGTGGCCTGGGTGGAATGGATCCCTTCCACGACGCTGACTCCGGCACCTCGGCCGACAGTGCGTTGCACGCCGAATTCGTCATATCCGACCACGACGGCGGGTACACCACGATGGTGTCGCAAACCGGCACCGTCACCGCCATCGACGCTACGTCGGTCAGCGTGCGCAGCGCTGACGGCTACGTACAGAACTACGTCGTCCCGTCTGCCGCGACCGCGGCGCCGTTCGCCGTCGACGACCAGGTGATCATCCGGGCTACCCGTCCCGGTACCGGTGGCGCACCGATCGTCACCACGATGCGGGCACCGATGCTCGGACACTAAGCGCATCAAATGAAAGCGCCCGCCTCGCAGCATCTTTGACTGCAAGGCGGGCAACTCATCGGTTGGTGCTAAGACTAACCTGGCACGCCCTCTTCTTCGGGCGGCAGCGGTGCCGGGCCCTTGATCGGGGGGACGGCCGACGACGTGGTCGGTTCGGCCGGAGCTGGCGTCGCTTCGACCACGGTCTCGCCCGTCGTCGCGCTTGGCGTCGGAACCGGGCCAGGGGTGCTTGGTTCGGCCACACTGGTGCTGCCGAAGGCGACCGAGACGGCACCCATCGCGAGCACGCCCGTCGCTCCAGCCGTCGCCGAGATCAGCTTCAACTTCGTGGTGTTCACGGATCACTCCAATTCGGTTCGAGAACATAACGCGAAGGGATCTGCTTCAATCCCTTCGCCGTTCGGTTAACCGAAGCGGGCGAAGGTCAAACGTGTGATGCGCGTTACTGCGGGTTCGAGTCTGGTGCCTCACCCGCCCACAGCGGCGCCGGGCCCTTTATGGACGGGATAGCCATCCCAGTTGCCGGCGCAGACGGCGGTGTCGAGAACGTACTGGTCGAACCGGCGTTCACGACGTTGTACTTCGCCACGTTCGCACCCTGTTGCGGCAGCAGCGCGGCGCTCAGTGCGCCCGCCGTGACAGCTGCGCCGCCGCCAAGAACCGCGGCCATCATCTTCACGTTGCGTCGATTGAACGGTTGCATCGGCCTTCCCTCTTTCTTTCGAACCTCGTTGGGTCACCCAGCATTCGAGAGCTCTCCTTCATGCGAGTGAACTCCCGTCCCCTGTGACCAGGCTGGCGACGCCATGCCAATTCGCCAATGCGGTCGCCGCGCCAAGACGGCCACTTCGCGGCATCGACGTCGCCGATCTCTTACCCTGTGCGAATGCACTGTGAGGTGGGCGCGACATGACGCGCTTCTTGGCCCGCCGCCTGCTGAACTACCTCGTGCTCCTGGTTTTGGCGTCGTTTCTGACCTTTGGGCTCGCATCGGTGTCGTTTCATCCGCTGGACAACCTGTTGCAGCGCAATCCGCGACCTCCGCAATCGTCGATCCAGGCCAAGTCCGACGAACTCGGTCTCGACAAGCCGATCCCGATCCGGTACGCCCACTGGTTCTCCGGGGCGGTCCGCGGCGACTTCGGCACGACCATCGCCGGTCAGCCGATCGCCGACCAACTGTGGAACCGCATCGGGGTCAGCCTTCGGCTGGTGTTCATCGGGTCGGTGATAGGCGCGATCCTCGGCGTCGTCATAGGAGCTTGGGGCGCCGTTCGGCAGTACCGGTTGTCCGATCGCGTGATCACGGTACTGAGCCTGCTGATCCTCAGTACGCCGGTGTTCGTCCTTGCCAACTTGCTGATCCTTGCTGCAAACGGGACCAATTCGATATTCGGCGTCCAGATCTTCGCCTACATCGGAGAGACGTCGTCGACGCCCGTCGGCGGGGCGTGGGCGCAATTCGTCGACCGTGTTCAGCACCTGGTGTTGCCGACGCTGACGCTTGCGCTCGGCTCCATCGCCGGATACAGCCGCTACCAACGCAACGCCATGCTTGACGTGCTGGGGCAGGACTTCATCCGCACCGCCAGGGCCAAGGGGTTGACGCGACGACGGGCGTTGTTCAAGCACGGCCTGCGGACGGCGCTGATTCCCATGGCCACGCTATTCGCTTACGGGGTCAGCGGATTGGTCACCGGCGCGGTGTTCACCGAGAAGATCTTCGGATGGCACGGCATGGGCGAGTGGGTGGTTCAGGGCATTGCTACGCAGGACATCAACATCATCACCGCCGTGACGGTGTTCACCGGTGCGACCGTGTTGTTGGGCGGCCTGCTCTCCGACATCATCTACGCCGCGCTCGACCCTCGGGTGCGTGTGCGATGAGCGAGCCCGTGACCACGACGTCGTCGACGAGCGCCAAGTCGGGCGTCGACGTCGGCGCCTTCGCCTCTCGGCGCACGCTGGTGTGGCGCAGATTCCTGAGCAACCGAACCGCCGTGGTGGCACTGGCGATCCTCCTGGTGCTGTTCGTCGGCTGCTACGCCCTGCCGCCGCTATTGCCATACAGCTACCTCGATTTGGACTACTACGCGCTGCAGCAACCACCCACGCTCAAGCATTGGTTCGGCACCAACTCGTTGGGCCAGGACCTGCTCGCCCAGACCTTGCGCGGCATGCAGAAGTCGATGCTGATCGGCGTATGCGTCGCGTTCGCCTCGACCATCATCGCCGCGACCGTAGGCGCGATCGCCGGTTACTTCGGCGGCTGGCGCGATCGCACCCTGATGTGGATCGTCGACCTGCTGCTGGTGGTACCGAGTTTCATCCTCATCGCGATCGTCACCCCAAGGCTGGGTCAGTCCGGTCGGGTGTTGTGGTTGATCGTGCTCTTCTCGGCCTTCGGATGGATGATCAGTTCGCGGATGGTGCGCGGCCTGACGATGAGCCTGCGCGAGCGTGAATTCGTCACGGCAGCAAGGTACATGGGCGTCAGCAATACCAGGATCATCGTCCGCCACATCGTGCCGAACGTGGCGTCGATTTTGATCATCGACACCGCGCTGAATGTCGGACTGGCGATCATCGGCGAGACGGGACTGAGCTTCCTCGGCTTCGGTGTGCAACCACCCGACGTCTCGCTCGGCACGCTCATCTCGGCAGGCACGCCGTCGGTCACCACCTTCCCGTGGGTGTTCCTGTTCCCCGCCGGGGTACTGGTGACGATCGTGTTGTGCGCCAACCTCGTCGGCGACGGGCTGCGCGACGCGTTGGATCCCGACAGTAGGCGACCACGGCGAGGTAAGAAGACGTGAGCCTGCTCGAGGTCACCGACCTGGAGGTTACGTTCCCGACCAACGCCGAGGACGTCACCGCCGTCCGCGGTCTGGACTTTTCCGTCGACTCCGGCGAGGTGCTGGCCATCGTCGGCGAATCCGGGTCAGGCAAGTCGGCCTCGGCGATGGCGCTCATCGGCCTGTTGCCGCCCTACGCCGAGGTGTCCGGATCGGTACGGCTGCACGGTGAAGAACTCATTGGCCTTGGCGATCAACAGATGTCGGGCATCCGCGGCAACAAGATCGGCACGGTGTTCCAGGATCCGATGTCAGCGTTGACCCCGGTCTACACCGTCGCCGACCAGATCGCAGAGGCGTTGCGGACCCACCAGCACGAGCTCGGCAAGCGGGCGGCCCGCGCCCGCGCAATCGAATTGCTGGACCTCGTGGGCATTTCGCAACCGGAGCAGCGGGCACGGGCCTTTCCACACGAACTGTCCGGTGGCGAGCGGCAGCGCGTCGTCATCGCGATCGCGATCGCCAACGATCCCGATCTGATCATCTGCGATGAGCCGACGACGGCGCTGGACGTGACCGTGCAGGCGCAGATCCTCGAGGTGCTCAAGACCGCCCGTGACGTCACGGGCGCCGGGGTGCTCATCATCACCCACGACCTCGGTGTAGTCGCCGAATTCGCCGACCGCGCCCTCGTCATGTACGCGGGCCGGGCAGTGGAGGTCGCACCGGTGGCCACGCTGTACGCCGACCGTCGAATGCCCTACACCGCAGGGCTACTCGGATCGGTGCCTCGCTTGGACTCGCCGCAGGGCACCCGATTGGTTCCGATTCCCGGCGCGCCGCCGTCGCTTGCCGCCCTCCCGGGCGGGTGCCCGTTCGCTCCCCGCTGCCCGTTGGCGATCGAGGAGTGCCGCACCACGGAACCCGACCTGCTGCCCGTCGGAGTGGCGCACACTGCCGCGTGCATCCGCACCGATCAGGTCGCCGGACGAACGGCGGCCGAGATCTATGGCGTCTCCACCGCTCCGCCCGCGGTGGCAACCGAACCCGACGCCGCAGTGGTACTGAACGTCACCGACCTGGTGAAGACGTACCAGCTCACGAAGGGCGTGGTGTTCCGCCGCCAGATCGGTGAGGTACGCGCAGTCGACGGCATCAGCTTCCAGCTTCAGCAGGGCCGGACGCTGGGCATCGTCGGCGAATCGGGTTCGGGCAAGTCCACGACGCTGCACCAGATCTTGGAACTGACTGCCCCGCAAGGTGGTTCGATTGAAGTGCTCGGGCGGGACGTGGCCACCTTGGACAGGCGGTCGCGCAAGGAAGTGCGCGGCGACCTGCAGGTCGTCTTCCAGGATCCCGTCGCAGCGCTCGACCCGCGGCTGCCGGTATTCGACGTGCTCGCAGAACCACTGACTGCCAACGGATTCGACAAACGCGCGACCGACGCCCGGGTAGCCGAACTGCTGACCGTCGTCGGACTGCGGCGCGAGGACGCCAGCCGGTATCCCGCCGAGTTCTCCGGAGGCCAGAAGCAGCGCATCGGCATCGCTCGCGCACTGGCGCTGCAACCGAAGATCCTCGCACTGGATGAACCTGTGTCTGCGTTGGACGTCTCGATTCAGGCCGGCATCATCAACCTGTTACTGGACCTGCAGCAGCAGTTCGGGTTGTCGTACCTGTTCGTGTCGCACGACCTGTCGGTGGTCAAACACCTGGCCCACCGGGTGGCAGTCATGTTCGGCGGCTCGATCGTCGAGCAGGGCGAGGCCGATGACGTATTCGCCAAACCTGCGCACGAGTACACGCGGCGGCTTCTTGCTGCCGTACCCCAGCCCATTGCGAACGTCGCGGACCAGACGTGAATGTTTGCCAAACGGCCGCGACGCGCACCCCGTCGCATCGGCCCCCGCTAACATCGGCGGGATGACCCTCAGACGTCTCGCCTTCGCCGCGCTCGTCACCGCGTGTGCGCTCACCGCGTGTTCCAGCGGCAACGAGCCACCGCCGGCGGCCGGCGGCAATGCCGAGGTCGGCTCCACGAACGACATGAATCCGCAGGACCCCGCCACCTTGCGAGAGGGTGGCAACTTGCGGCTGGCTCTGACCGGATACCCGGAGAACTACAACGCGCTGCAGATCGACGGCAACACCGGCGACATGTACGCGATCCTCAAACCCACGATGCCGCGAGCGTTCACCATCGCCGCCGATGGCTCGGCGACGGTCAACCACGACTACTTCACCAACGTCGAACTGACCGGGACCAATCCGCAGGTGGTCACCTACACCATCAACCCCAAGGCGGTGTGGAGCGACGGCACGCCGATCACCTGGGAGGACATCGCAGCGCAGTTCAACGCCACCAGCGGCAAGAACAAGGCGTACACGATCGCAGGAACGAACGGCATGGATCGCGTCGGTTCGGTCACGCGCGGCGTCGACGACCGGCAGGCCATCATGACGTTCGCCAAACCCTATGCGGACTGGAAGGGCATCATCGCGGGCAACGGCATGCTGTTCCCGAAGTCCGTCAACTCCACCCCGGAAGCCTTCAACAAGGGCTTCCTGAGTGCCCCCCCACCGTCGGCGGGGCCCTTCATCATCTCGGCGATGGATCCCACGGCGCAGCGAATCACGTTGACGCGCAACCCGAAGTGGTGGGGCACGCCAGCGAAGTTGGACAGCATTACGTACTTGGTGCTCGACGACGCCGCCCGCATTCCTGCATTGCAGAACAACGCCATCGACGCGAGCGGGGTTGCTTCGCTCGACGAGCTCACGATCGCACGCAACACCCCCGGCATTGCGATCCGGCGCGCTCCGGGGCTCAGCTGGTACCACTTCACGTTCAACGGCGCGAAGGGCTCGATTCTGGAAGATCCGGCGCTGCGTAACGCCATCGCCAAGGGCATCGACCGGCAAACGATCGCGAACGTGACCCAACGCGGACTGGCGGACAACCCGGCGCCACTCAACAACCACATCTACGTCGCGGGTCAGCTGGGCTATCAGGACAACAGCGGCGTCGTGGCATACGACCCAGAAGCGGCCAAGCGGGAACTCGACGCGCTGGGCTGGAAGATGAACGGCCAGTTCCGCGAGAAGGACGGCAGGCAACTGGCCCTGCGCGACGTGCTGTACGACTCACAAAGCACGCGGCAGTTCGGCCAGATCGCGCAGAACAGCCTGGCCCAAATCGGCGTGAAGCTGAATCTGGACGCCAAGACGGGCAATGGCTTCTTCAGTCAGTACATCACCGTCGGCAACTTCGACATCGCCCAGTTCGCTTGGGGTGCAGACGCCTTCCCGCTCTCCGGACTGACCCAGATTTACCTGTCCACCGGGGAGAGCAACTTCGGCAAGATCGGCAGCCCGGACATCGACGCCAAGATCGAAGCCACGCTGGCCGAACTCGACCCCGTCAAGACGCGCGAAGGGGCCAACGAACTGGACAAGGCGATCTGGGCCGAGGGCTTCAGCCTGCCCTTGATTCAGACACCCGGAAACGTTGCGGTCCGAAGCAATCTCGCCAACTTCGGTGCCGCCGGGCTGGCGGACGTGAACTACACGGCGATCGGTTTCATGAAATCCTGACCGGCTCAGTGCGCGACGCGGCGCACCAGCCGCGGCACCGCTGAGGGCACGGCCGATTCGGCTACCGAGGCCACCCCGATCGCCATCGACAACAAGCGGATGCTCATGACCGTCGGCGCGGAAGCGAGTTGCGCTGCGCGACTGGGCAGCTCGTCGAGATGGCCAGCATAGATCGCCTTGGCGATCTCCAGTGCCGCCCGCTCCCTGGTGTCGATGAGGCTGTGCCCCAGGGTGGGCAATTCGACCAGCACGGACTGCGGGATCAGCGCAGCGATGCGCCGGGCCACCGCGGGCGGCGTCGTGAGGTCGCGCCCACCGGAAACGACGACGGTCGGCCATGCGAACTTCGGCATCTCGGCGACGAGGTCGAAGGGCTCGGCCTCGAAATCGACGTCCCCGGTGGCCATTTCGCGGAATGTCACAGCCGGATCGAGCGGCCGGCCGTCTGGCACCGCGCCGTAGTTGAGTTCGCGGAAGCCGATCCGCGCGACCAGCTCCGGCTCGTGATGGTAGGGCGTCTCGTGCTCGAAGTACATCCGGGCGGTCTGCCCGATCGCACCCCACAACCAGTCTCGACCGCTCAACAAGAGGTCGAGCTGACGGTGCAGAACGTCCGGGCCGACGAGCCCGTACATCCCGACGGCCACCTGGGCCGCAGCGGGGGTGAGCACACCTTCGTCGACGAGCTTGCGCACCTTGGGCGCCAATTCGGCCGTCTCGGGGTCGTCACCGTCCCATAGCAATCGGCGGGCAGCCTGTCGAACCAGTTCGATGTCGTCGGCCGAGAGCAGCGGAGAATCAAGGACCATCGCGTGGATGCGGTCCGGATGGCGCACGCCGAGCCCGGCCGCCAGATACGTGCCGTACGACGTCCCGTAGACGACTGCCTTCGAAACCTGCGCATCGTCGAGCACGGCGGCGACGTCATCGACGGCCTGCTCGATGGTCAAGGCCTCGGCGGGCAGATCGACACCGGCGTCGTCGTGACGCGACATGCCCACGCCGCGGTGCTCGACCATGATGACGTCGAGCCCGTCGGCCGCCGCGTGTCTGCGGAGCCCGCGGTAGAGCGCGATCGAGGCCGCTCCGGGTCCACCGGGGATGATCACCAGCGGAATCGCCGATTTGCGACCGCTACGCACGTAGTACAGGTCGAACTCACCGCCGCTGCCCAGTGGCCTGCGAACCGGCCGCACGCCGGGCAGCGCAGCCAACTTGGCGTGTGCGCGGCGACGCTTGGCGGTCATGGTCATCAACGACCATTGTGCTCCCTTCCGTCGGGTCGGCACGCATCGAATCCTTAGGTTCGCCATGAGACAAATCAGTGCCCCGCGACGAGAGGTTGCGTACAACGGTGGCATGTCTGCCACCGAAGAAGTCGTCTCGATCGCGCCAGGAACAGCCCAGTGGGACCAGCTACTGAGCGGAATCGCGTCAGGAGCCAAGGATCGAGACCTCAACGACGAGAATCCATTTGATCAGGTAGCGCAGCTCAAGCAGGCCGGCTTCGGCAAGCTCCGGCTGCCGCGCGAGCTCGGCGGCGCAGGACTGACTGTCCCGCAACTGTTCTCCGCAGTGATCGACGTCGCGCGCGCCGATCCCATTGTGGCTCACATCTTCCGGACGCATTTCTGGTTCGTCGAGGAGCGGTTGAACACGGTCGACGACGCCGGCTCCCGGGCTTGGCTGGGCAAAGTGACCGACGGCAAGATCTTCGGCAACGCCTTCAGCGAGAAGGGCAGCGCAGCGGTGGGCAGCCTGGTCTTCAACACCCGGCTACTCCCCGATCCGGCGGGCGGCTTCCGCCTCGACGGGGAGAAGTTCTACAGCACCGGGACGTTGTTCTCCGACTTCCTGACCGTCACCGCCACCACGGATCACGACTCCGTCGCGACCATCGTGGTGCCCGCCGACCGGGCAGGCGTGCGCTTGGTCGACGATTGGGACGGCTTCGGCCAGCGTCGCACCGGCACTGGCACCACCACCTTCAGCAGCGTCGAGGTGGCCGCCGACGAAGTGCTGTCGGACACCTCGTACGACGCCGACCCGGTACCGACCGTGCAGTACTCGGCGCTCCAACTGTTCATCCACGCCGTGGTCGCGGGCATCCTGGCCAACGTCGTCGACGACGGGGTGGCCCTGCTCAGGTCGCGCGACCGCAGCTTCAGCCACGCCCCAACCGAGCGGCCGACCGACGACCCGCTGTTGCAGCGTCAGCTCGGTGAACTGGCCAGCACGGCGTACATCGCGCGTGCCGCGGTGTTGGACGCCGCCGCGGCGATCGAGGAGGCGACGGCATCGGCGGATGCCGCGGGCGTACCCGACGCCAAGCTCACGACGGAGGCTCAGCTGAAGGTCGCCAAGGTCAAGGTGCACCTCGACGTCGTCGCACCGGAAGCCGCGACCCGGCTGCTGGAACTCGGAGGCGCCAGTGCCGCGAGCAGGCAGAAGAACCTCGACCGGCACTGGCGCAACATCCGGACCATCACCCTCCACAACCCGGTGGCCTACAAGGCCAAGGTGATCGGCCAGCACCTCCTGCACGACACGCCCATCCCCGCCAACGCCTACTTCTGACGAGCGATTCGTGGGGGGGGGGGGGGGGGGGGGGGGGGGGGGCCGCGCGCCCGCCCCAAACCCCCCCGCACGAGCGCGGACGCGAGGGGGGGGGGGGGGGGGCGCGGGGGGGGGGGGGGGCGGGGGGGGCGCCGGCGGGCCG
>NZ_JAPZLB010000024.1:0-55824 GCF_033804635.1 Mycobacterium sp. RTGN4 | reverse complement strand
CCACAACCGGCTGCCACACCGCCCGGGTGGCGGAATTACGTGACAGACGAGGTGGGGGAATTCCGTGACGGACAACCCCTCAAGCTGGAGGAATTATGTGACCGCTGACACAGGCGGCAACCCGCCAGAAGACGAGTTTGGAACGTTGGCTCGAGTCCGGCGAGGCGTGGGTCGGGAGCCGCCGCGGGCACTACATCCGGGAGTACCTTGCCGCCGCTCAGGCAGGCTGTTGCGCAATCTGCGGCGGTGCCAGCGCGTGGTTGGACCTACCTCTTGCACTGATCGTGGACCACATCGATGGAGACTCGACGAACAACCGACGGGACAACCTACGGCTCGTCTGTCCGAACTGCGACTCCCAACTACCGACGTACAAGAGTCGGAACCGTGGCAAGGGGCGGCACTTCCGGCGACAGCGGTACGCCAACGGTCAGTCGTACTGACAAAGGGCTCCAGCAAACGATGTCGGCGTTGCCGACGATCGCCTATGCGATCTGCTCTTCCACGACCCGGAACTCACGACACTGGCACTGCTGATACACGTGCTCGTCGTCGACGTCGCGGGCCATGTCGTCTTCGCAATCGAGACAGGCGTGGCACGTTCCGAACAGCGAGTGTTCCGCGTGCCGGTGACCGCACATGCACTGTTCATGGATCCCGAAGCTCATCGGCGCCCCCGCGGTCGATCGGCCTGCATCCATCACTCCCCAGAAAGATAATTGCCAATGGTGTCAATTAATGAGAATACATGAATCGCAAGAGTTAGTTGACCGTGTGAATGGCTTTGCCATCATGGCGAGTACCCGCAATCTGCGGCTCGCTGCAGGGGTTGTCGGGTCGGCCTCCCGGCGACCCTAGACCCGGCACCCTCGCGTTGTCGAGATAATCCTCATCCAATGGGTATGAACAGCAAATACACAGGTTACAGAGGGCAGTGAGCCGCGACGGCAAGCCACCCCATCGATCTCCGTACGGTGAGACAAATCGAGATTGCCGTGGCGGTAAAAACCATCCGAATCATTCGTAGCGGTGGATGAGTCTCAGCCGGCCTGCGGGGTCCAGGCAACGGCCTCAATGACAGCGCCAAGAATCGGCTTCGCGGCCGCCGGCGAAATGGCCGTCGAGCCCAGACAAGGCTCGAAAACCTCGAATCCGGTACGCCTGAACCACATTGAGTCATCACTCGGTGACTTCGTCTGCACGGCCAACTGATTGCCCACCCGGCCAGCCGAGTTGAGCCAACTGTTCGGACAGCTTGCGATCGCCACCGGTCACCACCCTAGAAACACGCCCCCGGAAGCGCCGGACCGCGAGGGTCACCGCCTCAGGGGCGGCTACGCCAGCTAGGCGTCGAGCAACTACTGGATCGGCGAGTCGTACGCGGCACGGGCGCTGTGGATCTCCACGATGTGGCTCTCCGACCACTGCTTGACCGCTTCGACGACCGGCAGGATGGTTCGTCCCAGCGCGGTGATCTCGTAGTCGACGCGAACGGGCACCGATGGCGTGACAGTCCGGCACACGAGCCCGTCGCGCTCCAGCTTGCGCAGGGTCAGGGTGAGCATTTTCTGACTGACACCGGCGACCGTCCGCGCGAGCCCGCTGTAGCGGCGGGGACCGTCGGCGAGCGCGGTCAGAACCAGCGTCACCCACTTGTCGCTGAGTGAGTCGAGCACTTGGCGCGAGGGGCACTCTGCGACGTAGGCGTTGTAGGCGGCTCGCTTCTCCGCGCGTTGCTGCGCCGCAGTCTTGGTCGGCATTGACTCTCCTATGAGCACCTTAGGCACTTTTTGGTGCCTTCTTTCTAATGGAAAGTAGCGCCCCTATCTTTGGGCGCGCAAGTTACTCGACGCGAAAGGAACACGAGTGAAAGCCATCGTCATTCGCAGCTTTGGTGGGCCAGGGGTCCTCGAGATAGCCGAGCTCCCCACCCCCGACCCCGCCAACGGCCAGGTGCGTGTACGGGTTCAGGCGGCTGCCGTCAATCCGGTCGACATCGCCACGCGCGCAGGCTGGTTGGCCGAGCAGGGACTGATGTCGCCCGGGCCACAGCTTGGAATCGGCTGGGACGTCGCCGGCGTCATCGACGCGGTCGGAGCAGGCGTCGACAGGTTCGAGGTCGGCGATCCCGTGATCGGCATGCGCAACCTCTTGAGCGCACCGCTCGGAGCGCAGGCGGAGCAGATTGTGCTCGGCCTCGAGGCGATCGCGCCTGCCCCACGCTTAGTCTCGGCGGCTGAGGCCTCGACGCTCCCGCTGAACGGTCTCACCGCGACCCAGGCCCTCGAATCTCTGGCGCTCGAGGCGGGACAGTGGCTGCTGGTGACGGGTGCAGCAGGGGCGCTTGGTGGTTTCGCGCTCGAGCTGGCCGCGATCCGCGGCCTGCGAACGATCGCAGTCGCCTCCGCCGACGACGAGGATCTGGTGCGCCGGTTGGGAGCGACGGAGTTTGTCGCCCGGACCGACGAGGTGGGTGCCGCCGTGAGGCGACTCCTCCCGCAGGGCGTCGATGGTGCACTCGATGCCGCACTGCTCGGCGTACGAGCCCTCGACTCCGTTCGCGACGGTGGCGCCTTTGCAGCGGTCGCCGCGGGCGCCGCGCCCGTTGAGCTGCGGGGAATCCGGGTTCAGAACACATGGATCCGGAACGACGCCTACCGCCTTGCGGAGCTTGCGGCGTTCATGGACGCTGGTCGCCTCACTCCACGCGTCGCCTCGACCGGACCCCTTGAGTCCGTGGCCGAGGCGCACGAGCGCCTCGCCGCGGGCGGCCAGCGCGGCCGGATCGTGCTGGAACCAGGCGGTTAAAAGATCCCGTTCGGGTTCATGGCCTCCTCCGGGATGGGCTGGATCACGTCCCAGTGCTCGACGATCTTCCCATCCTCGAGCTTGAAGACGTCGACGATTGCTGACCCGCGCTGCCCGGGCACACGCACGCCGTGCACGTGCCCGATGACGAAGTCTCCATCGGCAAAGACCTGCTTGACCTCCGCGTGCAACTCAGGAAACTTCTCCCGCAATTCGCGGATGAAACCCTTGAGGCCGTCGATGCCGTCGGCGATCAACGGATTGTGCTGGACATACCGCGGGCCGATGAGCTTGGACGCGGCCTCGAAGTCCTTGTCGTTGATGGCGGCCTCGTAAAAGGCCAGGACGGCTTGCTTATTCGACTCAAGCCTGGAATTCGGCAGCCCGCTCTGCTGGGTCTGATTGCCGGAAGCCATCTCCATTGGGGTCCCTTCTTTAAGGAGACATGCGTAAGGCTACAACCGTAGCGCTACAAACGGCGCATTACAATCACGACTATGGACGGGACCCCTTCTGCACAAAGCGGCGCCCGTGGTCGCAATCCGCGAGGCCAAGGCGAACGGCTGCGAGCGGAGATCGTCTCCGCGGCAATCCGGCTTCTGGACGAGCTCGGAGACGATCAAGCCCTGTCCCTCCGCGCCGTCGCGCGCGACGTCGGCATCGCCGCGACCTCGGTGTACATCCATTTCGCCGACCGGGACGCCCTCGTGCTCGCCGCCATGGAACGCTGTCACGGTGACCTGATGCGCGCGGTCGACCGGGCCAAGGCGGATTCGGCCGATCCGGTGGCCGCACTCCGCGCCCGTACCCTCCTGCTCGGCACATGGGCTCATCAGCATCCGGGGTTGTACAAGGTCCTTCACGAGAGCACGCTCAACCAGAGGACGGGTCTGAGCTTCAAGCAAGAGTTGGCCGAACGCACCACTCAAGCGGTCCAGCGATGCCTGGATGTCGGCCTGGCACCGGGTGAAGACGCCGCGGCCGTTTCACTCGACTTGAGGTCTGC
This sequence comes from Mycobacterium sp. RTGN4, assembly GCF_033804635.1. Classification (NCBI taxonomy): domain Bacteria; kingdom Bacillati; phylum Actinomycetota; class Actinomycetes; order Mycobacteriales; family Mycobacteriaceae; genus Mycobacterium; species Mycobacterium sp. RTGN4. Next base: position 52,010 of record NZ_JAPZLB010000024.1, on the reverse strand, counting down.
GGTCCACGGCGCCGTGTCGATGCGGGTCAATGAGCCAGGCCTCCCGTGGCCGCCGCTGGAGGAACAGGTTGACCGATTCCTCACGAAACTCGTCGGGGTCGCACCCACAAACTCGTAGCGCACCCATGCCGACCGGCTATTGGACCGAGGCCCGCTTCCCGACACGCCGTTCCGGCCACGGCCATGGCACCCGGACCGCGCCCCCCATGGGTGTCGCACTCCATTGCCCGGCGAGCACGTCGAGCGCGCAGACGGCCCCATGCGGCCGTGACGAGTGCAGCCAGCTGTTCCGACCGCCCGATGTCGCTGCCGCTGAGCTGGTTCTTTCGCGCCCGGCGCCGCACATCGCGCTTGGACTGCCCTTGCGCGTTGAACGTCGACGCGTCACCGCCTGCCGCAAGTTGACCGAAGATTCCGTCGCGCAGTCCCCAGTGCGACTCGACGAAGAAGTGGACGAGGTCATGCGGGCCTGCCACGCATCCCATTTTCGGGCACCGCGACCACCGTTGACACATTACGTTATGCCATGTAACGATTTGGCGCGTCCGCAACGATGAGGAGCAGCCATGACCGAAGCTGGTTCACAACCGGCCCTTTCGACGGCCTTCGACGAACTACTCGACGAGGTCCGCGCGATCGAACGCAAGCTACTCGACACGGAGCCACCGCTCGCCGAAGCCGACCTGCTCGACGGCTACCGGTTGGCGTTCAGCCTGTTGCGCGTGGCCGTCGACGCCTTCGTGTGGAACGAGAAGGAACGCCCGCGACTGGTGGACGTCATCGGGCCGTTCTTGAAGTGGGGCGGCGACAATTCCGATGCGTTCTACCAACTCTCACCCATCGACCCCAACCGCACCTACCGCGTGAAGGGCAACCGCGGCGACTCGGTCTACCTGTCGATGACCGTCTATGGCGGCCCCGATGACGGGCGGTACAGCGACCGCATCGTCGACACCATCAACGATCACTCGTTGGAGTTCGACGACGACGGCAACTTCGAATTCACCATCAGCCCAACGCCTCAGCCGGGAGCGTGGCTGAAGCTCGAATCCGACGCGGTGTTCGCGCTGACCCGCGACTACGTGACTTCACGCGACACCGCCAGGCGGGTGGAGTGGACGATCGAGGCGGTCGATCCCCCACTTCGGCGCAGCGAAGATCGCGCCGACATGACCCGGCGACTGCGCGCAGCACGCACGTGGCTGCACGAACAGCTCGCCATGCTGCCCGTAAAGGTGGAGCCGCCCAACGAGATTCACGAGCCGTACCCGGTGCCGACCCAGACCTACGGCTGGGCAGCAGGCGATGCTGCGTACGCCATGGGTGCCTTCGAGCTCGAGCCCGGCCAGGCGCTCGTCGTCGAAGGCACATCGCCGGAGTGTGTGTTCTGGAACCTCTGCCTGTGGAATCCCTTCCTGCACACCTACGACTTCACCAGCGAGCGTGTCTCCATCAACGGCGCCGAGGTCACCTACGAGTCGGACGGATCCTGGCGCATCGTGATCAGCGACCAGGACCCCGGCCATCCGAACTGGGTGTCCACTGCGGGCCGCCCCAAAGGCCTCATCTGGCTGCGCTGGTTCCTGCCGATCCAGACACCGGCGCGTCCGAACTGCCGCGTGGTCAACCTCGCGGAGGTGCCTGCGTGACCCGGCCTGCGCCCATCCACCTGACCGACTTGGCCGACCCGGTGTTCCCGGAGGCGGCGAGGCCCATGCGCGAGGGCCTCGCGGCTTACGGCGCCACCCTGGACTTGACCCCGGAAGCGTTGCTGCAGGCGGCAATCGATCGCACGGGGCTCGACGACTGGGGTAATCCCGCGTTCCGCGAGCACCTCGAGGTGCTGTGCAAATCGCTGCAAGAGCAGACCGACCTCTCCGAGGTGGGCCTGGCGATGACGTTCGAGCAGTTGGTGGGAAACCTGGTCAACCGACTGCGACTGGAGGCGCTCGTCACGGCGCACCCCGAGATCGAAGACGTGTCGATCGAGCGGCCGATCATCATCTGCGGGCTGCCTCGCACGGGCACCACCCACCTGCACAACCTCATCGCGGCCGACCCAGCGATCCGCTACCTGCCCTACTGGGAGAGCCTCGAACCGTTTCCCGCGCCCGATGGGGACGAACAGTCCGTTCGGGATCGCTGCCAGGCGGGCTTGGACATCGTCAACACGTCGATGCCCGAGTTCAAGCGCATGCACGAGATGACGGTCGACCATGCCCACGAGGAAATCCAGCTGCTCGCCAACGATCTCTCCACCATGCTCTTCGAGACCCAGTACCACGTGCCCGACTATGCGGCGCATTACAAGTCGCGCGATCAGACGCCTTCGTACGCCTACTTGAAGCGCAATCTCCAGGCGCTTCAGTGGCTACGGGGTGGGACGCGGTGGGTACTGAAGTCGCCGCAGCACCTCGAGCAGTTTCCAGTGCTGCTCAAGACGTTCCCCGACGCCACCTTCGTTGTGACACACCGCGATCCGGTAGAGGTCCTGAAGTCGATGGTGACAATGATCAGCTATTCGTCGCGGATGGCGTGCGACCACCCCGATCCCGTCAAGATCTCGCGCAATTGGGTCGACCGCGCCGACGATCTGCTCAACGGCTGCCTGCGCGATCGCGACGTGCTGCCGGCTGCGCAGTCCATCGACGTCACATTCGACGACTTCATGGCCGACGAGCAGGGCACCGTCGCCGCGATCTACGCGCTTGCCGATCAGCCGTACGACGAGCGCGCCAGGGCCGCCATGGCGCAGTTCTGCCGCGACCATCCACGTGGCCGCCACGGTGGGGTGATCTACACGCCGACCGAACTCGGACTCGACACCGATGCGCTGGCCAAACAGTTCGACGGTTACCGCACCCGCTTCGTCGGTTGAGCGTCCCGCGCGGCAGTTAGCTTCATCACCCTCGTTCCAGAGCTGTTGCTGCTCAGTGGCCTAGAAGCGCGCTGCCGGGCCGGCGGTAACCGCCAAGCGCCGCCGGGTTCGGCCTAGCATCGGGTCAGGAGGCCAACACACATGAGTACGCCAATCCACGTCAACGAAACCCGCTCGGTTCGGGCAGTGTGCGCGATGCTCGGTGTTCCCGAGCGGGACTGGAATCAGATGGCGCAGTGGGCCGCCGAACTCGGCGAGCATCGCACGCACGATGCGCTGCACGCCTACGTCGACGTGATGATCGCAGACCGGTGTGCGCACCTGACCGACGACGTGCTTTCCGAGCTCATCAGAACTGGAGTCGCGGGCCTCGACCTCACGGCGGACGAAATCCAACTTGCCGTCACGGCCATGCTCGCGTTGGCCGTTAAGGCCGAAAGTACTACTCCGAAAAGCTGATTCGTAGTTCAACCCCCGAGCGTCGCGACGACCGCCGCTACCCTGCGGGCCCGCGTCTCGGGCGCCTTGGCCCCATTGATCGACGTCACGTGGGCCTTCTGCCTGCTGTAGGACAACTTCGCCCACGCGGCCTTGGCAGCCGCTGACCCATCGAGCGCCGCTGCGAGGACGGTAGGCACCTCGACCACCCGAGGCGCCTCGTCCACCGCCAACTCGACCTCGATCGCGTCACCACCCGCGAGCCCGGACTCCTTGCGGCGCTCGGCACTGAACGGGATCAGGTACCGCCCGCCCATCGGGGCGACCGTTGACCGGTATTCGTAGCCGTTGACCGTCACCACCACCGGTGGCCGCTTCCCTGCGTTGAGCGCGGCTACCACGTCGGCCGGTACTTCGATGCCGGTGTTGTTGCCGTCCTGAAAAAGCGTCGTGGAGAACTTCACCAGCCCATTCTCAATGCTGGCGAGTAGAAGTGAACCCATGGACATCGGATTTCTCGGGTTGGGCAACATGGGTTCGGCCATGGCCTCGAACCTCCTGCACGCGGGCCACGCCGTCGCCGTCTACAACCGCTCCTTCGACAAGGTCGAGGCGCTTGTGGCCGAGGGCGCACGGCCCGCGCGCACCGTCGCCGAAGCCTGCCGCGCCGACGTCGTCGTATCGATGTTGGCCAACGACGATGCCGTCGAGGCGGTGGTGTTCGGACCCGAAGGGGTGCTGGCGAACCTCAAGGGGGCGGCAGTACACGTGTCGTGCTCGACCATCAGCGTGGCCCTCGCGCAGCGACTGACGGCCGCGCACGCCGACGCCGGGCACGGGTTCGTCTCCGCGCCGGTGTTCGGCAGGCCCGAGGCCGCCCAGGCCGCGAAGCTGTTCGTCGTCGCGGCCGGCGACCCCGCCACCGTGGCCGCGGTATCACCCGTGCTAGATGCCATCGGGCAGCGCACCTTCGTCGTGGCCGAGCAGCCCGAAGCGGCCAGCCTGGTGAAACTGAGCGGCAACTTCCTGATCGCGTCGGTCATCGAGTCGCTCGGCGAAGCCATGGCGCTCGTCGGCAAGGCCGGGGTGGACAAGCAGCAGTACCTCGACATCCTCACGTCGACGCTTTTCGGCGCGCCCGTCTACCAGACGTACGGCGGCCTGATCGCCCGCGACGAGTTCGAGCCTGCCGGGTTTGCCGCCACACTTGGACTCAAGGACGTCCGGCTGGTGCTGGCCGCGGGGGAAGAGCTTCGTGTGCCGCTGCCGATCGCCAGCCTGCTGCGCGACCGCTTCCTGACGCTGTTGGCCGGCGGCGGCGAGGCCCTGGACTGGTCCGCGGTTGGCGCGCTCGCCGCGTGGGAGGCCGGCGGCAAGAGCCCCTTTGGTTAGTTGACCACTCCGCGCAGGCCGTCCGCGCCGAACAGGGGCTCCAACATCGCGCTGTAGTCGGGCCCACGTCGCACCAGCACGCCGCCGTCGACGTTGATGAGCTGGCCCGTGACATAGCTGGCGGCATCGCTGAGTAGAAACAGCGCCATGTTGGCGATGTCCTCGACTTCACCCGGGCGGGGCAACGGGGTGATGTTGCGGTAGTCCTCACTCAACTCGGGCGAGCTCAGCACCGGCTCGACGAGCTCGGTGCGGATGAGGCCGGGCCGGATGCAGTTGACCCGAACCCAGGAGGCCCCGAGTTCGTCGGCAGCCAGCTGCATCAGATGATCCAACGCGGCCTTGCTCACGCCGTATGCGCCGAACCAGCGGTGGGTGTTGCTGGCCGCGATCGACGAAATCCCGACGAACGATCCACCGCCGCCGCGCACCATCTCGCGGGCGCTGTGCTTGAGCACGTACATGGTGCCGTTGACGTTGAGGTCGACGGTGCGGCGCCACAACTCCGAGTCGACCTGCGTGATCGGTCCGATCGTCTCCGACCCGCCAGCGCAGTGCACGACGCCGTTGAGCTGGCCGTGCCACGCCGTTGCGGCCTCCACGGCGTGGGCGACTTCGTCTTCATTGGTGACGTCGGCTGCTTCGTAGCGGACCGTGCCCGCGCCGTCCTGTGACGTGATCTCGTCGACGGCGGCGGCGAGTCGGTCGGCGTTGCGGCCGACGATCATCGCGTTACCGCCCGCGGCCACCACCGCACTGGCGACCGCCTTGCCGATCCCGCTGCCACCGCCGGTGACGATGAACGTTCGGTCCGTCAACGAAAGCTGCACCGCTGCCCCCAAGGTTGAGTGAGAAAACTGGAACACGTTCTCGTCATCGAACCATGCCCCCACCGCCCGCATGCGCGCGCGTCCGCGGGCCGCGTCACAGTGGCCGCACAGTCGGTTCTCAGAAATGGCACGGGTGCACCACTTTCGCGGCGAATTGGCCGGTAAGGCACTGTTTCGGCGCGTATTCTCAACCGATGCAGGCACTCCTGCGAACATGACGAAAGAAGCGCGAAATGGCGATCCAAACCCCAACAGATCCTCGCTTGTTTAGCGATTTCTCAGTCCGGCGATTGATCCTCGCCGGAGGATTCGCGGTGGCGGTTGCCGCCGCCCCCGCGGTCGCCGCGTTCGCCGTTCCATCGACGCCTGCGCCTGCTGTCGCCGCGTGCCCCAGCGGCGAGACCGAGGACACCTTCACCAACATGTGCACGCCCGATCTGGTCCCGAACTCACCGGAAGTCGGTACCACGTCGGCGGCGGGCAATCTGCCCTCGGTCGACGGCATTCCATGCACGGGCGGCAACTCCGGTCAGTGCATCGGACTATCGGAGGAACAGCAAGCGCAGGGACCGCAGCCCGTCCCGCACTCCACCTTTAGCTCCAGTCCGTAGCCCGCGCCGCCGTATCTGGAGGTGGGAGGTGGCGTATCTCGACGCAACACCTTCCCAGGTAACTCATCGAACCTGTGCAGATTCGGTGTAGCTTCCATAGACTTCACCCGACGACACGGTTAATAACAACAGGAAGCGTGACGATGGCGATCTTGAATTTTTCTGCTCCACGGCTAATTCTTGCCGGCGGGTTTGCGCTGGCCATCGCGGCCGCACCAGCCGTCGTTGCGCTCACGGTGCCGACGACCGGGCCGACGACCCACGTGGCGGCGTGCTCGAACGGTGAAGAGGAAGACCTCTACACGGGCAACTGCGTTCCGCACACCGTGCCCAATTCACCGGAGTTCTCCTCGAATGCGGCCAACCCCGACATTCCGGAGATCGACGGCGTTCCTTGCACCGGCGCCAACTCCGGTCAGTGCATCGGCCTGTCCGAGGACGCCCCCGACTACGTACCGCCGACGTCGAGCGTCGGCAGCGATCCGACCATCCACGGATCGGAGTAATCGCAGGCCACGACCTAGGCGACTCGACAAGTCGCCTAGAGTGGTGTGATGGCTACTAAATCTGACCCCGCCGAACTCGGTGACGTCGAACCGTTGGCTGACAGCACTGCCCGCCAGGCCCGGCGTGTGGTAGCCGCGTATGCCGTCGACGCCGACGAGTGCCGCACGTTCCTGTCGATGCTAGGTATCGGACCGAAACTCGACGCTTAAATGGCGGCCGACGGCGACGCGGCTCCCGTCGGTGAGTCCGACTTCGTAGTAGTGGCCAACCGGCTGCCCATCGACGTGGAGCGGCTGCCCGACGGCACCACCACGTACAAGCGCAGCCCTGGCGGCCTCGTCACGGCACTCGAGCCGCTACTGCGGAAACGGCGCGGGTCATGGATCGGCTGGCCTGGCATCACCGACGGCGATGAAGACCCCATCGTCGAGGACGATCTCGAGATGCGTCCGGTGCGCCTGTCCGCCGAGGACGTCGCCGACTACTACGAGGGCTTTTCCAACGCCACGCTGTGGCCGCTCTACCACGACGTCATCGTCAAGCCGATCTACCACCGCAAGTGGTGGGACCGCTACGTCGACGTCAACCGCCGCTTTGCCGAGGCAACGGCGCGGTCGGCCTCCCTCGGTGCGACGGTGTGGATCCAGGACTATCAGCTGCAACTGGTCCCGAAGATGCTGCGCATGCTGCGGCCAGACCTGACCATCGGGTTCTTCCTGCACATCCCGTTCCCGCCGATCGAACTGTTCATGCAGATGCCCTGGCGCACCGAGATCATCGAAGGACTGCTCGGTGCCGACCTCGTCGGGTTTCACCTGCCCGGCGGCGCCCAGAACTTCCTGCTCCTGGCCCGGCGGCTGATCGGCGCGAACACCTCCCGGGCGACGATCGGCGTCCGGTCCCGTTTCGGTGAGATTCAAGTTGGCTTTCGCACCGTCAAGGTCGGCGCCTTCCCCATCTCGATCGACTCCGCCGACCTCGACCACAAGGCTCGCGAGCGGCGCGTCCGCCAGCGCGCCCGCGAAATCCGGGCCGGCCTCGGCAATCCGCGCAAGGTCATGCTCGGCGTCGACAGGCTGGACTACACGAAGGGCATCAACGTCCGGTTGGAGGCCTTCTCGGAACTGCTCGACGAGGGCCGGGTCGACCCCGACGACACCGTGCTGGTGCAGCTGGCCACCCCTAGTCGCGAGCGCGTCGAGAGCTACATCGAGATGCGCGAGGACATCGAGCGTCAGGTCGGCCACATCAACGGCGAATACGGCGAGGTCGGCCACCCGGTAGTGCACTACATACATCGGCCGTTACCCCGCGACGAGCTGATCGCGTTCTTCGTCGCCGCCGACGTGATGCTGGTGACTCCGCTGCGCGACGGCATGAACCTGGTGGCAAAGGAATACGTGGCCTGCCGCAGCGACCTCGGCGGAGCCTTGGTGCTCAGCGAATTCACCGGCGCCGCATCGGAACTCAGGCAGGCCTATCTGACAAATCCACACCACCTCGACGGGGTGAAGGATGCGATCGAGCAGGCGATCACCCAGCCGCCCGAGGAGGGCCGCCGCCGGATGCGGGCGATGCGCCGCCAGGTGCTGGCGCACGACGTGGATCGCTGGGCGAGGTCATTCCTCGAGGCGCTGGCGTCGACACGGACTTCCCCGACCGTCTAGATCGGGTTGATGGCCTGCATCTTCCAGTCCGACCCGACCTTTTCATAGTCGACGCGCACCCGACTGCCCTCGTAGACCGGCTTCTTGGACTGATCGGTGTACGTCAGATTCATGAACACCATCACCGAGCCCGAAGAGCGTTGTGCGGCAAGCATTCCCGCGCCAACAACGTTCACCTGAACGATCAGTTGCCGTTTCCGGGCCTCGGGGATGACCGTCTTGGTGACCTGTTCGGAGAAGTGCTGCCGAAAGTCGTCGGTCAGCAACGGGTACACCTCGCCGAGGCTGCGCTCGACGGTCTGGTAGTCGTAGCCGAAGATGCGCGGAAGCTGTTCGGACGCCAGCTTCGGCAACACCTCCCGGGTCTGCGATTCGGCGCTGGTTTCGACGCGGTTCCAGTACACCGCACCACCGACGCCCGCCAGTGCGATGACGCCGAGCGCTGCGAGCACACCGACGAGCGCCACCAGCCTGGCGGCCAGCCTGCTCATCAGTTGCCCCCTTCGGGATACTTCAGGTCATAGCCGGTCATCCGACCGTTGTCGTCCTCGTGCACGATCACGCGTAGCCGGTAGGGCTGGGACGGGGAGTTCACGCCGTTGATGTCGGTGACCGTCACCCGGACCGCCACCAGCACCGCCGCGTTCTTGGCGACCTCGTCGATCTTCTCCAACGCCGCACCGTTGATCACGGCCTCGGAGTTGGCCTGGGTGTCACGGAAGATCGCCTTCAGATTGTCCACGTTCTTGCCCTGGCTCATCATGTCGCGCAGCGGCCCGCTGGTGCCGTCGACGAACCGGTTCACGCTTTCGTCGATGGTGTTCTGGGTGTAGCTGAACATGTTCTCCACGGTCTGCGACGCTGTGTCGACGAACCGCTGGTCGCGGGCATTCGTGGCGTCGGCCTGATGCTGACGGACGCTGAAGAGTGCCACCACGACGCCGAGCACCAGGGCCAGCACCGCAAGTACGGCGAATCCGACCACCAAGACGGGCCCGCGGTTGGGCCTGCGCCGCGGCGGCGGACCGACCGGCGTGGTGACTCGCGCCTTGGGGGCCGCGGGCTTGGCGACGGTGACGCTCGCGGCGGCCGGGCCGACGTCACCGCCGGTGGCCGGACCGGCGGCCCGGGACGCGCGTCGGCGCGAGGCAGCCCGAACCTGCGGTGCGGACGTCTCGTCGGTCGAATCTGATGAAGTGGCGTCGTCGTTTGCCGACGTCTCGGTCACTTCGGTCGTGTCGTCCGGCCCCATCACACCTTCCGTGGATCCAGCATCAGGTCTACCCAGTTCTCCGCAGTGGCGCCGTTGTTCAAGCCCCCGGCGAAGACCCCGGTGCCACCGGCCGGGTCGGCGAACACGCCGGTCCTCGAATCGTACGTGGTGGTCCTGGGCGCACTGGCCTGCGGAGGCGTCACCTCGGCGGGCAGCGGTGGGGGTTCTGGCGCGGGTGGCGCGTCAGGTGCAGGTGCTCCCGGCGCCGTGCGGCCGTACGGCGGGACGATCTGGTCCGGCGGCGCGTAGTACGGCAACGGCGGAGGTGGCCCGTTGTCGTTCGGCGGCACCGGCAGCGGGAAGGGCGCGTTCGGAGCGGGCCCCGGGCCCGGCAGCACACCCGGAGGCAGCTGAACCGACGGCGGCCCTGGGTCGTAGTCTGCGCCGGGTGGAATGAATGGGAACTTGTTGGGCGGCAGAATGTTCCGGCTGTCCGGTTCGTAGTGGTTGTCTTCCGACTGACCCATCGGCGTCCCGTACGGAATCGGCGGACCGCGCCACGGGTTGGTGCCGATCGGCACGTAGCCCACCGGGTCGCGGCACAGCTGAACGGTGGGGGCGCGCTTGCCTGGGAACTCCTGGCACGGGTAGTTGCGCGCACCACGCACCACGGACGGATCGTTCTGCGCGACCTTGCAGTACAGGTCGGGCGGCAGATCGCGCAGCGTCGTGTCGGCCGGGGATCTGATCAGGGGCGGCGGGATGAACCCGGTCGAACACGGCGCTGGATCCCCGAGATCGACCTTGAAGTCAAGCTTGCCGCCCTCGTCGGTGGGTAGCCCACCGCCGACGGTGATGAGCGCGGCCATCAGGGCCGGGAAGATGACCAGCGCCTGCTCGATGGACTTGTGGTAAATCACGCCGATGCGACCGAAGTTCGCGAGGTTGGCGGCCAGCATCGGGAACGACGGACGGATGCCGTCGAACGTGGTGTTGGCGGCCTGCGTCGCACCGGGGACGGTCTGCAGTACGGACCGCAACTGGGGATCCGCGTGCGCCACCTCGGTGGTGAATCGGGCCAAGCCGTCGGCCAGCGACTTGATGTCGTCACCGCTGCGGATCTGCGCGTCCAGGAACGGCCCGGCCTGGTCGATCAGCTGCGTGGTCTGCCCGTAGTTCGAGTTGGCCTCGTCCACCAGCAGCCGAGACGACTGGATCAGGCGCGCCAATTCGGGCCCGGATCCGTTGAACGCCTTGAACGTTTCGCGCAGCAGGTCCTGAATGCGGCTGTTGCCGACGCTGTTGACCAGGTTGTCGGCCTGGGTGAGCAAGCTGGCGATGTCTTGACCCACCGCAGTGCGGTCGACACCGATGTTCGATCCGTCGCGGAGGTTCTTGCTCGAGGCTGGTCCGTTTCCAGGGGCTGGCGGCACCAGGTCCAGGTACTGCTCACCGATCGCCGAGACGCTCTTGACCGTCGCGGTGACGTTGTCCGGGACCGGCGTGTTGGTGTTCAGCCGCATGTCGGCGACCACGCCGTCGTTGGTCAACCCGACCGACTCGACCCGGCCGATCGTCACCCCGCGATACGTGACGTTCGCGTTCTGATACAGCCCGCCGCCTGCCTTGAAGTCGGCGGTGACGCGGTAGGAGCCGATGCCGACGGCGGACGGTAGGTGTAGGTAAAACGCCGAGATGGCGCCGACACAGACCACGGTGACGATCGCGAAGATCGTCAACTGGATGCGGGAGAGCCGATCGAGCATCAGGGCACCGGGTCCGTGTGTTGGGTGGCCGCTCCAGCCGGGACCTTGAACGGGTCGGCGGCCTGACCGGACAGGTTCGCCATGGCGCCGGTCAGGAAGTCCGGCGGGTTGATGACCTCGTCGAGGTGCTTCATGTTCGGGTCCAAGCCCTTCGAGGTGGTGAACACCGACTCACCGGTGCGGCGCACCGTCAGGTCGAACGTCACGAACACGTTCAGATAGTCGCCACGAACCGCGTTCCGCAGGTACTTGTACTGGAACGGGAACGTGGGCAGCAGTTCCAGATCCGAGATGAAGTCGTCGGCGTTGTCGTTGAACGCCTTGACCACCGGATAAAGATCCTTGAAGTCGGCCGCGAAGTCCGTCTTGATGCCGGCCAAGACGTGCGAGGCCACGCCCGCGAACGTGCGAAGCGCGGTGAACGCGTCGACGAGGTTAGATCTGTTGTCGTTGAGCACCTTCAACGCCGCGGGCAACGAGTCGAGCGCCCGACCGAGACTGTCCTTGCTGCGCGCCAGCGTCGCCGCGAACCGATTCAGCCCGTCGGCCGCGGCGATGATGTCTGCCGTCTGCTGTTGCAGCGAGCCGGTCAGCTCGGCGAGCCGTGGGATCAGTTCGGCGAAGCTGCCAGCGCGGCCCGCCACCGCGGCGTAGACCTCATCGGTGATGTCTTGCAGCGCACCGAGATTGCCCTTGTTGACCACAACGCCGAGGGAGGACAGCACCTCTTCGGTACTCGGGTAGCGGCTCGTCTGAGACTCGGGAATGACGGAGTTCTCGCGGAGTCGTCCTTGCGGAGGCTGATCCACCGGCGCCTTGAGCTCGACGTGCTGAGAGCCGAGTAGCGACGTCTGCGCGACCGTCGCGGTCGAGTTCTCCGGCAGGTTGACGTCCTTCTCCAGCGACAGTTTCACCGCCGCCGCGAACGTGCCGTCTGGCCGCTGCAGGGCCTGGATGCCCGAGACGCTCCCGACGGTGACGTCGTCGATCATCACCGGAGAGTTCTGCGGCAACGTCGTGACGTCGGGAAGCTCGACGGTGATCGTGTACGAGCCGCCTCCGTGTCCGGCGGTGCCAGGCATGTCGATCGAGTTCAGCCCGCCGAACGAGCATCCGGCCAGAAGCAGAACGCCGGAACCGAGCGCGACCGCCTTCTGTGGTGTCTTGGACACTATCCACCCCCCGACTCGGCTGGCAGCGGTGCACCGGGAGCCGGGCCTGGGAGCGGCCCTGCGCCCATCGGCGGCGCCGCGGGCACGGGCCCTGCGGGCGAGATCTGCCCCTGCACTGCCGGCGGCGGCAGAATCAGATCGCTGAGCATTCCGTCCGGGCTCGGCGTCGGCGGCGTCACCCCTGGCGCGGGCTGCCACTGCAGGTACGGCACCGGGGTCTGGGCCTTGGCCTCGGTTTGCGGGGTGTCGTAGATGATCTGACCCTTGTACGCCGTGATGCTGTTGATCGGGTGGAACAGAATCGGCGGGTAGTTCACCGCAATGCGCTTCAAGACCGGCCCCATGCGCTGGCGGCAGATCTCCGCGCGCTTGTAGTTGTCCGGAGATGCACCCACGTCGAACGTTCCGCCGCAGATGAATTGGACCGGATTGGCGAAGTTGGGCAGCGACAGCAGGCCACCGACGGTGCCCTGCGCCGGGTTGTAGATGTTGTAGAAGTTCTGCAGGCCGTTGGGCGTGATGTGCAGAACCTGCTCGATGTCGTCGCTGTGCGCGGTGAGCAGCGAGGTGAAGTCGGTGAGCTTGCCGATCTGGGCGATCAGGGCCGAGTTGTTCTGGTTCAGGAAGCCCTTGACGTCCCCGAGGGCCTGGTTCAGTGCGCCGAGGGTCTGGTCGAGATCCTTGGAACTGTCGGCCAGTACCTGCGACACCGAGGCGACGTGGTTGGAGAACTGCACGATCTGCTCGTTGCTGTTGGACAGCGCGTTGACCAGCACCTGCAGGTTGCGCACCGTGCCGAACAGGTCGGTGCGCGAATCTCCAAGGCGGCCTGCGGTTTGCGACAACTCCCGCAACGCGTTGCGGAACGAGTCACCGTTGCCGTCGAAGCTGTCTGCGGCCTGATTCACGAACGCACTCAGCGGACCCTGTACGGAATCGACCTGCGGCCCGAGTTGAGTGCTCAGCTGGGTGAGCTGCTCCTTGACCTCGTCCCACTCGACAGGCACGCCGGTTCGATCGAGCCCGACCTCAGCCCCGTCGGCCATCACCGCACCGCCGGTGTAGGCCGGCGTGAATTGAACGAACCTGGCCGACACCAGGTTCGGCGCAATCACGATGGCCCGCGCGTCGGCTGGCAGCTTGACGCCGTCGCGCACCTTCATGGTGACCTTGACGTCGGTGGCGCGCGGCTGGATGGACTCGATGCGTCCGACGGGCACGCCGACGACCCGGACCTCATCGCCCGGGTAGAGCCCAACAGCGGTGGTGAAGTACGCCACCACTTTGTTGCCCTGACGTGACGGCCACACGGTGTAGATGCCACCGATCAGCGCCACCGCCAGCACGGCGGCGGTGACGAAGCGAAGCCAGCGCGAGCGCAGGAACGTCGAATTTCCTTGTGTCATGGCGACTTCGGCCTGATGATCATGCGCTCCGAGATGTAGCCGCGCAGCATGTCGGCAAGACTGTCCGGCAGCTTGCCCGGTTGGAAGTACGTGTCGAGCAGCACCTCGGAGATGGTCGCTGGGGGCAACCCGTAGAGGTTGATCTGGAAGCCGGGACCGGAGCCGACGACCTCGCCGAGCGCCGTCGCGTACGGCGGCAGTCGCTTCAGCGCTTCGCCGATGTGGTCCTTGCGTTCGAGCAGGTTGTCCACCACGGCGTTGAGCCTGTCCAGCGCAGGCTTGAACTCGCGCCGGTTGTCGGCGACGAAGCCCGAAAGCTGGTGCGACAGTTCTTGAATGCCGCCGATCAGGGTACTCAACGCCTGCCGCCGCTCGTCGAGCGCGGCGAACAGCAGGTTGCCGTCGGTGACCAGTTGATTCACCTGACCGGCCCGCTGGGCCAGCGTGTCGGACACCCGCTTGGCGTGCAACAGCAGTTGTTGCAGGGCTTCGTCACGCTGGTTGAGGCTGCGGGACAGGTTCGCAACGCCGTCGAGCGCACCACGCAGTTGCGGCGTCGCATCCTTGAGCGTTGCGGTCAACGTGTTGAGCGCCTCCTCGAACTTTGGCTTGTCGAGGTCGCTGGCGTTCTGGCCGAGATCCTGCAGTGCAGTGTTGAGCGTGTACGGAGTCGTGGTGCGGCCCAACGGGATCGTCGTCACGTTGCCTGCACCCTGCGGGGTGACTCGCAGCGACTTCTCACCGAGCACGGTGTCGGTCTTGATCGCGACAAGCGACTGGTCGCCGACCTTGATGTGCCGGTCGACGGTGAAGTTGACCTGTGCGGAGTCACCGGCGAGTTCCACCGACGACACCTTGCCGACCTTGATGCCAGAGACGCTGACGTCGTTGCCGGGAGTGATGCCGCCCGCGTCGGTGAAGTAGGCCGAATAGTTCTTGCCCTGCGGCCAGAACGGCAGCCCGGTGTAGCCGAACGACACCAGGACTAGCGCCGTCACGACGGCGATGCCGAAGATCCCGGTACGTAACGGGTTGCTCTCGCCCGCCCTAGCCATTCTCCGAACACCTTCCCTTCGACGGATCGGGTGGACCACCGAACGGGATGAGGATGTCGCTGCCCGCGGGCCCGTTGATCTTGATCCGAATCGAGCAGTAGTAGATGTTGAAGAACGAGCCGTACGCGCCGAGTGCGTTGAGCCGCAAGTAGTTCTCGGCGAGCGGCTCGATGACCTTGTTGACGTCGGCCTTGCGCTCGTCCATCCGTTGCACGAACGGCCGCAGATTCTCGATGACGCCCTGCACGGGCCGCCTGCTGGTCTGCAAAAGTTCGGTCAGGTCGTTGGTGGCCGACGCCAGCGGCGGGATGGCCCCCGCGACGGGGTCCCGATGCTCGGCCAGCCCGGTGATGAGCTGCTGGAGTTGATCAACGCTGGCGTTGAACTGTGCGCCCTTGTCGTCGACCGTGCCGAGCACCGTGTTGAGGTTGTTGATCACGTCGCCGATCAACTGGTCGCGCGCGGCCAGATCGGTGGTGAAGGCGCCCGTGCTGGTGAGCAGGTTGTTCAGCGCCCCGCCCTGACCCTGCAGAAGTTCGATGACGGCATTGCTCACCTCGTTGACCTTCTTGCCGTCGAGGCCCTTCAGCACGGGCTTGAGGCCACCGAGCAGGGCGTCGAGGTCGAGCGCGGGCTGCGTGTTCGCTCGCACGATGGTGGCGCCTGCCGGAAGCTTGCGCAGTTCGCCTGGGCCCGAAGTGATTTCGAGGTAGCGGTCACCGACGAGGTTCTGGTAGCGCACCACTGCCCTGGTGGAGGTGTACAGCTGGTAGCGCTCGTTCACGTCGAACATCACGTCGACGCTGTTGTCCGGATTGAGCTTGACCTTCTTGACCGAACCAACCGGCACGCCGGCGATCCGGACGTCCTGGCCCGCCTTCAGCCGCGACGCTTCTGCGAAGTTGGCGTGGAAGGTGTTGCCCGAAGCAAAGCGGAACTGGCCGAACACGACGACCAACCCCGCCGCGACCAACAGCATCACGACGGCGAAGATGCTGACCTTGATCAGCGTCGCGTTCTTGCCCATCAACCGCGCCCTTTGTTCTTCTTCGCTGCGCTCATCAACAGCGCCCTCTTGTTCTTCTTCGCTGCGCTCATCAGAAGTCATCCCGTTCTGCGTACGCCCCGTTGAAGAGGAACTGCAGCGTCGACGGCGCGTCGAACTGAAGCTCGGTATTCGGCTGGAACGGGATGTACGCGTTGTCGGTGACAAGGAACGGCGTGTGGTACCAGGATCCGCCGAACTGCTTGCTCGGCACGTTGGGTAGGCCGCGGCAGTTCGGGCCGCCGGACGCGTTCACGATCGGCAGGCTCTCGGGATAGGTGTAGGCCGGGGCGCCCGGCAGGAAGTTCGATGCCACGAACAACCCGGGCCGGATGCCGCCGATGACAGGCGCAAAGGTGTCCAGCGCCTTCTTGGTGCCGGTGAAGATGCACCCCAGTTCGGGCGAGTAGTCGCCGAGCACCTTCAACGGCGCCCGGAACCGCTGGATCGCCGCGATCAGGTCCTCGGCCGCGGGCTGCAACGTGGCGGTGCCGTTGTTCGCCAGCCCGGTTGCGGCCAACAATGTCGCGTTCAGGTTGTCCTGCTGGTCGACGACCGTCTTGCTGATGGTCGGCACGTTGTCGAGGACCGTCGCCAGGTCCGGGGCGGCGTCGCCGTAGACGGCCGCGACGGCCGCGGTCTTCTGGAAGTCCTGCTGCAAGGTGGGCAGCTTCGGATTGAGTTGCTGCAGATAGTAATTCAGGCCGGACAACGTCGCGCCGAGGTTGTCGCCGTTGTTCCGCAACCCGTCCCCCAATGCCGTGATGGTGGCGTTGAGGTTCATCGGATCGACCTTCTTCAATACGTCCTGCAAGGTCTGGAAGAGCGTGTTGACCTCGAGCTGAACTGATTCCGCCCGCACCTGAGCACCCGGCTTGAGCGAGCCGCCCATCGGCTTGTCGGGCGGCAGGAACTCGACCGACTTGGCCCCGAAAACCGTTGTGCCGCCGATCTTCACGGTCGCGTTCGACGGAATGTACGCCAACTGGCTGCTATCGATGGCCAGCGTCAACTTTGCCGACTCGCCCGTATAGGCGATGTCCTTGACCTTGCCGATCTGGATGCCGCGGTACTTGACCTTGGCGTCCTGTTCCATGACGAGGCCGGCGCGCTTGGAGAACACGGTCACCGTGTCGACCGAAGTGAAGAAGGCCGTGTAGGACAGGTAGGTGAATACGGTGGCGGCCAGCAGCACGGCAGCGAGGATCGCTGCCGCGATCCGCACGTGGCTGCGCTTGGCGTCACCGTTGGCCATCGGACTCCCCGACTAACCGGAAAGGTTGAAGTTGCCCGACGCGCCGTACACGGCCAGGGAGATGAACAAGGTGATGGTGACGACCACGATCAGGGACGTCCGGACCGCTTGGCCGACCGCGATGCCGACGCCGACGGGGCCGCCCGAGGCGTTGTACCCGTAATAGGTATGTACGAGCATGACCGCGATCGACATCACGATCGCCTGCAGGAACGACCACAAGAGGTCGGTCGGCACCAGGAACGTATTGAAGTAGTGGTCGTAGAGGCCTGCCGACTGTCCGTTGATGAACACCGTGGTGAAGCGCGCCGCGAAGAATGCAGCCAACACCGAAAGCGAGTAGAGCGGAACGATCGCGATCAGCCCGGCGATGATGCGCGTGGACACCAGGTAGGACACCGAGTGCACGGCCATCGCCTCGACGGCGTCGATCTCCTCGGCGACGCGCATGGCACCGAGTTGCGCGGTGGTGCCTGCACCGATGGTCGCCGCCAACGCGATGCCCGCGATCACCGGCGCAACGATGCGCACGTTCAGGAATGCCGAAAGGAAGCCCGTCAGTGCCTCGATGCCGATGTTGCCGAGCGACGAATAGCCCTGCACGGCAATGACACCGCCCGACGCCAAGGTCAGGAACGCGGCAACGCCGACGGTGCCGCCGATCATCACGAGCGCGCCTGCACCCATGGTCATCTCGGCGATCAGCCGGACGGTTTCCCGGCGGTAGCGGGTCAGCGCGTTCGGGATGTAGCGGATCGACTCGCCGAAGAAGAGCGCCTGCTCCCCCACCGTGTCGACGATCTTGGGCAGGCCACGGAAGAAGCGGCGTAAGCGAATGGTCGCGTCGTAGCTCATGACCGCGTCAACACCCGGACGCCGATTGCCGTCATGATCACGTTGATCACGAACAGACAGATGAAGGCGTACACCACGGTTTCGTTGACCGCGACGCCGACGCCCTTGGGTCCACCCTGCACGGTCAGCCCGCGGTAGCACCCGACGAGCCCGGCGACCACGCCGAAGAGCAGCGCCTTGATCTCGGCGAGGATCAACTCGGGGAGCCCGGTCAACACCGTCAGACCGTTGATGAACGCGCCAGGGTTGACTCCCTGCAAGTACACCGAGAAGACGTAGCCACCCGCGATCCCGATCGCGCACACCAGACCGTTGAGCAAGAGCGCCACCAGAGTCGACGCCAGCACCCGCGGCACCACCAGCCGTTGGATCGGGTCGATGCCGAGCACCCGCATCGCGTCGATCTCCTCGCGGATGGTGCGGGCGCCGAGGTCGGCACAGATGGCCGTCGCACCGGCACCCGCCACGACGAGCACCGTCACCACCGGACCCAGCTGGGTGATCGTTCCGAATGCGGTGCCCGCGCCGGATAGGTCCGCGGCGCCGATCTCCCGAAGCAGGATGTTGAGCGTGAAGGCCACCAGCACGGTGAACGGAATCGCGACCAGCAGCGTCGGTACCAGCGACACGCGCGCGATCATCCACGTCTGATCGAGGAACTCACGGAACTGAAATGGCCGCCTGAAGATCTTGATGAACGTGTCGAAGGACATCTCGACGAACCCGCCAACGGCCCGAGCCGGAGCCGCAAGCTGATCGATCAACTCGGCTCCATTTCTCGGTACGGGGCAGTGCGGTCGTGGCGAAACGTCCGTTATTAACGGTCGCGTCGACCATCCCACCCCATGGTTAAGCGTTGCTCTTAGTGAGCCGGCTCATATTAACTAGAACACGTTCGCAGTGTCAAAGAACCGCACAACTAGTCAAGATAAGTACGTTTATGCTGGTCAAGACATGTGTGATCCAGATCATTCTGTAACGTGTTCTACCTATCGCAAGCCCTTGACAACGTGGCCTGTCAACTCCTCGACGCCATCAGTCCGTTGGCCGAAAAACCTAGCTCCGGATCACGGCCAGCAAAGTATTCAGTCAACGTCTGGTCGAGCGCCGCGGCCGTCCATGCGTCCGAGTCTGCGGTGAAGTGTCGCTCGGCAACGGGTGCCGCAACCAGCGTCACCGTTGGACCATAGACGATGAACAGCTGTCCGTTGATCCCTTCCGAGGCCGGCGACGACAGGAAGCGCACCAGATTCACCACGTGTTCGGGCGAGAGCGCGTCGACCTCACCTTCGGCCAAATCGGGCGTCTCACCGAATACGTCGGCGGTCATCGCGGTTCTGGCTCGCGGCGCGATGGCATTGGCGCGGACGCCGTAACGACCGAGCCCACGTGCCGCCGACAACGTCAACGCGGTGATGCCTGCCTTGGCCGCGCCGTAGTTGGCCTGTCCGACCGGGCCGGCCAGTCCCGCCTCTGACGACGTGTTGACGATGCGGCCGTAGACGGTGCCTTTGTCGGACTGCTTGGCCTTGTCGCGCCAGTACACCGCGGCATTGCGCGTCAGCAGAAAGTGCCCGCGCAGGTGCACGGCGATGACGGCGTCCCAGTCCTCGTCGGACATGTTGAACAACATCCGGTCGCGGGTGATGCCCGCGTTGTTGACGACGATGGACAGCCCGCCGAGCCCGTCGGCGGTCGCGATGAGCTCATCGGCGGTGCTGCGCTGGCTGATGTCGCCGGCCACCGCGACCCCCTTGGCGCCCGCCGCAGCAATCTCGGCCAGCACGTCGGTCTTGTCGAGCGCAGGGGCGATGTCGTTGACGACGACCGTTGCTCCGGCCCGGGCCAACCCGATGGCCTCGGCCCGCCCGAGCCCCGCCGCTGCACCCGTCACCACAGCGACCAGGCCAGATAGGTCCGTCGCGTGAGTTTCCGTGGTCAATTTATGAATACCTCTAGTCTTTCCGGATCAGGGCAGCTCTTGGGCATTCCGCGATGGATTGCTCCGCCAGCTCCTCCAGGTGCTCGGGCACGGGATCGGCCTTGACGACGGCGTAGTCCTCGTCGTCGAGATCGAACAGGTCCGGGGCTATTCCCACGCACACTGCGTTACCTTCGCAGCGGTCATGATCGACTTCCACTCGCACGACAAACCTCCCTGACGTACTGCCATCCACCGGGTTCGAGTCAGAATACGACCTCACCCGACCGGTGCCAGGGTGGCACCGCCCTGGACCGTCAGACTAGAACGTGTTACAACCGGGGAAGGCCGATGGGGTCAAACGGATGGCCCCGAGGCAGCGCCAAGAGTGCCCGAGACAGTGAGGAACACCCGATGCGGATCGGCTACACCCCCGACCAGGAGGAGTTGCGCCGCGAGCTGCGCGCGTACTTCACCAAGCTGATGACGCCCGAACGAGCCGAGGCGCTGAGTTCCAGTGACGGCGAAATGGGGCGCGGCAGCGTCTACCGCGACACCGTCGCACAGATGGGCAAGGACGGCTGGCTGACGCTGTCGTGGCCCAAGGAGTTCGGCGGTCAGGCCCGCCCGCCCATGGACGGCCTGATCTTCAACGACGAGGCGTCCATCGCGAACGTCCCGGTGCCCTTCCTCACCATCAACAGCGTGGCGCCGACGATCATGGCGTACGGCACCGACGAGCAGAAGAAGTTCTTCCTGCCCAAGATCGCGGCAGGGGAACTGCACTTCTCGATCGGGTACTCCGAGCCGGGCGCGGGCACCGACCTCGCCGCGCTGCGCACCACCGCGGTGCGCGACGGCGACGACTACGTGATCAACGGCCAGAAGATGTGGACCAGCCTCATCGCCTACGCCGACTACATCTGGTTGGCCGTGCGGACCAACCCCGACGCCAAGAAGCACCGCGGCATCTCGATGCTGATCGTGCCGACGACGGCCGAAGGCTTCTCCTGGACGCCGGTGCACACGATGTCGGGTGTTGACACCAGCGCCACCTACTACCAGGACGTCCGCGTCCCGACGTCGAGCCTGGTCGGCGAAGAGAACGCGGGCTGGAAGCTCGTCACCAACCAGCTGAATCACGAACGGGTGGCGCTGGTTTCGGCCCAACCGATCTTCTCGGCGCTCGACGGAGTTCGCGAGTGGGCCCAGAACACCAAGGATGCCCACGGCAACAGGTTGATCGACTCGGAGTGGGTGCAACTCAATCTCGCGCGGGTGCACGCCAAGGCCGAGGTACTCAAACTCATCAACTGGGAACTCGCCTCCACTGAGGCCGCCCCTTCGCCGGCCGATGCCTCGGCCGCCAAGGTCTACGGCACCGAACTGGCCACCGAGGCCTATCGACTGCTGATGGAGGTGCTGGGCACCGCGGCCACGCTGCGCACCGACACGCCCGGCGCGCTGCTGCGCGGCCGCGTCGAGCGCATGCACCGGTCCTGCCTGATCCTCACGTTCGGCGGCGGCACCAACGAGATCCAGCGCGACATCATCGGCATGGTCGCCCTCGGCCTCCCCCGAGTGAACCGGTAAGGACTGACTGACAATGGATTTCACAACCTCAGAAGAGACCAACGACCTTGGTGGCCTGGTGCGCGACATCACCGAGTCGGTGTGCACGCCCGCGCACCACAAGGAACTCGACAAGCTCGACGAACGGTTCGACCGCGCCCTGTGGGGCAAGTTGGTCGACGCCGACGTGCTGTCCGCGGCGGCGCCAGAATCATTGGGCGGCGGCGGTTTCGGCGTACTCGAGCAGACGGCCATCCTGACTGCACTGGGCAGGCAACTGGCCGCGGTGCCCTATCTCGATTCGGTGGTGTTGGGTGCGGGTGCGCTAGCCAAGTTCGGATCCCAAGCGCTGCAAGATGAGTGGGCCACTCCCGCGGTCAAGGGCGAGAAGATCCTCACTGTCGCACTCGACGGCGAGTTCGGCCAGGGGCCCGTGCAGGCTCAATCCAACGGAGCCGGCTTCCGGCTCACGGGATCACGGGCCCTGGTCGCGTACGGCCCCGTCGCCGATGCCTTCCTGGTGCCCGCCGAAACCGACTCCGGGGTGAAGGTCTTCGTCGTCACCTCCGCTGACGCCGGAGTGTCGGTCACCTCGCTGGACACGACCGGGCACGGCAGCGTGTCCCACCTCGACCTACAGGGTGTCGAACTGGGTGCCGAACGCGTAGTGGGTGGAGACGACGTCGTCACCTGGCTGCGCACACATAGCTTGTTGGGGTACAGCGCATTTCAGCTCGGCGTGCTTGAGCGGGCGCTGGAGCTGACCGCGACCTACGCACGTGAGCGCGAGCAATTCGAACGGCCCATCGGCAGCTTCCAGGCCGTCTCGTCGCGGTTGGCCGACGGCTACATCGACGTCAAGGCACTGCGGCTCACCCTGACGCAGGCCGCGTGGCGGCTGTCGGAGGACTTGCCCGCAGAGCTCGAGGTTGGCAGCGCGGCGTTCTGGGCGGCTGACGCGGGCCACCGCGTCGCGCACACCACCGTGCACGTCCACGGCGGCGTCGGCATCGACACCGATCACCCCGTGCACCGGTACTTCCTGGCCGCCAAGCAGTCCGAGTTCGCGGTCGGTAGCGCCACCGGACAGCTGCTACGGATCGGCCGCGAGCTGGCCGAGACGCCTGCCTAAAGGTGCAACCGGATCGCAACCCGACCGTCGCGGAGCTGCTGGTGCCGCTCGTCGACGTGACGGATCGCGGCATCCACAACGAGACCGGATTCGTCACCTGGAGCGCCCACATCCAGGCCGGTGCCGAACTCGCGGCGGCACTGAAGGCCAGGCTCGATCCCGCTAAGCCACCGCATGTCGGTGTGCTGCTTGGCAATACGCCGTTCTTCTCAACGGTGTTGGTGGCCGCGAGTGTTGCCGGGCTGGTGGTGGTCGGGCTGAACCCGACGCGCCGCGGTGACGCGCTGGCCCGCGACGTCGAGCGGGCCGACTGCCAGCTGGTACTGACCGACGACGCGGCGGCACCCTATGTGAACGTCGAAACTCCCGAGTGGAAAACGGAACTCGCGGCTCACGGCGGTGCCCCGGTCGCCTTCGCGGACGCCGAGCCCGACGACCTGTACATGCTGATCTTCACCTCGGGCACCAGCGGCGAACCCAAGGCTGTCCGGGTGACCAACGACAAGGTGGCCTTTCCCGGCCGGATGCTCGCCGCCCGATTCGGGCTAGGACCGACGGACACCGCCTACCTGTCGATGCCGCTGTTCCACTCCAACGCGGTGATGGCGGGCTGGGCGGTGGCCACTGCCGCAGGTGCCTCGATCGCGTTGCGCCGCAAGTTCTCCGCGTCGCAGTTCATTCCGGACGTGCGCCGCTACGGCGCCACCTACGCGAACTACGTCGGTAAGCCGATGTCCTACATTCTCGCCACCCCACCACGGGCAGACGACGCCGACAACCCGCTGGTCTTCCTGTACGGCAATGAGGGTGCCCCGCGCGATCTGGTGCGGTTCGCTTCTCGGTTCGACGTCACGGTCGTGGACGGTTTCGGTTCCACCGAGGGCGGGATCGCGATCGCGCGCACCCCGGACACTCCCGACGGATCGCTCGGCCCTCTGACCGACGAGGTCGCCATACTCGACGTCGAGACCGGCAGGCCGTGTCCGCCGGGTGAGGTCGGCGAACTCGTCAATCCCAAGGGCCGCGGCTGGTTTCGTGGCTACTACGGCGACGAGGGCGCGGAAGCGGAGCGCATGGCAGGCGGTGTCTATCACTCTGGCGACCTCGCCTACCGCGACGAAGCAGGCTACCTCTACTTTGCCGGGCGGCTCGGCGACTGGATGCGCGTCGACGGCGAGAATCTCGGCACCGCGCCCATCGAGCGCATCCTGCTGCGGCATCCCGACGTCATCGAGGCCGCCGTCTACCCCATCCCCGACCCCGCCGTCGGTGACCAGGTGATGGCCGCCCTGGTGTTGAGTTCGCGCGCCGACTTCGACGGCGATGCGTTCGAGGCGTTCCTGGCCGAACAACCCGACCTAGGCCCCAAGCAGTGGCCCGCCTACGTGCGCATCAGCGCCGAGTTGCCTCGCACGGAGACGTTCAAGGTAATCAAGCGCCAGTTGTCGGCCGAGGCCATCGACTGTGCCGACCGGGTTGTCGCCATCCGTCGGTAGGTTGGCCGTCGTGGGCTACCGCGAATCGCCGCCGCCGGCCCCGTTGCGTGACCTGGTCGAGTGCGCGTGGGTCGGGGCATCCTCTGGCCCGGCCATCCAGGTGCTTCCGGACGGATGCATGGATCTCATCCGCATGGACGACCTCATCGTCGTCGCAGGACCCGACACCACGCCGGTGCTGGCCGGTCGGCCCGCTCGCCCCTACGTGGGGCTCCGTTTTCGTCCGGGTGTGCTGCCCCGGCTGCTGGGCGTACCCGCCGCCGAACTCGCCGGCAGCCGGGTTCCGCTCGCCGAGCTACGCGCCGTGCCACCCGGGCGGTCCACGCTCACCGAGCTCGCCGTCGCCCTGGCCTCCGAGCCGCCAACGGCGCAGACCGCGCCGTGGTCGCTGGACGCGCTGCACCACGTCACGGGCAGGCTGGCCGCCGGCGCACCCGTACCCGAGGTGGCCGAGGCCATCGGCTGGTCACCACGGACGCTTCAGCGCCAGTGCAGCGCGGTCTACGGATACGGACCAACCACGCTTCGGCGCGTTCTGCGGTTCCGCCGCGCGGTGGCGATGCTGCGCGCGGGCCGATCGATCGCCGACGTGGCTGCGAATGCGGGTTATGCCGACCAATCGCACCTGCACCGCGAGGTGCGCGAATTCGCGGGCACGGCGGTCACGACGCTCGCGGGCGGCTACCCGAGTGCGGCGAACAGGTCGACCGCCGTCCCGTCGGGGTCCGCGACCGTCGCATAGCGCTGCCCCCACGGCGCGTCGAACGGCTCGAGGGTGGCCGGATGCCCTGCCGCAGTGAGTCGTTCGAAGACGGCGTCGACGTGGCCAGGTGCTTTGAATTCGAACGCGATCGCGACACGTCCCGGTCCATCCGGTGGTGCCCAGCCCGGATGCATGCCGCTGATGACTTCTTCGGTGTCGAATGCCAGCTTGTTTCCGCCCGGCAGTGCAACTTCGACGTGTGGTCCGTCCGGATTGGGCACGTTCAAGCCGAGCAACCGATAGAAGTCCAGGGTCCGTTGCAGATCGCGGGGCACGACTTCGACGACGACCGATTGCACTGAAATGTCCATGTCCGCAACTTAGGCGCGCGTCGGGCTCGCGTCGTGAACGAATCGGACAACCTAGGGTGAGGCTATGACGATCGATCCGTCCACCGTCCTACTCACGGGACGGGTCGCAGTGGTCACCGGCGGCGGAGCGGGCATCGGCCGCGGCATCGCGGCAGGCCTGGCAGCGTTCGGCGCGTCGGTGGTGATTTGGGAGCGCGACGAGCAGACATGCGCCGCGGCCGCCGACGCCATCGGTGCGCTGGGCCTCGTCACCGACGTACGGGAGTCCGCCCAGGTCGACGCGGCCCTCGCGCGCACCGTCGACGAACTGGGACCAGTCTCCGTGCTGGTGAACAACGCAGGCGGCGTCTTCTCCTCCCCGCTGCTCGAGACGTCCGAGAACGGGTGGGATGCGTTGTACCGGGCGAACCTTCGCCACGTCTTGCTGTGCACGCAGCGGGTGGCCAGGGTCATGGTCGAGCACGCCATCGGCGGGAGCATCATCACCGTCACGTCCATCGAAGGAGTCCGTGCCGCACCGGGTTACGCCGCGTACGCCGCCGCGAAGGCTGGCGTCGTCAATTACACCCAGACCGCCGCGCTGGAGCTCGCGCCGCACGGCATTCGGGTCAACGCCCTTGCGCCCGACTTCACGCTGACCGAAGGCCTCACCCGGATGTCGTCACCCGAGGGGCTGGAGCGCGGTGCCCGCATGGTGCCGATGGGTCGGGCCGGACACGTCGACGAAATGGCGGGCGCGGCAGTCTTCTTGGCGTCCGACCTGGCAAGCTACGTCACCGGGCAAACGATCCACGTCGACGGCGGAACCCATGCGGCAGGCGGTTGGTACCCGCATCCGGAAACCGGCGTCTACACCCTGGGACCGGGCTGAAAGGCTGCAGGTCGAGTACAACTACTCACTCAGCAAACAAACAGTTTTGAGCTACGCTTCGGTCCGGAACGACCGATGGCGAAGTTTTGTCAGCGGCCGCCACGACAAGAATCCCGATGACAAGGAGCAAACGAATGAGAGCTTCGGCGCTCGCCGGTGTGGCCGCGGCCATCACCGCCCTGGCCGTCGTGTTGTCCGGCTGCGGTTCGGACACCAAGACAGCAACGTCCACCAGTTCGAGCACTGAGAGCTCGAAACCCAGCTCGAGCAAGTCGTCGTCCCCGACGACGAAGCCCAAGGTCGCTCAGCGCGAGGAGGAGGCCGCAGGCCCCAACCCGACGATCGCCACCTACATCAAGGACAACGGCATCACCGAGACGCCAGTCAAGATGGGCGACCCCGGCGCTCCCACAATCGAGCTGCCCGTGCCCGAGGGCTGGGCGCCCGCTGGTGAGGAGACGCCGGAGTGGGCGTTCGGCGCCATCGTCTACGACGGTCCCGAAGGTGCCGAGTACAGCCCGAGCATCGTGGCCATCGTCTCCAAGCTGACCGGAGACGTCGATCCACAGAAGCTCATCGACGTGGCGGGCGGCGAGTTGAACAACCTGCCCGGATACAAGGCGCTGAACGAAGGCCAGACCAGCACCCTCGGCGACTACCCGGCCTTCCAGCTGGGCGGGACGTGGTCATCGGACGGCGTCACCAAGATCGTCGCTCAGAAGACCGTCATCATCCCCGCCGCTGACGGATATTTCGTGCTGCAACTGAACGCCGACGGGCTCGAGGATCAAGCTGAAATCGTCGGTGCCGCCACCGATGTCATCGACTCGGATACCAAGATCACGCCCTGAGTTTCAGCTCAGTCGGACGCCGCCAAGGACACGTGCCTTGGCGGCGTTCGCATTTCAGGCGTCGCGGATGCCGTCCAGCCGTGTCGTCGCGGCCTCGAAGCCATCCACCAACTCGGCGATGATGTCGGCGACGGGGCGAATCTCGTTCATCCGCCCCACGATCTGGCCGACCGGCATGGCGACGGTGGTCGGATCGGAGGACTCGCTCATGCGCTGGTGCGCTTCGCTGACGAGGATGTTCTGCAGCGGCATCGGCAGCGGTTCTGGCGCGCCGTCGGCATCCCAGGCCTCGGTCCACCGACTCTTCAGCAGGCGCGCAGGCTTGCCCGTGTAGATGCGGCGACGCACGGTGTCACTGGAAGTCGCTGCGAGCAGCGCCTGTTGGATCACGGACGCGCCGCCCTCGGTTCGCACGCCGAGGTCGTACTCCGCGGCGGTCAGGAACGCCGAGCCCATCCAGACACCTTGTGCGCCAAGGGCGAGTGCGGCCGCCACCTGACGGCCGGTCCCGATACCACCTGCGGCGAGCACTGCGGTTTGAAGGCCGAGCGCGGCCAATTCATCTACGACTTCCGGCACCAGCACCATCGACGCGATCTCGCCGGTGTGACCACCGGCCTCGTGCCCCTGGGCGATGACGATGTCGACACCGTTCTCGGCGTGCCGTTGCGCGTGTTTGGCGCTGCCCGCAAGCGCGGCCACCGGGACGCCCGCGGCGTGCACCTGGTCGATGACGTCCTTCGGGGGCGAGCCAAGAGCGTTGGCTATCAACTTGATCGGATGTTTCAGCGCCACGTCTACGTGGCTGCGCGCCACCGAATGCAGCCAGCCCAGCACACCCTCCGAGCGTGCTTCGTCGTCGGGCAGCGGCGGCACGCCGAGGTCGGCGAGCGTCTTGGCGACGAAGTCGCGGTGGCCCTGCGGGATCAACTTGTTGATGTCGACGGACGTGCCCTCAGTAGGCACCTTGGCGGGCATCACGATGTCGACGCCGTAGGGCTTGCCGTCGGTGTTGGCGTCCATCCACTGCAGGACGTTCTCGAGATCGTCAGCGTCGTTGAAGCGGACACAGCCGAGCATCCCGAGCCCGCCGGCCCGGCTGACCGCCGCGGCCACCTTCTCCGAAGGAGTAAAGACGAAGATCGGGTATTCGATGCCGAACCGCTCGCAGAGCTCAGTTCTCACGTCTTCACCCCAGCATGCTTGGCGTGCACGTCGTCGGCTGGACGCTCCTCGGTCGTGTCCTTGGCCCACCGGTAGTCGGGCTTGCCCGCCGGCGACCGCTTGACCTCGTCGACCAGCCAAAGGCTGCGCGGCACTTTGTATCCCGCGATCTCGTTGCGGACGAAGGCGTCGAGTTCGGAGAGCGTAGGCCGGACGCCGTCACGCGGTTGCACGACGGCGGCGACGTGCTGGCCGAAGCGCGGGTCGGGCACGCCGACCACCAGCGCATCGAAGACGTCCGGGTGGCCCTTGAGCGCGGCCTCCACCTCTTCGGGGTAAACCTTCTCGCCGCCGCTGTTGATCGACACCGAGCCACGGCCGAGCATCGTCACGCTGCCGTCCTCCTCGACCTGGGCGTAGTCGCCAGGGATCGCGTAGCGGACACCGTTGATGGTCTGGAACGTCTCGGCCGTCTTCTTCTCGTCCTTGAAGTACCCGACCGGGATGTGACCGCGCTTGGCGATGATGCCGCGGACCCCTGAGCCAGGAACCACTTCGTTGCCGTCCTCGTCGAGCACGACAGTGGTCTTGTCGATCGTCACACGGGGGCCGCCGGTATGCGACTGGCCCTTTGCCACGATGCTCGTTCCGCCGAAGCCCGTCTCCGACGAGCCGATTGAGTCGGTGATGACCCGGTTCGGCAGCAGTTCGAGGAACTTCTCCTTGATGCTCGTCGAGAACAGCGCAGCGGTGCTGGCCAAGAGAAAAAGCGAGCTCAGGTCGTACTCGTTCGCGGCGTCCTGGTGGGCCAGCAGCGCATCGAGCAACGGCCGGGCCATCGCGTCGCCGGTGAAGAACAACAGGTTCACCTTGTGCTCGTGAATCGCCCGCCACACTTCGTCGGCGTTGAATTCCGGTGCCAGCACCGTGGTTTGGCCGGAGAACAGCGACATCCAGGTGGCCGATTGCGTGGCGCCGTGGATCATCGGCGGGATCGGGTAGCGGATCATCGGCGGGTTCTCGGCGGCGGCCTTCGACAGGTCGTACTCGTCCTTGATGTGCTCTCCAGTGGCAAAGTCGGTGCCGCCGAACAGAACTCGGTAGATGTCCTCGTGGCGCCACATCACACCCTTGGGAAATCCGGTGGTGCCGCCGGTGTAGAGCAGGTAGATGTCGTCGGCGCTGCGCGGGCCGAAGTCGCGCTCCGGCGAGCTCTTGGCGATCGCCGAGTAGAACTCGATGCCGCCATATCGTTGGTAGTCGAGATCGCTACCGTCCTCGACCACCAGGATGGTCTTGACGTTGGGGGTGTCCGGAAGCACGTTGGCGACGCGGTCGGCGTACTGCCGTTCGTGCACGAGCGCCACCATGTCCGAGTTGTCGAAGAGGTAGCGCAGTTCGCCCTCGACATAGCGGAAGTTGACGTTCACCAGAATCGCGCCGGCCTTGACGATGCCGAGCATCGCGATGACGATCTCGATGCGGTTGCGGCAGTACAGCCCGACCTTGTCGTCCTTCTGGACGCCTTGGTCGATCAGGTAGTGAGCAAGGCGATTGGCCTTCTCCTCCAGCTGGGCGTAGGTGATGTGTTCGTCCCCGGAAATCAGGGCGACACGGTCAGGCACGACGTCGATGGTGTGCTCGGCAAGATCGGCAATGTTCAGGGCCACAGAACCTAAACTAGAACGTGTTACATTTCGTGACAAGTCTGTGGCATCGAAGCTGGAAGGCGGATCCCCTTGACCGAGTCCGACAGTAGTGCTGGGGCTGGCCCCGACGCCCTCATTGAGCAGCGCGGACACACCCTGATCCTGACGCTCAACCGGCCGGAGGCGCGTAACGCGCTTTCCACCGAGATGCTCTCGATAATGGTCGACGCGTGGGACCGCGTCGATGAGGATCCGGAGATCCGGTCGTGCATCCTGACTGGCGCGGGCGGCTACTTCTGCGCGGGGATGGACCTCAAGGCCGCGACCAAGGCCCCGCCCGGCGACTCGTTCAAGAGCGGCGGCTTCGATCCGACGCGCATCGACGGGCTACTCAAGGGCCGGCGGCTGACCAAGCCGCTGATCGCCGCGGTCGAGGGCCCCGCGATTGCAGGCGGCACCGAGATCCTGCAGGGCACCGACATCCGCATCGCGGGCGAGAGCGCGAAGTTCGGCATCTCCGAAGCCAAGTGGAGCCTGTACCCAATGGGCGGGTCCGCCGTGCGCCTGGTCCGTCAGATCCCGTACACGATCGCGTGCGACCTGCTGCTGACCGGCCGCCACATCACCGCGGCGGAGGCGCTGTCCTACGGGCTGATCGGCTACGTCGTCCCGGATGGCACCGCACTGGACAAGGCGCTGGCGATCGCCGAGGTGATCAACAACAACGGGCCGCTGGCCGTGCAGGCGATCCTGAAGGCGATCCACGACACCGAGGGCATGCACGAGCTCGACGCATTCAAGATCGACACGAAGATCGGCATCGGGGTGTTCCTGTCCGACGACGCCAAGGAAGGCCCGCTGGCCTTCAAGGAGAAGCGCGCGCCCAACTTCCAGATGAAGTAGCGGCGCCCACCTTTCCGGCGAGTTGTTTAGAGCCGCTCGCGCAACAGACCCATCACATCGAGGTCCTCGAGCGCGGCCGTCGTGCTGATCATCGCGGCCCGCGATACCTCGATGGGCTGCCACTGTGCACCCATCGCGCCCGTCGACACCGCCGCGATCCATGAGTAGCTCGCGAACAGCCGGTACTGGTCGTGCGCGGTGCGCTCGTCGAGCGCCCACCCGTTGGCGGCCAACGTGGCGAGGTAGCGCGCCAGCAGCCGCTCCTCGTGCGCCCGCCTGGCCTCCACCGGTAACGAGTTGCACAGGAAGTACGCGACGTCCCGGACCCCGGGTGCCCGCGACGCGACGGCCCAGTCGAAGAACCCGGTGCGACCCGCGTCGACGAACAGATTGCCACTGTGATCGTCGCCGTGGATCAGCGTGTGCTCGCCCTCGTTGAACAGCGCGATGACATCGCCAGACCGCGCGATGTACAACTCGGCGAACGCTCGGAACGTCGGACCGAGCTCGTCACCGAACTGATCGAGCCCGAGTGAGATGAAGTGCGTACGACGGGCGGCCAGTTCGCCGTCGCTGGGCTTGCGGCGCATGCCGTCGGGCGGGGTGAGCCACGACAGTTCGCTGCCCCGGTAGGTGGCATGCAAGACGGCGAGTTCGTCGACCAGCGAGGTCGCGACGTCGACCATGTCGTCGTCGGCCGGTGTGGGGAATCGGCATCCAGCGGCGGCGAGATCTTCCAACACCATCACGAAGGAGCCGTCGGCCGGATCGCACGCTGCGTGCCAGACATGCGGAATGCGTACCGGCAGTTCGGCTCCCACCGCCGCGTAGAGCTTGGCCTCGGCCACACCCATCCCGACCTTGCGCAGGAAGCTGCGCTGCTCCTGGCTGAACGGCTGCAACTTGACGAACACCGTCGACGGAAGCTCCGCGTGACCGGTCAGACCGACGCGGGCGCGCCCCGTGGTGCCGGAATGTGCGTCCAGCAGCTCGGCCGCCGTCACGGGCAGCCCCAGAATCTCGCTGAACCAGTCGGCGGTCAGGTCCGCGGGCTGCGCCGGAATGCTCACCGCAGTGAAATTACCCGCATTGCCGATCAATCGGACAATTTTGCTCTAATGTCCGATCTGTGGGACGAGTGTACGGACGACGAACTGGTCGACGAACCTCCGCTTGGCCGCCTGCGACCGAGCGCGCCACGGCGGTGACAACAGAAGCAGCGCAGCGGTGTGAATCCAGCGTGCCGCCTCGCGCCGATCGACGTCGGGGTACATGCCGCCGTCGGCCTGCCACTTTTCGAACAGTGGACCGTAGTGCGCGACGATCACGTCCACGATCTGCTCCGAGCCCAGCTCGAGCACCGTCGACAACGCGATGCTCTCACTGGCGAACAGCGCCTCGTTCAACGGGTTTCCCGACACCGAATCGACGGGTATCAACACCATCCGCGGTATGCATCGCGTGGCGTCGAGCGGAAACCGCAGGGAACGGACCAATTTTGCCAACGCCGCGTCGATGCGCAGCAGCACCAGGCCGAGCAGCAGGTCATCGCGGGCCGGGAAGTACCGGTACACCGTCGATCGCACGACGCCGGCTTCCGCTGCGACCTCGGCCATCCGAATTTGGGTGTCCCCACGACGCGCGATGCACCGACTGGCCGCCTCCAGCAGAAGCCGGCGGGCCTCGTCGTCGTCAAGCGGGGTCCGGTCACTTCCCCAGCGGCGGGTCGCGTTCGCCATTCGGCAGATCGTACGGGCTTTCATAGGGACGAAGGACAGGAAAGTATGGGAATCAAAGACATTGGCCGATTGCTCGGCGCAGACGAGGGGCTCAATCACCAGATCGTCGATACCTTCGCCACGCTGGCCCAGTCCGAGCTGGCGTGGACTGAGAAGATCTGGTGCTCGATCGCCCGCACCGACGGGACGCTGCAGCTGGACTTCGGCCTTGGCAAGTATCAGAACCGCGGCATCATCGACGGCTTCGGCGGCGTGTCCCGTGGCCGCGAGCAGTGGACGGTGCGAGCCAGTCGGGAGCTGCACTCCGCGCCAGAGGCGACGGCCGTCGGGCCCGTCCGCATGGAGGTCGTCGAACCGCTGCAACAAATGCGCTTCGTGCTGGAACCCAATGACGTCCAGCCGATTTCGTTCGACGTCGTGCTTTCCGGGGTGACGCCGCCGTACTTCGAGGAACGAAATCTGGTGCGCAACCGCCGCACCGGACGCGTCGACGTCGACGTCATCCGGTACCACCAGGGCGGTTGGGCCACCGGCACCGTCACCGTGGACGGTCACACCCACGACGTCACCGGCGAAGAGTGGTTCGGCTTCCGCGATCACTCCTGGGGGGTACGGCAGGCCATCGGCGTGCCTGCAAGCGACCTCATCCCCACTCCAGGTGCTCCGTCCGGGGTGCGCGGTGGGATGAAGTGGTCGCCTGCGTTCTTCCAGCGGCCGGACGGAACCTATTACGAGACTGCGATCTTCGTCGTCGAGGGACCGTGGGAGTACAGCTCGGCCTACCTCAACGACGCCGACGGCAATCAAACGCCGGTACGCCGCGTCACGCCACGCATCGAGTACGACACGCGGACCCGGTTCGTGAAGGGCGGGCAGCTGCTGCTCACCATGGAGTCGGGCGACGAACGCGTCATCGAGGTCGAGGCCGTCGGCGAATCCGGGTTCTTCCTGAAGACCGCCGGATACGGCGACTGGGCGGGGCACAAGCACGGATCATGGAAGGGTGCGCTTCACGTCGACGGCGAGTACCTCGCGGACTGCTGGACTAACGAAAACCTTGCCACGCTAGGCCAATTCCGCGATACCCCGATCCGCGTTCGCGACGGGGACGCCGTCGGCTACGGAATCATGGAGAGCCTCATCGGCGGCGTGTGGCCCGAGCTCGGCCTTACCGCGGAATCCGATCACAAGGTGTCCTATACCTGAGGCCTCTACACTCCAGCCATGGATTCCCGGCCCGCGACGCTGACGCGCGGTCAGGTCGCCTTCATGGTGGCAGCGCTGGTGCTGTCGGTCATCTCGTTTCAACTCAACGCCACCATGTTGGGACCGGCGTTCTACGACATCGAACGCGAACTCGGCAAGGGCGCATTCGCCTCCATGTCGACGTACTTCTACCTCGCCGGAGCCGTCGCGAACGTCGTGCTGATCCGCTGGAGCGACTACATCGGCCGCAAGCGCGTCCTGCTCGGCATCCTGGTGTTGCTGTGCGTCGGCACCCTACTGTGCGTGGTCGGCACGTCGCTGCCGGTGGTGGTGGCAGGCCGAATCATGCAGGGCGCCTGCAACGTCACGTTCGGGCTGGCGTTTCTGATCATGCGCGAAAGGCTCAGCGGTGCGACCTTCGGCGTGTGCTGCGGGGTGGTCTCGTCCATCAATGGCGGAGTGGCGGGGGTGGACGCACTGCTCGGCGGTTTCATGGCCGACCGCTTCGGCTACCGCTCCATCTTCGTGCTGATCCTCGTCATCGGCGTCGCGGGGATCGCGCTCGGCGCCAAGGCCGTGCCCGCCGACGATCCCGAACACGTAGCCGCCGGACGCATGGACTGGGTCGGCGCCGCACTGATCGGCCTTGGCGTCGCAGGCCTGATCCTCTTCTTCTCCAGCGGAGGGCACTCGGGGTGGTCGTCGCCCGTCGCGCTCGCGTGCATCGTCGTGTCGATGGTCGCCTTGATCCTGCTTGTCGTCGTCGAGAAGCGGGTCAGCACACCACTTGTCGACATCGACCAAATGCGCTCGCGCATGGCCTGGCCGCTGATCGTCGCCACGGTCCTCAACATGGCGTCGTTCATGGTGGTCGCCGGCTTCATCATCCTCAAGCTCGCGGAGGATCCCGACTCCGGCTTCGGGCTCGACGGGACGACGACGGCGATACTCTTCCTCACCCCAGGTGCCATCTTGCAGGTGCTCACCGCACCGTTGATCGGCCGGCTTGCGGTCCGGATCGGCTTCGTGACCGTCTTTCGGGTAGGGATCGTCGCCTCGGTCGTCGTGACGTCGCTGCTCGCCGCGTTCGCGCAGCACAAGGTGATGCTCGCCGTGCTGATGGCGGTGTACGGCCTCGCCTTCATGGCGACGACGATGACGGCGATGAGTGCGCTTGGCGTCGTACAGGCTCCAGAGCACGCACCAGGCTCGCTACCCGGTATCAGCAACGCCGCCTTCGGCATTGGCTCGTCACTCGGATTCGCCTGGGCCGGACCGGTCGTCGGCTCGGGCACTCACAGCAGCTTCAACACCGCGCTGTGGACGTGCGCGGCGATCGGGGTGGTTTCCTTTGGCGCCAGCCTGATCCTGAAGCCGAGGCCGCTGGTTACCGGAACACCTTCTTCGTCGGGGTGAACACCACGGGCATGGCCTCCGGCCCGCTGACGAAGTTGGCCGGCCGCAACGGCACCTCGGCACCGTCAGCCAGCCGGAGATCCGGCAACCGCTCCAGCACCCGACTGGTCATCATCGACAACTCCAGCCGGGCCAGCTGATTGCCGAGGCAGAAGTGTGAGCCGAAGCCAAAGGCCATGTGGCTGTTCGGATTGCGGTCGATGCGGAAATTATCCGGATCGCCGAACTGCGTCTCGTCGAAGTTGGCTGCCTCGAACATCAGCATGATCTTCTCGCCGGCACGCATGTCGGTGCCGTGGAACGTGGTGTCCGCGGTCAGCGTGCGGCACATGTTCTTCACCGGCGACGTCCAGCGCAACATCTCCTCGATGGCGCTTGGCAGCCGGTCCGGATGGGCCACCAACGCCTCCCACTGCTCACGGTGGCGCAACAGCTGTTCGGTCCCGCCGGACAGCGTGTGGCGGGTGGTCTCGTCGCCGCCAATGAGGATCAGGAGGGTCTCCATGACGATCTCGTCGTCGGACATCCGCTGCCCCTCGACCTCCGAGTTCACCAGGATGGAGAACAGGTCTTCGGTGGGCTCGGCGCGGCGCTTGGCGATGATGTCCGTGGTGAATGCGGTGTACCCGGCGAAGGCTTCCATGACCTTTTGCGCAGTGAGTTCGTCGATGTGCGAGCTCAGCCCGGTGACGAGGTCGTCGGACCACTCGAGCAGCAGTGAGCGGTCTTCGGGCAATACGCCGAGCATGTCGCCGATCACGGCCATCGGCAGTGGGGCGGCGATGTCGCGGACGAAGTCGGCCTCCCCGCGTTCGCAGACCCCGTCGATCAGGGTGTGGCACAGGTTTTCGATCGACGGCACCTTGTCCATCACGCGCTTGCGGGTGAAGCCTGCGTTGACGAGCTTGCGGCGCAACAGATGTTGCGGATCGTCCATGTCGATCATGTACGGCATGCCCGGCGTCTCCGGTCGAATGCCGCCGGTATTGGAGAACAGTTCCGGGTTGCGCTCGGCGTCGAGCACCGCCTGATACGTCGTCGCCGCAGCCAGTCCGTTGCGGTCGCGGAACACCGGCTCATTGGCCCGCATCCACCGGTACGCCTCGCGCGCCCCGCCGTCGGCGTAGAAGGTGCCGTCGGTGAAGTCGACGTCGGGCCGGGTGGTCAGCGCGCTAGAAACGGTGGAAGTCATGCAATCTCCTTGGCATCGGCAAAGGTCATCTCGACGTTGTCGGCGGAACTCGAAATCATTGCGCGCTTCGGGAAGCCAAGCGACGCAAGTTCTTTGGCGTAAGGGTGCTCACCTAGCCGTACGGTTGCGCCGCCCGGCCGATAGCGAACGCCGGAAAGCCTCATCTCCCCAGCGGTTTCGCGGGTGACACCGTCGAGGTGGGAGTAGGTGGGGTGCACCTGTGTCTTGGAGGTGAACGTCGATGGCACGGGAAGCCCGGGCCGGAAGTCCATGCCCACGGCGAACTGACCGTCGATGCTCAGATCGAAGGAGAAACGGTTGCCATCGCGAGCCCCGGCCGAATCGTTCGCTCCGCGAACGGTGAAGTCCCCCATCACTTTCGGGTATCCCCAGATGGTGCGCCCGGCCTCGAGGGTGAAGGCTTGGTCGACGGGGAGGTGGTGGATGAAGGCGCCGGCAGCTTGCAGTGCCTTCAACCCGGTGGCTTTCGTCCCCGGTGGATTGACCATGACGTTGGTGCCGTATTCGAGGTATTGACCAAGATCGCCGTCGACGTAGTGCATCAGCATGAGCACGACGACGGCCTTGCCTGCCCGGTATCGGCAGACCTGCAGGCCGCTGTAGTCGATCATGCGCTGCGCGGCGTCGGCATCTACCGAGAACATCGCCATGTGCTGGGAGGCCTTGCGGATCTTCACCGGCATGGTCAGCACGGTCCCGGCGATGGTGTGCTGCGAGAGTCCAGTGGTATCGGTCACAGCCCAAATCTAGAACGCGGACTAGACACCTGGCAACAAAGTGTCTACCCGCGGCCGCTAGACCAGCCCGGCGAGTTCGCGGATCTGGTCGGTCGAACGCGCGCCGATCACCATCATCGTGACGCCCGCGGCCTCCCAGACCTTGATCTGCTCGCGCACGTAGTCCAGGTTTCCGACGATCGCGGAATCGTCGACGAGCTCATCGGGGATGACCTTCGCGGCCTCGTCCTTGCGGTCGGTGCGGAACAACTCCGTCACCTCGGCGACCACGTCGGCGTAGCCCATCCTGCGGTAAACGTCGGCGTGGAAGTTGGTGTCCTCGGCGCCCATCCCGCCCATGTACAGCGCGAGATGCGGCTTCATCAGTTCCATCACCGCCGCGCGGTCGTCGGTGATGACCACCTGCGCCGTCGCACAGATCTCGAAGGTCTCCCGCGTGCGCCGCGCGCCCGGGCGCGCGAAGCCCTCGTCGAGCCACTCGTTGTACATGTCCGCGATCCGCGGCGAATAGAAGATCGGCAACCAGCCGTCACAGATCTCGGCGGCCAGCGCGACGTTCTTCGGGCCCTCTGCGCCCAGCATGATCGGGATGTCGGCGCGCAGCGGATGGGTGATCGGCTTGAGGTTCTTGCCCAGCCCGGTGGTGCCCTCGCCCGTCAACGGCAACGGGTAGTGCGGTCCGGCACTGTGCACGGGAGCCTCACGGGCCCAGACCTGGCGCAAGATGTCTACGTATTCGCGCGTGCGCGCCAGCGGCTTGGGGAATTTCTGTCCGTACCAACCCTCGACGACCTGCGGCCCCGAGACGCCGAGCCCGAGGATGTGGCGTCCCCCCGAGAGGTGATCGAGCGTCAACGCGGCCATCGCACAGGCCGTCGGAGTGCGGGCGGACAACTGGATGACCGACGTGCCGAGCCGCATGCGACTGGTCTCGCGACCCCACCAGGCCAGCGGAGTGTAGGCGTCCGAACCCCACGCCTCCGCGGTGAACACGGTGTCGAAACCGGCGGCCTCAGCCTCCGCGACCAGTTCCGCGTGGTCGGTCGGCGCCGTCGCGCCCCAATATCCCAGTTGCAGTCCGAGCTTCACTGAGCCCTCCTTGCCTCGATTGTTAGAACCTGTTCTACTCGATGCCGTGAGTGCCAGCCAAAGCAGCCCGGCCCAGACCCCACCTCGTACGGAAGACCACGAGCCGCCCCTTTCCGCTCCGTTGAAGCTGTCATTCGACTACACCCGTTCAGTCGGATCCGTGCTCAGCCGGTTCTTCACCGAACTGCGCGGACGACACGTCGTCGGCATCCGCGGATCGGACGGCCAGGTGCACGTTCCGCCAGCCGAGTTCGACCCCGTCACCTACGAAGCGCTGACGGAGATCGTACCGGTGGCCAGCGTCGGAACCGTGGTGTCTTGGACGTGGCAGCCGGAGCCCCTGGAGGGGCAGCCGCTGGACCGCCCGTTCGCATGGGCGCTGGTGAAATTGGACGGCGCGGACACCCCGCTGCTGCACGCGGTCGACGCCGGGTCTTCCGATGCAATCGCCACCGGCGCGCGGGTACACGTGCACTGGGCCGACGAGCCGGTGGGCGCCATCACCGACATCGCGTACTTCGCGCTGGGAGACACTCCCGAGGACGTCCCCGAGGTGGCCGACGACCGCGACCCGGTGACCATGCTCGTCTCGCCGAGCTCGATCGAGATCCAGCACACCGCGTCACTTCCCGAGAGCACGTTCCTGCGCGGGCTCGAAGAGGGCAAGCTGATCGGTGCCTATGCCATCCTGGACGGCGGCGAGAAGGGAAAGGTGTACTTCCCTGCACGCGAGGCTGATCCGGCCACCGGCAGACAACTCACCGAGTTCGTCGAGTTGCCCGACAAGGGCACGGTGACGACGTTCGCGATCATCAACATCCCGTTCGCCGGCCAACGCATCAAGCCGCCCTACGTCGCGGCCTATGTGCTGCTGGACGGCGCTGACATCGCCTTCCTGCATCTGATCCTCGAGATCGATGCCGCCGATGTGCGGATGGGCATGCGGGTCGAAGCGGTCTGGCGGCCCCGCGAAGAGTGGGGCCTCGGCATCGACAACATCGAGTACTTCAAGCCCACCGGCGAGCCGGACGCGGACTACGACACCTACAAGCACCACCTGTAAAGGGCCTGCACACATGACTTTTCGCGACGTTGCCGTCGTCGGCTTCGCACACGCTCCGCACGTTCGCCGCACCGAGGGCACCACCAACGGCGTCGAGATGCTGATGCCCTGCTTCGCCTCCATCTACGCAGACCTCGGTATCAAGCAGACCGATATCGGGTTCTGGTGCTCGGGCTCTGCTGATTATCTTGCCGGCCGGGCGTTTTCGTTCATCTCGGCAATCGACTCGATCGGTGCCGTCCCGCCGATCAACGAGTCGCACGTCGAGATGGACGCGGCGTGGGCGCTGTACGA
The DNA here is from genome assembly GCF_033804635.1 of Mycobacterium sp. RTGN4. Taxonomy (NCBI): domain Bacteria; kingdom Bacillati; phylum Actinomycetota; class Actinomycetes; order Mycobacteriales; family Mycobacteriaceae; genus Mycobacterium; species Mycobacterium sp. RTGN4. The sequence goes on along the minus strand of NZ_JAPZLB010000024.1, from coordinate 12,530 downwards.
GGCCTACATCAAGCTGCTGACCGGCGCCGTCGACACCGCGCTCGTCTACGGCTTCGGCAAGTCCTCGGCCGGCGTGCTGCGCCGCATTCTGGCACTGCAGACCGATCCGTACACCGTCGCGCCGCTGTGGCCGGACTCGGTGTCGACCGCCGGCCTGCAGGCGCGGCTCGGACTGGACGCCGGCAAGTGGACGGCCGAGCAGATGGCCCAGGTCGCACTGGAATCCATGAGCGCAGCATCCCGCACCGACTCCGTCGAGCCGGGCAGTTCGGTCGACGAACTGCTGTCGCGCCCGTACTTCGCCGATCCGCTGCGTCGCCACGACATCGCGCCGATCACCGACGGCGCCTCGGCAATCGTGCTGGCTGCCGGCGACAAGGCCCGCGAGCTGCGCGAGCACCCGGCCTGGATCACCGGCATCGAACACCGCATCGAGACCCCCGTGCTTGGCGCCCGTGACCTGACTACCTCTCCGTCGACGGCGGCGTCCGCGGCCGCCGCGACCGGTGGTGACCTCGGGTCCATAGACGTGGCCGAGCTTTACGCCCCGTTCACTCATCAGCAGCTGATCCTCACCGAGGCCATCGGGCTCAAGGGTTCGACGAAGATCAATCCGTCCGGCGGCGCGTTGGCTGCCAACCCGATGTTCTCGACCGGTCTCGAGCGCATCGGCTTCGCGGCGCGCCACATCTTCGACGGTTCAGCTTCTCGGGTGCTGGCCCACGCGACGAGCGGGGCTGCGCTGCAACAGAATCTGGTCGCCGTGCTGGAAGGGAAGTAGATCATGGCAGGCAATCTGGCCGCGGTGCTCGGTACCGGGCAGACGAAGTACGTCGCCAAGCGCAAGGACGTCTCGATGAACGGCCTGGTGCGCGAGGCCATAGATAAAGCGCTCAAGGATTCGGGTTCGACGTTCGACGACATCGACGCCGTGGTGGTCGGTAAGGCGCCCGACTTCTTCGAGGGCGTCATGATGCCCGAGCTGTTCATGGCCGACGCGGTCGGCGCGACCAACAAGCCGCTCATCCGGGTGCACACCGCAGGTTCGGTCGGCGGGTCGACCGCCATCGTCGCGGCCAGCCTCGTGCAGTCCGGCAAGTACAAGCGCGTGCTGACGATGGCGTGGGAGAAGCAGTCCGAATCGAATGCCATGTGGGCCTTGAGCATTCCAGTGCCCTTCACCAAGCCGGTGGGAGCGGGCGCCGGAGGGTATTTCGCCCCGCACGTGCGGTCCTACATCCGCCGCTCGGGCGCACCGACCCACATCGGTGCGATGGTCGCGGTCAAGGATCGGCTCAACGGCGCGAAGAACCCGCTGGCCCACCTGCACCAGCCCGACATCACGCTGGAGAAGGTGATGGCCTCCCAGATGTTGTGGGACCCAATCCGGTTCGATGAGACGTGCCCTTCCTCCGATGGCGCCTGCGCGCTGGTGATCGGCAACGAGGAGATCGCGGACCGCCGCGTCGCCGACGGACACCCGGTCGCATGGATCCATGCCACGGCGTTGCGCACCGAGCCCCTGGCCTACTCCGGGCGTGATCAGGTCAACCCTCAGGCCGGCCGCGACGCGTCGGCCGCGCTCTGGCGCGACGCGGGCATCACCAGCCCGATCGACGAGATCGACGTCGCCGAGGTCTACGTGCCGTTCTCCTGGTTCGAGCCGATGTGGCTGGAGAACCTGGGCTTCGCCGCCGAGGGTGAGGGTTGGAAGCTCACCGAGGCCGGCGAGACCGCCATCGGTGGCCGCATCCCGTTCAATGCTTCCGGCGGCGTGCTGTCGAGCAATCCCATTGGCGCATCAGGCATGATCCGGTTCGCCGAATCGGCCATCCAAGTCATGGGCAAGGCCGGTGACCATCAGGTCGAGGGTGCGCGCAAGGCGCTCGGCCACGCCTATGGCGGTGGTTCGCAGTACTACTCGATGTGGGTCGTGGCCGCGGACAAGCCCGCCTCAAAGTGACGAACAGCCCGGTTCACCTGGCGGGCAAGCGCTCCCGCGAGGCCGCCATCGCGCGGGACAAGGACGCCTGGCTGGCGGTGTTCGCCGACGACGCCATCGTCGAGGACCCCATCGGACCGTCGCACTTCGACCCGGAGGGCAAGGGGCACCGCGGCAAGGAGGCGATCGCGAAGTTCTTCGACATGGCGATCGCGCCCAGCCAACTCGAGTTCCACTTCGAGCGGACTTATGAGTGCGGCAACGAGGAGGCCAACGTCGGCCACATCGTCATCGTCGCCAGTGGCTACCGGGTGGAGGCCGAGGGCGTCTTCACCTACCGCGTGAACGACGAAGGCAAGATCGTCGCGTTGCGCGCCTACTGGGAACTGGATAAGGCAACCGCGAGCGCCCGGCCGGTCTAGTCCGCGGTCGCGCCGACCGCGTACGGTTGACGGAGATTGCACTCCCCAACCCCTGATTTGACGTTGATAACTCTTGCTTACCTCTTTCCCACTTGACCGTCCCATCCGACTCGCAGCTTCAGCGGCCCTGCTGGCCATCGGAATCAGCGGCTGCTCGGGCGCCAACCTCGGCACCCCTGCGACAAGCTCGCTGCCAGGGCTACCGACGTCCGCCGTCACTAGCTCGACCACGCCGAGCAAGAGCCCGGAAGCCGCCTCCGCCGACTACGGCAGGCTGTTGGTCACCGCTCCCGACCTGAGTGACGCAGACGACACCTTCACCCAACGGTCGCAGTCGCCGCAGCCCAAGGACGTCCCCGGGGCCAGTGCATTCTTCGTCAACGCCAACGACAACCGGGCCATCGGCGACACGGTGCTGATCTACCCGGACGCCGCCACCGCGACGGCGACCCTGCACCAATCGGCCGGAACCCTCACCACGACCGTGACCGGGGGCGCGCCGAAACCCGTGGCGGTCGGCTCCGACGGCGTCATGATCACCGGCACCTACCCCGACGAGAACAAAGCCGTCACCCTGATGTTCTTCACCGAAGGGCGGGCGTTGGTACGCCTGGAGTTTCAAAGCGCTACCGGCGACACCACGACGGACAAGTTCGTCACCACCGTCGGCAAGATGCAGCAGATCGCCTTGCGGGTCGGACTCGCAGAGTCGGGCTAATTTTGCAGCATGCACGAATGGGACCCACTTCTGGTCACCGTTACGGGCTTGCGTTTAGCTCAGTAGAGGCGCCACCACTGGAACGAGGCCAAACGCCATCAGGAAGGCGAGCCACCCCACACTCGCGGCACCAAAGCCCACCGCCAGGGCGCGGGTACGAGGGCTGATTTGCAACACGAGAGCGATGAGCGCAGGGATAATCCACGGCAGGAACGGAACATCGATTAGCCCGGGGTAGGCTACACCGGCGACCGCCCCAAGAACCAGACCCAACATTGGTTGAGCCGGGAAGCGTTCGGAACGCGCATCTTTCACCTCTTCGTTCACCACAGCGCAACCCATCCCAAGACGGGGAGGCCGATGAACGCACCGATGCTGATTGCCGCCCCGACCCGGCGGCTGGTCGTGCCGCCGGTCGCACGCAACAGCACCAGGCCGGCAATGCCGACGACCATCGACACGCCGACGGTCAACAGGACCGTACTGCTGGGTAGCGGATGGGTGCCTCCCAACCTCGTGTAGAGGAACAGAACTTGCCAGAAGATGCCGCCCCACACCGCCCCCGCGTAGATGCTGACGTTCCAGTCGGTGCGCGTCATTCGAATCAGCCTACTTCGGGAGAATGATCGGATCGATCAAGGGAATCGTTGGTGGGCTCGCTACGGAGCCAAGCGGTGTCGTCCCCGGGGGCAACGCAATCAATGGCGGAATGCCTCCGACGGGCCCCGGGACGTGGAGGGTGCCAGGAAGTGCTTGATCTTGCTCGATCACCTTGCCGAGACGACTGATTCGCCGCAGACCCTTGCCCGCATGTTCGACCGGGTCAACCCGTCGGCGGTGACCGCGACCGGCGTGGCATTGGCGGGGGTGCTGCTGATCTCCCGGGTTCCGTGGGCACACTTCGTGCCTGTACCCACGCCGTGCGGAGCGATCATCGGCGGACTGGCCAGCGCATTCATGTTTCTGATCAAGCTGACCGACTGACTCACGGTTCCGGGATCAGCTCCAGCCCGGTCAGGTAACGGCGTGCCAGGTCCTGGTACGTACCGGGGTTGATGTTGACCCACATCTCCGCGCCGGTGCCCGCGATGGGACCCCGCACCTTGGCGGGCGAGCCCGTCACCAGCACCTCGTCGGGGATCTTCGTGCCACCGATCACCAGCGAGTGCGCGGCGATCAGACTTCGTCGACCGATGACCGCGCCGTCGAGCACCGTCGCATGATTCGCGATGAGCGCCTCCTGGCCGACGTGCACGCCGTGGATGACGCAACTGTGCGCGATGGTCGCGCCAGGCCCCACGTCGGTCGGAATACCCGGCGGGGCGTGCAGCACGCTGCCGTCCTGGACGTTGGCCCCCTTGCGGATGATGATCGGGGCGAAGTCCGCGCGCAGGACCGTGTTGAACCAGATCGATGCACCAGCCTCGACGTGAACGTCGCCGATCAGCGTGGCTGTCGGGGCGATGAACGCGCCCTCGTCGACGATGGGGGCTCGGCCCTCGAATGAGTACAACGGCATCGTCAAGATATACCGCAGGTAGAGCCGATTGCATTGCGCAGTGGGGGACAAAAACTGTAACGTGTTCTAGTTAGAAGCTCAGAATACGGGAGGCCCACCGTGAGTACTGATACTGCTGGCACTGCTGGCATCCGCGAGATCGACACCGGCGCGCTGCCGGATCGATACGCACGCGGCTGGCACTGCCTTGGCCCGGTGACGGAATTCCGGGACGGAAAGCCGCATTCGATCGAGATCTTCGGCACCAAGCTGGTGGTCTTCGCCGACTCGAACGGCGAGCTGAAGATCCTCGACGGCTACTGCCGACACATGGGCGGCGACTTGTCGCAGGGCACCATCAAGGGCGACGAGGTCGCCTGCCCGTTCCACGACTGGCGCTGGGGCGGCGATGGCAAGTGCAAGCTGGTGCCCTACGCCAAGCGCACGCCGCGGTTGGCCCGCACCAGGGCGTGGACCACCGACGTGCGCGGCGGACTGCTGTTCGTCTGGCACGACGCCGAGGGCAACCCGCCCCAGCCCGAAGTGCGCGTCCCCGAGATCGCCGAGTTCGCCAGCGACGAGTGGACCACCTGGCGTTGGAACTCGATGCTCATCGAGGGCGCCAACTGCCGGGAGATCATCGACAACGTCACCGACATGGCGCATTTCTTTTACATCCACTTCGGGCTGCCGACGTACTTCAAGAACGTCTTCGAGGGCCACATCGCCTCGCAGTACCTGCACAACGTCGGTCGCCCCGACGTGGGCGGCATGGGTACCGCGTACGGCGAAGCGCATCTGGATTCGGAAGCCTCGTATTTCGGCCCGTCGTTCATGATCAACTGGCTGCACAACAACTACAGCGGCTTCAAGGCCGAGTCCATCCTGATCAACTGCCACTATCCGGTCACCCAAGACTCGTTCATGCTGCAGTGGGGCGTGATGGTCGAGAAGCCCAAGGGCATGGACGAAGCCACCACGGAGAAGCTGTCGAAGGGCTTCACCGAAGGTGTCAGCAAGGGCTTCCTGCAGGACGTCGAGATCTGGAAGCACAAGACGCGCATCGACAATCCGCTGCTCGTCGAGGAGGACGGCGCGGTCTATCAGATGCGGCGCTGGTATCAGCAGTTCTACGTCGACGTCGCCGACGTCTCCCCGGACATGGTGGACCGCTTCGAGATTGAGGTCGACACCACGGCCGCGAACGAAAAGTGGGCCGTTGAAGTTGAGGAGAATCTGGCGCAGCAGGCGGCCGAGAAGCAAGCCCAGGAGCAACCCGCGCGATGACCCAGACCCCGGACGTCGACCGGCTAGTGCGCTCCATGTTGGAGTTGCACGGGGGCCACGACGACGAGGGTCATCCGGCAGACAGCGGTGAAGGTTCCGGATCATGGTCGAAGGCACCGGATTTCGCGGCCGACCCCGAGCGCGCGGCCGCGGTGCACGCCGCAACGCAACGCGATCGGGAGCGTTATCTCAACACGGGGCTGACACCCGTCGACTGCCGGTTCTGTCACGTCACCGTCGCGGTTAGGAAACTCGGCCCCGGACACACTGCGGTGCAATGGAATTCGGAGGCGACGCAGCGGTGCGCCACGTTCGCCGAGGTGCGCGCCTGCGGCGGTGACAGCAGCCGCAGCCGGTCGTGCCCCCGACTGGCCGACAGCATCAAGCACGCCATCGCCGAGGGTTGCCTCGAAGCGGTGTCGTCGGCGCCCTCCCCCGGCGACGGATAGCGCCGCCGCCCAGCGCCATGGGACGACGGGGACTGGCCCTCTTGCTCGGTTTCGCGGTGGCAGGCTGCACGCACCACGTCGAACCTGGGCCGTCGCACTCCAAGGTGCCGGTGGCGCCGATCACCGCGCAACAGGTCGGTGACCTGATGAGCAAGAGTGTCCAGGACAAGGACGGCAACTTGTTCGTCACTGTCGAACCGGACCGATGCAGCGGAGCCGCAAGGGAAGTCGATCCGCCCCTGATCGTCGACCTTTCCCCCGTCGCAACCGACGGCGGGCATTGGGTGACCGACGACAGCCGTGAGGTCTACATCGAGGAGTTGGCCGGCGTCTATCCCGCCGACTTCGACGCGAGGGACGCGATCGCGCAGGCGAAGCGCGCCCTGGAATCCTGCCGTGACGTGCCCTTCACGGTGACCAGCATGCGTGGCCGAACCTACGCCTTCACGCTGCTACAGCTCAGTTCACCGACCCCGAACGTCGTGCTCTGGTCGTATCGGGGTTCAGATTGGGCCTGCGACAACGCATTCGTCGCCGCGCACAATGCGGCCGTCGAGATCGCGACGTGCTCACCGGTCAACGGATACGACGTGCTTTCGCTGGCCCGCGATGCCTTGAAGCGTATCGAGCGACTGGCCAATACGACGGCCTGAGCTCACAGCCCCGCGAAACGCTCCTTGACTTCGTCGGCGGTCAGACCGTAGTCGGCTAGCGAGTACTCGTGCTTGGGGGCACGCGGACCCTTCAGGCTCTCCGCGTGGGTGCCCTCCGCGGCCGCGCGGGCCGCATCGGTGAAGTCGATGCCGAAGTGACGATAGATCGACTCGACCTCGCGGACCGGGTCGGCTATGAACTCGAAGTAGTCCATGTCATAGAACTGCGCCGGATCATGTTTGGCGCGTTCGGCATTGAACAACTCAAGCCCGCGCGACCAGGTCTCCATGGCGTCCTCGCCGATCGTTGTGCCGACGAACTTGTGCGACCAGCCGTCCGTTGTGCGTTGTGTCAGCGAGCACGTCGACGCCATGATCGTCTCGGCAGGCCGGTGGCATTGGATCACCAGGGCGTCGGGATACGTGGCGAACAATGCGTCGAGTGCGAACAGGTGGCTGGGATTCTTGAGGACCCAACGCTTCTCGGCATCGTTGAGTCCGATCAGCTGGAGGTTCTTGCGATGCCGCTGATACGACTTGGTCCAGTCCTGTCGGGATAGCCACTGCGAGTAGGTCGGGACGTGGGCAAGAGTCTCGTACGACACCGAATGCAGCGACTGACGTAGCAGCTGCCAGCACTCCTCGATGTCGTCGGCCGTCATGTAGTGCAACCCGGTGTAGTCCGGGTCCTCTTCGTGAGCCTTGGTGAACTGTGCGTCCAGCTGCTGGAAAACCGGGTTCTCCGACCAGGTTTCACGTGGTGGGCGCGGCTGCGGAAATTCCGCCAACCACAGCTCCAGACCCTGGTGTCGCGGGTCCGCGGCGAGCATCCGGTGCAGTGCAGTGGTACCGGTGCGCGTGAGGCCGGTGACGAAGATCGGTCGCTCGATGGTGACGTCCACGTGTTGCGGGTACTGCTTGAACGCCGCCTCCGAGACGAGGCGTGCCACCAGCGCATTCCTGACGAAGAACCTCTGCATCTTGCTGCCGAGCTCAGTGAGGTCGGCGTCGCGACGAAACGAATCGAGCAGCACGCCGAGTGCTTCGCGGTAGTTGTCGTCATCGACGCCGAAGTCGTCGAGCCCGCAGGCCTTTACCGCCGACGCGTGCAGATCGTCGACGCTTCCGGGGTCAGTGCGCGTCATCAGGCCTTGAACTCCCCGCAGTTCACGTCGAGAGCCTGGCCGGTGATGCCGCTCGACAGATCGCTGGCCATGAACAGAATGGCCGAGGCCACCTCGTCCTCGGTGGGCAGGCGCTTGAGATCGGAGTTCACCGCGGCCGCATCGTAGATCTGTTCGACCGTGGTGCCGTACTTGCTCGCCTGATGTTCGAAGTAGCCCTTGAGCGTTCCACCCCAGATGTAGCCCGGCAGCACGGAATTGACGCGAATTCCTTGCTCGCCCAATTCGGTCGAAAGCGTCTGGGACATGGCAAGCAGTGCCGACTTCGCCATCTTGTAGGCGCCGTACTTGGCCTGCGAATGGCGCACCACCATCGAATTCACGTTGACGACGGCGCCCTTGGCCTCCGCCAGCGCCGGGGTGAAGCCCTGGACCATCCGCAACGCGCCGAACACTGTCAGGTCCATCGCATCCTTCATGTGCTCGAAGGTGGTGTTGGCGAATGGCCTCATCGAGGGCACCCGGAAGGCGTTGTTGATCAGTACGTCGACCTTGCCGTACGCGTTGAGCGTCTCCTCGACGAGGTTGTTCACCTGCGCGTCGTCGGTGATGTCGGTGCCCACGGCCAGGGCGCGCCTGCCGAGTTCGGTGATCTTCTTGGCCACGTCTTCGAGCCGGTCGACCGTGCGGGCGGCGAGCACCAGGTCAGCACCCTGCTCGGCACATCGTCGCGCCAGCGTGGTGCCAAGCGCGGGGCCGACACCGCTGATCACGACAACCTTGCCTTCAAGTAATCCAGCCATCTCTAGCCAACCATCCTATCGCCAATTTGCCTTTGCCGCAGCGCAATACGCGCCCGCCATTCATCGTCAGAGATCTTGTTGGACGCGTAGTGCGGCAGCGCAGCCGCCACCTTGTCAACGTCTACCAGTTCGACCGTCGGTCCGTCGGCCCCGGTTAGTTCGCGGGACACCCGTTGCCAGCGGAATTGTAGATAGCCCTTGCGGTGGCTTAGCGTTTCGACCCAGTTGGTGATGCCTGGGTTCGCATCGGATACCACGATGCGGATCTTGCCGTCCGGATCCGCTTGGGCCTGAGTACCGTTGAGCGACGTCTGGTGGTTGATGTAGTCCAGCGAGATGTACCACAGGCTGCCGAGCTGGAAGCCGAGGTACGGCGCGTCGGTGACGGGCAGCGTGATGATCAGCGCCTGATCTGGGGCCAGGTCGAAGTGCCCCACCGACGAGTACTGGGTGGCGAGCCCACCCGGAGTGAGGCGTGGCGCCACCATCGTGTTCACCGGCAGCGTGTCGTAGAACCACTGCGGAAACTGCAGCCAGGTCTTGACGCGCTGGACCAACTGCTTGCCTGCGACGGCGTAACGCTTCTCGATGAGTTCCTTGGTCAACGGAGGCGGCGCGGTGCCTGCGGTGTCGGAGCGGGCGACGCTGATCCAGCCGCGCTGCGCCGACCAGTCGTTGTAGACCTCGCGAACCAGCAACTGGGACACGGTCTTCGGGGTTACGCGCCATTCGAAGTTGCCATCGGCGTCGATGTCGAGCTCACGGTCGTCGAACGCCGCCTGGCTCTCGGGCACGTTGTCGTCGGTGTAGTCGCCGCCGAGCATCTGGAAGCTGAGATCGGTTGTGGTGCCGCGCTTGCCGGTGACGACGTACTCATGGCCCGGCTGCACGCGGGTTCCGAAGTACATCGTGTCGGGGTTGTCGAGTCCCATCTTGGTGAACGGGCCGGTGCCGCTCTGCATGAAGGGATGGTCGCGGTCGTAATCGAACGCGAGGTGGATGCAGCCCGAGACACAGCCCGCCAGGTATTGCAGGCCCTCGAACAGGTCCGCTTCGGATTCGATGAAGGGTGCGTTCGAGACCAGCTCTTCGGCCTCGGCGATCGCGTCCCTCAATGCTTGTGAATACACACCCTAGAAACTAGAACGCGTTCTAATGGTAGTCAATATATCGACCGCCACGGTCCATATATGGAACACAAGCTACGCTGTCGGCGTGCCCGCTCCCACGTCACCAGGCCGAGTCTCGCCGCCCACCGAGCGGGTCGTCCGGATTCTGGACTTCCTGGCGGGCCACGCCGACCAACGGTTCGGCCTGTCCGAACTGGCCCGTCGGCTCGATTTGAGCAAGCCCACCTGCCTGGGCATCGTCACCGCGTTGTGCGAAGCCGGCTATTTGGTACGCGACAACAGCGACAAGACCTACCGGCTCGGTCCGTCTCTGATCGCGCTGGGACACAAGGCGCAGGAATCACTGCGCGTGAGCCCGGCCGCGCGTGACGAACTGCGTCGCCTGTCCGCGCGTTTCGGGGTGACCGCCGCGCTGTCAGGGGTGATCGACGATCGCATCACGCTGCTCGAACTGGTGGCACCGGCCGGTGTTCGCGCCGGTGTGGAGGTCGGCCAGAGCTATCCGTTCGCCCCGCCGGTCGGGCTGATGTTCGTGCTGTGGGACGAGCAGGCGCTACGCGACTGGCTTGCGAAGGAACCGACCTTGCCGCTGCGCACCAAGACCGCGCGGCTCAACCGGGTGATCGAAAACTGTTGCGCCGACGGATATCTGGTCGAGCGTCAGACGCCGGGGGGCAGACGGCTTTACGCGTTGATGGCCGGGATGTCGAGCAACCTGCCGGACGAACTGCGCGCGCTGCTCGGCGAGCTGGTGTCCGACATCGGCGAGCGGGTGTACTTACGCGACGAAAGCCCGACCGAAGGACGGCGCCGCCCTACCCGCTCGGATATCAGCGTCATCTCTGCGCCGGTGTTCGACCATTACCAGCGCCAGGTCATGGTGACATCGCTGCACATCGGAAAGCCCTTGACGGACAGAGAGATCAGCGAGTGCGCCAACGTGCTGGTGGCGACGGCCGACACGGTGACCAAGCAGCTGGGCGGAACGAAGCCGCAGCGCCGAGCGCAATCGCGTCAATAGTTGTTGCAGTTAGTGAAGACCTGTTGCAGATCATGATGGAACCCCTACTCGAATCACAGGACGCTAGGCGCCGAACCCAGACTCTGGCGGTTTAGCAAATTTCCATTCGTCGAGCTTGTCGAGGACACCTTCCAGTTACCGTCTGACTCGTAGTACGCGGTCGGGGAACAACGCCACCGGCACGTCGGGTCGCGCCCCGCTGGAGTGGATGGCGGTTGACGCTCAGCATGTTTGCAACTGCAAGAGATATTACATCGCAATGGTTTTCGATGGTCTAGGCCCAGAAGACGCAACCAGGTGCATGCGTGCCCGAACACTGGCCAGCCCCGTGAAAAAGTCACGCAATGAGCGAACAGCAAACCTCAATCAAGGTAGCATTCGGGCATGTGGGGCCCATTACTGGTGCTAGCACTAGTAATAACAATCAATCCCGTTCGCCTTGGCATCATCCTGCTGGTGCTCAGTCGGCCACGGCCCATGCAAAACCTGCTCGCTTATTGGTTCGGCACTTTACTTTCGGGCTTTACCTACCTGCTCGTACCTTTGTTCCTGCTTCACTCCACGCCAACGTCGGCGTCTATTGCAGAAGGGCTTACGAACTCGACCGCGAGCCCCCTCGCCCAACGCATCACGATCGCGTTGGGTGTGGTGCTAGTGGCAGTGGCCGTGTTGATGACAGTGCGCTCCTTGGCCAGGCCACCGAGCCGGGGTAGGCATGCAGTGCAGAGCCCGCACCGCCGCGGCGGCACATCGACGCAAGTTCACGATCCGGCTTCGTTGCCGATCATCTCGCGGCTGATGCGCGCTGGCGATGAAGTATTGCCGGACGGCGCATCTCGGGTTCGGCGACTGCTCGGTCGCGCGCGTGATGCCTGGCGAAACGGGTCGCCGTGGATCGCGCTGGTCATTGGCCTGATGGTGATGCCGGCCGACGGGGTGCTGTTGGCACTTGCCCTGATCGTTGCCTCGGGAGGGGCAATCGGAATGCAGCTAGGGGCCGGCATCACATTCGTGATCACCGTTCTTGCAGTGGAAGAGGTCATTCTCGTCAGCAACCTGGTTGCCCCGGAGAAAACCCATGCAGCACTGCAGTGGTTGCACGACTGGGCGCTTGCTCACCATCGGAATTTCATGGCGGTCATCATGGCCGTAGTAGGAGCATCGTTGATCGTTCAGGGTCTGGGAGTCCTCTGAGCCAGCTGTAATTCGAGGGTCGGTCAGCGATTCGTCGACATGAGCGGGAACCTGCCAAGAATGCCGACTTACTCTGTCGCACTGGTCTTCTCGCTGAGGGTTGGAGCGCGAGGATTCGGCTAGGCCCGCCAGATCGTTCACGGACCGGCGGACTCCCACGATTCAGAGCTCTCGACCCTAGATCAGTCCGAGTTGTTGCAGGTCGGTGATGTATTTCTTGATGGTGGGTGCGGTGACGTGGGGGATGTCGTTGTCGGGGCCGATTTTCGCTTGTTGTACTGCGGCGCGG
>NZ_JAPZLB010000023.1:0-57621 GCF_033804635.1 Mycobacterium sp. RTGN4 | reverse complement strand
TTCTTTCTCAAGACGTCTCGCGTCGGGACCCAGCAGACGTCACCTGACAGCAGCCCTCACCAGGAACGACCCCGGTCTACGACCGGCACCAATCCCAACTACCGATTAGGAGCCCTGGTGCCGTGAGCGACCGCGACGACGCCCTCCGCAGAGACCTCGGCTGGACCGGGCCTGAGGAATCGGATTACGAACCGCCCGTCGAGAAGCCCAAGTTCACACCTGCGGCGCCGCCGGTGCCTTCCCGTCCACCCGTGGATCCGACTCCACCGAGCAAACCGGCGCCACCCAGCGCCCCCGCGCCGTCCGATCCTCCTTCAACACCTGAGCACCCGGCCGGCGCCACCCGCCCCGTGTCGCCGCCGCGGTTCGGCCCACCCCCTGGCACGCCCCGGGACACCGGCCCCGTCGGCGCGCCGGTCCGGCCGGACAACCCGCAACAACAATGGGGTCAGCAACCCCCGTGGCCTGGCCAGCAGCCACCGCCGCGGCCTCCCCGCGCCGCGGCGCCGCCCAACACCGGACAGGCGCAGCCCAACACCGGTCAGCTGCCGTACGGCACCTGGTCGGGCACGTCCTACGGCGCTGATCCACGGATGGCTGCCCCGGCTCCGACGGGCTCTTACGCGGACCGCATCAGGGCCGACGAGCTCGTCCCCTCCCGTCGAGTGCCGCCTACGACTGGTTGGCGCAAGGCGCTATATCGGGCCACGTTCGGCCTGGTCAACGTCGGGCAATCTGCCGACGAGCTGCGCCAGCTCGAGCTCGAGGCCCGCATCAAGGCGGTCCTGCGCGGCCACTACAAGGTCGGCGTCATGGGCAAGGGCGGCGTCGGGAAGACGACAATGTCGGCGAGCATCGGCTCGATATTCGCCGAATTGCGCCAGGAGGACCGGGTCGTCGCGATCGACGCCGACACGTCGTTCGGCAAGCTCGGCAGCCGCGTCGATCCCAAGGCCATGGGGTCGTACTGGGAGCTCGCCTCCGATCAACACCTCGAGACGTTCGCGGACGTGCGAAGCAGGGTCGGCAACAACGCTGCCGGGTTGTTCGTGCTCGCAGGCGAGGCCAGCCCGGCGCGCAGACGCGTGCTCGATCCGGCGATCTACCGGGAGGCGACCTCGCGGCTGGACCGCTACTTCTCCATCTCGATCATCGACTGCAGCTCGACGATGGACTCGCCCGTCACTCAGGAGGTGCTACGCGACCTCGACGCGTTGATCGTCGTCTCGTCGCCGTGGGTCGACGGGGCGGCCACCGCCGGACAGACCATGGACTGGTTGGCCAACCGCGGCTTGACCAGTCTGTTGCGGCGAACGGTGGTGGTGCTCAACGACTCCGACGGCCACGCCGACAAACGCACGCGGGGCATCCTCGCCAACCAGTTCGCCGGGCAGGGTCAGGTCGTCGTCGAGGTTCCCTTCGACGGTCACCTCCGACCGGGTGGGGTCATCGCGGGCACCACTGAGTTGGCACCCGCGACGCGACGCAAGTTCATCGAGATCGCCGCAGCGCTGGCCGAGCACTTCCCGCCCCCCGACGAACACGGCCGCGAACGCCGCTGAGGCGCAACGTTATTCGAGCTGTCCCAGTAGGACTTCGATCAGCTCCGCCGATGGCGCCGACACCGGTTGCTCCATCTCGACCTGGGCGATCGCGTCCTCCGGCACGCCCGCGGCCTGGGCCGTTTCCGCGATGGTCAGGTTGGCGCGACGGCGTGTGGCGTACACGCGCTGACCAAGGGAGGCCGTCGGCGCCGCGGCCGCATGCATGGTGAGCTCGTGGAGTTCGCGGCGAACCGTGCTCAACGCCTTGATGAGCGGCGGGGTCACGCGGCCGATCCGCGCGGCCCTGGCCGCTACCTGCTCGAGTTGACGTAGGTCCGTCAGGATCGCCGTCGCCCGTGGGGTGAAGGCCGGATCGTCGAGGGCCGGCAACGCAGCTATCGTCGCGCCGAGCGTGTGCACCGCTGCTTCGACGGCTTGCGCGATCAACGGCACCTCGTCGGCGACCGCGATCGGCACGCTCGGCTCGGTCGGAGGAGGGGCTTCGGCGCCACCGGTCCTAAGCTGCGCGATCGTGCCCTCTGGCCACTGAAGGACTTCCTCGAGCTTGGCCCGCGTCCGGTCGCGTGGCCAGCTTCGCCCCTTCTCGAAGGCGATGAGCGCGCCGGCGTTGATGATGCCGTCGGCCGCCAAACTCCTTTGAGAGATGTCCAGCTCGCGGCGCCGTGCGGCCGCTGCGGCACCCGCCCGGACCATGCCCGGGTGGAGGGCAACGGTGGCGTCGTCGTCCGGCGCGACGAGCGTGGTGTGCTCCGGGTCGGGCGCGACGCGCGACTCCGTGGGGGCGACGTCGAATTGCACAGTGGGCCCGGCCACCGGATCGCCCAGGCGCACCGTCAGCCCGTCGGTGACCGCTACCGAGTGCGCGCGCGAGCTCCCAAGGAACATTCCGTTCATGCTGGTATCGACGGCCCGCCAGTTGCCGTCGACGAATTCCACGCGTACGTGCACGCGGGAGATCCGGGCATCGTCGATCTTCACCTGGGCGTGCGGGTCGCGACCGATGGTGGCCACGCCAGCCCGCGGCGATACGACATAGGAGAAGCCGTTGGTCCGGACGACCAACGAGCCTGGTTCGAGACTCGGTTCTGGTCTCGTCATCTCCGGTGATGCCTCAAATCGGGTCTCCGTGCGTCGCTGCGGTGAGGTAGCTGCGGTGAAGGTAATCGTAAGCCAAATCCGATGCACTGCTATGGCTTGGGCTCAATTTACCCGAAGCATGTCACGCAAACCGCTGCGGTTCCGCGACCGGGTAACCATCTCATCGCTACGGCTTCGCGCAACGGGTCATCCTGACGTGGAAATGCCGTTGAACTGGGGTTACTGATTGCAACGCGGTTGAATATCGTCGCCTTTAGTGCCAATCGCTATCAACCTTCGGCATCCCGCCACGCTTCCGCTCGACTCAAACTGTTGCGTCGCTACGGTTATTGCTATACATTTCCATCCATCGCGCCGCACCCGACTGCAGCGCTCGGACGAGGGAGTTGGAAATGAACGCAGTAGCACTGGACGGGCTGCCCATCGGCGCATGCACTCGCAACCCCGATCGCTGGACCTCGGCTGCTGACGATGAGGCCAAGACCATCTGCCGGATGTGCCCGCGCCGGTGGGCGTGCGCACGCGAGGCCGTCGAACTGCCCAAGGCCGAAGGGTTGTGGGCCGGCGTCGTCATTCCCGAAGGGGGTCGCGGCCGGGGTCACGCGCTTCGCCAGCTGCGCGACCTCGCCGAGCGCAACGGCTACCAGGTGCGCGCACGCCGGATCTTTCTCGAGCCCGCAGAAGCTCTGCTAGAAGCGTCCTGACGATCGTCGCCCTCGCTGCCGATCAATCGAGGGGGCGGCAGCGGGGGCGATCCCGTCCCGTCGCGCGGCGGTGATGTCGTTGCGACGCTGGATCTTTTGGCCGGAGCAGAGCCCGCCCGGAATACGCGCGGCCACCCCGTCGTTGACGAGGCGACGGTGTCGGATTTTGCCCCGGGTACCACCCCAGAACTGTCGCCTCGAGCGACCACTTGCCGAGAGGCGCAAGCCCGGCACCGTCCCCCGAGCCGCCGACGTTTTGCGTCGGCGGCTCGGTCGTTTTCTCCAGCATTTCGGCCTGTGGATAACTTCTGGCCGCTGTCGGACCGCGCTCCTAGCGTGGGCGCCATGACGTATTGGATAAACACCGTCAGTCGCGGGCACGTGCAACGCGGCGTGGCGGGCGGATTCACACAGGCCAACCATGGCAAGCCCCACATGTTGCGCCGGATGGCGCGCGGCGACTGGATCGTCTTCTACTCACCCAAGACCGACTATCCCGACGGCGCAGCGCTGCAGGCCTTCACCGCAATCGGTCAGGTGGCCGACGACGAGGTGTATCAGGCCGACCTCGACCCGGAGTTTCAGCCGTGGCGACGCAAGGTCGAGTTTCTGCCGACCAGCGAGGCGCCCATTCGTCCGTTGCTCGACGAGCTCGGGTTCATCGAGGACAAGACGCGCTGGGGCTACCCGTTCCACCGCGGTGTGTTCAAGATCGGCGAGCAGGACTTCGAGGTCATCCGCTCGGCGATGACGGGCTGACGCGACGCGCTAGTGTGGTCGGGTGAGCAACGTCGAGGCCGAGCCCGATGAAGTTGCTTGCGGTGCTTCGACATTCACTGGGGTACTGCATCCGCGCGACGTCCCACTGGGCGGCCCGCGAGCCATGCGCGTGCGACGGACACTGCCGCAACGGGAACGGTCGCTCATCGGCGCCTGGTGCTTCGTCGACCACTACGGCCCCCACGACGTCGGCTCGGGTGCGGGCATGGACGTTCCACCTCACCCCCATACCGGCCTGCAGACGGTGAGCTGGCTGTTCCGCGGCGAGGTGGAGCACCAGGACAGCGCCGGAGTGCGGGCGCTGGTCCGCCCCGGCGAGCTCAACCTGATGACGGCCGGCGCGGGCATCTGCCACTCCGAGGTGTCTACACCGGCGACCACCGTGCTCCATGGCGTACAGCTGTGGGTGGCGCTTCCCGACGAGCACCGCGACACTGCGCGCGACTTCACGCACTACGCGCCCCCGGTGCACGAGCACGACGGCGCGCGAATTCGGGTGTTCCTCGGCGACCTCGCGGGCGCGCACTCGCCGGTGCCTAGCTTCACCCCGCTGCTCGGCGCGCAGGTCGACCTGCGGCCCGGCATCACCGTCCGGCTGCCGGTCGCACGCGACTTCGAACACGGGGTGCTGGTGGACACGGGGGCGCTGACCGCAGGCGGTACCCCGCTGGAGGGCGGCGACCTCTGGTACCAATCGCCCGGCAACGACGAGCTGGTGCTCGACAACTCAGATGGCGGTCCCGCCCGGGTACTCGTCCTCGGCGGCCCACCGTTCCCCGAGCCGCTCGTCATGTGGTGGAACTTCGTCGGCCGCAGTCACGCCGACATCGTCGAGTACCGCAGGCGGTGGGAGGCGCACGACGAGCGCTTTGGCTCGGTCGACAGCTACCCCGGCGCCCGGCTGTCCGCCCCAGCGCTACCGAACGTCGAACTGCGGCCCCGTCGCAATCCCCCGTCGCAATCCCCCGATCAAGGAGCCCGATGACCACTACCCCGGCTGACAAGACCGGCGCGTCCACAACGGTGTCCCGGGAGCCCGACCGCTTCACCATCGCCGTCGACGGCAGGCAGGCCGGGTTCGCGGAGTTCACCGACGCGGGCGGACGGCGCACGTTCCCTCACACCGTGGTCGACGAAGCGTTCCAAGGTCGCGGGCTCGCCACGATCCTCGTCGCCGCCGCGTTGCAGGCGACGCGCGCCGACGGACTGCGCATCGTCGCTCCGTGCTCGATGGTCGCGAACTACCTCGACAAGAGCGGCGAATACGACGATCTTGTCGATCCGGTCTAGGCGGATCCGGTCTAGGCGGGTCCACCGTGGGTCGACGTACCGGGCTCCCCTTGCCCGTCGAGGGCATACCTGGCGATGCGGCGGCCACGCGCCTTCGCCACGTACATCGCTCGATCCGCCTGACGCAGTAGCTCCGCTGCATCGAGGAGCTCACCGTCGGCGGGGTCGACTACGCCGATGCTGCCGCCGACGCCCACCGTCAATCCGGCCACGGACATCGGCTCACTCAAGCTGGCGCTGATCCGATCGGCGAGGTCACCAGTCTCCGCGGCGCCCAGCGGTCCGGCGACCAACACCACGAATTCGTCCCCCGCTAGCCGGTAGACGCTGTCGTCCTTGCGAACGGTATCCCGAATACGTTGGGCCGCACGCTGAATCACTTCGTCACCCGCGTCGTGGCCAAGGGAGTCGTTGATGCTCTTGAAGTCGTCGAGGTCGACGAACAGCACCGCACCGAGGGCGCCGTGCTCAAGCAGGCGATCCGCATGCGCGATCAGGTGCACCCGATTGGGCAACCCGGTCAGTGGATCGTGCATGGCCTGATGGGCGAAGTGCTCGGTGGCGTTGCGGACCGCAGTGATGTCGCGGAAGGTGATCAGCACCGCCGAACGGCCACCCTCTTCGGGATTGAGCCTGCGCGAGCTGACCGACAGCCAGCGCCGCTCACCGTTGGGTCCGACGCTATACGCCTCTCCGCTGAACGGGACGCCGGTCGACAAGGTATTCCGTACCGGGCGGTCGACGCCGCAGGGCGGTGCGACCTCCGGGTCGAGCTTCCAGCGCTCCGCAACGGTGCGGTAGTCCGGACCCTCGTCCTCCTCGGTGATTCCGAATACCCGCCGCACCGCGGGGTTGGCGGAGATGAGCAACCCGGTGTGGTCCAGCACCACCACGCCCTCTTCGAGCGATCGGACCACGATCTGGAAATGCTGCTCGGCACGCCGCAACGCCGTCTGGTCCGTGCACAGCAACACGTACCCGCCGTCCATCTCGGCGGCCGAGAGCCGGATCGCGAGAGCGGAGCCGTCCATGCCACGGTGGGTGACGCTGACTCGTCCGCCCGCCGCGATGATCTCAGCCGGATTTAGTTCGGCGCCAACGGCTTCGCTGACCGGCAGGCCCAACGCGTCGGCGGCAGGTCTGCGGTAGATCGTCTCGGCAGCCGGGTTCCAATTGGTCACCACACCGGTCGCGGTCGTGGCGATGATGGCATCGCTGACGTGATCGGCCAGGGCGGCCTGGAAGCGCAGGGCGGCCTGAGCGACCTTCCTCGCCGTGACGTCACGGAAGATCACCTGGTAGGCGGGTTCACCGTTCCACACCGTGAGTACCGACACCGCTTCGACGTCGAGCTCGGTTCCGTCGAAGCGGAGCATCACCGCTTCCGATGCCTCCGAGATGTCGCCCTGATGGCGCAACGCCGATATGCGATCCAGCATGGCGGGGATGGACTCTGGTTTGACGAAGGTCGTGATGGCCTGGCCGACCAGTGCGTCGGGTGAAGGCGCCGCGATCCAGTCCACCCCGGCCTTGTTGACGTAGACGAGCCGACCGTTCTGGTGCACACAGATCGCATCGGGGCTGTGTTCGAGCAACCGTTGGTAGCGGTCTTCGGCGGATTCGCTGCGGGCCCTCGACAACTCGGCCGAGGTGTCGTCGGTGACGCTGACGTCCTCGGCGGCGCGATCTGGGTCCCCCACAGTCACCGTCTCCCCTCGGCTAGCGAACCAAACTAGCACCGAATCGGCGCCCAACATCTCGGTCGGTCCAATCGCCTGACTGGTCAATTGTGCCTGATAGGGGGTTAATCAAGAGAGGTCCAAACGGGCTCCCCCAAACAGAATTTAACGGAGACGTCAATGGTGCTACAGGGTGCGCCCGGCGCGAACATCGTCGGCATCGGCGCGGTGACGGGTTACGGCTGGGGTGCCGATGCCCTGTGGGCCGGACTGCTCAGCGGCAAACCGGCCGCCGATCTCGTTCAGGGCTACGGTCACGGTGGCGAAAGTGCCTGGCTGGCAAGGGTTCCGGCGGGAGGTGAGCAGCGCGACGGCGCCAGCCGATCAGCGCGCGCCATGCGGTCCGCAGCCAGGGAGGCGCTCGGCGACGCCGCCGCGCGCGGCTGGACCCCTGGGCGGCGGGTCGGGCTACTGCACGCCGTGGTGATTCCCGAGGTGGAGGGCTGGCGGCAGTTCTACGTCGCCGAGGGTGGTCACCGCAGCGTCCGCGACTACCTGGCGTTGATGCCGTCCACGCCTGTGTCGATGCTCATGCAGGAGCATGGGTTCCACGGCCCCGCCATGAACGTCTCTGCGATGTGTGCGTCCGGCAACGCCGGGCTGATCACGGCGAAGATGTGGCTCGACACCGGATTCGTCGACGACGTGGTGTTCATCGCCACCGATCTGTCGCTGACACCCGAGAACGTGGAGCACTTCGTCAAACTGGGCGTCGCCGTGGTCGACACCGAGCCACTCGACGCGTGCCGCCCGTTCCAAACCGGCAGCCGGGGGTTCGCCGTTGGCGAGGCGTCGGTCAGCTTCGTGCTGTCGGCGGGCCCGATGGACGGCGTCTACACGACGGTCCTTGGCGGAGCCATGACGCACGACGCCTTCCACGTCACCTCGGTCGACCCGGCCCGCACCCACGTCGACGAATGCGTGCGCGATGCACTCGAGGCGGCCTGCGTCGATCCGTCCGAGGTGCGGTACATCAACGCCCACGGTCCGGGCACCCAGCAATGCGACGCGGCCGAGGCGGGCATTCTCGACGAACTGTTCGACGGCAAGCCCGAGATCTTTTCGGTCAAGCCGTTGGCCGGACACTGCCAGGGCGCGGCAGCCGCCGTCGAGGTCGCGGCGACCGCGCTCGGCTACGAACACGGGGTGATTCCTGCGCCGCCGACCGTCGCACCTGGCCATGCCCGGCTGCTGGACGGCACGACGCCCATGGCCGAAGGGCTGACCCTGAAGACCTCGCTGGGAATGGGCGGGCAGAACTCGGCGATCGTGCTCGCACCTCCCGCCCAGCGGGCCGCGTGAGCCGGTGGCGGTACCGATGACACCCGTCGATATCGTCTGTGCCGATGACCATTCCCCTGCCGACCGCGTACTTCCTTCCCGACGGTGACGCGTTCGTCCCGACCTCGATTGCGCGCGGGCCGTGGGGATCGTCGATCAGTGGCAACCACGTGGGCGGGCTGCTCGGGTACGCGATCGAACGCGATGCGAGCGATCCGGAACTCCAGCCTGCGCGACTGACCGTCGACCTGTTGCGGCCCGCGGCCATGGCGCCGCTCGAGGCCCAAAGCACCGTCGTCCGGCAGGGGCGTCGGCTCAAGCTGGTGCACGCCGAGCTGACCCAATCCGGCGTCGTCGTGGCACGCGCGAGTGCGCTGTTGCTGCGGCGTGGCGAGCAGCCGCCCGGCGAGGTGTGGAGCAGCCCGGTCACCATGCCGCCGCGGCCGCCCGAGCCCGAGGGGCCGCTCGACGCAGTGACGATGATGGTCTGGGCCTACGGAAAGGACGCCGCAGCGGCGGGCCTGAGCTTCGACCTAACCGAGTGGGGGCATGACGGCCCGAAGTACGTGTGGCTCCGGGACCGCAAGCAGTTAATCGACGGTCAGCCCATGTCCGCGTTCACCCGCGCCGCGATGGCCGGCGACGTAGCGAGCTCGCTAACTCATTACGGCACAGCGGGTTTGCACTACATCAACGCGGACTACACCGTCACGCTGAGCCGGCTTCCGGTCGGAGCCGACATCGGCTTGGCCGCGTTGACGCACTCCAGTCACGAAGGGGTGGCTACCGGATCCGCGGCGATGTTCGACAACCAGGGCCCGATCGGAAACGCGACGGCGACCGCACTGGCCAATCCAGGCTTTCAGCCGCCGCGGGCGGCGGGCTAGCGCTAGAGGTATTGCGCGGTCGACCCCGACAGCGGCATGTCGCCTAGTCCTAGCTTGCCGTGATCCCAGCTGCGCAGCCGATTGGGCACCACGCGGACGGCGATCCTGTTGTTCATCATCTGGTCGACGAAGGGTCTCATCTCGTCGGTGTACGGGCCGGTGTACCGCTCCCAGACGCTGATGCCAACGCGCAGAAGCAGATCCGGATCGTCGTCGACGATTTCCGCCGTCCCGTCGATGGAGACGCCGCGCAGCGTGTTGTAGGTCTGCCCGTCCTCGATCATGACGGTGATCGTCGGATCGCGGCGCACGTTGACGGCCTTCTGCGACTTGGCCTTGGTCTCGAACCAGATTTCGCCGTCGAGCACCGCGTACCACATGGCGACCAGGTGAGGTCGTCCGCTGGGCAGCACCGTCGCCATGGTCGCGGTGCGACTGCGCTCGATGAACTCCGTGATCTCGTCGTCGGTCATGACGATCTTGCCGCGCTCGTTCTTTCCCACGGATCGATACTTACAGGTCGAGGGAACGGCGACCGACCCGGGATGCCGTTGCGCGCCGCCGTTTGAGTGCGCCGGGTAACGACGTCGACCAAGGAGTGCGCTCGTCGTCACCGCGGTCGGTATACCCTCAGCGCTGATCCAGGTACCTTCTCGCGAGATTCGTCAGGATATGAACCAACGCGCAACGGCATTGAAGAAGTCGCTGGGGGTCGCTTGCGCGGCTCTGCTCTTTGGCGGGCTCGTTGCCGGTTGCGGCGGCGTCACCCAGGGCCACGCAGTCTCCCCGCTCTACGACCCGTTCCGGGCCGGCGGACTACCCGCGGCGGACGGGCCCAGCGGCGTGCGGGAGGACGCCCCGGCGCCCGTCGGCGACGTCAAGGACACCGACGACGGACCCGTCGACAAACTTGCACTGCTCGCCGTCAACGACGTTGCCGAGTACTGGAGCAAGAACTACCCAGACTCGTTCCACGGCAAGTTCTCGCCCATCGAGAGGCTGCTGTCCTGGGATTCGGAGGACCCGTCGAGTCCGACCGTCTGCGGCACCGAGACCTACCAGGAGCCCAACGCGTTCTTCTGCCCAAGCAAGGACATCATGGCGTGGGACCGCGGCGTGCTGGTCCCGATCGGCAAGCAGTTCTTCGGCGACGTGTCCATCGGCGCCCTGCTCGGTCACGAGTACGGCCACGCCATCCAGAACATGGCCGGCCTCATCGACGACAACACGCCCACCATCGTCGCGGAACAGCAGGCCGACTGCTTCGCAGGGAGCTACACCCGTTGGGTGGCTGAAGGGCAGTCTCCGCGATTCCGACTGAGCACGGGCGACGGGCTGAATCATGTTCTGGCGGCTGCGATTACGCTGCGCGATCCCATCATCACGCCGACCGACACCGACATGCTCGAGCAGGGCCACGGCACCGCACTCGACCGTATCAGCGCATTCCAGATGGGTTTTGCCGGCAGCCCAGGCGACTGCGCCACGATCGACATAGACGAGATCGAGCAACGGCGCGGCGACCTCCCGATGGAAATGTCGCTCGACCAGAGCAGTGGTGACGTGCAGAGCGGCGAGGTGACACTCGACGAGAGCACGCTCACCGACCTGATGGAGGTGCTCGGGCAGATCTTCCAACTCAAGGAGACCCCGACGCTGAAGCTGGGCACCGAGGACTGCTCCGACGCGAAGGCGAGTCCCCCGGCCTCCTACTGCCCGTCCACCAACACCATCTCGGTGGACCTGTCGGCCCTGCAGGACCTCGGCCAGGCCGCCACGGAACGCAACAAGGTGCTCATCCAGGGGGACAACACCGCGCTGTCGGTGCTGACGTCGCGATACGCCCTGGCGGTCCAGCACGAAAAAGGCGACAGCCTCGACTCGCCGACGGCCGCACTGCGCACGGCGTGCCTGACCGGCTTCGCCCAGGCCGCGATGTCCAAGCAGGTCGACGTGCCCAGTGGCCGGGGGCTGACGCTGACCGCCGGCGACCTCGACGAAGCGGTGGCCGGGCTGCTCACCAACGGCCTGGTGGCCAGCAACGTCAACGGCGAAACGGTGCCTGCCGGCTTCACCCGCATCGTCGCCTTCCGCTCCGGCCTTGGCGGCGACCAGGACCTTTGCTACGAACGGTTCAAGTAGCTTGCTGACGGAGGGCGCACAGGTCGCGGGCTATCGGATCATCCGTGAGCTCGGCAAGGGCGGAATGGGCGCCGTGTACCTGGCGGCCAACCCGACGCTGCCGCGTCACGATGCGTTGAAGGTGCTCTCGCAGGAACTGTCCCGCGACCCTGACTTCCGCACCCGCTTCCTGCGGGAGGCGGACGTTGCCGCCGGCCTCGATCACCCGAACATCGTCTCCGTCTACAACCGCGGCCAGAGCGAGGACGGTCAGCTGTGGATCGCCATGCAGTTCGTCGACGGCACGGACGCCGACGCAGCGCAGCGCTCCGGAACGATGTCGCCGTACCGCGCCGTGCACATCATCACCGAGGTCGCCAAGGCCCTCGACCATGCGCACGCACACCAGGTGGTGCACCGCGACATCAAGCCGGCCAACTTCCTGCTGTCGGGGCCCATCGGCCCGAGTGAGCGAGTGTTGTTGGGCGACTTCGGAATTGCCCGCGCGCTTGGCGACATCGGATTGACGGTGACGGGCGCGGTGCTCGCGACGGTGGCCTACGCGGCGCCCGAGGTGTTGGCGGGCGAGCCGTTCGACGGCCGCTCCGACATCTACTCGTTGGGCTGCACGCTCTTCCGATTGCTGACCGGCCGCGCACCCTTCCCAGGCACCAACGGCATGGCGGCCGTGATGATGGCCCACCTGCAGCAGCCCCCGCCGCGCGTCACCGACCTGGTGCCGACGCTGCCTCCGGCCATGGACGCCGTGATCGCGATCGCCATGGCGAAGGACCCGGCCGCGCGCTTCCCGACGGCGAGCGCGCTCGCGGATGCGGCGATCAACGCGTTGCAGAATCCGCACGCCGTGCTCAGAACGCCTGCGGCACCATCATTTCCGGGTCCGCCCGCGGTGCGGCCGCTACCCCCGCGCCGCCGTCGGACTGCGCTCATCGGCGCTATCGCCGCGGTGGCCCTGCTCGTCGTCGGGACCGTCGCGGTCATCGTGTGGCCCAGTGGCGACGACCCATCGGCTGCCAGCGGTTCCGGCCCAGAACTGACCCGTCAAACGACCTCGAGCACGCAAGCCGGCCCGCCTGCCACCGACGTGGCCCCGGCTGCGCTGCGCGGGATTCTGCTCCCGGCATCCGCGGTCGGCGACGACGGTTCCGGCGCTCCCCTGGTGCTCGAACAGGACGGTTCGGAGCTGCTGAACGACACCGCGACCGTCAACGACCCCCAATGCCTTGGCGCGTGGCTTCCCGCGCAACAGCCGGTGTACGCCGACACGTCGATCAGCCAAGCAGTGCCCACCGGCAGTGCCGTTCAGGTGCTGCGTGCGCTCAACAAGAGCTTGTGGCAGGACAGCGTGATTCAGGCGGCCGTGGCCTTTCCTGCCAAGGGTTCGACACCAGCCATGCCGGTGGGGATGGCGCGAACCGTTCAACAGAACGGGTGGGAGGCGTGCGCCGGGCACGACATCGTGGTGACACCACCCGGCGAGACCCCGCAGACGTGGACGTTCGGCCCGACGCGAAACACGTCGGGGGTGGCCACGCTCGAGGCCACCCTCAGCGGCGGTGGCGGCTCCTGCCAGCGTGGAATGCTCATCCGCGGCAACGTGCTGATCGACGTGCGGCAATGCCGCTCAGCGGGCGGCAACGACGTGGCGAAACTGGTTTTGGCCATCGCCAACCGGGTGCCAAATCAGTGACACGGGCTACTCCGTCCTGGCCCTAGGCTAAGAACAACCGCCGTTCTCCTAGTTCCCGGAGGTTTGCCCGTGATCGCGCTAGCGCGTCTCCTCGTCGTCGCCACTGCGGCGGCCCTGCTCGCCGCGTGTTCGAGCGCCGAACAGCAGGCTGCGCCGTCGGCCAGCTCGTCGGACACCTCGGCCGTCGCAGCATCGAGCACCCCACCGCCCGCGGCGCCACCGCCTGCGCCGCCGCCCATGTCCGACAAGGACCAGGTCATCGCGGCCCTGCAAGCGGTCGCCGACGCGTACAACACGAAGAACTGGGACGCGTACCTGGAAATGCAGTGCCCGGCCATGCGGGCCAAGTTCGTCGGGCCGGTCCTGGAGATGCTGAAGCAGACCCGCGACAAGCAGGGGCTGAGCACGTTCAAGGCCATCGACGTGACGATCAACGGCGACTCCGCGAAGCTCAAGGTTCAAGCCTCGAATGAGTCGCTTGGCACCCAGGAGATCACGATGCCGATGGAGCGCAGCGACGGTTGGAAGCTGTGCGCCCCGAACGGTGCCTCCTGAACGTGCGCGCTTGCGCGTTCGTCGCAGCGATGACCTTGCCCATGGTCGTTGCGGTGACGGTGCTCGCCGGATGTGGCGGCGCCCCGGTCCAGGGCAAGGCGGTCCCGGAAGGCAAGGACGCCGCTGCGGCCCGAGTCGACGTGGGCAAGCTCGACACCGGCAAGTACCCCATCGCGCCGCTGGCCCCGCTCGGCGTCGCCGGCAGCCCAGACGCGGGGCGCCGGCTCGAGGCCCAGCTGATGGCGCCCTACGTGCTCGGCCCGTGGCAGGTCGACGACACTCTGACCGAAGGCAGCGCTCCAGCGGGTTCTATTGTCTTGAGCAAGGACGACTTTGCGTTCAATCTCCGGGCGAGAGTCGCCGCGGGTTTGTACGGGCAGCCCTTCGTCGTCGGCTTCGTCGCCGACCGGCACAACGCCGACTCGTCGGCCCCGATGTCACTGCGCAATGGGGTGCTGCGGTTCGCCGACGACAGAGCCGCGGCCGACGCCGTCACGTCGATGACCGCCTCGACGATGACGCTGCCAGTCGACGCGAGCGTCCATCCGGTGCTCATCGAGCCGCCCGTCGCCATCCCGGTGCCCGGCCATCCGGCGTCGTCGGGGTCGCTACAGAAGTACAACGACGACGACACCATCAAGCAGGAGGTGACGGCACTCACCGCCCACGGACCCTTCGTGGTGTTCGACGTGGCGCAGCACCCGAATGGCCCCGACGCAGCGGCTGCGCTTGCGGCCCGCGCGATCGACCTCCAGCTTCCGCTGCTCGACGGCTTCCAGCCGAGTAACCCCACCTTCTTCCCTGAGCTGCCGCTCGACCCCACCGGCTTGGTGGCCCGCACGCTTCCGACAGCGCCCGACGAAGCGACCCCCATGTCCGGTTCGGCCTACCCGCCCGCGGGCGCGCTGCACGCCGAGGCCAACCCCGTCCTGGTGGGTCCACAGCTGGCCGCGGCAGGCGTCGACGAGGTATCGATCGGGGCATCCACGCTCTACCGGGCCAAGGACGCAGCGGCGGCGATCGCGCTGGCGAAGGACTTCGAGGACGCGGCCACCAAGCAGCCGTCGACTCAGTCAGCAGCGGGCGTGCCAGGGCTGCCCGACAGTCGTTGCCTGTTGGTGGCCGACGCCAACGGACTCGTCCCGAAGTACCTGTGCCTGGCCTCCCGCGACCAGTACGTGTTCAAGACCTCCGCGCGAGACTTCACGCGCGCTCAGCAGCAGCTTGCCGCGCAGTACCGCATGCTCGGGGGCTAGTTGCGTCGCCGCGGGCACGACCTTGACGCAGATCTCGACGGGCGCCGTTGCGTGTCTGGCGATTTTTGTCGGTGCCAGCTCATAGCCTCGGAGCTGTGTTGACTGAGCCGGCCGCCGAACGGCGTGGGTGCCATGCGGATCGCCGCGAGATCGCGGACATGGTGCGCAGCGCGCGCGAGTCCTGCGGGCTGACGCAGCACGAACTCGCCATTCGGATGGGCTCGACGCAGTCCACCGTCGCCCGCTGGGAAACCGGGTCGCATCAACTGACGCTGGCCACCCTCGACCGCATCGCGAACGCACTCGGCGTCGCGTTGCAAGTGCAATTCGGGCCACGCCGATGAAGCGGGTCGCGGAGCCCTACCGCAGCGAGGTCGTCGGGGGTAAAGGCTCGGTGTTCTACCGGGCGCACAGTTACCACACCAAGGTTCCACCCGAGGGCATCGTGCGCATGATCGAGCACTACACCGATCCCGGCGCCGTCGTCGTGGATCCCTTCTGTGGCTCCGGCATGACTGGCGTCGCGTGCCTGCAATCCGGACGGTCCGGCCTGCTGTCCGACCTGTCGCCCGCCGCCGTGCACATCGCGTCCGGGTATGCGGCCGCCCCGCATGCCCCCGACTTCGACGCGGGCGCCGCCGCACTGCTCGAGGAGCTTGCCCCATTGGAGCAGGAGCTCTACGGGACGCGCTGCGTCCACTGCAGGAAGTCGGCGCGCATCGAGTACACGGTGTGGTCCGACACGCTCGACTGCCCGTCATGCAGGCACCGAATCCGCTTCTGGGACGCGGCCAAACAACCCGACGGAACCCTGTCGAAGACGCTGCGCTGCCCGCATTGCGCGAGCACCTTCCGCAAGGGCGAGGCCAAGCTGGCCGCCCAGGTGCCCGTGCTGGTGTCCGTGTCGTGCCCGCACTGCCGCCGCCGCGACCAGCGCCCGCCCACCAAGCGCGAACAGGCCGCGGCGCTGCGCTCGCGGCGCTCCGACATCACCGACTGGTATCCCACCGCGCCGTTCGAGCCGTGGCGCGAGATGTGGCGCGGCCAACATCGCACGCTCGGAATCCACACGGCTGCAGACTTCTTCACCGACCGCAACCTCTGTGCGCTGGCGGCGGTGTGGCGCGCAGCCAATCAGTCCACGCAGGCCGCGATGCTGCGGTTCGCGGTGACCGCCGTCGTCAACCGGGCTTCCCGCCGCTACCAGTGGAATCCCAAGCGCCCCACCAACGTGTTGTCGGGCACGCTCTACGTCGCGTCGCTGACCTACGAGTTCAACGTGTTCTCACTACTGCGCCGCAAGCTCGCCGCCGTCGGGCAACTCGTCCGTGCGTTGTCCGACGCCCCTGGCACGTGTCGAGTCGTTCCGGCGTCGGCCACCGGCCTGCACCACATCGATTCTGGCAGCGTCGATTACGTATTCACCGATCCGCCGTTCGGGGCCAACATCTACTACTCGGACGCGTCGTTCCTCTGGGAGTCCTGGCTGGACGACTTCACGCCCACCGCCGACGAGGCGGTCGTGTCGACGTCGCTACCCGTCGAACACGGCGCCAAGACCCTTCAGGACTACGAAAAGCTGATGTCGGCAAGCTTTTCCGAGGTGGCGCGGGTGCTCAAGCCGCAGGCGTGGGCCAGCGTCATGTTCCACAACAGCGACGACGCCGTCTGGAGTGCGCTGGAGCGGTCGCTGGAAAGTGCCGACCTGCGGCTCGAGTCAGCGATTGCGTTCGACAAGACGCAGCCGAGTTTCAAAGGAATCAAACAGATTACCGATCAGGAGCGGGTGTCGAGCTTCGATCTGGTGCTTCACCTGCGGTCCACGCGCATTCGGCGGAAGGCGGCCGCGCGCGCCGATGCGTTCCCGCGCGAGAGGCTCGTCGCGGCCATCGGGGCGCACCTGGAGTCGGCGACCCCGCGGCGGCGCACCACTCCGTACGTCCATTCGTTCGTCATGCGTACGCTGCTCGAGGCCGGTTGCCCGCTGGCGGGATACTCCTACCGCGACGTCGAATCCCTACTCGCCGAACACTTCCTGGCCGTCGGTGGCGCGTGGACGAACAAGCCGTGACGCCCACCCTCCGCGCCATCCCGGCTACCACGTCGGCGTCCAAGGGCAGCAGTGCCTACCAGGTGCACACCTACCCGACCAAGGTCCCACCCGCCGCGATCGAACCGTTCATCCTGGCCAGTACGGAGGCCGACGGGCTGGTGCTCGATCCGTTCTGCGGGTCCGGCATGACGGGCCTGGCGGCGCTCAACGTCGGGCGGCGTACCATCCTGTCCGACCTCGGCCCTGGCGCAGTTCACCTCGCCCACAACTACACTCACCCCGTCGCACCGGACGCGCTCGTCGACGCGCTCCGCAAGCTCGCAACGGCAACTGGCACGTTCGAACAGCGGCTCTACCGCTCGGCCTGCCCCACGTGCGAACGTCCAAGCACGCTGCGCCACCTGGTCTGGACCGATGTCCACACCTGCGCGAGCTGTGCCGCCCCCATCCGGATATGGGACCAGAAGAGCGAATCCGGTCACACCGCACGCACACTCACGTGTCACACGTGCGGGCACACGCAATCGCGCTCCGGGATCAGCGGTGTCGCAAGCGAGCCGGCCGAGAAGGCCGTCGCCTGCGCCGCGTGCGGGAAGCTGCAGCGGGGCCCCGTCGACGCGGCGGATCTCGTGCTGCTCGCGGCCATCGCCAAGCGGAAGGTGACACGCTGGCTGCCGTCGGTGCCCCTTGGACCGGATCGCGAAATGCACCGTCGCTCCGCACTTCAGCTGCGGGATGTCACCGACGTGGCCGACTTCTGGAACCACCGCAGCAAGCTCGCGCTCAGCGAGCTGTGGCACCTCATCGCCCAGCTTCCCGACGAGCGCGTCCGCGCAGCGCTTTCCTTCGCGTTCACCAACACCGCATGGCACGCCACCCGGATGCGGCGCTACAACGCGTACGGCGGGCAGCGTCCACTGACCGGCACGCTCTACATTCCCCAGCTCGTCGCCGAGGGCAACGTGCTCGAGATCTTCCGCCACCAGGTCGCCCAGGTCGCCCGGTTCTATGCCACCCACCCCGCCGCCGACCGCACCGACGTGCCCGCGTTCGTGCGGCGCTCGTCGGCCACCGACCTGTCGTGGTTGCCCAGTTCGAGCGTCGACTACGTCTTCACCGATCCGCCGTTCGGCGCCAACCTCTTCTACGGCGACTGCAACGTCGTGTGGGAGTCGTGGCTCGGCGACGTCACCGACACCAGCGCGGAGATCGTCGTCAACCGCTCCCTGCCCCCCGCCGCGGGCGGCAAGACACTCGACGACTACGAGAAGCTCCTTGCCCAGGCGTTCAACGAGATTCGACGGGTACTGCGCCCCGGCGCGCGGGCCAGCGTGGTCTTCCACAACGCCGACGACAAGGTGTGGTCGGCGCTGCTGGCCGCCACCGACCACGCCGGACTGATCCAGACCGACGTCAGCCTGCTCGACAAGGTGCAGCGCTCCATGAAGGGCTACCGGGGCCGCAGCGGCGCCGAGTTGGTGCCGTTCTACGACCTGGTGATCACGTTCACCGCAGGCTCGCGCGCGCCGAACCCCCGACGCACCGGCGCACTCGACGTCGCGATGGACGCCGTGAAGGCGCATCTGCGTGCGCTCGGCGACGACCCCACCGATTCATCGCAGCGCAGCCTCGAGTACCTCTACTCACTGTCGGTCGGCGCAGTCATCGCCTCCGGCCGTCAGCCCACCGGATTGTCCTTCCGGGCGTTCGAGCAGCGGCTCCGGGAGATGGCACCGTGACCGCGGTAGACGACGTCGTCGCGGCGTTCGACGCGGCCGGATGGACGGCGCTCAAACAACAGAGCGTGCACGGCGGACGCAGTGTGAACCCCACCCGCGTCGACCTCGCCCGCGGCAGGCAGTATCTGCAGCTGCTCGTCTATGCGTGGAAGATCACCGGCGAGGGCAAGGGCCGCGTCGGCACCAACTACCGCATCCAGACAACCCGTAGCCACGACGGCGATCTGATGTCCGAATCATCTCGCCTCACTCTGGGTTTCGGCATCGACGAGGAACGCGGCGTGCTGGCCGTGTTCGACGGGTGGACCAAACGCGCGACGGGCGGTTCGTCGAGCGTCCACATCAAGCGCGAAACCCTCGAGGGCGCGGTCGAGGCAGGCTTCGCCGAGCAGTCGCCCCTGTGGGACAGCCGGGCCGCGGTCCGGCTTCCGTCGGTCGAGCCGCTACTGCCGTGGATCGCCCGTCAAAGAGACCGCCGGCGTACGGCGGTGCACGCGAAGGAACTCGTCATCGACGCGAAGGGCGCGCGGATCACGTGCGATCTCTGGGACGCCGCGCCCGCGGCGTGGTTGCGGCCGAAGGACCAATTGATGGTCACCGATCCGACGGGCGTCCAGTTCGTGGACCCGTCGCTATGGGAGGTCGACGACGTCACGCTTACGGTGACCACACCGGGCCGCAACGCGCGCCGTACCGTGACGTTCGACTGCCACCGATACGGGCGGGTACACGCCGCCGCCGCCAAGCCTTTGCTCCACGAACTGACGGGGAGAGCTCGTGGTTGACCTGAAGCCGTACACGCACCCGCGCGGTGTTTCGCTGCTCTACTTCGACGAGAACTACGCGGCCGCAGAGTCGGTGGCCGCGCTGAATCTGGAATCGGCTGACGTGCAACGAATTACCGCGCGAGTCAGGGACCTCGCCGCCGCACGACATCTGGTGTTCCCCGAATCCGAGACGCTGCTCGAGCGGTGTGTCATCGCGCTCCTTGGCGGCCACGTCATCCTCCAGGGGCCTCCCGGCACCGGCAAGACGACGCTCGCCTATGCGCTGGCCGAGGCCTTCGACGCGACCACGCGACTCGAGACGGCGACCGCGGACTGGAGCACCTACGACGTCATCGGCGGCCTCCACCCAACCTCCAAGGGCGGCATCGAGACCCTCGAGCCGTGGCTCGGACACGTACCGCGGGCGGCCCTGGAGTGCGCCAGCGTCGTGGCGCGGCACGAGGACGCCGAGGAGCACGAGCCCAACCAGGCGCACTGGCTGATCATTGACGAGTTCAATCGCGCGGAGATCGACAAGGCCATCGGCCCGCTGTACACCGTGTTGGGTGGGGGCAGCGCCGACAACCGGCTTCCACTCTGGTTCGGCGACGAGAACGGCAGCGGCACTTCGGTGTGGATCCCCAAGCGGTTCCGGATCATCGCCACAATGAACACCGTGGACGCGAACTACGTCTACACGCTGTCTCAAGGCCTGAGTCGGCGCTTCCAGTTCATCCACGTCGGCGTGCCCGACCCCCCGCGACTCGATGACGAACTGCGCCAAGCCAGGCACACGGCCGCCGAGTGGTACGCGGCGACGTATGGAGCGGCGGATTTCGACGCGGATGGCTTCATCGACAGCGCCGCGGTAGCCCTCGCGACAGACGTATTGCGAGACATGCTGACGTCGCTGCGCTACGACGACGAGGCGACCGGTCGCGCTGGCTGGCCGTTGGGTACCGCGCAGCTCGTCGACGTGTACCGGCAGCTCGTGTTGCGGTTGCCCGGTAGCGAGCGGTCCGACGAATCCGTCTTGCGTGCAACCGATCTCGCGCTTGCCGACCGAATCATCCCGCAGGCCGGAAATCTGAGCAGTGCTCAACTCTCGGCGATCGAGGCGTGGCTGACGACGGCGGGTCTTCCGACGGCCACGCTCGCGCTGCGGCAGCTGCGGTCGGCTTCGGCTACCGGGTACTGATGTCCGACGACGACGTCGTTGTCGGCGGTCAGTTCACCGCGGGCGGCCGGCGCAGCGCGATCGACGCGGCTTTGCCGCTGCTGGTCACGTACTTCGCGGGCGCGCAAACGTGGAACCTCGAGGTCAGTCCCCAGTTGGGCACCGGCGCCGAAGACGCGGAGCTGGCCGAGTTCGCCGCGGCGACGCGCCTTAGGGCGTCGTTGGCGGCCGCCGGTCGGTTGGTGGATGTCGTCGGCAGGATCATCGCCCGTCCGACCTTCCGTTACACCCATGTCGCCTCGGAATCCGTTGGCACCATTCAAGGTCGGCTCGATCTGGCCCGCTACAGCCGGCAACGAGGTCGCGTCGACGTGCCGCGGCGCTATCCCATTCGGCTCGTCGAGCGTGCCACCGCCACACCGGAGAACATCCTGGTGACCTACGCGGTCATCTGGATGAAGCGCGACCTCGAGCGGACGCCGTCGCGGCTGCTGCCCGTCGGATCGCCCGAGTTCCGGGAGCTTCGTCGACTGGTCGACGTGCTGGCGCGATTGCAGGCCGTCCCGTTGCTTGCCCGCACGGTGCCACAGGCCACGGAGGTGTGGCACCGCTCGACCGTCGATGCCTTGCTGGACCGGGTGACGCAGCGGTTGGCGGCCGGTCACATCGCCCACGCCAGGCCGTACCAGGAGTTGGCCGACTGGATGAGCACCTGCCTCGCGGGTGATCCCATTGCCGCTCCGGGCGAACGAGATTGGAGCTTCTACGACGAGCGCTTCGACACCAAGCTGTTCGAGATCTGGTGTTTGACGAAGCTCGCGGCAGCCATCGCGCGGCACCTCGGCGAGCCCACTGGCAGGCCCACCAGCCTGGCCACCCGGGCGCATGCCCCGATCTATCAGTGGACGGTCGGGGAGCACGTGATCCGGCTGCACTTCCAACCGCCGCTGCACACACTGACACCTGGCGGCGTGCACTGGCGATACGAGCCGGGCGGCGGACCGCTGATGGGGTTCCCCGACCTGGCCGTCATCGCCGACGGTCCGGACGGAAGAAGCATCGCCATGTTCGACCCGAAGCTGCGCAGGCGCTCGACCGCGCCCACCGAGGAGATCTACAAGCTGCTCGGCTACTTCGCGAACCTGCAACACGACCAACCGCCGCGGGGCGCGATCCTCTACTACGGCCCTGGCGCACCCGCGTCGTACGCACTGCGAACGGCCGGGCGCGGCGACATTCGTGCGCTGGCCGTCGACCCTGAGGCCACCGACGATGAGTTGTTCGACATCGCCGCGCGCATCGCCGTGCCGACGAGCGCGTTCAGTACCGCGCTCCCGCTCATCTAATTGTCCCGCTGGCCCTATTTAAGCCGCCGATCTTGATTGTCGTTTACAACGTTTCGATCACGATGCACATCACGATCAATTAAGAAGGCGCGTGAATTCTTGAGAGCATTGGCGTTTGGACGGGTTATTCGACTGAATTTGAGAGCAGGATCACCCGTCGAACCTGTAACGCCCTGAACTCGGGGTTCGCGCAGCGTGACGTCGCTCGACCGGCCATTCCCGTGGCCGCTACCGTGGAATTCGGGTCGGGTAAATCATCGACGAATCGCGGTATCCGCGACGGAGGAAACAATCACATGAAGTTCACTGGAACAAACGCGCGCCGGAGCATTGTCGGCGTCACCGCTACCTGCCTGCTCGGCGGCCTCGGCGCGGCGACGGCGCTGGCCCCTACGGCCTCGGCGGCGACCGACTGCAGTGCCGGCGCCGTGGCCAACACCGTCAGCACGGTGACCGGCTCGGCCCGCGACTACCTGGGTGCACACCCTGGCGCCAATGATGTCGTGACGGCCGCCTACCACCAGCCTCGCTCGCAAGCGGCGGCCAACATCCGCGGCTACTTCACCACCAATCCGCAGGAGTACTACGAGCTGCGGAACATCCTGGCTCCGATCGGCGATACCCAGCGCACGTGCAACGTGACTGTGCTGCCGCCGGACCTGGCCTCGGCTTACTCCGCATTCATGGCTGGCTGAACCGTCAAGTAGTGCGCGGCGATGTCGTCCGTCGTCGTCAGCCACGCGTCGGGCTGCGCCCCAAGGTAACTCAAGGCCTGCTCGAGGTACTTGTGCCGAAACGCTTGGCCGATCACGAAGGGATGTAAGGCCAGGGCCATGACCCGGCCACCTGTCGTCGAGTCGGCGCGCAGTTGCTCGAACTGGTCGATGACGATCTGGACGAAGTCCGGGCCCGTCAGGCCCTTCGCGAACAACAGCAGATCGTTCAGTTCGACGGAGTAGGGCACGCTCAGCATGCCGGGGATGGTCAGCGGATAGGGCTGATCGTCATTCGTCCAATCGAGCACGTACTGGAAGCCCAACTCCGACAGCAACTGCGGCGTGTGGTGCGTCTCGGTCAGACCTGGTCCCATCCACCCCAGTGGGCGCCGACCCGTCGCTGCAGCGATGTCCTCGGCGATCCCCGCGAGCACCCTGCGTTCCTCGTCGAGGCCAAGGTCGGTGTGCAGAATCGAATTGGTCAGCCCGTGCGCCAGCCACGTCCATCCTCTGGCCAGGCCGGCCGACACGATTTGCGGGTAGGCGTCGATGGCTGCCGAGTTCAACAGCACGCTGGGTCGAATGCCGTGCTTGTCGAGTGCGTCGATGGTCCGCCAGATGCCAACCCGTGCGCCGTAGTCCCGCCACCCGTAGTTCAGCGCATCCGGTCGTAGCGCTGCGGTACCGGGCCAAATGCTGGTGGACGGCTCGTCCAGCACGAAGTGTTCGACGTTGAGGCCGACGTAGACCGCGACTTTGGCTCCGCCAGGCCAGTGCAATGGGGGCCGCTCGGTGATCGGGCGGTAGTCGAAGGGCGGCCGATTGGGTGCATCCGTCATGTCCCGCACCGTAAGAGGTGACACCGGTGTCAGGGTCAATCCACCGGTATAACGGGTTCATGCGCATTGGTGAGTTGGCGCGGCGTACAGGCGTGAGTGAGCGTTCGCTGCGTTATTACGAGCAGCAGGGCATGTTGGTCTCCGATCGAACCCCCGCCGGACAGCGCGAGTACCGCGAGGCCGCCGTCGACCGGGTGCTCCACATTCAGGAACTGTTCGCCGCGGGTCTGCACAGCGGAACGATCGCAACGTTGCTGCCGTGTATGCGCGATGCGGACGGCGGTCCTGCTGATTCCGCCACGGCGCGGCTCGGCCAAACGCTGGCGGCCGAAGGGCTGCGGCTGGACAAGCAGATTCGCGAATTGACGAACCATCGCGCCGTGCTCGACGAAGTCATCACGGCGGCCGCAGGCGACGTAGCCGTAGCGCCAGACTCAGTCGAACAAGTTGTCGCGCAACATAATTTTGCACCGAACGCTAAGCCGCCGATTCGGGCTCGCTGAGCTCGTCGATGTCGGGCAGCGGCAGCTGACACAGCCTGCGCGCGTCCTTGGCACTCATCCCGAACAGCCGGAGCAAGTCTTCGGTGAATCGATCGGACGTCTCGGCGTCGTCCCGCTCGGGCTGAGCCATCAGCAGCTGACCGAGTCCGAGTAGGGAGCCACCTGCGATCGCCAGGCCCAGCTCGGGGTCGGGCACGTGGAAACGTCCGGCTTTGGAGGCGGCGATGATGTCGCGCAGCGCGCGTGGCGCCAAGCCGCGGTCGGCGGACATCAACGGCAGCCCGTTGCTCAACAACACGGCACTCTCCTGCGGGCGGTGCCGGAAGAGCCGCCCGGTCAGCCGAAAGCTGCAGGCGAACTGCTCCGCCGGGTCCTCCATCGACTCGGTCAACTTGTCCAGCCGTGCGCCGTGGAGGTCGAGGACCTCGTTGACCGCGGCGGCGAAGAGTTCTTCCTTGCTGTCGAAGTGGTTGTAGAACGAGCCCATGCCGACATCGGCGGCCTGGGTGATTTCCAGCACCGGCACGTTGAGCTTGCCTGCAGCGATGAACGACTGAGCGGCCGCGATCAGCGCTGCGCGAGTGCGCTGTTTTCGTCGGGTCAACCGGTTCGGCGGCTGGTCCTGCTGATCGGCTTCACGTGTCGTTGCCACCGCTGCTCCTCTCAGATCTGGCGAGTATATCCGGTTCCGTCACTTTTGAAGATTTCGTCAGAATCCCTTGACTGAGGATAGCAGCGTATGTGACGATTTCGTCAGATCAACGAACGTAGTGGTGATGAGCCTGAGCGCACACACCGACCTGCACAGTGAGCTGGGCGCGCAGCGCGGTGAGCACCCCGGCCGCTCCCGCACTCCGGTGATCAAGGTGGCCGACATCGCCTGGTTGGAGTTCGAGAAGCCCGACCTCCGGCGGGCCGAGGCATTTGCCCAGGCCTTCGGATTCTCGACGCTGCTGCGGACGACCGACGAGCTTCAACTGCGCGGCACCGATGCCGCCGCCCCCTGCGTGCTGGTGCGACGCGGCCCACGCTCGAAATTCGCCGGAATGGCGTTCACCGCGCAGGACGAGGTCGACGTGTTGCGCGTGGCCGATGCCATGAACGCCCCCACCCGGGCGCTGCCCGAGAGCATCGGCGGGTTGGCAGTAGACCTCGTCGACCCGAGCGGGGTTCCGGTCCGCGTCGTCGCGGGCACGCACGACCTGGCCCCGCTGCCTCCCCAACGACCTCATGTGCTCAACGTCGGCCATGAACTTTTGCGTGCCAACACAACCCAGCGGCCACCGCGTTTCCCGCCCGTGTGCAACGGCTTGGACACGTCGTGCTGCAATCAACCAAGTACGTCGAGGCGTTCAACTGGTACCTGGACAACCTCGGCATGATCGTCAGCGACTTTCTGTACTTCCCCGGCCAGCGCGCGCTGGGTCCGACGATGAGCTTCATCCGCTGCGACCGCGGCGATGAGCTCGCCGACCACCACACGCTGGCCATGGCGCTGGGCCCCAGCAACCGCTACGTGCACTCCGCGTATCAAGTGGCCGATCTCGACGCCATGGCCGCCGGCGGCGAATACCTGCGCGAGCACGGCTACCAGCGGTCATGGGGCATCGGACGGCACATCCAGGGCAGCCAACTCTTCGACTACTGGCGCGATCCCGACGGCTTCATGGTCGAGCACTTCACCGACGGCGACATGTTCGACGAATCAGTCGAACCCGGATGGGCGGCCTTCACGGCGTCCGGCCTCGCCCAGTGGGGACCGCCCGTCACCAAGGACTTCCTCGGCTTGGCGCCGGGCCGGGAGTCCGTCGCCGAACTGCGCTCGATGTACAGCGCCGTTCGCGACCACGACAACGAATTCACCCTCACCCGCCTGCGCGGCCTATTGAAAGTAGCGAGCTCGTGACCACCACCATCCTGCACACCGCCGACGCGTGGTACGTCGTGACCGACACCGGCGCCGCGCAGATCGACACGGCGGCATCCACCACCGGTGAGCTGCTCGAGGACCGGCCCGCGATCGGCGCGGCCGCGGCTAGTGGCGGCACCGTCGTCGTCGAGACCCTCGACCTGGTCTCCCCCGTCACCGCACCATGTCGCGTCGTCGCACAGATGACCAACTTCGTCTCACACGTCAAGGATGCCGGGCTGGACCCGGATACCATCCCGCTCACCTTCTTCCGCAAGGCCTCCGGCTCGATCAACGGGCCAGTAGACGACATCGTCAAACCGGCACACGTCCGGTTCCTTGACTACGAGGTCGAGATCGGGCTCGTCATCGGCCGCGACCTGCCCGTCGGCACCACCGTCACCGAGGCGGACCTACCCAAATACGTCGCGGGCCTCGTCGTCACCAACGACGTGTCGGCCCGGGATATTCAGCTGCCGAAAACCCAGTTCTACGAAGCGAAGTCGTATCCGACGTTCACCCCGGTCGGTCCTGCGCTGGTGTTGCTCGACGCCGCCGAGCTGAAGCGCTTCGGCGACCTGCGACTCCAACTGCGCGTCAACGGCGAGCTTCGCCAAGACTCGATCGTCGGTGGCGACATGATCTATCCGCCGCTGCGCGCACTTCAGGAGTTGACGCGGTTCCAGCACATGGCCGTCGGCGACCTGCTGCTCACGGGCACCCCGGTCGGCACCGCGCTCAGCGCGCCGGCGAAGCCGATCGAGTTCATCGGATCACTGCTGCCGCCCGCGCTGAAGTGGAAGGCCTTCTTCAAGTCCCAGGCCAGGAACGCCAAATACCTGCACGCGGGCGACGTCGTCGAGGCCGGCGTGGCCACCGACGACAAGGCCATCGACCTCGGTACCCAACGCGCCGTGGTCCGCTACGCATGAGCACTGCGGTCCCGCATGTGCCGGTCGTCGTCATCGGGGCCGGCCCCACCGGAGTCACGGTGGCCACGCTGCTCGCCCAGTACGGCGTCGACAGCCTCGTGCTCGATCGGTGGTCGACCGTGTACCCCCAACCGCGCGCCGTGCACCTCGACGACGAGATCTACCGCATCGTGGCCCGACTCGGCGTGGCCGACGAGTTCGCCGCGATCTCACGACCCGCCCTCGGCCTTCGGCTGCTCGACGGCTCGATGAAGGTACTTGCCGAGTTCACCCGCGATACGGGCCTGAGCGCCAACGGCTTTCCCCAGGTCAACATGTTCGACCAGCCGGAATTCGAAGCTCTGCTGCGGGCCAACCTCCAGCGCTACCCGCACGCGAAACTACGCGGCGACGTAGAGGTCATCGACGTCGCCGAGGATGGCCATGGCCGCGTACGCGTCACGTACACCGACCGAGCAGCTCGCCGCGAGCACGTCGTCGAGGCCGATTACGTGCTCGGATGCGACGGCGCCAACAGCATCACGCGCGCCAGCATCGGCTCGAGCATGGAGGAACTCGGGTTCGAGCAACGGTGGCTCGTCGTCGACGTCGCCACCTCCGCCGACCTCGATCAGTGGGAGGGTGTCCATCAGGTGTGCGACCCGGCCCGCGCGGGCACCTACATGCGCATCGGTGCGACGCGCTACCGCTGGGAGTTCCGACTTCTCGACGGCGAGCGAGCCGACGACTTCGACACGCTCGACGCGCTCGGTCCGTTGCTGAAGCCGTGGGTCGATGGGGTATCCACCGACGAGCTGAAACTGTTGCGCGTCACCGAGTACACATTCCGGGCGCAACTCGCGGACCGCTGGCGTCGAGGCCGAATCCTTCTGCTCGGCGACGCCGCCCACCTGACTCCCCCCTTCATCGGCCAGGGCATGGGGGCCGGGGTGCGCGACGCGATGAATCTGGCGTGGAAGCTCGCCGGCGTGCTCCAGTCGAACTTGCCCGCGAACGTACTCGACAGCTACGAACGAGAGCGAAAGCCCCACGCCCGGCACCTGATCCGGCTTGCGCGCGGAGTCGGGCGGGCGATGACCGCGGGTGGTGAATTCGGCGACCTCATCCGCCGCGTTGTCGTTCCTCGGCTGCACCTCCTGCCCGGCCTCAGTGCCAAGGTGCTCAACAGCCGAACCCCGGCGCTGCGCCGGTCGACCATGGTCCACAGGGCCAGAACGCCGTGGCAGCTGGCAGGCTCGCTGTGCCCGAATCCTCTGGTAGCCGGGAAGCAACGCCTCGACGCCACCCTCGGGAACGGCTTCGCAATCGTCACCACCGTCACGCCGGGGCCGGCCGAGCGCGCGCTGGCCGAGCAGCGCGGCGCGGTCATCCAACTGGCCGCACCCGGCACCGAGTTGGCGCGATGGCTGCGCCGCGGCCGGGCCCGCGCCGCCGTCATCCGACCGGACCGCACCGTGATGCTGGCGGGTCGCGCGCTCTGCGCGATATGTGATGCCCTCCCCCCGTCTGCCACCATAGCCGAGACGGCGGCGCAGGTGCCCGAATGATCAGGCACCGCAATGGCATCCCTAGCTATCGCCCCGACATCTACTCGACGGATGCGATCGTCGACCCCTATCCGCACTACGCGCGACTGCGCGAGCTCGGACCGGCTGTATGGCTGCCCCGCCAGCGCGTCTACGTCGTGGCCCGCTATGCCGAGTGCAAGTCCGTGCTACGTGACGACAAGACCTTCAGCTCCGGCAAGGGCGTGGCACTCAATCCAGTCTCGAATCGCCTCGGCGAGGGCACCACGCTCAACAGTGACGGGGCGGATCACGACCGGCGCCGCAAACTGGTGGCCCACCGGATGCTGCCTCGGGCGTTGCGTGCCATCAGCGACAACGTCGACGAACAGGCGGCCGCGGTGGTCGACGCCGCCGTGGCCTGCGGCGAAGTCGACGGGGTCTCCGAGGTGGCAACGGCGTTGCCAATGGCAGTGGTACCCGATCTGGTGGGCTGGCCGCGGCACCGGCGCGATCAGCTGATCGCCTGGGGCGGGGCGACATTCGACATCCTGGGGCCGATCAACCGGCAGGCCGCCAAGGCCATCCCCGACACCGTGCGGATGTTGAGGTTCGCTCGCGGCGTCGTGCGCGACCGCACCATGCTCGAAGGCAGCCTCGGTCACGACGTGTTACTCGCCGCGGATGACGGCCGGCTGACCCACCGCGAAGCCGCTGCCCTGATGATCGACTACATCGCACCCTCGATCGACACCACTATGAGCGCCATCAGCAACGCGCTACATCTGTTCGCCACTCATCCCGAGCAATGGCAGCTGCTCAAGGCCGATCCCACGCTCGTCCCCGCCGCCATCAACGAAGTCATCCGCTACGAGACTCCGCTACGGGCTTTTTCCCGAAAGTCGGTCAGCGAAACGACCTTTGGTGAGGCGCCGCTGCCCGAGGGCGCTCGGGTACTGGTGATCTACGCCTCCGCCAACCGGGACGAGCGGGAGTGGGACGACCCGGACACCTTCGACATCCGCCGCGACGCGGGCCGCCACCTGGGCTTCGGCAACGGCACACACGCCTGCGCAGGACAGGGCTTGGCGCGGCTCGAGACCACCGCCATGCTGAACGCGCTGCTGCAACGCGTCGAACGCATCGAGCTAGCCGGGACCCCGACATGGGCCATCAACAACATCATTCGCCGACACGAACGGCTGCCACTGAAGCTCATCGGCAACTAGTCGAGCAGTCGCGTCGCGTTGGCGGTGGTCAGCGTGCGCCAGTCCGTCGGCTCTTCATCCAGCAGCGCCACCTGGTGGGCGGCGCCCATGGCGGAGATCCGGCGGCTCGAATTCCGCCATCACCGCACACTCGACCCGGAGCTACCCGACGTCTGCGAACTCGTCGCGGATGCAGTCCAGGTTGGTCTGCATGTTCTGCCGCCATTCGGCCAGCCGGCCCGCGACGATCCGGGCCTCCTTGTCCGGCTTGGCGGTGATCGCGTAGGTCAACCCCGACGGACCCGGGCCCATCCGCGCCCACTGCCGAATCAGCGCGCCGTCACTGGTGGGTTCGACTTCGAAGCCCCACGTCGCACACACGCCGTCGGCGCCGATGACATTCCACACCCAGCGGCGGCCATCTTCGACCTCGACGACCTCGCACTCGGTTTGCCAGGTGCCCATGGCCGCGTGCTCGTTACTGCCGCGAAACCTGGCGCCCACCTTCACTCCATCGGCGCCGCCCAGCCACTCCACGCGCTGCAGTTCAGGTGAGCACCGCGCAGGCAGTCCGATGTCGGTGACGCGTGCCCAGGCGGTGGGCACGTCACACTTGACGCGTTGGGTCACCTCTATCGTCGGCTGGTCCCGATAGCGCATGCTGGGCAGCCTGCCATAGTGCACGTAACGCATCGGCAGAAACGAACCAGGAGCGACAGTGAAGCTCGGAGCCCTCATCGAGCCCCGCTCGCCCGGATCCGCGGACTTCGCCATCGCCGCGCAGCGGATCGGTGTCTCGTCACTGTGGGTACCCGAGGTCTGGGGTTATGACGCACTCACCGGGCTCGCATACCTCGCCGCCAAGACCACCACCATCGGTCTGGGAACCTTTGTCGTGCAACTAGGTTCGCGCAGTCCGGCACTGCTGGCCACCTCGGCGTTGAGCCTGCAGGAACTGTCGGGCGGCCGGTTCATGCTTGGTGTGGGCACGTCTGGACCCGGGGTGATGGAGGGCTGGCACGGCGTCCGGTTCACAAGGCCTGTGCAGACGACACGCGAGACCATCGAGATCGTCCGGACCGTCAGTCGTGGGGACCGACTCGAGCATTCGGGCGAGATATATCCACTTCCGTTGCCCAACAGCGCAGGAAGCGTGCTGCGCCCACTCGTCCGCCCGGATCACGTGCCCGTGTACGTCGCCGCAATGGGCCCGCAGAATCTCCGCCTCACCGGCGAGGTCGCGGACGGTTGGCTCGGCAACGCGTTCATCCCCGAGGCCGCCGACGTCTTCCTCGGCCCGCTGGGAGAGGGCGCGGCGCTCGCGGGCCGCACGCTCGCCGACCTCGACCTGGTCGCGCCGGTCGCAGTGGAGTTCACCGACACCGAGGAAGAGGGCGATGCCGCAGCACGCCGACACGCGGATGGGTACGCGTTCACCATCGGCGCGATGGGGGCGGGCGGGAAGAACTTCTACAACGATGCCTTCACCCGACTCGGATACGGAGCAGGGGTGGAGACCGTCGCCAAGCTTTGGAAGGACGGTCGGCGCGAGCAGGCCAAACGAGCAGTGCCGATCGATCTCGGCCGGCTCACCAACCTGCTGGGCACCGACGATGCGATCGCAGAGCGCGTCGCGCGGTACCGCGAGGCCGGAATCACCACGTTGCTCGCCAAGCTCGAAGGACCCTTCGGACAACAACTTTCGGTGCTAGAGCGGCTGATCGGGATCGTCGCAGCGCACTAGCAGTGTCGCAGCGGGCTCACTTCGGCTGCGGACAGGACGTGTGGTCTTGAAGCGCCTCTCCGCCCGCGGTATCGCCTGCGGCGACGTCGACGTGATCGGCGAGCACGACGAATCCCGGTTGACCGTGAGGACCGTACGACCCCACGACGACGAGCGTCTGCGCACCCATGTCCGAGCGCGCGCCCGCGACGCCGTCGGCCAGGAGTAGGAACGGATTGACCGCGTCGAGATCCTCGCCGTCGACCGCGATCGCGCTGTAGCGGTGACCCATGAGCGGCACCGGGAAGGGCGCCCAGCGCGGACCGATGTCGGCGGCATGGCGAGTCAGCGCCGCGCGCACGGCGGGCCGGATGCAGTCGACGTGGATGTGCAACTGGTCCTGTGTCCGTGCGTCTTCGGAGTTGATCGCCAGGCTGACCCAGTCCCGCGGCAGCGTCCATCCGGCGCGCTCGTCGACGAAGGAGCGGGCCCGCCAGGCCGCCGCAAAGTAGTTCGGTGCGTCCAGCGCCAGCAGCGTCGGACTCTCGATCCCGGTGACCCGACCGGTCGGGATGAGCAGGAATTGGGTTGCGCCGACGAGGTCCTTGAGCACCGCGGTGCCCTTGTCCTCCCCGGCGCCCAGGTCGACGTCCGCGCAGGGGGCAGGGTCGCCGTGCTGCTCCTGGTCGGGGACGCAATGGTCGTTGACGATCTGCCAGAGCGCATTCGGATCGGCGTGCGCCACCGCCGGGCCGGCGCCGACGACGGCCACCACGAAAGCTGCCGCGGCTTTCGACCAACACACCATGCAGGCAGCCTGCCACAGCGCGGGCGCTGCGCAGCCTAGGCCATCTGGAGTTCCCGCATCGCCGTGCGCAGTCCCCTTCGCTTGCCGGTCTCGGGGTCGACGCCGAAGGTCTCGCGGACTCCGTCA
This sequence comes from Mycobacterium sp. RTGN4, assembly GCF_033804635.1. Lineage (NCBI taxonomy): Bacteria > Bacillati > Actinomycetota > Actinomycetes > Mycobacteriales > Mycobacteriaceae > Mycobacterium > Mycobacterium sp. RTGN4. The sequence continues at coordinate 25,283 of NZ_JAPZLB010000023.1, read as the reverse complement.
CGAATGCGGAACTTCAACTCCGAGTGGGTTTCCGGTGCGTCGTCGGGAGTTCCCTTCAGGAACCTGTTGGGCAGTGCGAGCTTCGCGATCGTCCAGAAGGATTGCCCGTACTGTCGCACCAGCGGGCCCGTCGTGTACGGCAGGTCGTACTTCTCGCACAGCGCCCTGACCCGCTCGCCGATCTCGGCGTAGCGGTTGCTGGGCAGATCCGGGAACAGATGGTGCTCGATCTGGTAACAGAGGTTGCCGCTCATGAATGCCATCAGCTTCCCCGCGTTGAAGTTCGCCGAGCCGAGCATCTGTCGCAGATACCACTCGGCGTGCGTCTCCGTCTCGTACTCCTCCTTGGTGAACTTCTCTGCGCCGTCGGGGAAGTGCCCGCAGAAGATCACCATGTAGGACCAGTAGTTTCGGATGAGGTTGGCGACCGCGTTGGCGCCGAGGGTGTGCTTCCAGGCCGGTCCGGTCAAGGCGGGGAAGACGACGTAGTCCTTGCCTACCTGCTTGCCGACTTTTCTCCCGATGATCTTCATGTCCTTGAGCACCTCGCCCTTGCTCTTCTCACCCTTGCGGAACTTCGTCGTCTCCAAGCCGTGCGCGGCGACCCCCCATTCGAACAGCGTCCCGAGCAGCAGGTTGTAGATCGGGTTGCCGATCATCCACGGCTCCCAGCGCTGGTCGCGGGTGAGCCGCATGATGCCGTACCCGACGTCGTCGTCCAGCCCGACGATGTTGGTGTACTTGTGATGGATGAAGTTGTGCGACTTCTTCCAGTGCACTGTCGGAGACGTTGTGTCCCACTCCCATTCGGTGGAGTGAATCTCCGGATCATTCATCCAATCCCACTGCCCATGGGTGATGTTGTGCCCGAGTTCCATGTTTTCGATGATCTTCGCCAGCGCGAGCATGCCGGTGCCAACCGTCCACGCGACCTTGTTTCTACTCCCGAACAACGCGATGCGGCCGCCCGCCGCGAGCCCGCGCTGAAGTTGGATGGCGCGCCGGATGTAGCGAGCGTCGCGCTCGCCGCGAGACTCCTCGATGTCGGTCCTGATCGCGTCGAGCTCGCGCCCCAGTTCTTCGACGTCCTCTGGGGTGAGGTGGGCGTATTCCTTGAGGTCGCTGATGGCCATGTCTGAACTCCTAGATGTTGAGTGTGCAGTCGCCGGAGGCGGCGGAAATGCAGGTCTGGATTCGGTCGCCTTCGCCGTGTTCGGTGCCGGACCGGAAGTCGCGTATGTGGCCCGATTCCAAAGGCAGCACGCAGGTTTGGCAGATGCCCATGCGGCATCCGAACGGCATCTGGATGCCCACCTGTTCGCCGGCTTCCATCAGCGAGGTGGCCCCGTCGGCTTCCACGGTCTTGTCGGACAGCGCAAAGGTGACGGTGCCACCCTCGCCACCCTTGTCCGTTCTCGCGATGACGAAGCGCTCCATGTGCAACTGGTCCTCGGAAACGTCGGCGTCTTTCCACACCTCCTCGATGGTGTCGAGCATCGCCGGCGGACCGCAGGCCCAGGTGGGCCGGCCCTTCCAGTCGGGGACGAGTCCGTCGAGCTCGGCCTCGAAGTCGAGGTGTCCCATGTCGTCGGTCAGTTGGAGGTGCAATCGGTAGTCGTCACCGTCCTCACCTAGCCGCCGCAGCTCGTCGTGAAAGATCACGTCACGCGCCGAAGGCGCGGAGTGGATGTGCACGACATCGGGGTCACGGCCCCGCTGCCGAAGTGATCTGAGCATGGCCATCACGGGCGTGATGCCGCTGCCCGCCGTTACGAGGAGCAGCTTCGCGGGCGGTGGGTCGGGCAGCGCGAAGTCGCCCTTGGGTACGGCAAGGCGAACGATCGTTCCGGCTTTCACACCGTTCACCAAGTGCGTTGACAGGAAGCCCTCGGGCGTCGCCTTGACGGTGATCGAGATGAGCTTCCTGTCACGCCGCGGGATAGACGTCAGTGAGTACGACCGCCAATGCCATCGCCCGTCGATCCGTAACCCGATCCCGACGTATTGGCCGGGCTGGTATTCCCCGGAGAAGCCCCAGCCAGGTTTGATGGTCACGGTGGCGGAGTCTTCGGTTTCTCGCTGCACGTCAACGACCTCGCCCCGCAGTTCCCGTGCAGACCACAGCGGGTTGAGCAATTTCAGGTAGTCGTCGGGCAACAGCGGCGTGGTCGCCCGCGCCGCGAGTCCGCGAAGCACGTTGATCTTCGGGGTCGACGCCGTCTCGACGTCCTTGGCGGGGGCCTCGCTCCAGCGCGTGAAGTCGCGCAGCTTCAGAGCCATGGCGCATGCCGCCAATCGAGGTCAGCCTGACTTTCTGGTGAACACATGTACACCGACTACCCGATGGTGACGGCGTTCACACCTGGCCAACCCATTCGATCCAGCCGACGCGGTTCAGTCCTGGCCGGTGGGACCGCCGCCGGCCGAATATTCCTGGAAGGCGATCGTCAACTGGACACGCGACTTGACGTCCAATTTCTTGAACACTGCCCGCATGTGCGTGTTGACGGTATTCGGCGAGACTCCCAATTCTGCTGCCGCAGAACGGTTCGCGTGTCCCGCGCTGATCAACTCGACGACACGCAGTTCGGTCGGCGTCAGGGCCGCCCAACCCGTTTGAGGCCGGGCCGCCGCCTGGGGTATCCGAACGCCTCGGATACCTTGTCTGCGAAGGAGATTCGCTATCGATCGGACGCTCGCCGACGCGCCGATGCTCTGATAGAGCTCCGACGCCTCCAAGAGCGCGTCGGCACCGGCGGTCGGCTGATCCTGCTTCAGCAGGGTCGCCCCGAGGTCTTTCAGCGCGTCGGCAAGCAAGAGCGGTCGGGGGGACTCGCGGAGTGTACGGACTGCGTCGCCGAGCAGTCCGGCATCGTCGGCGATCAAGCCGTGAATGTGTAATGCCGTGCCATCCAACGTGGCCACACCTGGATTGCGTTGCGCGACAAGATCGGCGATCGCGGCGGCCTTGTGCGCCAACGCCTGATTGCCGGCGTCAAGCCCGATGCGGGCAAGTGTCCGCATCCACGGCGGGGACCACGGCCACGGATCGCGAAACTCTGCGGCGCCGTCGAGCAGCGGTTCCAGCATCGCCAGGCCGGCCCCGGCGTCACCGGTGCCCGCCTTCAACCAGCCCTGCATCAACCGCAGGCTGGGGACGCTGCCTTCATGGGGCGCGTCATCCTCGACGGAGGCCAGCACCTCGGCCACCCGCGGGTGCTCGCCCCGGTGCATCGCCGCGGCGGCCAGCACCATTTGTGCGCTGAGCCGATATCGGTGGTTGCCCGTCTCGTCGGCAAGCGTCAACAAAGTGCTCGCCCCCGCTTCGGCGGCATCGAGGCGCGCGAGATTGTGGTCTTGCCACATCTGCGCGTACAACATCGACGGCAGCGCCTTGTCGACATCGTCTGACGCCTCGCGAATCTTGATGAGCATGGCCTCGGCGTCGTCGTAGTGATCCAGATGTTGAAGCGTCCGGATCTCTTCGGCCTGGTACGCGGAATCCGACAGTCGCCGCAGGTCGGTGAAGCGGTCGAGGGCGAGGCGGTGTCGGCCCTCGTTGCGGGCATTCTCGATCAGCGCGACCACGGCCAGCCTTTGGGAGTAGAAGTCTCCGAGCCTGCGGCCCTCGGCGAGTGCGTCGTCGGCCATGGCAGCGGCGACCGCAGGAGACTGCGTCCTGGTCGCCGCAAGCGCCCTGGCCGAGGCCAGTTGCGCGCGCGACACCGCGGACACCCCGGGCTGGCTCATGCTGGCGCTGGAACGCCTTTCCATCTGTTCGCATTCGCCGACACACCAGAGCGCGCGGCAAGCCTGCAGTTCGATCCGTGCGATGAGCTCGGCCTCGGAGGCAACGGCGAGCAGCCGGTCCGCGACGACGAGGGCCTGGCGGTCGTGCTGGGCGTTGACCTGCGTCTCCACCGTCCGAATACCGGCCACGAACCACAGCGGGCGTCCTGGTGAGCTCAGCGCGAACGCCTGCTGAGCCAGTTCGGCGGCCTGATCCGGCATGGAGACGAGGCATTCGCGAGCGGCCTCCTCCAGTGCGACGATGGCTTCCTCGTCGTCCTGCACCGCGCTCGCCCGGAAGTGGGCAGCGGCGGCCAGGGCCGATCCGCCGTCGCCGACGACGTAGCGGGCGCAGGCTCGATGGAGTGCCCGTCGGTCAGCAGGCGCAATGTCGGCGTAGACGGCCTCGCGGACCAGGTCGTGCGGAAAGAACACGGCGCCTTCGGCGCTGCCGAGCAACCCGTTGTCGACGCCTTCGCGCGCCAGAATTCGCACTTGCGCATCGGAGACGTCACCCAGCAGGATGCCGGCGTCGGGCATGCTCAGCGCTCGGCCCCAGACGGCCGCCAGCCGAGTCAGCGCGGCGCCCTGAGCCGACAGCGCGTCAAGTCGCGCACGCACGCCCACCGACAACTCTGCGGACAGGTCGCCGACGTGCTGCCTCCGCTCGCGTCGGCGGGTCCAACCGTCGATCACCTGGACCGCCCAGAATGGATTGCCTCCGACGCCGCCCAACAGAGTCCGGAGCTGTGCAGCCGGCTCGGCGCCGAGGCGGTCGGACGCAAGTTCGTCAATGTCGTTGGGAGCCAACGGGTCCAACGCGATGCGAGTGATCGTGGTCGAGTCGTCGGTGCCTGCGATGACCTCGTCGAGCGCAGCGCGTGGGGCCCACCGGCTGGTCACCAGCCACACCACCGGAGAGCCCGACAGCCGGGCGGGCAGCACCCGGAGCGCGAACCTGGTCAGCCGGTCCGCCCACTGCAGATCATCGATGGCGACGAGTACCGGCGCGGTCGCGGCCAACTCCTCCAGCAGCGCGCCGATTCGATCGACCAGCCACAACGGCTTGTCGTAGAGCGGCGCGAGGCTGGCGAACGCGTCGCCGGGCAACAGCGGTTGCGGGCCCGATCGAAGGGAGACCAGCAGCGGGGCGCCCGGGGCGATCTGGTCCCCATGCTCGGCCTTGCCGCTACCGACGATGAAGCCCGACCGGCCGGCTTGCTCGACGACGGCGCGCAGCACCGCCGACTTACCGATGCCCGGTTCTCCGCTGATCACGACCAGGGCACCCTGCCCGGTGCGCGCCGCGCGCCGCAGCGCGCTCAGCGCCTGCGACATCGCCTCGCTGCGCCCCCTGAGCAGGGTTTGCGCCATCAACCATCCGTTCGATCAACCCCAGATTCCGACCATACTCACGCCGCCTCGGGCTCCCCTGTGGCCAAGCGAACGGCCCTGACGCGACGGCGTAGAGATCAACACCGAGTCCGTCGAAAGGCTTCCCGACCTGGGTTCACAGCAGTACGGATGTCGGCGTCGTGCTCCCTCCCGCTGCCCTCACGCGGCACCCCCAGGAAGCCAGTTCCGCACCCCGGGAAGGTAACCCGCGGGCTTGTCCCCGACCTTGACGCCTGGGCTGATGAGTTGGTTCTGGTAGCCAGGTGTGAACATCCGATACACCGACTCGGGCGGTACCGCGCTGGCCTGGTCGAGTTCGGCGCGTAGGGCTGCGGGCAGCTCGAAGTCGAGCGCTGCCATGGTGGCCTCGATTTGGTCCGCGCTGCTCGCGCCGACGATGGCCGACGCAATGCCGGGCTGGGTGGCGGCCCAGTTGATCGCCACCTGGGCCATAGTCACGTCAAGCTGGTCGGCGACGTCACCAAGCGGCTTGAGCAAGTCCCAATCCCTTTCGGTCAGGTCGAGTCCGGACGCTCCCGCGATGCTCAGCCGGCCGTCACCGGACAGGCCTCGATCGGCGGCGCGATACTTCCCGCTGAGGAAGCCGCCTCCTAGCGGGCTCCAGACCGTGATGCCCAGCCCAAGGGTCTGGGCCATCGCCACGTGCTCCACCTCGATCCCCCGCTCGACCAACGAATAGGGCAGTTGCAGGTTGATCATGGGCGGTAGGGAATGCGCGTCGGCGAGCGTCTGGGCTTGCGCCGCATACCAACTGGGCACGTCGGACAGTCCGGCATAGCGGATCTTCCCGGCCCGCACCAGATCGTCGAAGGTGCGCAAGACCTCGTCCACCGGAGTGAGCCTGTCCCACGTGTGCAGCAAGAAGAGGTCGACGTAGTCGGTGCCGAGCCTGCGCAGGGAGTCGTCGAGCGCCCGGATCATGTGCTTGCGCCCGTTGCCTCCGGCGTTCGGGTCGCCGGGGGCGACGCTGTTGGTGAACTTGGTGGTGAGCACCACCCGATCGCGCACCTTGGCCTCGGCGATGAGCCTCCCGACGATCGTCTCGCTCTCCCCCGCGGTGTAGAAATCGGCGGTGTCGATGAAGTTTCCGCCGCCGTCGAGGTATTGGCGAAAGATGGGGCGCGCCTCGTCCTCGGTCTTGCCGTAGGCGGCGTGGTAGCCCCCGGTGCCGAAGTTCATCGTGCCGAGCGCCAGTCTGCTGACCCGCAGTCCTGAACGTCCGAGCAGATAGTACTGATCCAGTGCCATGAGAGTTGCTCCGTAACAAGGTGATTTCGTGGCTTACGAAATCGAGCTTGCCTTCGCAAAAATGGACCCGCAAGTCCAATTTGTGATCGGTGGAACGCCACGCCGAGCACGTGGACGCTGCTGTCAGTCCTCGTTGTGGTTCGGGCACACGACGTCGACGTACACGGTGTCACCCGTCTTGGGCGGCGAACTGGAGGGATTGTTGACGCCAGTCACGGTGCACACCGCCGAGGTTTGGAGGCGCCGTTGATCCAGTTGATATTCACCAGGTAGCCCTGGGCCTGCAGGTCGGCGATGGTGCCGTCGGCACCGTCGGCAGCGGCCGTCGGTGCACCGATCAGCGCCGCCACCGTGGCGCCACCCGCGAGCATCGCTGCCACGACCGACCTCGGCTTGAATGCCATCAGACCAACGATCCGCCGCTGACCCGAGTGCAACCTGAGCTTTGGCAATGGTTCAGCTGTAGGAGTGCGAGATCATGTCTGGTCGTCTGATTGACTCTGGCCATGCAATTGTGGCGACGCGCGACATGGATGTCGATGCTGCTGGTGTTGGCACTGTCCGTTCTTCCGATGGCCGCGGCTCGCGCCGCCGTGCCGGACTGGTCGGGGCTCGATGCGCGCTTCTTCGCCGGACCGATACCTCCGCCGGGGACCACCGTCGCGTCCGTGCCGTTGGATCCCGCGTTGTCGCTGACCGGCGCCGGCCCCGCGTACCGCGTGCTCTATTCCACGGTCAACCAGCACGACCAGCCCACAGTCAGCACCGGCGCGGTGTTCCTGCCGCCCGGCCCGGCGCCCGAAGGTGGATTCCCGGTCATCGCGTGGGCGCACGGCACCGTCGGCCTTGGTGACGACTGCACCCCGTCCGCGCTGCCGCGTACCCCTCGCGACGACGAGTACCTGTCGCACTGGCTGGGCGAGGGCTACGCCGTCGTCGCCAGCGACTACGCCGGCCTCGGAACCCCCGGCTTGATGAGCTACCTCAACAGCGTGACCACCGCCCACGGCGTCGTCGACTCCGTGATCGCGGCACACGACATGGGGCTGCCGTTGTCACCCAGATGGGCCGTCGTCGGCCAGTCCCAGGGCGGCGGCGCCGCCATCAGCAGCGCTCGCTGGGCCACCGAATTCAGCAAGGGCTCCGGTCTTGACTACCGCGGCGTGGTGGCGACCGGCACCCCCGCCAACATCGACAAGCTCGTCAAGCAGACCGGCCCAGACCTCAAGCTGCCCGAGCTAGGGCCGATCGCCAACGCCTACGCCGCCTACATCCTTGCCGCGCTGCGCGAGGCACGACCCGACCTCAACATCAATAGCGTGCTCAGTCCCGCCGGGCTACATGCCGCCGACCGCGCCGAAACCGTCTGTACCCTAGCCCTTTCCGATGAACTCGCCCACCTGACGCCAGCGGCATTGTTCACCGCGCCGCTAAATTCGATCCCCGGCATGGCCGACGCGCTCTACGCCTTCATGGGAACCCCTGCCACCGGCTTCGACCGACCCATTTTCCTTGGTGTCGGGCTCCTCGACCGCGACGTGCCACCGGAGTCGACACTGTCGTTCTACGACCAGCTGGTCGCCAACAACCAGAACGTCACCCTGCACATCTATCCCGAAGAAGACCACAGCGGCACCGTGCTCGCATCGATGGTCGACTCCACACCGTTTCTGCGCGAAGCGTTCGCCGCCGACGACTAGGGTGCGACGCTCATTGAGGCGCCCAGTTGGATCTGAGGCAAGTGGATCTGATCGTTCACATGCCGAGTCGGCCCGAGAGTCGATTGAGCCGTTCGAGGCTGGCGCCGTCGAGCCCGGTGAGTCGTACGGTCTTGCCTCGCGCGTGGTACTTGCCGCGGACGGCGTCGAGGGCGGCCACCGAGGATGCATCCCAAATATCGGTGTCGGACATGTCAATCAGGACGTCATCGGGATCGTTGGCATAGTCGAATTGGTGCACCAGATCGTTACTGGAGGCGAAGAACAGTTCGCCGCGCACGCGGTAAGTGCGGGTGCCGCCGTCGTCGACGCCGGGTTGGTGATCTGATTCGACGGTGGTGAGGTGGGCCACGCGGCGAGCGAAGGCCACCATCGCGGTGAGCACGCCCAGCGAAACGCCGATGGCCAAGTTGCCGGTGCCGACGGTAGCGAAGACGGTGACGACCATGATCAGAGTCTCGCTGCGCGGCAGCACTTTTAAGGTGCGGGGTGCGACGCTGTGCCAGTCGAAGGTGGCGACCGACACCATGATCATGACGGCGGCAAGCGCCGCCATCGGAATCCGACCGACGAGGTCGCCCAGGGACACGATCAGCAGCAGCAAGAACCCGCCGGTGAAGAAGGTCGACAGTCGTGTTCGGCCGCCAGCGACTTTGACGTTCATCATGGTCTGGCCGATGACTGCGCAACCGCCCATGCCGCCGAAGATTCCGGTGACGATGTTGGCGATGCCTTGACCGCCCGCTTCGCGGGTCTTGTTCGACGGGGTGTCGGTGAGGTCGTCGACGAGTTTGGCGGTCATCAGTGACTCGAGCAGTCCGACTAATGCTGCGCCGGCCGCGTAGGGAGCGATGATTCGTATTGTCGCCCACGTTACGGGTATGTCCGGTAGGGACGGTATCGGAAGTGAATGGGGCAGTGCCCCTTGGGCTCCCACGTCTGGGACGTGCCAGCCGAAGCCGATCACCGCTGCAGTGAGCACCAGCACGACCACCAGTGGCGCGGGTACGGCGGTCATGACCTTCGGCAGCACGACCATGATCGCGATGCCGGCTGCGGTGAGCGGATACACCAGCCAGGGGACACCGAGCAGGTGCGGCAGTTGCGAGACGAGCACCAGGATGGCCAGTGCGTTGACGAAGCCGATCATGACGCTGCGCGGGATGAAACGCATCAGCTTCGCAACGCCGACCATGGCCAGCAGCATCTGGAACACACCGGCCAAGATGATCGTCGCCACCAGGTAGCTCAGCCCGTGTTCGTGGGCGACCGGGGCGACCACGAGCGCCACGGCTGCGGTGGCCGCGGAGATCATCGCCGGCCGGCCGCCGGCGATCGCGATGGTGATGGCCATCGTGACCGAGGAGAAGAGCCCGACTCGGGGGTCGACCCCGGCGATGACCGAGAAGGCGATCGCCTCAGGGATCAACGCGAGGGCGACGACGAGGCCCGCAAGCAGTTCGGCGCGCAGTCGCGTCGGTGAGCGCAGTGTCGTCATCACCGACGTACTGCGGTGCTCTTCACGGGAGTTCACGCCGGGAAGGGTGAGACTCACGCGGTCGCCGCAGGGCTGTGGCCGAGGAATTCGAGAATGGCCTTTCGGCGGAGCTGATAGGTCTGCTCGAACTGCGCCGCCGGTGTGCGTGGTTGATCGATGGTGATGAAGTCGACGACGGTCGCGGGCCGGTGACTGAGCAGCACGATCCGGTCGGCGAGCAGCAAGGCCTCGTCGACGTCGTGGGTGACGAAGAGGATGGTCATCTTCTGCTGCTCCCACACCCTCATCAGCAGTTGTTGCATGTCCAGTCGCGTCTGAGCGTCCAGGGCGCCGAATGGCTCGTCCATCAGCATCACCTTTGGCTCGCACGCCAGGGTGCGGGCCAACTGGACGCGTTGGCGCATCCCGCCGGAAAGTTGGCTAGGCAGATGGTGCCCGTAGGGCCCAAGCCCGACCTGTTCGAGCCGTGCCTGCGCCGAGGCCTTCAATTCCTTGCCGCCAATTCCGCGCAGTTTGATCGGGTATTGCACGTTCTTGGCAGCCGTGCGCCACGGAAGCAATGCATCTTCCTGGAACACCATGGCGCACTGTGCGGCATTGCCGACGACGGGTGCACCGTCAACGGTGGCATGACCGCTCAGCGGGGTGAGCAAGCCAGCGAGTGCGCGCAAGATCGTCGACTTGCCGCACCCGGACGGGCCGAGAAAGACGACGACTTCGCCAGGACGAGCGGTGAAGGTGATGTCTGCGGCCAGAACACCACCGAATCCGAGTTTGAGTTGGTCGAGTATCACGGCGCCGGCGCTCATCGGGCACCCCGGGGCAACCAGTGATTGACGCGACGGCCGATGCGTTCTACCACCCATGCGGTAATCAGGCCGAGCGCGCCAATCGAGATCATGCCGACCACGACGCCGGCGTAGTCGAGCAGGCCATAGGACTGCCAGGTGTAGTAGCCGATTCCGAACTGTCCGGAGATCATCTCGGCGCTGACCACGCAGATCCACGCAACCCCCATCGCCACCGAGAGTCCGCTGAAGATGCCTGGTAGTGCTCCGGGCAACACGACGTGCATTAGCAGCGAGAGCCGACCCGCCCCCATGGTCTTGGCGGCCTCCTCCCACACCATGGGCAGTGAGTCCATGGCGTGGATGGTGCTGATGAGGACGGGGAAGACGGCGGCGAAGAAGGTGATGAACACGATGCCTTGTTCACTGGAGGGGAACAGCAGGATGGTCAACGGCACCAGGGCGATCGCCGGAATGGGCCGGACGATTTCGATGAACGGCCGCAACATCATTCGCGCGATATCCGAGCGGCCGACGAGGATACCCACCGCAACGCCGATCAGCGCTGCCAGCCCGAAGCCGAGCAGGATGCGTTGCAGGCTAGCCACCAGGTCTTCGTAGTAGCCGCCGGAGTTGACCCGGGCGAGCAAGGCATCCAGGACGCTCATCGGGGCGGGCATTCGGTTGAACCGCAGCCAGGCGACCACGCTGTGCGCGGTCAGCACCTGCCACAGCGTGACGAATACGACGATGGGGATCAGCGGGAGAACCGCCGCGGCGGCGCGTAGCCGAAGCTTGGTGGGGATGCGGCCGCTCAGTCGGGCGCGCAGCGTTGGTGCGCCGGGCTCGGCTGGGGTGGCTGGGACGGGCCGCGCGAGCGCGCCGTCCATTGTCAGTGTCGGTGTCATGGGTTTCCTTCCTTGACGCTTTGGTGGGTGGCTAGCCGGACGTACGTGACTGCGTCACTGCGGTCGCGTATGTCACCGGTTGGGTTTCGGGGTGTCCGGAGCGGTATTGCTGGGCACCTTCGGCGGTGGCGAAGGGCTTGTAGCGCTGCGTGGCCGGCGCGGTCGGATCATCAAGCCACACCGCGTGATCGGCGAAGAGCCGGGTAGTGGTGAGGGTGTCGGGCACGTAAGCGGCGCGCACCTCAGCGGTGGCCGCGACGCGGCGCAGCAAGCAGGTGGGGGTCGCCGACACGTGGGTGACGTCGGCGCCGCGGGCCCACACCTCCGAGGCCAGTTTCGGATCGCCGACCGGTAGCCGGCATAGTTCGTCGTAGCCGCTCAATGACGACGGGTTGGTGAGGTCCTCACGGCGGCGCTGGTAGTCACCGCCGAACAGTTGACGTAGATAACCGTCGTCGACGAAGGACGCGACGTCGAAGGTCATGGCCACGGAACCGCGGTTGACCAAGAAGGTCTTGATGTTCCGCAGCGCCGCGGTGAACTGGTCTTTCAGCGTCATGTCGAAGGACACCAACCCGTTGGGTCCGTTGTAGAGATAGACCACCTCGGGTTCGACGCCGGTGAGTGCGCTGACCCGTAGTGCGGCGGCCAGTGGGTGGCTGACGATGTATTCGGTGGTGGACTTCATGGCCTGCATGAAGGCGGTCATCACCTCCGGGTTTCCGGCGGCGAACTGTTTGCGCACGATGACGCCATGGAAGGTCGGCACGCTGTTGTCCCCGCCGTCGTAGAGCAGCCGGCCCTGGCCGCGGAATATCACCAGTTGCGGCCACGGAACGAATTGCGCCAGCGCGTCGACCTGTCCGCCGTCGATCGCCGACGCGCCGATCGACGGGTCCTGGTTGACGGTGTGCACGGCGTCAGTGGAGATGTGGTTGCGCTGCAGGGCGGTGGTGAACATTCCGTCACCGGCCGAGCCGAGGCTGGTCGACACCCGTTTGCCGGTGAGGTCGGCCAGTGTGTGGACGGTGGAATCGGTGGGAACCACGACTTGGTTGAGCGAGCCTCGCAGGTTGTATCCGGTGGCGGCGATCAGCTCTGTTTGGGCGTCGCTGTACTTCGCGGTCTTGGATCCGTTGGTGAGCAGCGGGTAGTCGCCCATGGAGCCGATGTCGACGTGGGTGGCGATCATCTGTGCGGTCAGGGGTGCGCCGGAGGAGAAGTCCTGCCAGACGACCCGGTATTTCTTTCCGTTGGCCGCCCCGAGCCTCGTGAGAGCTTGTTCGAATTCGCCGCGGTCGCGCATCAGGGTGCCGGCGTTGACGGTGTTGATGGTCTTGGACTGATAGCCCACGTTGATCACCACGGTGTCTTCGGTGAGCAGGCCACCGGCGGTCAGCAGCTGTGAGGCCCCGGCGAACGCGACCGTCACGGCGACCACTGCCCACGCGCACCACATCGGTGACGGTCGGGTGCCGCGGGTGCGGGGACCGGGATGACGGGATTGCATTTCGTCGTACACCCAGTCCAGCGTCCGGGCGTTCTATTACCGCGCCGTCACCAGAGGTTGCGCCGCAGTTACGCCAGCTGTCCTGGTAGGGCACATCAGGTCAGCGATTCGCGGCGCGGTCGTCCGATCGGAGTCCGCCAGGGCGTCGCGATCGGAGCCGCAGGCCCGGCCATCGGGAAGGTGAATCCTGAGTTACGCCACCGCCCATCCTCTGGTCTTTCGACGCTGTCGCCGAAAGACTGAGTGATCGTGGAGAATTCAAGCCTGCCAACCGCTTTAGACCCGGCGACGGCATCATCGTCAGCACCGGCGACGCCCGTCCTGGAGCCGGACTACCGTTTCACCCTCGCCAACGAGCGCACGTTTTTAGCGTGGCAGCGCACGGCGCTGGGTTTGCTCGCCGCGGCAGTCGGCGTCGTGCAGTTCATGCCCGAGTTGGCCGTCCCCGGACTGCGCCACGCACTCGGGGGCGCGATCGGGGTGTTGGCGACGCTGACTTCCGGTGCGGGCCTGCATCGGTGGGCGCAGGTCGATCATGCGATCCGCCGCGATCGGCCGCTGCCACGGCCATCGGCCCCGATCTACCTGAGCGTGACGCTGATGGCGATCGGCCTGGTGACGGTGGGCCTCGCATTCGCGGCGACCACCGGCGGCCGATGACCCCCGCCGCGCCGTCAGCCGATCGCGGAATGCAGGCTGAACGGACGATGCTGGCGTGGACGCGAACGGCGTTGTCCGTCGCCGCGTCTGGCGTCTTGGTTCTACTCAAGGACCACGGTGCGGCCGACGTGCGGGAGCACCCGGGCCGCCTCATGACCGCCGTTGCGGCGGCGCTGCTCGCGCTGGCGGTGTACGCGGTGGGGCTGTGGCGTCGCCGGGCGCTCGCGATGCGCCCACTGCCTGGTCCAGCCAGCGCGCGACGCGCAGTGCTGCTGACGGGAGCGTCGATCCTGGTGTTGGCGCTGCTAGTAGTGACCTACCTGCTGCTGTAGTGCCGGTTCTGATTCAAATGTCCAGGAAACGCACGTCTTTCGCGTTGCGGGTGATGAAACTGCGTCGGGCTTCGACGTCTTCGCCCATCAGGATGGAGAACAATTCGTCGGCCGCAGCGGCGTCGTCGAGGGTGATCTGGCGCAGTACCCGCACGCTCGGATCCATGGTGGTCTCCCACAGTTCCTTGGCGTCCATCTCACCGAGGCCCTTGTAACGCTGGATGCCATCGGCCTTGTTGATTCGCTTTCCGGCCGCTTGGCCGGCGGCGAGCAGACCGTCGCGTTCGCGGTCGGAGTAAGCAAATTGGGGCTCTGCGCGTTGCCATTTCAGCTTGTACAGCGGCGGCTGCGCCAGGAAGACATGACCATCCTCGACAAGCGTGCGCATGAACCGGAACAGCAGCGTCAGCAGCAGCGTCGAGATGTGCTGGCCATCGACGTCGGCGTCGGCCATCAATACGATCTTGTGATACCGCAACTTGGTGATGTCGAACTCGTCATGGATCCCCGTGCCCAGCGCAGTCAGGATCGCCTGAACTTCGGTGTTCTTCAACACGCGGTCGATGCGCGCCTTCTCGACGTTGATGATCTTGCCCCGCAACGGCAGGATGGCCTGGAACATGGAGTCTCGGCCGCTCTTGGCCGAGCCGCCCGCCGAATCACCCTCCACCACATACAGTTCCGATTTTCGAGGATCGGTGGAACGGCAGTCGGCCAGCTTACCCGGCAGGCCCCCGAGGTCGGTGGCGCTCTTGCGGCGCACCAGCTCGCGGGCCTTGCGCGCGGCCAGGCGGGCCCGCGCGGAGGAGGCGGTCTTGGCGATGACGATCTTGGCTTCGGCCGGGTTGGCCTCGAACCAGTGCGTCAGTTTCTCGTGGCACATCTTCTGTACGAACGATCGGACCTCGGCATTGCCCAACCGGGTCTTGGTCTGGCCCTCGAACTGGGGCTCGGCAAGTTTAACTGAGACCACCGCGGCCAGTCCCTCCCGGATGTCGTCGCCGGTGAGGCTGGCGTCCTTTCCGGCGAGCAGCTTCTTTTCCCGGGCGTACTTGTTGACCACATTGGTCAACGCCGCCCGAAACCCCTCTTCGTGGCTGCCACCCTCGTGGGTGTTGATGGTGTTGGCGAAGGTGTGCACCGACTCCGAGTAACCGTCATTCCACTGCATCGCGATCTCGATTTCGTGGCCCGGTCCGTGACCGGAGAATTCGATGACGCTCGGCTGAATTGGGGTCTTGGTGCGGTTGATGTGCTTCACGAAGTCGGCCAGACCCCCGGGATGGTGGAAGCTGCGGGTGCGGCTGTGCCCGCCGTCGGCGGCCGTGGCTCCCTCGCGCTCATCGGTCAGGGTCAGAGCGAGCCCTTTGTTGAGGAAGGCCATCTCCTGCAGGCGCCGCGCCACGGTCTCGGCACTGTAGAGCGTGGTCTCGAAGATCTCGGGGTCGGCCCAGAACCGCACCGTGGTGCCGGTGCGGGTCGTCGGCGTCCCCCGGGTCAAGGTGCCGGGTACCGAATGGTCGTAGTGCTGGGACCAGCGGTAGCCATCCCGACAGATTTGAACCTCGAGCCGTGTCGAGAGCGCATTGACCACCGAGACGCCGACACCGTGCAATCCGCCCGACACGCTGTAGGAGTCCGAGTCGAACTTCCCGCCCGCGTGCAGTTGGGCCATCACGACGTCGATGGTGGGGATTCCGGTCGCGTGCATCGCAACCGGAATCCCTCTCCCATCGTCGGTGACCTCGACCCCGCCGTGGGCCAGCAAGGTGACTTCCACCCGACTGGCCTGCCCTGCCATCGCTTCGTCGACCCCGTTGTCGACCACCTCCCAGATCAGATGGTGCAGACCGCGCTCACCGGTGGATCCGATGTACATCCCGGGTCGTTTGCGGACGACGTCGAGCCCCTCCAAGATGGTGATCGACTCGGCGCCGTAGGCATTCGGGGTGTTCCGCGCGGCCACTCGTGTACTCCTAGCTCGTTCGGGTGGGAACGAAGTCGATGGGCGCACCGGACGGGATGAGTTCCTCGGTCTTGACGCTCTCGTCGAACTCGTTGATGAAGCGATAGGCGTGCTGCATGACCCACCACCGCACCCAGGTCTGGTTGACCGCCTCCCGTTCCTTCGGGTCCTCCAGCAGGTTGGTGATGCGAGCGAACCCCAGGGGGATTTCGGGGTCGTGGAAGTGCTGCTGGCGTTTGAAGTTGATCTTGAACTGTGACCACTTGACGGCGTGCAGCTCTTCGTTGAGCCACACCATGCAGCCGTCGCGCTTGGATTCCTCGGCTTCACCACTGAAGAATTCGCGTTGGTCGATGCCGTCGATGATCCGATCGTCTGGAACGTCGCAGCCGGCCCAGCGCAGCAGCGTGGGGAACATGTCGGTGACGTGCACCATGTCGTTGCTCTCCCGTGGCGCCACCTTGTCAGGCCAGCGGATCAGGCACGGTGTGCGGATACCGCCCTCGGCCGAGCTGAAGTAGGAGCCGTCGAAGAATCCCGCGGTTCCGCGGCCGGCCAGGTGGTCTTCGGCGCCGTTGTCGCCGGCGAAGACCACGATGGTGTTGTCCTCGATGCCGAGTTCGGTCAGCGTGTCCAGGATGCTGCCGAAGTCGTGGTCGAGCATCAGCAGCGAGTCACCCCAGTTGCCGTTGGTGCTCTTGCCCTTGAACTCGTCGCGCACTTCCATGGGGAAGTGCATCAGCGAGTGGTTGTGGTAGAGGTAGAACGGCTTGTCGGCGTCGACGCTGCGCTTCATGAAGTCCTTGGCGCGGCGGTCGTACTCGCCGTCCATCTGCCCCTTGAGCTTCACGGTCAGCTGCTGGTCGGTGGTCGTGACGCCGTCGGCCTTGGTGCCGTCGTACATGTAGGAGTAGCCGTCGCGGTCGCCGTCATACCAGGGGTCATCTGGCCAGAGGCATTCGTCGTAGGTCCGGGCCGGGCCGTACCACTCGTCGAATCCGTGGTCGGTGGGCCAGCGACCATCCTCGGCGCCGATGTGCCACTTGCCGAAACACGCTGTGGCATAGCCCGCTTCGGAGAGGATGTCGCCCATCGTGCGCTCCCAGGCGACGATGCCGCCGCCGTTGCCGCCCAGCGCGATGGTGTGGTTGCCCGAGCGGATCGGGTATCGCCCGGTCATCAACGCAGACCGGGTCGGTGTGCACTGCGGTTCGACGACGAAGTGGGACAGCTTCAGCGACTCGGCGGCGAAGGCGTCCGCCCGAGCGGTGTTGGCGCCGCGCAGGATTCCTCCCCCGTAGCATCCGAGTTCGCCCATGCCGAGGTTGTCGACGTGGAAATAGACGATGTTGGGTTGTTCGGGCATGCTGAATACACCTCTCTTGTTGGTTGTCTTGAATCAGTACGTGTAGAAGGTGAGGAGGACGGCGCCGACTACGGTGGCGGCGAGGTGGATTCGCGTGCCGCCGTGGTCACCAAAGAGCACCGGTCACCGCGATACCGCACGGTCTCGAGGTCGAACGGCGTGCCGTCCTCCAGGTGGGTCAACCGGTGCAGCAACAGCAGCGGTGCACCGGGGCGGATTTTGAGTAATTCGGCGGTTTTCGCGTCCGCCGCAACGGATTCCACGGTGATCTCCGCCCAACCCAAGCGGACGCCGAGTTCCTGCTCGATGAGCGCGAACACGTCCTGCTGAGTCAGTTCGGCGTCGACCGGGATGGCGCCGATCCGCAGCGACGTGGTGTCGAGCGAAAGCGGCAGGCCGCCGACGGATCGCAGCCGCTCGATGAACAGGATCGGCGCGTTCTCCGGGAGCTCCAGTTTGGCCGCGACGAACGGGGTGGCGGTGGACTCGCGCACCGACAGCACCTCGTTGTCAACCGGTAATTGATGTCCCGCAAGCGATTCCGCCAGACCCTCCAACCGGTCAAGGTGCTGTCGTAGTTTCGCGCCGGTGACGAACGTGCCCGATCCCTGGACGCGGGTGATGAGACCCTCGCCGCGCAAGAGTTCCAAAGCCTCACGGATTGCGTTGCGGCTCACGCCGAGTTCTGCGGCAAGCTCCGACTCCGACGGGAGCGCCGGGCGGGCGGCGGCCAAGCCGCCGAATGCCCCTTCAAGGATCTGACTGCGCAGGACGTCGCGCACCCACCGCGCCGCATCGGCACGGGTACCCGCGTAATCCCGCACCGACGGACGCGGAAAGTCCTTCGGGGGAACCTTGGGTTGCCTTGGCATGCACTCACTGTGCCACCTCATCGAGGGGGTGGCGGTAAGCGGAATGTTACGCCACTCCACGTCGAGAAAATGCTCAGGCCAGCGCCTTCTCGGCGGCGTTGCTACTCAAGTTTCGCCACTTTCGGCACCTTGCGCCGGTCAGGTGACGCAGCGGAAACCAATGTGAGTGGTAGCGCTGTCCTGGGACTGCGACGACCGAGCAGCCGGTCGGTAGCGGTGGCAATACTCCGGCGCGCACAGATGTGACCCGCCCTTGAGTGCTTGGTGTACCCCCGGATCACCTAACGGCGACGGCGGCGGACAGCAGCCCTCGGCCGGTTCGTCGGGTCGGCGGCGTCGGGTGAACTGCGTCGTTGTCCACTCCCAGACGTTGCCGATCATGTCTACGAGGCCCAAGCCGTTGGGCGGGAAGGTGCCGACAGGCGAGGTTCCTGCCCAGCCCAGTGCGCCGTCGTTGCGGTGCGGGAAGCGTCCTTGCCAGGTGTTGGCCATCAACTGGCCGTCCGGTCGGACCTCGTCTCCCCACGCGTACGCAGTCGTGGAACCTGCCCGTGCCGCGTACTCCCACTGCGCCTCGGTGGGCAACCGGCGACCCGCCCAGCTCGCGTACGCGACGGCATCCGGGTAGGAGACTTGCACGACCGGGTGCTCGAGGCGGTCCTCGATCGTCGACTCGGGTCCGAACGGATGCCGCCAGGACGCGCCAGGCACCCACGTCCACCATTGCCGCCAGTCCAGCAGGTCGACTGGACCGGCAGTCGGCGTGAATACCAACGCACCGGCAACGAGGTCTTGGGGGGGCACCGTGGGGAACGCCTCAGGATCCAGCGCCCGTTCGGCCACTGTGACATAGCCAGTGGCAGTGACGAATTCGGAGAACTGCGCATTCGTCACCGGATGACGCTCGATTGCGAACGGCGCCACCGACACCGTATGAACCGGGGCCTCCTCGGGATAGAAGTCACTGGACCCCATGTGAACTAGACCACCGGGGATTTCGACCAACTTGCTCAGCATCACGACAGGTTATGCGCTTTGTCGAAGACGGCCCCAGCCGCCGAGGTGTCTTCCGTAGTGCGGGGACTATCGGCGCTGGCTATCGAGCACAGATCTGCGCAATTGGGTCAGATAGCTGCACCGCTGCGGCTGTACAGCTGGCGGCCGTGCCTTCGCAGCTGGTGACGTGGCGTAAGCGGTCGGCGAAGTCGCGGGCTTGTGTCGGTGAAACGACGGATCGTTGGCTCCGTGGATGATGAGGAATGGTGGTGCGTCAGGGTTCAGGTGGTGGATCGGCGACATCGCAACGATAGAGGTCCGGACCTTGGGTGCGGCTGCGCTTGAGGACGATTCGTTCGAGGACCCACGTCATCAGGGGGTGTATCGAACCGTGGGAATCGGGGGCAATGCCGAGACCTCGAACGCGAGGATCACCTCGGAACGCTTTGTGATCACCCAACACGGACTAGTGTATGCCGCCGGGTGGAACGAGTCGCGCCGGGCGCTGCATTACATGGCCACCCCGCTCGCGTTGTTCCATCCGTTCGTCGATCAGGTCGAAAAGACCGAACTACGTGAGGGCACGGTAGTCGTGGTGTACGGCGGGTTCGGCCACGACCTCGCATCCGATGGACACCGCGCTGCGCCGGATACTCGATGAACACCTGGCGCTGCGGGTGGATCTGCCCGGGTAACCTTTTTCGCCGCGGGCTTCTTGGCGGGCGCGTCTTTCGCCGTCTTGTTGGTGGATAGTCCTTGGCGGTCCCGATTGTGGTCAGCATCAGCAGTGAATCCTTTGCTGGACAAGAACTTAAACAATTGGTAGTTCGTGAGGGACAATGACCACCATCCACGGTATCCTCGTAAAGTACTGTCAGACAACATATCTAATGAGCCTCCGTCCGACGGAGTGCCTTCGAGGCAAGCGAGCGTCCTGTTTTTGAATGCGCGACCACCAGCGTCGTCGGATAGCGGTCCGCCCCCGTCGGATTTCCGGTCATGGGATGTTCTCAGCGGCGAGCGGTATGGCGTCATGTGACGAAACAACCAGCGCTCACGCGACCGTACGCACGCCTCTGTGTCACCGTCTGGCACGGACGGTGAGGCGGGCTCAAAAAAGTGACACGAATTTGAGACCAATCCCAGATGACATCGGGCGAGACATATTGCAACATAGCAGGTCAGAGCGTCGCGAGATGACATTGAAATTGCGCCCCACCGCCAACAGGCCGCGGTACGACGCCACCGGGTGCTCGCGCACACCGACCACGTTGGATTGGGCGTTCAGGCCGCCAGAGGCGACGACGGCCACGTAATCCTGCGGGACGAACAGCGTTTCGATCAGCCACGCGGGACCGTATGACCCCATGACTTCGATTCCGTGGACCAGCTCGCCAATGATGTTGTCGGGCTGGAGGTAAGCCGGTGCGGGCTTCAATGGGATGAAGCTGTCTGGCAGACGATCATCCGGACGGAGACCCGTCACGGCGTCGCGGGCCTCGAGCAGAACCGGCCGCTCCTGCGCGAGTCTTGTCGCTGCGCCCGTGCATTCGCCGCGAAGGCGGCGGCGAGTTCTTCGGTGATCGCCGGGTCCGACCTGGCCCGCACCCTGCCCGCCGAGTTCGGCGAACACGTCCTGCTGCTCATCAAGGCGTCCTTCGGAGTAGCGATGCAAGACGCCACGTGGGTCGCGGTCGGCGCATGTTGGCTGGGTGCCCTGATCGCGTTCATCGGACTGCGGCCCACCCGCACCGGCACTCGCGCCGATGCGAGGCATGGGGGCGATACCGACAACGCCGTCCCGACCGCGGGCCTACGGTTCGAAACCTGACGCGCCGCCACGTCTAGTTCCGAGGCGGTGGCAGCGGGCCAGCGCGCCGCATGTTTTGAGAGCGGGGCGTCGCAGTGTCAGTCTCAACCTGAAGCGGTGAGAACGGACGTGATCAGTTCCACCTCTGTGAGCATCATCGTTTTCGGTTTGTCAGCTGCGCTCGGCTCGCTCTGGAGAAGTGTTGTGTGGCACCGCAAGTGCGGTGCCGAGGATCCAGACGAACAGGAACGCCGGCATCACGGTGATCGAGATGCCTTCAAGAGAAAGCGGACCTTCGCTGACGATGAAGGTCCCGAGCAGGAGTGGATGAACGACGGCGCCTGCCGTGGCCAAATGCGCGGTGTAGCGCGGCAACAACGGGTGGGCATACACCGCAACGGCGAACGATCCGAGCGCAACCACGGTAGGCAGACCGGACATGGCCAACAGTCCGAACGTCAAGTCGTAGAGCAAGGTTGATATCTCGGGGCCGTGATCGCGGTACAGCAGCAGGTTGAAAGCGGTGAATCCGCTGAGCAGCAGGACCACACAGCCGACAAAGCTTGCTCCGAAGCACATCGGAAGCATCGAGTGCGCGGGAAGGCGATCGCGAAGGACTGCATATACCGCGGCGCCGAATACGAGCCATAGTGTGACACCAACGGTGTTGAGCAGCATCGTCACAATCAGCCGGTCGTGGTTGGCCGTCGCCCAGCGCGCCACTTCGGTACCGGCAGTCTGAGTCCCGGGAAACGACCAGATCGGGTAGGTGGCAAGGGTGAGTGCTGGTAGCGCGAACCCGATGACGCCGGTCCACTGCGCCACTCGCTCCGAATGCCAGGCTCTCGCACGCCTGTTTGTGGCCGGCTCAGAGTTGCTCATCAACGCCCCTCAAGCTACTAATCTTTCCAACGGTAAGTTCAGGGTCGATGCTGATACTGCCGCAAACGGCGGAACTTATCAATGGTCAGATTCCCGGTACCGTGGCTGTTCATGGCAACGAGTCCGCGCCCGTATCACCACGGCGATCTCGAACGCGCGGCGATCGATGGCACGGTCGAGGAAGTCAGAACCGTCGGAGTTGCCTCGGTCAGCATGCGGCGCATCGCACGCCGCGCAGGCGTGTCGCACGCCGCGCTGGCCTATCAGTTCGGAGACAAGACCGGGATCTTCACCGCGGTGGCGGCCGAGGGGTTTCGGCTGCAAGCCGAAGCGCTGGGCTCGGGTGTGAATGGACCTGATGGGTTTCTTCAGGGCGGCCAGGCCTACATCGCTTTTGCCCTCGCCTATCCCGGTCACTTCGAGGTGATGTTTCGTCCCTATCTGTACCGCGGCGATGATCCAGCGTTGTTGGCCGCCAAGGAAGCCGCGTTCGGGATGCTGCACGACACCGCTCGGGCGAGCCTGAGTGCCGATCGGTCGGAGCCCGTCACCGAGGACGAGGTCAGCTCGCTCGCACTCGCGGGCTGGTCGTTGTCACACGGGTTCGCAACACTGGCCTTGACGTCCAACATCGTTGAGCTGCGCGACGCCGACCCGTCCGCGGTGGTTGAGTCGATCAAGCAGGGGGTCATCGCGTTGGGGAAGTTGGCAGCGCGCCAAAGTGACTGAGCGAGTGACACCTTGGAGTTACTCGCCAATCAGGGGCAAAGCACCCAATACCGGGGCGGCGCTTTACTAGGGATTCCTAGGCACTTTCAGCTGGTGAATAGCGATCAGGCGGCGAAGACGGTGCGGACGATGGACTCGTCGCCGTCGATCTCGACCAGTGCGAGGGTGCGGGCGTCGTCGAGGGTGAGGGCTCCGGCGGCGAGGCCGAGGACGTAGGTGGGGTCGGCGCGGACGGTGGCGTCGAGGTCGCGGCCGTCATGCGGACCGACTTCGAAGCCAGCACGCGACGCGCGGAGCTGTAGCAGTGACTCGTCACCGATGTCGAGGCCGACCGTCGCCGAGGAGCGAACCTTGACCCGGGCACCGAGCAGGGCAGGGATGGCGAGGGCGAGCCACTCGGGGCGGAAGGAATCGCCTTCGGGGCCGCGAATCATCAGTGGGGTGGACCAGCGGATCAGGCTCTCGATCGGCTGGCGTAGCTCGGCGCCCCACGGCGTGAGGGCGTACTCGACCACACTGCCTTCGTCGGCGAGTCGCCGCTCGACCACACCCAAGGACTCGAGGTCGCGAAGCCGGTCGGCGAGAAGGTTGGTCGCGATGCCGGGGAGGCCGACGACGAGGTCGCGGTAGCGGGCGGGGGCGACGAGGAGCTGGCGGACGATCAGCAGGTTCCACCGGTCACCAACGACCTCAAGGGAACGCGCGAGCCCGCAGTACTGCCCGTAGCTGCGCATACATTCTCCCTAGTGCTTGAGTTATTCAAGCATATATGAAACCGTCAAGTAATCGAGCAGGCTGGCACACCAGGGGGCATCATGACCGAATCCACCAAGAACGCGCGACCCACCTGGGTCGACGACGACCTGTTCCCCTTCGAGAGCCGCTTCATCGATATCGACGGGCATACCGTGCACTACGTCGATGAAGGGTCAGGTCCCACACTGCTTTTGCTGCATGGCAACCCGACCTGGTCGTTTCTGTGGCGCGACGTGATCTCCGCGCTCCGAGATGAATTTCGGTGTATTGCGTTGGATTACCCGGGTTTCGGGCTCTCCACGGCCAAGCCTGGTTACCGCTACTTTCCCGAGGAGCATGCCGAGGTGGTCACCGGGTTCGTCGACGCCCTCGGCTTGAACGGGGTCACGCTGGTCGGGCAAGACTGGGGTGGCCCGATCGGCCTAGCCGCCGCGCAGCGGCGCCCAGGCGTCTTCGATCGGCTGGTACTCGCCAACACTTGGGCGTGGCCGGTCAACGGTGTCCTGCACTTTGAGGCCTTTTCCCGCATCGTCGGCGGACTCCCGATGCGATTGCTGGTCCGGCAGTTCAACCTCCTCGTCAACGCCTTCATCCCCGCCGGGCACCGACGGCGCCAGCCGACGGCTGCAGAGATGACCCACTACCGGCAGGCACTCGATACCGCTGAGCGACGGCAGGCCTGTGCCGTGCTCCCGAGCCGGGTCCTTGCCAGCCGCGCTTTCTTCGCCGAGGTTGAGGCCGGCCTCGCCGGTCTCGCGCACCTGCCGACGCTGATCGTGTGGGGTGATGCCGATATCGCCTTCCGTGCCCAGGAGCGTCAGCGTCTGGAAGTTGCCTTCCCCGAGCACGAAACGGTCATCGTGGACGGTGCGGGCACCTACGTCGAGTCCGACGCCCCCGAGGAGTTCGTCATAGCGATCCGCGATTGGGCAACGACGCAGCGCAGCGACGGAAGTCGCCAGGGTGAAACAATCCTGTAGGCCGTCGACTTCGCTGGGTCACGTGACGAAACCTCACAGCCAGGAACCTATTGGGCAAGATCAGTGCGGCCTGACTCCAATGCGCGCCCCGCGTGCGAGTGGACACCAACGTGAGAATTTGAAGGATGGACAGCAGGTGAGAACGCAACTGTCCGCGCAGCTCAGGAGATCGCTGGTGGACAAGAAGTTTGAGAAGCCACACGCGGCGGTGTCAGTTCTCAAACCTGATGTCATCGTCTCAGTTTCAATGTCATCGCGATGTCATAAATGACACGTGAGTGAGAACCGCGGCCGACCCCTTGCGTACCGCTAGCCTAGACAGAAGGTTGAGCCCGCGACAGACGTCCTTTCAGCGAGCACCGGCTCGGGGAGGTGATGTCGTGAACTGTCTCGAGATGGCCACCGCCGAGCGGACAGACCTGGCCGATTTTCTGGCGACTCTCACGCCCGGGCAGTGGGAGGCGCCGTCGTTGTGTGCGGGCTGGCGTGTCCGGGACGTGGTCGCTCATGTGATGAGCTTCGACGGCGTCAGTCTGCTGGGCATGTTTCGCCGGGCCATCCGCGGTCGGATCGTACACATCAACCAGGTGAGCGTTGACGAACTCGCATCGCTCACTACCGAACAGCTCCTCGACCGGCTACGGTCTCAGCTGCGGCCACAGGGGCTGGCCACCACTTTCGGGGGCCGGCTCGCCCTGCTCGACGTCACGATCCATCATCAGGACATCCGCCGCCCCCTTGGTCTACTACGCCAGATCCCGGCTGAGCGCTTGCGATGGGTCCTGGCCGACAGCGTGCGTAGTCCAGAGCTCCCGGGGTGGCGCCTCGCCCGCGGTGTACGCCTGATGCCGACCGATCTGGACTGGAGCCACGGGTCGGGACCGGAGGTGACCGGACCGGCGGAAGCCGTGCTGATGGCGATCACCGGTCGGGCGAGTGCCATCGGCGAGCTAGACATCCCAGGTTCGTAAGTGTCAAGCGGCCTGGGCGCCGTGGTTGTGTTGACGGTGCGCCCAGGCTTTGTGTTCGTCGTAGTGGGTGCGGTGTCGTAGGCAGCCG
>NZ_JAPZLB010000022.1:0-59150 GCF_033804635.1 Mycobacterium sp. RTGN4 | reverse complement strand
CGGCTGCCTACGACACCGCACCCACTACGACGAACACAAAGCCTGGGCGCACCGTCAACACAACCACGGCGCCCAGGCCGCTTGACACTTACGAACCTGGGATGTCTAGCTGGACCCGCATCGTGCACCACCGCGTGGACAGCGCCGAGCACCATCTCCTGAACGTGACGTCGTTCGGCCACTCGATGGGTTCGATCACGTCGATGACAGTGCGGTTGACGATCCAATGCGGGTGGGCTTCGGCCTCGCCCGCGTCGACGAGGTTCTCGGCGCCCACCTCCTGGATGTAGCGGGCCACCCCGTCCAGGCGCAGGTGCATGTGTTCGTCGATGTCGCTGGTCGTCACCGGCCAGGAGGTGCGGTAGACGTACCCGGTGTCCGGAAGGGCACTCAGGGGCTGGTCGGCGTCAGGATTGGGCATCGGGTCCTGTGTACCCGACCGCCTGGGTGCTCGGTTTCACGACCCCGACTTGTCCGCTACTCGGAGCTACGTCAATCGCCGATGCGCTTGTACGCGATGTAGACGTCGGTATTGACCGCGCACGAACCGGTCTGTTCCTGGTGACCCCGACCGGTCAGTGACTGGATCGGATCCTGCGGCGGCTGGGGCAGCGGATACTCCGCCGTCCATTTCACTTGTGACAGATCGCCTCCGAACGGACACTTGCCGTTGCCGACGAGGTTCGAGGTCCACTTCCCGCCTTCGAATACCAAGGGAACGAACCCCGAAAGGGGCGAATGGAATCGGCTCATGCATCGCTCGCCGGTGCGTAGACAGTCGGTCTTGACCGCATAGTCCGCCTGAGTCTGCGGTTGCCCGTTCGCGTAGGTGGTCGTCTCGAGATACCGGCCGTGCAGCGCTTCGGCAGGCGATGACACCCGTGGCGGCACGCTCGCCGGATCGGGGAGGCTGGCGACGTCGACGTCTCCGGCCCGGTTGAACGCGACCTGGCCCTTTCCCGAGCAGGTACCGCTGGTCACTGCGGTGTAGTCGCCGCTGAGGTTGCCGTCGGAATCCGGGTGCAGCGTGAACACGATCCAGACTTCGGCGGGCACCTTGTCGCACAATTCCGAACCGAGCGCCACGGCCACCCAGCTGCCGTCGATTTCGTCGAATATCAGGCTCGACACCGGCGGGCCCCCACCGCTCACGCGCGACGCGGTCGCCACGCACCGCTCGGAGTTGCAGTCCGAGCGCAACCCCCACGTGGCCGTCTCCCGTCCCGCACCGGCGATCGGTCCGCCGTCGACGTTGGTGGCCGCGCCGAAGTCGGCCCGATAGATACCGGCTTTGAGTGCCGTGGCGGCAGCCGCTCCTGCGCTAGTGGCGGTCGAATCGTGGCGCCGCGAGAGTTCCCGGACCGCGAAAACCCCTCCGGCGACCAGCAGCACGATCGCCACCACGGCCCCGACCAAGACACCGGTTCGTCGCCCCGGCCCGGTCGTCGGCGGCGCACCGACAGGCGGTGGCGCGGCGGCCGGCCAGTGTTGGGTCTGCGCGGGGTCGGGACTCGCGTCGAGGGCGGTGCCCACCACCGGACCCGTCGGCCCGGTGATGGCACTACGGGCCGCGGCCGCCATCTCCACGGTGGTCGGGTAACGCTCGGCGGGTTGTTTGGCCAGCCCGGTGGCGATCACCCGGTCCATCGCGGAGGGGACGGTGGCGTGCTCCTCGGACGGTCGGGGCGGCGGGGTGACCATGTGGCCCACCGCGACCTGTTCCAGCGTGTCCCCTGGGAACGGCGGTTCTCCGGTCAGGCATTCGTAGAGCACGCACGCCAACGCGTAGACGTCGGAGCTGGGTTCGGTATCCCCGGTCCGGAACCGCTCCGGGGCCATGTAGGCCCACGTGCCGATGGTGGTGTTTGCCGACGTCAGCGCCGTCTCCCCGGAGGTGCGAGCGATGCCGAAGTCGATCAGATACGCAAAGTCGTTGTGCGCCAACAGAATATTTGACGGCTTGACGTCGCGGTGTACGAGCCCGGCCTGATGCGCGCTGTGCAAGGCTGACGCGATCTGCTCGATGACGGACACCGCGCGCCCGGCGTCCAAGGGGCCGCTGGCCAACAGCGTTTGGAGGTCGACGCCGTCGATCAGTCGCATGGTCACGTACAGCCGACCGTCGAGTTCCCCCACGTCGTAGATCGGCACCACGTGGGGATCGTCGAGGCGGGCGGCGGCGTGGGCTTCGCGGCGGAATCGCTTCTCGAAATCGGGGTCTTGGGCATAGTGCGGCAGCAGAAGCTTCAACGCCACCACTCGATCGATGGCGGTGTCATGGGCGCGCCAGACTTCGCCCATGCCGCCGCGGCCCAGCAATTCGATCAGCTGGTAGCGCCCGAAAGGCGTCCCCTCCACCAGGTTTCCCTTCAGCATCCGGTCAGGCTGTAGGCAGCAACCGTAACTCAGGCGCGACGAGCCAACGAGCTATTCGCTCACTGACCTGACGTCACTACGGGTGCGTAAATCTGCACACCTGATGACTTGCCCTTGAGCACGAGCCCTTGACGCGCGACGAACTCGCCGTGATCGCCGCGCAGCAACGCCAACGTCTCACCCGTGAGCAGAACCAAGTCACCGGTCTGACGGGTCGCGGATTCGACGCGCGCGGCGACGTTGACGGCATCGCCGATTACCGAGAACTCGAAACGTCCCGCGCCACCGACATTGCCCGCCACCACGGTTCCGGAGTTGAGCCCGACCCCGACTGATAGTGCGGAGCCGAATTCGTCGCGCACGGCGTCGGAGAGTTCCAGGGCGGCCATGAGCGCCCGGTCGGCGTGGTCGAGGTGGCGTCGCGGTGCGCCGAAGACCGCGAAAAGCCCGTCTCCTGCGTACTTGTCGACGTGGCCGCCGTGCCGATGAACCAGTGGGACGATGCGTTCGAATAGCCGGTTGAGCGTGGCCACGACCTCGATCGGGGGAAGCCGCTCCGCGAAAGAGGTGAAGCTGCGGACGTCGACGAACATCAACGTGACTTCGACCTCGTCGCCCTGCAATGCGGCGCCCTGAAGGATGTGTTCGGCCACGTCACGGTCGACGTAGGTCCCGAAGACTTCTCGAATACGTTCGCGCTCAGCCAATCCCGCCGACATGGTGTTGAACCCGACCTGCAAGCGCCCGACCTCGCTGGCGTCGTCGACGACGACGCGCGCTGCGAAGTCGCCGGCCTGCACCCGCGCCAGCGCGCGGTGCAGCGCGCCGATTCGCTCTGCGACCGACCGCGCCGCAACGACGATCGTGAACAACCCGACCACGAGTGCCACCGCGACGAGGCCGAGGATGGCGGCGAACGTTCGGTGCGGCTCGAATCCGACGTCTGCGAGGTACCCGGCCGCCAGCGTGATGACTCCGAGCAGTGGCACCCCGGTCGCCAGCGTCCACGCCATCGCCAGTCGAAGCTGAATGCTTGGCCCGAACCGATCTTCGGCCGGCCCGCCGTCGAGCGCGCGGGCCGAGACGGGTCGCATGATCCGCTCGGCGATCAGGTACCACACCGCAGTCGTGGTGATGCCGCCCAACACCACAGCGCTGAAGATGTACAGCGCCGCGGCCACCGATACCGTCGCCCCCAACGCGGCGAAGAAGGTGGCCCCGACACCCCACGTCAGGGCGGACACGCGAACCGCTTCGCCCGGTGCGCCCAGCGTCATTCGACGCTCGCAGTCCGTGGGGGTTCGGCGTTCGCGGAGCCACGTGGTGCTGGTGGCAAAGCGGTTCCTGCGAACGCGAAATAGCACCGGCACGACCACGATCGCGAACACGGTCAGTGCCGTCCCGCCTCGCCACAGGAGTCGATTCGTCGCGGCCGGACTGAGCAGAATCGGCGCCGCGAACGACAGGAAGAGGAAGACGATTGCGCCCCCGGAGGCGCTCACGAAGACTGCTCCCCAGACCCACCGCCTGAACGTCGCGTACCGCAGCGGATCAACTTCCGCCTCAATGGAAGCGCGCTCCACCGAGCCCCGTCGGGGCAGCGAAGTGCCGATGAACGCGACAGCCATGCCGGTGAGCTTGGTCGGGATCCGGGCCGCCGCCTCGCGTAGTCCGCTACTTGACTCTGTTCGCCGCTGAGGCACAAATTTGCTGGGGGAACGACGACGCGGCCGGAGCGTTGTTCGCCGCGGCCGTGTTTGGGCTAAGGCGGCGGCGGGTTTGCCTGCGGAGCCGCTGGCACTGGGGGAGCAGGCTCGGGTGACGGGGGCACGGCTGGCGCAGGTGTCGGTGGTGGAGGCTCGGTTGATGGGGGCGAAGGTGGTGGCGGCACGGGTGGCTCGGCCGGCGCCTGCGATGTCGTCACGGGAGCAGGCTCGGGTGCTTGGGGACTTTCCGGCGGGACAACTTCCAGCGGTGTAGGCGTGGGTTCGACACTGGTAGGCGGCGAATTCTGCGTCGGCGCCACGGTCGGCGCCAGCGTCGAGGGCGCTGCCACCTCGGCCTGCTCGGCCGGGGTCGGGACCAGGGTTGGGGTGTCGACGATCGCGGGCGGGATGGGGTCGGTGTTCACGGCCGACGTCGGCGGCGGCGGGTCGTCGCGGTGCGTGACCTCTGTCGGTACCGGATCCGTCGCCTCCACCGGGGTGACCTCGGGCTTGGACTGGGCGGACAATGCCCTGAACCCGATCAATCCGACGCAGATGGTCGCCAAGGCGGTCGCCGCGAGTGCCATGGCGTGGCGCGTGCGCCAACTCAGCGCGCGCCCGCTGTCATCCGAGTCACGCGCCAGCGCCTCGCGCGCGATTTCGTGCGCGGCAGTCACGGCCGCGTTGCCCGACTGGCCGTTGGCGAGGCCCGATGGCAACGCAATGTTGCCTGCACGTCTATTCGCTAACGAACGGCCGCTCGATCTAGGGGCAAACGCGCGTGCGTTGCGCACACCCGCGTTGGTCAGCGCTTCGACAACTCTGGCGGCCGTGCGCGCGGCCGCGGGCTCCGTCGCTGCGACAGCAACTTGCGAAAGTGGGCGTTTGTGGGCGTCGAGCACGGCGCTGATCCGCTTGACCTCGGCCAACACCTGCAGGCGCACGTCGGCAGGTGGCGTCGTGGTCGAAAAATCTGAGTCCAAGAGGACTTCATCCAACGTGACGGTTTCGGCCTCGCGCTGCCCGATGAGCACCAGCGCGACATGGCGAGTGGCGACGGCGACTCCGAGGGTCGTTGCCACTGCCTACCCTTCGTCGGCGCACCACACAAGACCAGCTAATGCAAAGTTAGTTAACAGTGGATGATTTGCCATGTCTAGTTCTCCAGTGATGGCCGCGGGACTGGGCCCGGTCATGCAGGCTGTTTCAAGGGAACCTTGGGCAGACGTTTGTGCAGGCGGGCGCTTTTGCGCATCTGAATGATGAGATTGGTCGAGGTGAACATGGGGATCACCCCGAGGAAGGTGCGTTCAGAGGCTCCGTGGCCGTGCAGGTATTCCAGGCTGCCGAAGATGTAGAAGATCCCCATCGTCATGAAGGCGGCGGGAACGGCGTAGGCCATCGGGGACCTGCGGATGTCGATGATCCGGGCGGCGAGATTCACTTCGTCGTCGGTCATGGGTTCGTCCTTGCGCAGCTTGCGGAGCGCCTTTTGGAAGCCATTGATGTCGTCGCTGCCCGGGATGGTCCGCAGCGCCAGCAGTCGTCTGGTGTAGATGAACGCCAAGGTGGCGAACACAACTTCGAACCCGAGCGCGACGAACATCAGAAGCCCCCACAGACCAAGGCCGGTGGTGTGGGTGCTCAAATTCATTGCGTCACTCCTGGTTTGACTCCGAAGTCCGACGGTTCCTTCATCGGGCGAGAGCGCACCAGCGTGGGCCACCAGAACCACGGCCCGAGAAGCCTGATGAGGGACGGCACGATGAACGAGCGCACGATCAGGGTGTCCAGGAGCAGGCCAATGCAGACGGTGGAACCCACCTGGGCGATGGTCTTCAGGTCGCTGGAGAGCATCGCGAGCATGGTGAAGGCGAACACCAGACCGGCCGAGGTCACCACGCCGCCGGTGCTGCCGAGTGCGCGGATCAGGCCGGTGTGCAACCCCGTGGTTTGCCGCGCTCCGCCGATCTCCTCCTTGACCCTGGCGATCAGCAGCAGGTTGTAGTCGGATCCGACCGCCACCAGGATCACGAAGGTGATCGGCAACACCAGCCAGTGCAGGTGCAACCCAATCAGGTGTTGCCACACCAGGATCGACAGACCGAACGCGCCTGCGAAGGAGAACGCCACCGTGCCGGGAATGACGATGGCGGCCATCAGAGAACGGGTCAGGACCAGCATGATCAAGAAGATCAGCACGAAGGCGGCGATGGCCACGATCGTCAGATCCGAGGCGGCGTATTCGTGGATGTCCTTGTTTTGGGACGCCGCGCCACCGACGTAGATCCGCGACCCGGCCAACGAGGTCTCCTTGAGGGCCGCCTTCACCGCGTCGGGGAACTGGTTGACGTGGTCGATGCCCTCGGGGGCCATGGCGTTGCCCTCGTGGGTGATGACGAATCGCGCGGCCTTGCCGTCTGGTGACATCATCAGCCGCATATCCGTCTTGACGTCCTCGTTGTCGAATCCCTCTCTTGGCATGTAGAAGTAGTCGTCGCTGCGCGACTTGTCGAAGTCGTTGCCCACGTTGATCTGATCGAAGAAGGTCTGATCGGTCTGGGTGGCCTGCAGGTGCGAGGGACCGTAGGAGTTGACGATGACGGCCTGCAACGCCTGGGTCTCGTCGCGCGTGACCTTTAGCTGGGCGACCATCTGGGGCATCAGCGCGTCGACGGCCTGGAAGTCGGTGACGGCGTTGTGGATCTGCTCGTCGAGGGCGTCGATGCCGTCGAGCCCATCGAAAAGCGATTTGAAGGCGAAGCACACGGGAATGTCGAAACAGTGTGGCTCCCAATAGAAATAGCTCTTGAGCGGCCGCATGAAGTCGTCGAGGTTGGCGATGTCGGAGTTGACCTCATCGGTGACCGCCTGCAAATTCTCCAGGGTGAGCACCGTGGTGTGCAGATCGTCGGCCAACTGTTGGGTCAGATCGATCGTCTTGCCAAGGGTGGCAACCGTTTCGGCTTGAATCTGGGCTTGTTGATCGGTGTTGTCGTTGAGGTGCTGGTTGAACGGCAACTGCTGACCGGCGGCACCGCCCTGGACGGTGAAGAGGTAGGGCACGTTGGCGTGGTCCAGGGGTCGGCCCAGGGGCCTGGTGACGCTCTGCACCATCGCGACGCCTGGCAGGCGAACCAGTTCCTTGGCCACGCGGTCCAGGGAAATGAAGTCCGCCGAGTTGCGCATGTCGTGGTCGGACTCGACCATCATCATCTCGGTGAACAACTTGCTTGGCGGGAAGTGCCGGTCCGAAGCTTCGAAGCCTTGGTTGGCCGCTCCGGTCTGGGGCTGATACGCCCGATCGTCGTAACTCACTTGGTAGCTCGGCACGAAGATCGCCCCGATCAACACAACCGAGGCGCTGGCGGCAAGGATGGGCACCGGCCAGCGCACCACGCTGGCCCCGATGCGCCGATACAGCTGCCCTCGGGCCACCTTCTTGGGATCGAACAGCCCGAACAGGCTCCCCAACGTCAGTAGCGCCGGGGCCAGCGTCAACGCCGCCGCGATGGTGAACAGCATGCTGATGGCCACCGCTGGACCCATGGTGTGGAAGTAATCCAAGCGGGCGAACGTCAAACAGAAGCACGCCCCGGCGATCGTCAGCCCCGAGCCGATGATGATGGGTGAGACGCCGCGGTACGCGGTGTAGTACGCCTCTTCCCGAGTTTCGCCCAACTGTCGCGCCTCGTGGTAGCGGCCCATCAGGAAGATGCCGTAGTCAGTGCCTGCGCCCAGGGTCAGCGAGACGACGATGTTCACGGCGAACGACGACATCGGGATGAAGCCGTAATGCCCCAGCGTCGACACCACGCCCTTGGCGATGAGGATTTCGAACAGCACGCTGTACATGGGCACGGCCACGTTGGTGAGCGAGCGGTACACCAGTAGCAGCATCACGAATATCAAGATGATCGTGACGATGGTGATGTTGTTCAGGCTGTTGTTGGCGATCGACAGCGTGTCCGAGGCCATCGGCGCCGAACCACTGACGTAGACCCTCAAGCCTTGCGGCGGGGGATCTTTGGCGATGATTCCCCGCACCGCGTCCACCGACGCATTGGCTTGGATCTGGCCGACGTTGCCCGCCAGTCGCAGCAGTACATAGGTCGCCTTGCCGTCGATGCTCTGCGCGCCGGCCGCCGTCACCGGGCTGCCCCACAGATCCATGGCGTATTGCACGTGCTGTTTATCGGCCTTCAGCCGGCTGACGAGGTCGTTGTAGTACTGATGGGCTTGATCATCGAGCGGATGGTCGGCTTCCAGCACCACCATCGTCAGGCTGGTGGAGTTGGACTCCTGGAACTTGTCACCGATGTGCAGCAGCGCGTGTTGCGACGGCGCGTACGTCGGGACCTCTGGGCCGGCGAGTTCGGTGGCTACGTCCTCGACCTTCGGCACGAAGGTGTTGGTCGTGATCGCAAAGAGTGCCCAGAAGATGATGATGGGGATCGCCAGCAGGCGCACCATCCTGGGGAAGAATGGCCGCCCGGCCTGATGCGCGCTCACGCGGACTTCACTCGGCAGGTGACGTCCGCATCCTGCCGGGTGGCGGTCTGTTCGTCGCGGACAACGTCGTCGACCAGCATCCGGCAGCCGACCTGACCTCCGTGCACTTGTGCCGAGATGCTGCCCGACACCACGCTGAGGTTGGTCGTCTCGACGTGCGACCACGGCAGCTCGGTGAGATCGACCGTGTGCGGATAGCCGTCGATGTCGATGTAGGACAACATCCCGCCGCTGCCGGCGTCACCGAACAGCTCATAGGTCAGTCGTTTGGGAGTGAACTCCTCGGGCGCTTGCGGGAGTTCGACGGCCAGCACTGGACCCGGAGCAGACGACTGGTGGACCTTGTACATGCCCAACCCGCCAACGGCGAGTGCCACAACGATCACCAGAGGTAGCCAGGTTCGTTCCAGGATCCTCCTGGTGGCTGAACGTTGGCTCACTCGATCACCTTTCGGAACCCGGGGCAACGCGAAGCATTCCCACCCCCGCCAAGCAAGATTTATATCCCATGCAGGATGGATAGTTCAACCGCAGGAGTCGTGTACACAGCATTCTGACAGGAAGGACCTGTGGCACTTGACATTGTGATCGGAGTTCGGGAATTGGTTGGCACCCAAAAGCGTTACAGGGCCTCCATTGCATCATCTAAGTGATATAAAGCCAGCATGGAACAACCAGTCGTCGACGGCGTCGACGCCATCGCCAAGATGATCGAGCTCGGGACCGACACCATGTGGCGACACCTGATCGACCGCGACGACCTCAGCGCAAGCGCGGCGTTGGTGCTGAACCGGGTGTACCGCGAAGGGCCGATGCGCCTGACGGCCCTTGCCTCGGCCGAGGGTGCCAGCCAATCGGGAATGACGCAGTTGGTTCAACGCATGGAACGTCAAGGGCTGCTGGAGCGATGGAGCGATCCCGACGACGGCCGAGCGTCGTTGGTCGCGCTGGGCGAAGCGGGCCGGCGCAACTATGAAGCGCGGGCCGACATCCGCAGGCAGCGCATCTCTGACTTGTTGCCCGCCGTGTCGCACGACGATCAGGTGGCGTTGTGGCTGGCCGCGCAGGTGGTCGTGCGAGTACTCGGCCAGATGCGGGCGGCCGCCGGATTGCAAGCTCGAGTGGGCTGACAACCCGTTTCGCCGTGGTGATAGGCCTCAGGTGCCACAATATTGACGTGAGCGACGGTGGGGTGAGCCCCCCGCGCGAACCCCGTCCTGACGCTGGTTCGTCGATCGATGACCTGCTGGATCAAGCAGTGGCAGCGATCAATCGCGGGGATCGGGTAACCGCCACCGCGCTCGCCGACCACGTACTTGCCGTGGACCACGGGAATACCGAAGCCGAGGATCTGCTTGCCGCGCCCGACGATCGTGGTGAGATTCGGCGCTTGACGATCTTGTATGTGGACTTGGTTGACTCCGCGTTGTTGTCCAGTCGCGCCACGCTCGACACCTACGGGAAGCTGGTGGCCCGCTACCGCGACGTAGTGCTGGAGATCGTGAACCGCTTTGACGGCCACATCGGCTCCCCTACGGGTGAGGGGCTCCTCGCGGTATTCGGTCACCCAAGAGCCCATGAAGACGATGTACGTCGGGCGGTGCTGTCGGGATTGGAAATCACCCGCGAGGTGGCCCGGCTCGGGGAGCAATTTCGGCATCGCTTCGGGATGGACATCGCCGCGCGGGCGGGGGTTCATCGCGGAGTCGTCTATCTGGACACCGCCCAAGACGATGTCTACGGCCTCGGTGCCAACCTCGCGGCGCGAGTGTCGGGTCTGGCCCCTCCTGGAACCGTCGTGATTTCCGACGCAGTAGCGCCGTTGATACGCAACACTTTTGAGTTGGTGCCGCGCGAACCGGCCGCCGTCAAGGGCGTCGCGGAGCTGATCGCCCATCATCGGGTGCTGGGTGAGCGAGCGCCACAAGCGAGAGCGCACACCGCCCTCGTAGGACGCGCCGCTGAGTTTGAGCGATTGCGAGACAGTTGGGCGCACGCTCAAGCCGGCGCCCTGGTGACTCCTGGGCTGGTACTGCGGGGCGAGCCGGGGATCGGCAAGTCCGCACTGGCGGCCGCCGCCGCCGACGTGGCCTCGGGTTCGGGGGCGGTGGTGCTGACGTTGATGGGGTCGGCATTGCACACCGGCGCCGGCCTGCATCCGATCCGCAGCCTGCTCGAACAGCGCTGCGGCATAACCAGACTGACGCCTCACACGGAGCGGCTGAGGCTTCTCGAAGCCGAGCTGATGGCGCGCGGACGCGATACCGCAATCGCTGTTCCGTTGTTGGCGCCGGTGCTGAGCATCGCGCCCGAACACGGGTATCAGCCCGCCGCCGCAGAGGGACGCAAGCTGTATCAAGTGATCGGACAAGCTGTGCAGGACTATCTCCTGGCTTGTCTTGGCGACAGCCCGGGCATGGTGGTGGTGGAGGATGCGCACTGGTTCGATCCGTCCACCATCGAAAGACTTGGCTCACTCCTGGCTGCTGCCGACGGCCGGCTGCTCATCCTGATGACGGGACGTCCCGGCCCGTGGCTGCCGGCGGAGTGGCCGGTGAACGTGATCGAGCTCAACCCATTGACGAAGGACGAGACCGACACTCTGATCTCAGCACTGGATCCCACTCTGTCTGCACATGCTCGGGCGGCGGTGGCCGAGCGCTGCGATGGGGTGCCGTTCTATGTCGAGCAGGTCGTCGGTGGGCTCACGGAGACGGGCGTGCCGGAGGGTTTGTACGAGCCGTTGCTTGCCCGGCTGCGGGCGAGTGCGAACGTGGTGCCTGTGGTCGAGGCGGCGGCGCTGATCGGCCGCCAGCTAGACCGGGATCTGCTTCGCGACGTGGTCGACCTCACCGACGATGTACTCGACGGCGTGCTCGCCGAACTCAATGACGCGCGGGTGCTCGAGCCGTGGGGCTCGAGCGGGTGGCGATTTCGTCATGAGCTGCTGCGCGAGGTCGCCACGGAGTTGGCGCCGCCGAGCGTGCGCCGCAGCCTCCACGGAAAGGTCGCCGACGCACTGGTGAACTACGCCGGTGGCGACCCCGACTGGCAGCTGGTCGCGACGCATTACGAGCAGGCCCAGAACAGCGGCGAGGCGGCCGTGGCCTATCAACGGGCATCGACGGATGCCCGACGGCGCGGCGCTCTCGCAGAAGCTCGCGGCTACCTGACTCACGCCCTCGTCCAGGTGGACGAACAGCCACCGGGGCGTGCTCGCGACCTGCGGGAGATGGCGGTGCGCATGGAGCGGGGATTTCTCGCGTCCGCCGCCGAGGGACCCACGAACCGCACCACGGTGGTTGATTTCGAGGAGTGCCTGCGGCTCGGGGGAACCGACGTGCGTGACGATGAAGTCGTCGGCACGCTGCTCGCACTGAGCGGATATTTCTTTGCCATCGGGGATCTGCCCCGGCTCTCACGGGTGCTGGCGTCATTACGCTCGGGCATCAACGCCGAGCGGGAGTACTTCCGACCCGTCATCGAGGCAAGTATCGGCATCGCGGCGTGGTTAAACGGCGAATTCGCAACCGCACGCGAGCAGATGTTGACGGCGACAAGGGAATTCGCCGCAGCGGGCCAGCACACCCTCGAAGCGCTCTGGTTTGCTCCGACCGACCCTATGACCATGGCCCATGGAATCCTGAGTCTCGACTGCGTTGCCCGCGGAGACTTCCGCGGCGCCGAAGCCCAGGTGGTGCAGGCCGCGCGCAGGGCGGACGAACTCAGTTTTCCGCAAGGTCCGTTCAGCCTGGCCTTCGCGCGCTTCTTCGAGATCTGGATACGTATCGAGGCGCGCCAGCTCGAGCCGGCCGCCACTCTCGCCGCCGAGCTCGTCGACCACGCCGACAGGCACAGCTTCGAAGTGTGGGCGCTATGGGGCACCGCTCAGCGAGCCATCATCGATGCCATGGACGCAATCTGCGGCGACGACGCAGACCTGCTGTCGGCCAGGGTGACACGAGCGGCCGGAGTCGTGAAGACTGTCCGCGAAGCCGGATTGACCGTATTCATCACGTTGTTCGATGGTGCGCTCGCGCAGCTATTGACCGCCACCGGTCGTCGCACAGAAGCTCGCGCCCAACTGGATACGGCACTCACGTTGGGCCGCAGCATCGAGATGTGTTTCTACGAAGCAGAACTGCTGCGCCTTCGCGCGCACACCCACACCGACGACGATGCCCGTCGTACGGATCTGGCCGCCGCCCTTGGCGTTGCCCGTCGCCAGGGTGCCCATCTGTACGAATTTCGCGCGGCACTAGATGATTTCGAACTACGCGGAGCACCCGCCCGAGCTGGGCTCGACGAAGTGGCCGGCCGGTTCGCCGCGGACAGCCCCCTGCCGGAATGGCAGCGTTATCTGTCAGGCCTGGCGCCAACCAAACCACATCTCGAATGATTGCCTGGGCTGGCATTGCATTGCGGACGTGTCAGACCGTTGGCGCGTGCTCACTTGCCACCAGGTAGTTGATAACCGGCTCCCTGACTCCGTTGACTGCCACCGGTGCGCGGGCCGCCAACTCAAAGTCGTTTTGTATCAACGTCTCAATCGCATCGGAGACAACGACTGCACCAGGTGGTGCGCAACCCGAGATGCCGGTCGCCACGTTGGCCGCCAACCCGGACAAGTCGCCCCGGGCAGCGTCCAGATACACCAGACCCTGGTGCACTCCAACCCGGACGTTAACGCCGAAACCGAACTGCCGTCGCGACTGATCACTGAGCCGCAGCACCTCCCGTGTGATCTCCAGGCCGGCCCGCACCGCGCGGCGCGCATCGTCCTCCCGCGCAATCGGATGACCGAACACCGCCAGCAATCCATCACCCTTGGTGGACCCGATGTGCCCGTCGAAGCTGCCTACGATGCGCACCACCTGTTCGCGGTATCGCCCGACGACCAAGCGGTACGTCTCGGGCTCCACTCGGGTGGACAGCGCCGTCGAATCGACCAGGTCGGCAAAGAACAAAGTCAACTGCCGGATCTCGCCAACGTCTCCGGCGTGTGACAACACCCCTTCGGCATCGGTCGGACTGTCAGTCACCTCGACATGGTGTCATCCAGCGCTGCGCGGTGCGCCAGATCGCCAGGACTGTCGGCGACGTTCGCCGTGCCGTGTCTCCCCGGGGTAGACCCAGCGGCCGAGTCATGCCACCGCGCCGACCCGCAACGCCCGCTTCGCTGCGGTCATCAGAACCGCCACCAACCCGGCCGCCGCCACGACGTAGAACCAGCCAAGGGGTGCCTGGGACCGCTCGGGCAGCCACGCCATCAGTGCCGTCGACAGGGTGATGGACCCGTAGCAGAACGTACTGATCAATCCCGTCACGAGTCCGACGTTGCGGGTGAACACGCCCATCGCCAGCCCCTTGGTCAGCGGGTCGAGCACGCCGATGCTGAGCAACGCGAGCGCAGCACCGCCGGTGATGGCCAACGCGGAGAGCCCGACGGAGTGTGCGGAGGCCAGCAAGACCACGCCGCCCAGCGCAAGCACCACGGACCCGCCGATGGCCAACCGCCGTGTGGTGGTTCGCTGGGCCAATGCCCCGCATGTCGCCGCGCCGACGAAGTTCGCGGCGCCCACGCCCAGGGCGATGAAACCGTAGGTGGCAGAGGAGAATCCGAGTCCGGTCTGGTAGAGGAATGGGCCGACGACACCGAATACGGTCTGAGCCGCGGCGACAATACCGAACATGGCCGTAAAGGCGACGAA
Organism: Mycobacterium sp. RTGN4; assembly: GCF_033804635.1. Classification (NCBI taxonomy): domain Bacteria; kingdom Bacillati; phylum Actinomycetota; class Actinomycetes; order Mycobacteriales; family Mycobacteriaceae; genus Mycobacterium; species Mycobacterium sp. RTGN4. Next base: position 44,845 of record NZ_JAPZLB010000022.1, on the reverse strand, counting down.
GTACCGATTGCGCATCGCTTCGCCCAGGACGCCCGCCGCCGCTCGCAGGTTGATCGGCGACCGTCGTTGGTGCTGAAGGGTTTCCGGCAGCACCGCGGCCACCAAGAGTCCGACGGTTGCGGTCAAGACCGCAAGCACCACGAACACCAGCCGCCACGACCCGAACTGCGAAATGAAACCACCGACGGCAGGCGCCACCACGGGAGCCGACCCCCACGCCGCGCCGAGCAAGCCCAGCACCGAAACCAGTTTGGTGCCACGGAAGCAGTCCGCCGCGATGGTGGCAGCCAACAAGTAGCACGTGCCCGCGCCGAAACCTTGCAGGAAGCGCAGTCCGATCATCATCGGTAGGCTCCCCGCCAGCGCACAGCCGATACTCGTCAGTGTCATCAATCCCAGACCGGCCAACAGCACGCGCTTGCGTCCGATTGCGTCGGCGATCAGACCGGCGGGCAATACCACCAACGCCATGCCCAATACGTAGGCAGTGACGGTGTTCTGCACCAGGGTGTTGGACGCCGCGAATTGCTCGGCGATCCTGGGAAGCGCGGGCGTGTAGAGGTCGAAGGCCACCTGTTCGAGCGGAGCGACGAGAAGCAGGACGCCGATGATGCGCCGGGCGGCGGAAGCGCCCAACGCGGGGCCGCTTCGTAATTGCTGACGCTGCAATAAGATTGCCATCGGATGCTCCGTCTTCGGTTGGCACCTGTGGTGGTGCGTCTTCGAAATTACGGAGGTCGGGCTACGGTGTCGTGCTTGTGCGCACTACCCGCGCAAGCAGCGATAAGCAGCCTTGTGTGCATTGTGCTCAGGCCGGCGGAAGCGGACCTTCAACGTCGCCAGGCCGAAGATCCGATCTTCTTGAACGAGTTGACGGCCAGGCCTGCTCCACCCAAGACCGTTCGACGATTGATCTGCATAGTCCGACCTCCATCAAAATGCCGCGAAAGAGCGTGTCGCCAAACGTGATTCACACCTGGCGACTCGCGCTACGGGCTGCCAACAACCCCACCCCTATGGTCGACCTTCAGGCGGCCGCGACGATCAGTTAGGACACCTCCTGCATTTTGAGCCGCCATGCACCGGCGACCGTTAAAAGTGCATCGGGGGGTGGATCGGTCAACGCGACGACATCGCCCACCTGGTGCACGGCGCCTCGCCCTTCGAACAGCGCCACACAGACCTTGCCGTCCAACCGGGACGGGAACTGCACCGCAGCAGCGCCGCGGTCGTACAGATCACCAGCGATCGTCTGCGTGACCTTTCGTCGTTTCGTCGTAATCTCGCTCAGATCAAGATGCTCCAGGCCGTACTCGACCAACAGTGCCGCATGCCGCTCCTCAAGCTCTTGGCGGGTATCAGCGTCGAACAGGTCAACTACAGGCCCATCCAACTCCAGCCTTGCCTGGACGAGCACATTTTCTCGACGCCACTTCGCCGTCACAGGCGCGACCGAAAAATCATCGACGGCCTCAGGCCCGTAGCGCTCGATATGGCGTTGACGTGCAGCCAGATTCGGCCGGAAGTCCGCCAGCACCTCGCGCAGGCCCGTCACCTCGAACTCGGCCACATACAGCGTTCGGAACCGCTGGTTGACGTCGTCGAACCGGTGCGAGAACCCGTAGAGGTCTAGCGGAGTGAAATCAACCGGTGCGCGGTGATATCCGACTCGCCACAATGGGCCGTCGACCGGGCTGCCGCTCACGCCTGAAAGGTCGCCACCTGGCGCGCGGCTTGTATCACCATTGTGAAATCCGCCGTCTCGGTCGCAGCACCTAGGACCTCGATCGGCGCCTGATCGTCCAGGCGCGTGTTCGTGCCGAAAAGCCACGCTTTGGCGGTCTCGTCGTCGTAAGCGTCAACGAGCATCCGGACGACCTTGTAGCCCTCACGCAGCCGACGGTCGGTCGTCGCGTGAGGTTGCGGGCCGCGCTCGCGGGTATAGCGGCCTATCTGCTTGGCGTCGGCCAAGCCCGCTATCGCCGCCGAGACGCGCTGGCCGACCGCGTCCTGCAAATACGTAGCGATCTCACGGATCGACATCGAAGCCGCGTCGATATCGAGCCTGTGGGCGGCCGAAGGAGTCAAAACCGGCATCCCGCACCTCCATTGCGTCTAAGTCGCAAGTTCCATGCAAACGATACCATACATACCACCCAAAATCACCCGTAAAACAACACCGCGTCCTCGTCTGGCGGCGGACGCCGTCCGCCGAATATCCAATCGCGGTCACATTGCGCCCCCGGCAGGAATCGAACCTGCGACCAACCGCTTAGAAGGCGGCTGCTCTATCCGCTGAGCTACGGGGGCAGCGCCCGGGAGTCTATCGAACCGGCCAGCCGATTTCCGTCGCGACCTGCGCGCGGAGTCCGGTGGGCGACGAGCAGGGGGCGTTCACAAATGCGACCCATCACCGTCAGGCGGGCGTCACCAGCAATGCGGCCCGCCCAAACCTGCAGCGGGCTAGCGTAGTGGCAGCATTCGGGAGCCAACGGGAGGAGCGGGACGAGCGATGAGTGAGGTGCCGGGGTTGGACGCGGCCGGTCTTCCCGAGGAGCTCAGTGCGGTTGATCAGTTGTTGCATCGCGGCGAGGCCAACCCGCGCACACGTTCGGGAATCATGGGTGTGGAACTGCTCGATTCCACGCCCGACTGGGACCGCTTTCGGGCCCGCTTCGAGAACGCCTCCCGCAAGGTGCTCCGCCTTCGTCAGAAGGTGGTGATGCCGACGCTTCCGACGGCGGCCCCGCGGTGGGTCGTCGATCCCGACTTCAACGTCGACTTTCACGTGCGACGGGCCCGCGTACCGGGGCCGGGCACCCTGCGTGAGGTGCTCGACCTCGCCGAGTTGGCGCTCCAATCGCCGATGGACATCTCGCGTCCACTGTGGACGGCCACGCTCGTCGAAGGGCTCGCCGATGGCCGCGCCGCGACGATGCTTCACCTGAGCCACGCGGTCACCGACGGCGTCGGCAGCGTGGAGATGTTCGCCAACATCTACGACCTCGAGCGCGACCCGCCGCCGCAAGGCGAAGCGCCGCTACCCATCCCGCAGGACCTGTCGCCCAACGACCTGATGCGTCAAGGACTCAACAGGCTTCCCGGCTCCATCGCAGGCAACCTGCTCGGTGCACTCGGGGGAGCGGCCTCCGTAGTGGGCCGGGTGGTCCGTGATCCAGTCTCGGCTGTCGGCGGAGTCGTCGACTACGCGCGTTCGGGGGCACGGGTGATGGGCTCCACAGCGGAGCCCTCGCCGCTGTTGAGGCGCCGCAGTCTGACCTCGCGCAGCGAGGCCATCGACATGAAGTTCAGCGATCTTCACCGGGCGTCGAAGGCCGCTGGCGGCTCGATCAACGACGCCTACCTCGCCGGATTGTGCGGCGCACTTCGGCTCTACCACCAGGCCAAGGGAATTCCCGTCGAGACGGTGCCCATGGCCGTGCCGGTCAACCTGCGTGCCGACGACGATCCGGCCGGTGGCAATCGCTTCGCCGGGGTCAATCTGGCCGCACCGGTCGGCGTTGTCGACCCCACGACGCGCATTCAAAAGGTGCGCGCACAGATGATGCGCAAACGCGAAGAGCGCGCCATCGACATGGTCGGTGCCATCGCGCCCGTGCTGAGCTTGCTGCCCGACAGCTTCCTCGAGTCGATGGCCGGGACCATCGTCGGCTCCGACGTCCAGGCCAGCAACATCGCGGTGTACCCCGGCGATACGTTCATCGCAGGCTCGAAGATCCTGCGGCACTACGGACTTGGGCCGCTGCCCGGCGTCGCGATGATGGCCGTGTTGGTGTCCCGCGCCGGCTACGTCACCGTCACGACGCGCTACGACCGAGCCTCCTTCACCGACGCCGAACTCTGGGCGCGATGCCTGCTGGCCGGCTTCGACGAGGTACTCGCCCTCGGCGGCGACGGTCGGGCCAGCCCTGCTTCATTCACCGTGGACGTCGCAGAATCGTCTTCCACCTCGCCCAATGGGAGTGCGCTGCAATGAGTTCGCAGAACGGACAGTCCAAGCGCACGCTGCGCCTTCCCGGCTCGGTCGCCGAGATCCAGGCCAGTCCCAAGGGGCCGGCCGTCGGCGCGTTCTTCGACCTCGACGGAACTTTGGTGGCCGGCTTCACCGGCGTGCTCATGACGCAGGATCGGTTGCGCCGCGGCCAGATGAGCGTCGGTGAGTTCATCGGCATGGTGCAGGCCGGGCTCAACCACCAACTCGGCCGCTCGGAGTTCGAAGACCTCATCGGCAAGGGCGCCCGCATGCTGCACGGGAACTCGCTGAGCGATCTCGATGAACTGGGCGAGCGACTGTTCCTTCAGCACGTTCAGAAGCGCATCTATCCGGAGATGCGCGACATGGTGCGGGCCCACATGGCGCGTGGACACACCGTGGTGCTCAGTTCGTCGGCGCTCACCGTGCAGGTCGAGCCCGTCGCGAAGTTCCTTGGCATTGACAACATCCTGAGCAACAAGTTCGAGACCGACGACGACGGTCTGATCACCGGCGAGGTGCAGCGGCCGATCATCTGGGGCCCTGGCAAGGCCAGGGCGGTGCAGGCCTTCGCCGCCAAGAACGGCGTCGATTTGGCCAAGAGCTACTTCTACGCAGACGGTGACGAGGACGTCGCACTGATGTACCTCGTCGGCAATCCCCGGCCCACCAACCCGGCCGGCAAGATGGAAGCCGTTGCCATCAAACGTGGTTGGCCCGTATTGCGGTTCTCCAGCCGCAGCGGCAGCAGCCCGGTGTCGCAGCTGAGGACGGTCGCAGGCATCGCCTCGTTGGTACCCGCGGCGGCCGGTGCGATCGGGCTCGGCCTGTTGACTCGCAATCGTCGGGTCGGGGTCAACTTCTTCACGTCGTCCTGGAGTCGACTGCTGATGGCGTCGGTCGGCATCGACCTCAACGTGCTCGGCGAGGTAAACCTCACCGGCCAGCGACCTGCCGTGTTCCTCTTCAACCACCGCAACCAGGCCGATCCGTTCATCGCGGGCCGGTTGATCAGCGACAACTTCACGTCGGTCGGCAAGAAGGAGTTGGAGAGCAACCCGCTCATGGGCACCCTCGGGAAGGTATTGGACGCGGCGTTCATCGACCGCGACGATCCCAAGTCCGCCGTCGAGAGCCTGCACAAGATCGAAGAACTTGCCCGGAAGGGACTCTCGGTGCTCATTGCGCCAGAGGGCACTCGGTTGGACACCACGGAGGTGGGCGAGTTCAAGAAGGGGCCGTTCCGGATCGCCATGGCCGCAGGCGTTCCCATCGTTCCGATCGTTATCCGCAACGCCGAGGTCATCGCCGACCGCAACTCCAGCACGTTCAACCCTGGAAGCGTGGACGTGGCCGTGTTCCCGCCGATTCCGACCGACGACTGGACGACGGAGAACCTCACCGAGCGCATCGCGGAGGTCCGTCAGCTGTACCTCGACACACTGCGGGATTGGCCGCAGGACGGCCTGCCCGACGTGCCGCTCTATGCGCGTACGAAGAAGGCCCGCAAGGCCACCGTGAAGACGACGCCTGCGAAGCAGGCCCCCGCCAAGAAGGCCCCCGCCAAGAAGGCGCCCGCCAAGGCAACTGCGACCAAAGCTGCGGCGAAGACTCCAGCGGCGAAGACTCCCGTGAAAAGGGCTGCCGCCAAGGCGAATCCGACTAAGAAGGCGCCTGCCAAGAGGGGCCGGCCGTGAAAGCAAGGGCCGAGGAATTCGCAACCTTCAGCCCCACCGACGACACCCTGGTGCTGGCGTCGGTCGACTCACCCGCAGAACTCGAGATGCTGAACGGCTGGCTGCAACAACAGCGTCGCGCGCATCCCGACGCCAACATCGAGGTGCTGCAACTGCCTGCCGACGACGACCCGCCACCGGCGGTCTTGGCAAGCCTGGTCTCCCTTCTGGAAGCCGACGAAGACCGGTCCGTCGTGCCGGTTCGCGTGTTCTGGGTGCCGGGTGGCCTGCCGACCCGGTCCAAGGTGGTGGCACTGCTTTCCGGGCGCGACACCTACCGCCCGCCTCACATCCTGCAACGGGGCATTCTGCGCAAGGACCAGTCACGCGCTCGCGTCGTCGACGGTGAGCCTGCCAAGGTCTCCGAGCTGCGACAGCAGTGGAGCGACACCACCGTCGGCGAGACGCCCCGCGACTTCGCGCGTTTCGTCATCCGCCGGGCCACCCTTGCCATCGAGCGGGTCGAACTCCGGCTGCTCGGACCGGAGTACAAGTCGCCGCGACTGGTCAAGCCAGAGTTGCTGGCGTCGGCGCGTTTTCGAGAAGGGCTCGAGCAGATACCCGGTGCCACGGTGGAGTCGGCGGGCGAGATGCTCGACGAACTGGCGACGGGCTGGAGCCGGTTCTCGGTCGACCTGATTCCGACGCTGGGCCGCGCCATATTCAGCAGGGGTTTCGACCCCAACATCGACTACGACCGCGCCGAGATCGAGGCGTTGCGCGTCGCGCTGGAAGAACATCCGGCGGTGCTGCTGTTCTCCCACCGGTCGTACCTCGACGGCGTGATCGTGCCAGTGGCGATGCAGGAGAACCGGCTTCCCCCGGTGCACACCTTCGCGGGCATCAACCTGTCGTTCGGGTTCATGGGGCCGCTGATGCGCCGGTCGGGCGCCATCTTCATCCGCCGCAAGCTCGACGATCCGCTGTACAAGTTCGTGCTGAGGGAGTTCGTCGGCTACATCGTGCAGAAGCGGTTCAACCTGAGTTGGGCCATCGAGGGCACGCGCTCGCGGACCGGAAAGATGTTGCCGCCCAAGCTCGGACTGCTCGCTTACGTCGCCGACGCGTACCTGGCCGGCCGCAGCGACGACATCCTGCTTCAGCCCGTGTCGATCAGCTTCGACCAGTTGCACGAGACCGCCGAGTACGCCGCGTACGCCCGCGGCGGTGAGAAGACGCCAGAGGGGGTGTCCTGGCTCTACAACTTCATCAAGGCTCAGGGCGAGCGCAACTACGGCAAGATCTACGTCCGCTTCCCAGAGGCCGTCTCGATGCGCAAGTACCTGGGCGAGCCCCACGGGCCGATGACCACCGACGACGCCGCCAAACGACTCGCGATGCAAAAGATGGCCTTCGAGGTGGCGTGGCGCATCGTGCGGGTCACCCCGGTCAACGCGACCGGGTTGATGTCTGCGCTGCTGCTGACCGCGCGCGGTGTGGCGCTGACCCTCGGCCAACTCCATCACACCCTGCAGGACTCCCTGGATTACCTGGAGCACAAGGAAACTCCGATGACCAACAGCGTGCTGCGGTTGCGCACGCCCGACGGAGTGCGGGCCGCCGTCGACGCATTGTCGGGCGGACATCCGGTGACGCGAGTAGACGGCGGCCGGGAGCCGGTGTGGCTGATCGCGCCGCAGAACGAGCACGAGGCGGCCTTCTACCGCAACACGATCATCTACGCGTTCCTCGAAACCTCCACCATTGAACTAGCCTTGGCACACGCTGCGCGCGCCGAGTCCGACTGGCTCGACGCGTTCTGGTCGCAAGTGATCCGGTTGCGGGATCTGCTCAAGTTCGACTTCTACTTCGCCGACTCGGCGGCGTTTCGCGAGAACGTCGCCGAAGAGATGTCGTGGTACGACGGCTGGGAGGAGCAGGTCGCTACCGGCAAGGAAGGTATCGACGCACTGCTGCAGGCCAAGCGCCCTCTGATCGGCGCGGCGATGCTGCGGCCGTTCTTCGAGGCCTACGAGATCGTCGCCGACGTGCTGCGTGACGCACCAGCCGAGATCGCCGAGAAGGACCTGACGAAGTTGGCGCTGGGCATCGGACGCCAACAAGTCGCACAAGCCAGAGTGCGCAGCAACGAAGCGGTGTCAGCGCTGTTGTTCGCCACCGCACGTCAGGTCGCCGCCGACCAGAAGCTGCTGGAGCCCGCACCCGACCTGTCGGCGCGACGGGCGGCGTTCCTGGGTGAGATGCGCAGCATCCTCGCAGACATGGACACGGTGGAGTCGGCGTCGCGCGATCAGTTCTACGCCCGCGAGCTGGCGTCGCGCCGCCCCGACGGCGGCTGAATCGCCACCCCATACGCTGGTGGCATGACGACGGTCGCCGGACGGGTGCGCACCAGCCCGGTATGGCCGGTGCTCGTCGGGGTGGCGCTGCTCGCAGGCGTCACCGCCGCAGGGCTCGCGGCGCTGGCCCTGACCGACGCGCTCACCGCCACCGGGCTGCCGAACCCCGGCCCCGTCACCAACTACGGGCTGCCCTTCGTCCGCGCGGCAGGGGGGATCGCGGCCGTCGTCGCCGCAGGTTCGTTCCTGCTTGCGGCGTTCCTGGTACCACCGCAACGCAACGGCGTGCTCGACGTGGCGGGGTATCGCGCCCTGCGTACGGGCACCGTCGCATCCGGGGTCTGGGCGGTATGTGCCGCACTTCTGGTCCCGCTGACGGTCTCCGACGTCACGGGGCAACCCCTGGCGAACCGACTCAGTCTGTCGGCGGTCTGGTCGGTGGCCGACCTCATCGAGACGGCGGGCATGTGGCGGTGGACGGCGTTGCTTGCGGCCGTGGTCACCGTGGTGAGCATTCCGGTGCTGCGCTGGTCGTGGACCCCGGTGCTGTTCGGCGGGGCGCTCGTCACCCTGGTGCCGATCGCGCTGAGCGGGCATTCGTCGGCGGGCGGATCACACGACGTCGCGACCAACAGCCTGCTGATCCACCTGCTGGTGGGTGCGGTGTGGGCAGGTGGCCTGCTGGCGCTGCTCGCGCACGCCCTTCGCGGTGGCGAGCACGCCCCGCTTGCGGCGCGGCGGTTCTCGGCCATCGCGCTGTGGTGCTTCGTGGCGATGGGGCTCTCAGGCATCGTCAACGCGCTGGTTCGCGTCAATCCCAGTGACCTGCTCACGACAGGTTACGGCTGGCTCATCATCGGCAAGGCCGCGGCGCTATGCGCGCTCGGCGTCATCGGTGTCCTGCAGCGAAGGCGCGGTATCGCTGCGCTGCAAAGAGATTCAGGTGACCGACGGCCACTGATCCGGCTCGCGCTCATCGAGGCCGCCGTCTTCGGGGTGACGTTCGGGATCGCCGTGGCGTTGGGGCGTACCCCGCCGCCGCCCCCGCCGATCTACAACCCCTCGATCCCCGCGATCGAGATCGGCTACGACCTGGCCGGGCCGCCCACGCTTGCGCGAGTGTTGTTCGACTGGCGCTTCGACCTGATCTTCGGCACGGCAGCGCTCGTCCTCGCAGCGGTGTACGTGGCCGGAGTGATCCGGTTGCGCAGGCGTGGCGACACCTGGCCGTCCGGTCGCATCGTGGCCTGGCTCTGCGGGTGCGCGGTGCTGTTGTTCGCGACGTCGTCGGGGGTCGGGCGCTACATGCCCGCGATGTTCAGCATGCACATGGCCGCACACATGCTGTTGTCGATGCTGACACCGGTGCTGCTGGTGCTGGGCGCTCCCGTCACGCTGGCGTTGCGGGCCCTACCCGCGGCCGGTCGCGACGATCCACCGGGCATGCGCGAATGGCTGTTGGCCGCGCTGCACAGCCGGGCGTCGCGCTTGCTCACCAATCCGATCGTCGCGACGGTGCTGTTCGTCTCTGGTTTCTACGGGCTGTACTTCGGAGGGCTGTTCGACCTCGCTGCAGGCAGTCACGCCGCGCACCTCGCGATGAACCTGCACTTCCTGCTCACCGGCTACCTCTTCTACTGGGTGGTCATCGGCGTCGATCCCACGCCGCGGCCCATCCCGCCGCTGGCCAAATTGGCAGTGGTGTTCGCGTCGCTGCCATTGCACGCGTTCTTCGGGGTGGTGCTCATGGGTACCAAGACGGCGTTGGCGGGCAGTTTCTACGAGTCGCTCAAGCTGTATTGGCACACGGATCTGCTCGGCGATCAGCGGCTCGGAGGCGGAATCGCTTGGGCGGCAGGCGAAATACCGCTTGTCTTGGTGCTTATCGCGTTGCTGGTGCAGTGGCGGCGCAGCGATCTGCGCACGGCCACGCGGCTCGACCGGGCCGCCGACCGCGACGACGACGCCGACCTGGCGGCCTACAACGCGATGCTCGCCAAGATGGCCAAGCGCGACGCGGATTCGCGCTAACCGACCGCGCCCGTTTGTGGAGTCTCACCGGCGCGCACCGCCGCTCAGACTCCACAAGTCGCCGAGTCAGACTGCTCCCGCGGCGACCGCGGCTGCCCATCCGCCGTATGCGCTGATGTCCTTGCCCGCCGCGGCGGCCGCGCCGTCACACCCGAACGAGGTGCGCCACGTGCCGTCGTCGAACTCGACCTTGCCGAGTTGCATCGGAGCGGGCAGCGCCGTCAGGAACCGACCGAGGGCGGCGGGGGAGAGCAGCCACGAATGAGCCTTCAACGCCGTCCCTGAGCCGTCGGGCAGCCGAGTGATCGCGGGCTTGGGCGGCGTCGAGGGCAGCAGCGCCATGCGGTAGTTCGCCGACGTGGTCAACTCACCTGCCCAGCGTGCCCCCACGTCGGTGAGCTGGTGGACCAGCGGCCCGCCCCGCAGGTGTGCACCGAACACCACCAACTCCGTGGTGTCGGCTGCGGCGCTTGGCCAAACCCGCTGCAGCGCTTCGACTCCGGACACCATCGCGGCAACGTCGAGCGCGACGGCATCCTCGAACGCCCTTGCCAATACGGTGACGCCGAACTGCGCGTCGCCTGCCACGCCGGTCGGGACGGCCACCCCGCAGAGGTCGAACAGATTGCAGAAGTTGGTGTACGTGCCGAGTCGCGAGTTGACACCCACCGGATCGGCAGCGACCTCGTCGATCCGCGGGTGGAACGGCGCCGTCGGCACCATCAGGGCGTCGACGCCGTCGAGCGTGGCCATGGCCTTCGACCGCAGCCGCGCCACTTCCCGGCGGTCGGCGATCAGCCGGTGGGCCGTGACGTCGCGTGCTGCGGTGATGATCCGGCCGACGGTGGGGTCGATCGCCGCTTCGGGGTGCGTGTCGACGAATTCCCCTACCGCTGCATATCTTTCGGCGACCAGCGCACCGTCGTACAGCAACGTGGCGGCCGCCAGGAACGGCGCGAGGTCGACGGTGACGATGCGGGCTCCCGCTGCGGCGAGCGCAGCGACCGCTTCGCCGAACGCCCCTTGCCAAACCCCGTCGAGTTCGGGGAGTTCGGCGGGCACGGCGACGACGGGTTCCGGAGGCGCGGCGAGCCTGGTGTCGGCGGGCCACGGCCGGTCGGGTGCACCAGCGGCGAGCACACCCATCGCACGGTTGGCCAGTTCCAGGTCGGACGCGAAAATGGTGACGCAGTCGTAGGATTCGCACGCGGGCACGACGCCTTGGGTGCTCACCACGCCGAGCGTGGGTTTGATGCCGACGATGCCCTGCAACCCGGCGGGCACCCGTCCCGATCCCGCGGTGTCCGTACCGATGGCGATGTCGACTGCTCCGGTTGCAACCGCCACTGCGGAGCCAGAACTCGAGCCACCGCTGATGAACTCGGGCCGACGGCTGTCGGGCACCACTCCGTAAGGCGAGCGGGTGCCGACCAGGCCGGTGGCGAACTGGTCGAGGTTGGTCTTGCCGACCACGACCGCGCCTGCCGCCCGCAGCGCGGCGACGGCAGCGGCGTCCCGGTCGGGCCGGTAGCTGAACTCAGGGCAGGCTGCGGTCGTCGGCAGTCCTTCGGCGTCGACGTTGTCCTTGACCGCGAGCCTGAGTCCGGCGAGCACGCCGCCCGCGCGCTCGCTGTTGGCCACCTCGGCGTCGACCTTGGCGTCGTCGCGGCGACTGATCCACACCGTCATGCCGACAAAACTAGCGGTCGATAGGTATACGCGCATGTCCACAGTTCCCGATTCATCCACAACCTGCGGTCGCGGCCCGTGGTCGTCGGCCCTGGTGTCAGCCCACGCCCGGTAAATGGACCCGTCGGCGACACCCGCGTCGTCGCAGCCAGAAAGGAATCACCCATGTTCGAGACACCCTTCACCATCGTGGGAAACATCGTGAACGACCCGGTCCACCGCCGCGTCGGCGAGCAGTCCGTGGTCAAGTTCCGCGTGGCCAGCAACTCCCGGCGACGCGCCGCTGACGGAACATGGGAGCAGGGCGATTCGTTGTTCGTGTCGGTCAGTTGCTGGGGCCGACTCGTCGGCGGCGTGGCTCCGCTGGCCAAGGGGGACCCCGTCATCGTGGTGGGGCAGCTGTACACCAGCGAGTACGACGACCGCGAAGGCGTGCGGCGCTCGTCGGCTGAAGTGCGGGCCACCGCAGTCGGGCCGAATCTCGCGCGTTCCACGGTCCGCCTCGAAAAGCTGAAGCGGATGACGGACGAGCAGCCGACCGAGGACGTGGACGGGACGGACGAGGCCGATGCCGTTTTGGCCGACTCCGACACCGAAGGCGAGGACGACGGACTCCCACTGACCGCTTGACGCCGCAGGGCCACGCCTAGGATGGTTCGCGGCGACATTGCGACTACCCCGTCGCTTCGCTCGCCCCAACCAGTCCACGAAAGGCATCCAACGGCATGGCCGAATTCATCTACACGATGCGGAAGGTCCGCAAGGCGCACGGCGACAAGGTGATCCTTGACGACGTCACCCTGAGCTTCCTTCCGGGCGCGAAGATCGGCGTCGTCGGCCCCAACGGGGCAGGCAAGTCGAGCGTCTTGCGGATCATGGCCGGGCTCGACCAGGCCAACAACGGCGACGCGTTCATCGCGCCCGGCGCCAGCGTCGGCATCCTGATGCAGGAGCCGCAGCTGAACGAGGAGAAGACCGTCCGCGAGAACGTCGAGGAGGGGGTGCCGATCAAGGCGAAGCTGAATCGGTACAACGAGGTCGCCGAGTTGATGGCCACCGACTACTCCGACGAGCTGATGGAGGAGATGGGTCAGCTTCAGGAGGAGCTCGACGCGGCCGACGCCTGGGACCTGGACAGCAAGCTCGAACAGGCGATGGATGCACTGCGCTGCCCGCCGCCCGACGAGCCTGTCACCCACCTGTCCGGCGGCGAGAAGCGCCGCGTGGCGCTGTGCCAGCTGCTGCTGTCCGAACCCGATCTGTTGCTGCTCGACGAGCCCACCAACCACCTGGACGCCGAGAGCGTGCTGTGGCTGGAGAAGCACCTGGCCGACTACAAGGGCGCGATCCTGGCCGTCACCCACGACCGGTACTTCCTCGACAACGTCGCCGAGTGGATCCTCGAGCTCGACCGTGGCCGGGCCTACCCGTATGAGGGCAACTACTCGACGTACCTGGAGAAGAAGGCCGAACGGCTCACCTTGCAGGGCCGCAAGGACCAGAAACTGCAGAAGCGGTTGACCGAGGAACTGGCCTGGGTCCGCTCGGGTGCCAAGGCCAGGCAGGCCAAGAACAAGGCCAGGCTCGGTCGGTACGAGGAGATGGTCGCCGAGGCGGAGAAGACGCGGAAGCTCGACTTCGAGGAGATCCAGATCCCGACCGGTCCGCGGCTCGGCACCGTGGTGGTCGAGGTCGATCACCTCGACAAGGGCTTCGACGGGCGCATCCTCATCAAGGACCTGTCCTTCACGCTGCCGCGCAACGGCATCGTCGGCGTCATCGGCCCCAACGGCGTTGGCAAGACCACGCTGTTCAAGACCATCGTCGGGCTCGAAGAACCCGACAGCGGCATCGTCAAGGTCGGTGACACGGTCAAGCTCAGCTACGTCGACCAGACCCGCGGCGGCATCGACCCGAAGAAGAACGTCTGGGAGGTCGTCTCCGACGGGCTGGACTACATCGAGGTCGGCCAGAATGAGGTCCCGTCCCGCGCCTACGTCTCGGCGTTCGGCTTCAAGGGTCCCGATCAGCAGAAGCCGGCAGGCGTGCTGTCCGGCGGCGAGCGCAACCGGCTGAACCTCGCGCTGACCCTCAAGGAGGGCGGCAACCTGATCCTGCTCGACGAGCCCACCAACGACCTGGACGTCGAGACGCTCAGCTCACTCGAGAACGCCCTTCAGCAGTTCCCGGGTTGTGCCGTGGTCATCTCGCACGACCGCTGGTTCCTCGATCGCACCTGCACGCACATCCTGGCGTGGGAGGGCGACGACGACAACGAGGCCAAGTGGTTCTGGTTCGAGGGCAACTTCGGCGGCTACGAGGAGAACAAGCTGGAGCGGCTCGGCGCTGACGCGGCCCGTCCGCACCGGGTGACGCACAGGCGGCTGACGCGCGACTGATCCGGCGAGGCAGGAGCGGAGCGACCCGGGGGGCTACTAGTGTCGCTCCTGCGTGCCAGCGTGGGTACGCGGGTGCAAGGTAGGAGCGATCGGCATGGCAGTGATTCCCGGGAGCGGCCAGGGTTACGACGGATCGGCTGAGACGACGGCGCTGAACCTGAATCAGGACCATGCTGCCGGACTGTCCAGGGCGTACCTGGCCACCTATCAGGGACCACACGGCGACGCCCCCGCAGCGGATTCCGCGGTGACGGCCCCCGTCGATCCGTCCGCCGTCGGCCGGTTGGTGTCACCTGCGATGTTGGCCGCGCACAGTCGCCTTGGCGCCCGCCGCTCGGTCGGGGAGACGAAGGTCGCGGTGTACGCCGCGGACGACCCCTCGGGCATCGGCCCGGCGCTGCAGTTGGTGACCGATCAGAGCGGCATGCTGTTGGACTCGGTCACCGTCCTGCTGCACCGCCTCGGCGTCGCGTACACGGCCATCATGAACCCGGTGTTCCGCGTGCGGCGGGCCCCGTCGGGCGACCTGTTGGAGATGGCGCCCACGACCGATCCGAACGCACCTCACACCGGCATCGAAGAGAGTTGGATTCACGTCTCGTTGGCGTCGTCGGTCAATGCCAAGGCCGTCGCCGATGCGGCCGCCCTGCTGCCCAACGTGCTCGCCGACGCGCGGCAGGTGACCGTCGACTCCGGCGCGCTGAACGCCACCCTGGTGGGGCTCGCGAACGGGCTCGACGCGGACCTCGAGGGCCGGTTCCCGAGCTACGACCGCCGTGACGTCGCCGCGTTACTGCGCTGGCTCGCCGACGGGCACTTCGTACTGCTGGGTTACCAGCGCTGCACGGTGAGCGACGGCCGGGCGTCCGTCGATCCGGCCAGCCGCTTGGGCGTGCTGCGGCTGCGCACCGACGTGCTGCCGCAACTCACCAAGCCCGAGGATCTGCTGGTGCTGGCGCAGGCCACGATGCCGAGCTTCCTGCGCTACGGCGCCTATCCGTACATCGTGGTAGTCCGCGAGGGTGGCCCCCGTGACCATGCCATCGAGCATCGGTTCGTCGGGCTGTTCACCGTCGCGGCGACCAACGCCAACGTGCTTGAAATTCCGCTCATCTCGCGTCGCGTCCACGAGGCGATGCTGCTGGCGCAGGGCGACCCCAGTCACCCTGGCCAGCTGATGCTCGACATCATCCAGACCATTCCGCGTTCGGAGCTCTTCGCACTCAGCGCGCGTGAATTGCTGAGCATGGCCAAGGCCGTCGTCGAGCTCGGTTCGCGACGCCGCACCTTGCTGTTCCTGAGGGTCGATCAGCTGGCCCACTTCGTGTCGTGTCTGGTGTATCTCCCGCGTGACCGGTACACCACCGTGGTGCGCCTGGAGATGCAGGACATCCTGGTCCGCGAACTCGGCGGTGAAAGCATCGAGTACACAGCTCGTGTCAGTGAATCACCATGGGCGGTAGTGCATTTCACTGTGCGGCTGCCCGGTGGTTCCGGACCTGGGAATGTCGACGCGTCGCTCGAGAACGAGACCAGGATCCAAGGACTGCTGACCGAGGCGGCGCGCACGTGGGGCGACAGGCTGCTCGGCTCGGTCAAGGCGGGGTTGATCGGCAGGCCCGAGGCCGAGCACTATTCGGCCGCCTTCCCCGAGGTGTACCAACAGGCGTTCACTCCGCACCAGGCCATCGACGACATCGCGATCATCGAAGGGCTGCAAGATGATTCGGTCAAGCTGGTGTTCGCCGAGGGCGAGCAGGCCGGTTCGCCGCAGCTGACCTGGTACCTGGGCGGACGGTCCGCCTCGCTAAGCCACCTGTTGCCCATGCTCCAGTCGATGGGCGTCGACGTGCTCGAGGAACGCCCGTTCACCGTGACGCGCGCCGACGGCCTGCCGGTGTGGATCTACCAGTTCAAGATCGCCGTGCATCCGTCCATTCCGGTCGCCGCGGACGCCGGCGAGTTCGCCGCCAACGCCACCCGCTTCGCTGACGCGGTGACGGCGATCTGGCAGGGCCGCGCCGAGGTCGACCGCTTCAACGAGTTGGTGCTGCGCGCCGGCCTGACGTGGCAGCAGGTCACGGTGCTGCGTAGCTACGCAAAGTACCTGCGGCAGGCAGGTTTTCCGTACAGCCAGTCCCACATCGAAACGGTCGTCAACGGCAACGCGCACACTGCGCGCTCGCTGGTGAACCTGTTCGAGGCGCTCTTCGATCCATCGGAGTCCGATACCCGGCCCGATGCTCAGGCTGCGGCGGTCGCCGTCGCCAAGGACATCGACGCCCTCACCAGTCTCGACACCGACCGCGTGCTGCGCGCATTCGCGTCGATGATTCAGGCCACCCTGCGCACCAACTACTTCATCACCGGCACCGACTCCGCGCGGGCGCAGAACGTGCTGTCGATCAAGCTGAATCCGGGCCTGATCGACGAACTGCCCTTGCCTCGGCCGCGCTACGAGATCTTCGTGTACTCGCCGCGGGTGGAGGGCGTGCACCTGAGGTTCGGCAACGTCGCCCGCGGCGGGCTGAGGTGGTCGGACCGCAAGGAGGACTTCCGCACCGAAATCCTCGGCCTGGTCAAGGCGCAGGCGGTCAAGAACGCCGTCATCGTGCCCGTCGGTGCCAAGGGCGGATTCGTGCTGAAGAACGCGCCGATTCCCACCGGCGACGCCGCGGCCGACCGCGACGCGCTTCGCAACGAGGGCGTCGCGTGCTACCGCCTGTTCATCGCCGGGCTGCTTGACATCACCGACAACGTCGACACGACGACCGGCGCCGTCATCGTCCCTCCTGGCGTGGTGCGCCGCGACGGCGACGATGCCTACCTCGTGGTCGCCGCGGACAAGGGCACCGCCACCTTCTCCGACATCGCCAACGAGGTCGCCAAGTCGTACGGCTTCTGGTTGGGCGACGCGTTCGCCTCCGGTGGGTCCGTCGGATACGACCACAAGGCGATGGGCATCACCGCGAAGGGCGCGTGGGAGTCGGTAAAGCGTCACTTCCGCGAGATGGGCGTCGACACGCAAACCGAGGACTTCGCCGTCGTCGGGGTCGGAGACATGAGCGGTGACGTGTTCGGCAATGGCATGTTGCTGTCCAAGCACATTCGGCTGGTGGCCGCGTTCGACCACCGCCACATCTTCCTCGATCCCAACCCCGGTGCCGCGAGTTCGTGGGTCGAGCGCCAGCGCATGTTCGACCTGCCGCGGTCGAGTTGGGACGACTACGACCGTTCGCTGATCAGCGCGGGCGGCGGCATCTACTCCAGGGAACAGAAGTCGATCCCGATCACTGCGGAGGTCCGCACCGCGCTGGGCCTGCCCGCTGACGTCGAGGAGATGACGCCGCCTGCACTGATGAAGGCGATCCTGCTGGCGCCCGTCGACCTGTTCTGGAACGGCGGCATCGGAACGTACGTGAAGGCGGAAGCCGAGTCGGACGCCGACGTCGGCGACAGGGCCAACGACGCCATCCGGGTGAACGGGAACCAGTTGCGCGCCAAGGTGATCGGTGAGGGCGGCAACCTCGGAGTGACACAGCGTGGGCGCATCGAGTTCGACCTCGCCGGCGGCCACGTCAACACCGACGCGATGGACAACTCCGCTGGTGTGGACTGCTCCGATCACGAGGTCAACATCAAGATCCTCGTCGATTCGCTCGTCGTCGCAGGCAAGGTGGCGGCCGATGAACGCACGGAACTCCTGATGTCGATGACCGACGAGGTCGGCAGGCTGGTGCTCGCTGACAACGCCAGCCAGAACGATCTGATGGGCACCAGCCGAATCAACGCGGCGAGCCTGCTTCCGGTGCACGCCAGCCAGATTCGACATCTAGTCGCCGAGCAGGACTTGAACCGCGAACTCGAGGCGCTGCCGTCGGAGAAGGAGATCGCCCGGCGCACGGAGGTGGGACTGGGGTTGACGTCGCCGGAGCTCGCGACGTTGATGGCGCACGTGAAGCTGACGTTGAAGGACAACCTGCTCGCCAGCGAGCTGCCCGACCAGGAGGTGTTCGCCGCCCGCCTGCCCGACTACTTCCCCGAACAGTTGTGTGCGCGCTTCGGTCCGGAGATCCGTAGTCACCAGCTGCGCCGCGAGATCATCACCACCATGTTGGTCAACGATCTGGTCGACACCGCAGGAATCTCGTACGCGTTTCGTATCACAGAGGACGTGGGGGTAAGCCCCGTCGACGCGGTCCGCAGTTACGTGGCCACCGACGAGATCTTCCGGGTCGGCGAGGTGTGGCGTCAGATCAGGGCGGCCGGCGACGCGGGTGTCCCGGTGACCGTTACCGACCGGATGACGCTGGACCTACGTCGGCTCATCGACCGGGCGGGCCGGTGGCTGCTCAACTACCGCCCCCAGCCGCTGGCCGTTGGCGCAGAGGTCAATCGGTTCGCCGCCAAGCTGGCAGCGCTGACGCCGCGTATGTCGGAGTGGCTGCGTGGCGACGACCGCGACATCGTTGCCAAGCAGTCCGCCGAGATGGAAGCCGAGGGCGTCTCCGCCGAACTTGCGAGTTCGGTGGCCACCGGGCTCTACCAGTACAGCCTGCTCGACATCATCGACATCTCCGACATCATCGAGCGTGATGCCGCCGAGGTGGCCGACGTGCACTTCGCGCTGATGGATCACCTCGGCACCGATGGACTGCTGACCGCGGTGAGCCAGCTGCCGCGCGACGATCGCTGGCATTCATTGGCGCGCTTAGCGATTCGCGACGACATCTACGGTTCGCTGCGGGCGCTGTGCTTCGACGTGATGGCCGTCGGCGAACCGGACGAGACCGGCGAGCAGAAGATCGAGGAGTGGGAACTCACGAACAGCTCGCGGGTGGCGCGGGCGCGCAAGACGCTCAGCGAGATCTATGAGGACGGCGAGCGCGATCTTGCGACGCTTTCGGTGGCGGCGCGCCAGATTCGCAGCATGACGCGGACGAGCGGAACGGGGTCGACGGCTTGACGGAGCGCTACACCACGCCGGTGCCGGTGCGATGGTCGGACATCGACATGTACCAGCACGTCAATCACGGGACGATGGTGACGATCCTGGAGGAGGCCCGCGTACCGTTCCTCACCAAGCCGTTCGCCGACGACTTCGCTACCATCGGGCTGTTGATCGCCGAGGTCAAGGTGACCTACAAGGGTCAGCTACGGCTCGCGGATTCGCCTCTGCAAGTGACGATCTGGTGCAACCGATTGCGGGCGGTCGACTTCACGCTGGGCTACGAAGTCCGTTCCGCGCTGGCCGATCCGGACTCCAAGCCGGCCGTCATCGCGGAATCACAGCTGGCCGCGTTCCACATCGAGGATCAGCGCTTGGTTCGGTTGGCACCGCATCATCGGGAGTACCTCGAGCGTTACAAGCGATGAGCGCACCCGAACGCGGGCTCTGGCTCGATGATGCTGTCCACCGTGAAGACCTCGTCACCTTCGTCGACCGCGCGTTGCGGCTCGACGAGTCGGCGGTGATAAGACTCAAGGAGCGGGCCGGGGGCCACGTCGTTGCCTGGGTGCCAACAGGTTTCGACGTATTGGCCAGCCGGGTGGTCGGTGGCCGTGTCAAACCCACCGACCTTTGCGCAGGCGCCGACGCGTTGGCGCGGGCACTGCCCGAGATGGACCGCTCGGGCTTCGTCGAACCTGGGTTTGCCATGGACTCGGCATGGCGCGGGTTGCTGCCACCCGAGTCGGGGTTCGTGCACTTGGACGACGTGCCCGCGCGGGCGGTGCTCGACCTCGCCCAGCGTGGCGTCGCATTGGCGAAGGAGCACAGCAGCGCCCACGGTCCGCCCGCGTCGCTGCTCGATCAGGAGGTCGTGGCCGTCAGTTCCGGTGGCGAGACCGTCGGAATCCCGATGCGGTGCGTGTTCGCCTTGACGGCAATGGGTTTCCTGCCGCAGTCGACTAGTTGGGGCGATGCGTTCGCGCCAGAGTCGGTGGCTCCCGACGAGGTAGTGCGGGTTCGGGTAGTGCCAAGCTGGTTGCGCATCGACGCGCGCTTCGGAACCGTTTACCGCCGCCGCGGGCACGCCACGCTGAAGTTGTTGTAGCGCCTACGTCAGGGCGGCCCCGGAGGTGGACATCGAGTTGCCCACCTTTGAGCGACAACTCCAGTGGCCCGCCTGATTGTCGCTCCAAGGTGGGCAACTCGAACGGCGTCTCCGAAACTGTGGGGCAAACTCGAGAACCCCGTCGGGGCCTGCACCAAGCCGCGCTACCGCAGCCAGGCCGCCGAATTGCCGGCAAGCTCTCCGTCGACCAGGGCGCTGGCGATCAATAGTTCCCCGTCGGGCAGCACTACCGACGTCGTACCCGCGTTGAGCACGCACACCAGACCGTCGCCGCAGCGGAACGTCACGACGTCCGGGGCACCGTCCAGGAATTCCAATGTCAAGTCGCTGAAATCCGCTCTGCGGTACCGTATCTCGATGGCCCGACGAAACAGCGACAACGTCGAGTCGGGGTCGTCGTCTTCGGCCTGGACCGTCAACGTCGCCCATTCCGACGGCATCGGCAACCAGGTGTCGGCACTGTCGGAGAAGCCGAACGGCGGAGTGTCACCCAACCACGGCATCGGCACCCGGCACCCATCGCGCCCGCGCTCCACGTGCCCCGACCGTTCCCACGTCGGGTCCTGCAGCACCTCGTCGGGCAGGTCGACGTTCGGCAACCCGAGTTCTTCGCCGTTATAGACGAACACGGCACCTGGCAGCGCCAACATCACCAGCGCCATGGCCTTGGCGCGCGCCAGTCCGAGTGCGCCACCGCCGTAGCGGCTGACCTCGCGCTCGACGTCGTGATTGGACAAGCACCACGTCGGAGCCGATCCCGCGAGATCCGCTGCGACTAGCGAATTCTTGATGGCCGCCTGGATGTCGGCCGCGTCGAACTTGGCGCGTACCAACCGGAAGTTGAACCCGAGGTGAAGCTCGTCGGGGCGTAAATACTTGGCGAAGTCGCCGTTGTCGAACACCCAGATCTCGCCGATGGTGACGGCGTCCGGGTAGTCGTTGAGCACCCTGCGGATGCCGCGGTGAATCTCGTGCACGCCGTCGTGGTTGAACCGCGGATCGTCGTCGTCGAGGGTCAGCATCGGGAGGTCTGGATTCTTCATGTCCGGCAGGCCGGGTGGTTTGGCCATGCCGTGCGCGACGTCGATGCGGAACCCGTCGACGCCTCGATCGAGCCAGAACCGCAGCGTCTTCTCCAGGTCGTCGAAGACCTCTGGGTGTTCCCAGTTCAAATCGGGCTGCTCAGAGTCGAACAGGTGCAGGTACCACTGGCCCGGGTTGCCGTCCGGTTCGACGACGCGCGTCCACGCCGGGCCGCCGAACACCGACACCCAGTTGTTGGGCGGATGAAGCCCGAGCAGCCCGCTGCCGTCGCGGAAGACGTAGTACTCGCGCTGTCTGGTGCCGGGGCCGGCCGCCAGTGCGGCCTGGAACCAGGGGTGCTGGGAGCTGGTGTGGTTGGGCACCAGGTCCATCGTGACCTTGATGTCGCGGGCGTGGGCTGCCTCGACCAGGCGGTCGAGCGCGTCGATTCCGCCGAACAGTGGGTCGACGTCACGCGGGTCGGACACGTCGTAACCGTGGTCGGCCATGGGGGACACCATCACCGGATTCAGCCAGAGCGCGTCGACGCCCAATTGCGCTAGGTAGTCGAGGTTGTCGGTCACGCCATCCAGGTCGCCGACGCCGTCGGCGTTGCTATCGCGAAACGACCGCGGATAGGCCTGGTAGAAAACGGCGTTGGACCACCACGTGCGTTCGGTCACGTTCGCCAATTGTGCCGCAGGGGGGAGCGAACGTCAGTGCACGGCTCAGAACGGTGAGTTGACCATTGAGTGAGCGGCCATCTCGAGGTAGTCCAGCAGGGCCTTGCGGTGGGCGTCGTCGAGGGTCCTGGCGTCGATCTCGCCGACCGCGATGTGCATGCAGCGCAACCAGGCGTCCCGCTCGATTGGGCCGACCTTGAACAGCGCGTGACGCATCCGCAACCGCGGATGACCGCGCTGGTCGGAGTAAGTGCGGGGTCCGCCCCAGTACTGCTCGAGGAACATCCGCAACCGCTCCTCGGCGCCGTCAAGATCGTCGTCGGGATACAGCGGGCGCAGGATCTCGTCCTCCCGGACCTGCTCGTAGAACTTCGACACGATGGCCCGGAACGTCTCGCCACCACCGACTTCGTCGTAGAACGACCGCACAACGTCCGTCACGGTCCCATTGTCTCCCGCCGCCGATCCGGCCCGCCGGGCGGCGGCAACCCGAGCCGGCGTCACCGGAAGTTCATCGGACTGACCTGCGAACACGTCCAAAATTGTCGTGCGGAGGCTGGCAATCCATGGTGGACTGTCTCCTCGGAGGACGTATGTCGCAGCGAAGAAGGACTCGTAGCCACCGGAGTCTTGGGACAGCGACGGGCCTGACCGGCCTGGCTGGACCCCCGGCCGCTGCTGCGCACACGCTGCCCCTGCACGGCGTCGACGGCCGTCAAACCAGCCATGAGGGCGGGCGCTGGGGACGTCGCCGGGTATTGCTGCTGAATTCCACCTACGAACCCCTGACGGCGCTGTCTGCCCGTCGCGCGGTGGTCATGGTGCTCTGTGGCAAGGCCGACGTCGTACACGCCGACCCGTCCGCGCCCGAGGTCTGTTCGGAGAGCCGCGCGATCACGGTGCCCACCGTCATTCGGCTGCGGTCGTACGTACGGGTGCCGTACCGGGCGCGCATTCCGATGACGCGGGCCGCCCTGATGCATCGAGACCGGTTCCGCTGCGCCTACTGCGGGTCCAAGGCCGACACCGTCGATCACGTGGTGCCGCGCAGTCGCGGCGGCGAACATTCGTGGGAGAACTGCGTGGCCGCATGCGCGACGTGTAATCACCGCAAGGCCGATCGGATGCTCGCCGAACTGGGCTGGACGCTGCGCTCGGTGCCGCTGCCGCCCAAGGGGCAGCACTGGCGGCTGCTGTCGTCGGTCAAGGAACTCGACCCCGCCTGGATGCGATATCTGGGTGAGGGCGCGGCCTGAGTGCGAACTGCGATACGGTTTGCGGCGTGAGCATTGCACTGACCCATTCGCTCCTCGGCGGGGTTCCGCTGCTGGTGCTGTTGGTACTGGCGGTCTTGATCTTCAGGCACAAGGGTCCGCACCCGGCGACCTACAAGTTGTCGGAGGAGTGGACGCACGCCCCGATCCTGTGGGCGGCCGACGAACCCGCCGATCACGGTCACGGCGGACACGATTCGCACGTAACGGTGGGAGGTGGCGCAAGTGGCAAGTGGTGACATCGCGACCTTCAGCCAGGAGGTCCTGCCGGTCGGCTTCGCCCGTACGGTCAGCGGCCGGATTTCTGGGGTCACCGAGCCCGGTGAACTGT
Source organism: Mycobacterium sp. RTGN4 (assembly GCF_033804635.1). Taxonomy (NCBI): domain Bacteria; kingdom Bacillati; phylum Actinomycetota; class Actinomycetes; order Mycobacteriales; family Mycobacteriaceae; genus Mycobacterium; species Mycobacterium sp. RTGN4. Next base: position 21,308 of record NZ_JAPZLB010000022.1, on the reverse strand, counting down.
CGGTGCACTATCCGTTCACGACCAAGCAGCTCGTGATTCTCGACGACGCCCTGAAGTACGGGTCGCGTGGCGCCAAGGCTCGCTTCGCCGTCTACCTCGGCGACCTCGGCGAGGACACGGCAGCGCGGGCGCGCGAAATCCTGGCCAGCGTGCCGACTCCCGACAACGCGGTGTTGTTGGCGGTCTCGCCGAACCAGAAGGCCATCGAGGTGGTGTACGGCAGCGAGGTCAAGGGCCGCGGCATCGAAGAGGCTGCGCCGCTCGGGGTGTCCGCCGCGGCCGCATCGTTTCAGGAGGGCGACCTCTTGGACGGCCTCGTCAGCGCCGTGCGGGTGCTGAGCGCAGGCGTTTCGCCAGCCTGACCTGACTGACCGTGTCGGGCCGGTTGCCCAAGCCTGACGGCTGGCGTCCCCGGGTGCTGATCGTGGTGTCCGCTGCCGTCATGGTGCCGATGTTCTTCGGGACGACGCTGTGGTGGCTCGTCGCCAGCCTGGTGAACGGTCAGTACGCCTCGTCGTTAGTCGCAGTCGGCGTGCTACTGGTGTTGTTGGGCTTCACGCTGGCCGTGACGGTCACCAAGGCCGGATTGGTCGAGCCCAGCGGCGACTTCGACGACGTCGGCACGTACGTCTTCATCGACCAGATGGTCGGGATGATCATGCTCGCAACGGCGATCGTGATGATCCCGACGGCGACGCTCTTCCTGATCTTCTACTTCACGGGCGCGATCGTCCCGCCACATACCCGCAAGGGGAACGCACCGCTGGTCGTCGCCGCAGTGCTCGCATTGATTGGCGCCATCACCATGATCAAGGGATACCGTAGCCGCACGATGGGGCAGGTTCGGTTGACCCCCAAGGGTTTTCGGGTCTACGAGAGCGGCAAGGAGTTCGGCGGCATGTGGGCCGACGTCGCCGACGTGACCAGTGCACCGCCGCCCGCGCGCACGCGCTCGGACCGCAAGATCAAACCGGTCGTGTTCACCATGACAGACGGCTCGGTGCTCGCGATCAACGCCGCGGACAGCTACACGCCAGGCGGCCAAACCCTGTACTGGATGGCGCGCTACTACTGGCGCAACCCCGACGAGCGGGGCGAGCTCACCGATGGCAGGGCGCTCAAGCGTGTGTACGACGAGCAGTTTCCGACCGACTGAGGCCAGGAAACGACAAAGCCGGTGACCGCTTGGGGGTCACCGGCTTCTTGGAAGTCGCTTCTTAGCGCTCGGCGTCGTGCCGCTGCGCGATGGCAATGAGCTCCTCACGGACCGTCGAGTCCGGGAGAGCGTTGATCCGCGCGTAGAGGCGGCGCCGATTGATCGAGCGCGTCAGATCTGCGCGAAACTGCGCGAGGGACATTTTCTCAACTCCTACTTCGTGCCCCGGATCGTCGGGGCGTCATGTGTGCTAGTCATCCTCTGGGCCGGGGATCACCCGTCCATAAGAACTCTCTAATCGTCCATGTTAATTCCACGTTAATCAACTTTGACGTGCGTGATTGTGGTCACCCCAGCCCGATTGACAACCTCCACTGGGGTGTGACCTGAGCCACAGATTTTGTTTGCTAGCTCTCGCTCGCGTGGAGTGCCAAGAGCTCCGCCCGGATCCGCACGTAACGCTCCAGGAAGCTGCGCTCGTCGAGGCGCTTCCGGCGCAGCCAACCCGTCACCTCGTCATTGCACTTGCTCGCATTGCACGCCGCGCACGCGGGCACCACGTTGTCGACGGTGTAGCGGCCGCCGCGGGAGATCGCCATGACGCAATCGCGCTGTAGTGGCACGTCGGTCGCGCTGCAGTACGCGCAACCGATCCAGGCCGCCTTGATGGCCGCCCACTGCGCAGGGGTGAGGTCGTTCACGACGGCCGCGACGCGCCGCTTGCGCTTACGGGCCGCGCGCGCCCGGCGAGTGTTGGTGGCCGCCACTGCGCGAGCGTATGCGACCGCGGCCCCGAAACCCGTCATCCTCCGTCGGGTTTCGCGAGTTCTACCCCAGAGCTGTGGATAACTGCGCAACTACGACACTGGTGTAGGACTCGCGAAACCTGGAGGCGCGGCGCAAAGGGAAGACCCCGAAACCCGTCAACCCGTCGGCGCAATCTTTAGGCGATGTCGAAGGCTCGGGCCCGCAGCGCGCGCTCGACGCCGGCGCGGCCCTCGATCACCAGCCGTCGCAACGCGGGCGGAAGCTCTCCGGCCAGGAACTCATCCGCTGCGTCCAAACCGGACTGGCTGACGTCAGACGACGGGTAGAGCCCGATGACCACGGTCTGCGCGACCTCGCTGGACCGCCGCTCCCACACACCTGCGATGGCGGCGAAGTACTTGGCGGTGAAAGGGGCCAGCAGCGCGGCCTGGCCGGGCTGAACGAAGCCGGTCACGATCGAGCGCGTGGTGATGTTGGCGATCGTGTCGTCTTCGATGACCTGTTGCCACGCCGCGTCCTTGACCACGGCCTGCGGCCGGGCCGCCGAGGCCGCTGCGGCGTGGCGCTTGCCCGCCGCCGTCGGGTCCTGCTGAGCCTCGGCGTCGATGAACGGTGTCTCCGCTCCGTCGGCGTCGAGGTTTCCGCTGGCGGCCAGCGCGGTCACGATCCGCCAGCGCAGATCGGTGTCGATCACCAGCCCGGCGAGGTTCACGGCCGCGGGTTCGTTGTCGAGCAACGTTGACAGCACCGCGATGTGGTTCGAGGACAGCACGGAAGTGCACAACGCATTGACGAACGCCAGCTGATGGTCCGAACCAGGGGCGGACTCGCGCGCTAGGTCCAGTAGCGCATCGCCGAAGGCCGGCCAGCCCTTCTCGACCGCCCACTGCGGATCGGCGTACGCGTTCAGCGCGGTCTGCGCCTGCAAGAGCAGGCGTTGCGCTACCCCGACCTCCGACTCGGCATGCACGCCGCTGATGACCAGCGCGACGAAGTCGCGGGCCCTGAGTTCGGCGTCGCGGGTCATCTCCCATGCGGCCGACCACGCCAGCGTGCGGGGGAGCGGCTCGGCGATGTCGGCGATGCGGGTCAACACGGTGCTCAGTGAGTCAGGGTCGAGCCGCAGCGAGCAATACGTCAGATCATCGTCGTTGACGAGGATGAACTTTCCACGCGAAATGCCCTGCAGCGCAGGGACATCGGTACGCTCGCCCTCGACGTCGAGTTCCTCGCGGTGAGTGCGCACCAACTTGCCCGTGCCGTCGTCGTCGTAGATGCCAACGGCCAGCCGGTGCACCCGGGTCTCGCCTGCACCGGGAGCGGCGCCACCCTGCGTGATCGAAAACCGGGTGAACGCTCCGTTGGCGTCGACGTCGAAGTCGGCGCGCAAGGTGTTCAGGCCGGTGGTCTTGAGCCACTGCCGACCCCAGTGCGACAGGTCACGACCCGACGACTTCTCCAGTGCGCCAAGCAAATCACCGAACGTCGCGTTGGCAAACGCATGGTCGCGGAAGTATGAACGCAGCCCCGCAAGAAAGGGTTCGACGCCTACATACGCGACCAACTGCTTGAGCACGCTGGCGCCCTTGGCGTAGGTGATGCCGTCGAAGTTCACCTCGACGGCGGCCAGGTCGGGGATGTCGGCGGCGACGGGATGCGTCGACGGCAGCTGGTCCTGCCGGTAGGCCCAGGACTTCTCGACGTTGGCGAACGTCGTCCACGCCTGCTTGTACTCCGTGGCGTCGGCCTGGCACAGCACGGAGGCGAACGTCGCGAAGGACTCGTTGAGCCACAGGTCGTCCCACCACGTCATGGTGACCAGGTCGCCGAACCACATGTGCGCCATCTCGTGCAGCACCGTCTCGGCGCGCCGCTCGTAGCTGTAGCGCGTCACCTTGCTGCGGAAGACGTAGTCCTCGAGGAAGGTCACGGCGCCGGCGTTCTCCATGGCGCCCGCGTTGAACTCTGGCACGAATAGCTGGTCGTACTTGCCGAATGCGTATGGCACGCCGAAGTTCTGGTGATAGAAGCCGAAACCCTGCTTGGTCTCGGTGAACAGTCGCTCGGCGTCCATGAACTCGCCGAGCGAAGCGCGGCAGAAGATGCCCAGCGGAATGTCGCCGTGCTCGTCGCTGTACACGTCGTCCCAGCGCGCATACGCACCGGCGATGAGCGCGACGAGGTAGGTGCTCATTCGCGGGGTGGTCGCGAACGTGTGCACGCCGTTCTCGACGGACGTGGTGGCGCCGTTGGAGATCACCTGCCAGTGTGCGGGCGCAGTCACGGTGACGTCGAAGGTCGCCTTCAGGTCGGGCTGGTCGAAACACGCGAACATCCGCTTGGCGTCGGCGGTTTCGAACTGCGAGTACAGGTAGACCTCGTCGTCGACGGGATCGACGAAGCGGTGCAGTCCCTCACCGGTGTTGGAGTACAGGCAGTCGGCGTCCACGACGAGCACGTTGCGCTCGGCCAGCCCGGTCAGCGGGATGCCGGTCGATTCGTCGTACCCCGAGACGTCGAGTTCGACGCTGTTGAGCGTCGCGCTGTGAATCGAGCGGGCGGCGATGTCGATGACGGTGTCCGCTCCGTCAAGTGCCGAGAACTCGACGGTCGTCGACGACCGGAAGGCATCCGCGCTGGGCGCTCCGTTCCCGTCGGTCAGGTCGAGCACGATGCGGTAGGAGTCAACGGTGACGAGTGCGGCCCGTTCGGCGGCCTCGTCGCGAGTCAGGTTGGGAAGTGCCACCCAAGAAACTTTAGCCGGGGTCCAACCTTAGACGGAGGTCGGGAACATTGGTCGGGCGTGCATAGTTGTGCTGGACGGAGCTCTGCCCGCACCGACCTGGAAGGATCTGTTCACATGGCTCAGAAGGACACCGCCGGATTCTGGTTCGACCCGCTCTGCCCGTGGTGTTGGATCACCTCGCGCTGGATTCTCGAGGTCGAGAAGGTGCGCGACATCGACGTCGAATTCCACGTTATGAGCCTCGCGGTGCTCAACGAGGGCCGCGACTTGCCCGAGCAGTACCAAGAGATGATGAAGAAGGCCTGGGGTCCGGTGCGCGTGGTCACCGCCGCCGAGCAGGCCAAGGGTCCGGAGATCCTGCGCCCGCTGTACACCGCAATGGGCACCGAGATCCACAACAACGGCAACAAGGACTTCGACGACGTCATCAGGAAGTCGCTCGAGGAGGTCGGGTTGCCCGCCGAGTTGGCCGAGGCGGCCACCAGCGACAAGTTCGACGAGGCCCTGCGCAAGAGCCACCACGAGGGCATGGACGCCGTCGGCGACGACGTCGGAACGCCCACCATCCACGTCAACGGCGTGGCGTTCTTCGGCCCAGTGCTGTCGCGTATTCCGCGTGGCGAGGAGGCGGGCAAGCTGTGGGACGCGTCGGTGACCTTCGCCGCGTACCCGCACTTCTTCGAGCTCAAGCGCACGCGTGGCGAGGCTCCCGAGTTCGATTGAGCACCGATGGCTCGGCGAGCTTGCCGCTCGCCGGGCCTCGGTAGGATTCGCCCATGCCGTTGCAGAACGGAGCGACGTTCGCCGGTTACACCGTGCGGCGCTTGCTTGGCTCGGGGGGAATGGGCGAGGTCTACCTCGTCGACCATCCCCGGCTGCCCCGTCACGACGCGCTGAAGGTGCTGCGCGAATCTGCTACGGCCAACCCGGACTTCCGTACGCGGTTCAACCGCGAAGCCGAGTTGGCCGCATCGTTGTGGCACCCACACATCGTGGGGTTGCACGATCGCGGCGAGTTCGAGGGTCGGCTGTGGATCACGATGGACTACGTCGAGGGCACCGACGCCGCGCAGTTGCTCAAGGAGCGCTACCCGCACGGTCTGCCGCTCGACCAGGTGGCCGCGATCGTCAGAGCCGTCGGATCGGCGCTCGACTACGCCCACCAGCGTGGGCTCATGCACCGCGACATCAAGCCGGCCAACCTCCTGCTCTCCGACGGGCAGGGCGTCGAACGCCGAATCCTGTTGAGCGATTTCGGAATTGCCCGCCTGATCGGGGAGGTCAGCGGGCTGACGGCCACCAATCACACGATCGGCACGGTGGCCTACTCCGCGCCCGAGCAGTTGATGGGCCATCGCGTCGATGGACGTTCGGACCAATATGCGTTGGCCGCCACCGCATTTCGGCTGCTGACGGGTGATCCGCCGTATCGGGAGTCGAACCAGGTGGCCGTCATCAGCCAGCACCTCCACGCGCCGCCACCACGGGTGAGCGAGCGCCGCGCGGAGTTGGCGCCGCTGGATCCGGTGATCATGAAGGCGATGGCCAAGGATCCGCGCGACCGGTTCCCCACGTGCAGCGAGTTCGCGCAGGCGTTCGCCCAGCAGGCCGCGGTCGTCAACGCTCGGCGGGACCAGCGTCCCGGCTGGCCGCCGCCACCTCCTCGGGGAGTGCCAGCTCCGCACCCCGGTGCGCAGACCGTGGCGTGGGTGCCCGCCGGGCCCGGACCGCCGCCTGGGTTGGTCCACAACCAGATGGCGTTCGCCCCGCCACCTCGCAAGTCGCGCCGGTGGATGGCCGTCGTCGCCGGAGTAGCGGCGGTCGTGCTGGTTGCGACCGGGGTGATCGTTGCACTGAACGTCGGCGGCGGAGATAGTGCCGCGGACGACTCGTCGACCGCCACGCTGAGGCCGGCGACCACGTCTGGCCGTCCAAGTTCCACCACCAGCGCGACGCCGACGGCGTTCCCCATGCCCACGCTCGTCGGAACGCCCGGCAACTACCAGACGATCCAGAGCTACATCCAGCAGAGCGGCATCGAGGAACAGAGCCAGCACCGCGGGGACACCACGGCTCCGACGATCGTGACTCCGATCCCGGACGGCTGGCGCGACGCCGGCTCGGAGTCACCGAACTTCGCCTATCAAACGCTGCTCTACGAGGGCGCGGACGCCCCGAATTCGCGGCCCTACGTGATCGTGATCATCTCGAAGCTGGTCGGGAACGTCGACCCCGAGAAGGTCTTCTCGGCGGCCTCGGGCGAGCTGTACAACCTGCCCGGGTGGGTCCCGGACAATCCCGGCAAGGTCACCAAGCTCCTCGGCTATCCCGAGTTCGAACTCTCCGGCCAGTGGGATTCGAACGGGAAGCGCACGGCCGTCACCCAGAAGACAGTGATCCTGAACTGGAAGCACGGGTTCTACGTGCTCCAGTTCAATTTGAATTCGGCGCCGGAGTACCGGCCGATCCTGGATCGCATGATCGCAGCCATCGATACGGACGCCCGGATCTATCCACCCTGAGGTCTTGGGCGACAATCGCCTTCATGATCGACGAGGGTGGCGGCCGGGCCGGCCGGATGTGGCGGTCGGTGCGCAAGGAGACGCCAGAGGCGCTCAGCGACCCGGATTCGCACGACGACGCCGAAGTGGCGGTGATGCTCCGCGAACTCGGCATTGCGCTGCTCGAAGTCGAACAGCCGACTCAGCTGGTCACCGGTCGGCTGATCCACATCGCCACGCATTACACCCGCCACACGGTGCGGGTCGTCGCGCTGCCGACGGCGCTGGTGGTTCAGGTCGGTTCCGTCGCCTACGAAGTCGAGGTGTCGAACCGGTCGACGATCCAGCTGGACCTGGCTGGTCGCATCGACGACATCGCGGACCTCGCGTCCGTCGGGGCCATCTCCCCGGCCGACGCGATCGTCGCGGTGAGGGCCGCCCGCACGATGCAGCCGCGTTTCGGTCCCATCGTCACCATCTTCGGATATGCCATCACCACAATCGGTTTCGGGATGGTCATCAATCCGACGTGGGCGGCGCTGCCGGGCTATCTGTTCCTGGGGCTTGTGGTGGGCGCGGTGGTGGCACTGGGGCGGCCCTTCCCGTCGCTCAATCCCATCCTGCCAACGCTGTCGGCGATGATGGTGACCATGCTGGCGACGTGGTTCGTCGCGGACGCGGCCAACGACGGCCTGCTGCGGGTGATCAGCCCGCCGCTGGTTGCGATGCTGCCCGGCATGTCGTTGACCATCGGTTCGATGGAGTTGGCGAGTTCGGAGATCGTCGCTGGTGCCAGCCGACTGATCTACGGCGTGACCCAGTTGATGCTGCTGGTCTTCGGCGTTGGGCTGGGGATGCACATCGCGGGTCACGTTGCGCCGCAACAGCCGTCACTGCAGATGGGGGAGTGGGCGCTATACGCGGCGATCGTCGTCGTCGCCATCGGCCTGTACATCTATCTGTCCGCGCCGAAGGGTTCGCTGTTCTGGCTGATGGCCGCGATCGGGGTGGCACTGGTCGGTCAACAGGTCGGCGGGCTGGCCCTTCCCGCGACATACAGCGGGGCGGTCGGCGCGTCGCTCGTCGTTCCGTTCGCGATGCTGGCGTCGCGGATCAGGAGCTCACCGCCCGCGATCGTAATGATGCTGGCGGCCTTCTGGGCGCTGGTACCCGGTGCGCTGAGCTTCGAGGGGCTCAGCGAGGCGGCCACCGGCGGCCCCGCGACGGTCGAGACGCTCGCCCAGACCGTGGCGGTCGTCTTCTCGATCGCGCTGGGCACCCTGGCCGGCTTCAGCATCTTCCATTCGTTTCGCCGGCCGGCCCGAAACAGGGTCGATTGATCCATTCCAGTTGCGGCCCGGCACTGTGGTGTCCATGGTGTACCCATGACAGCGGCCGAGCCCACCACCGACGGTTCCTATCGCAACAAGATCGTGGCAGTCGAACCTGGCGGTAACGAGTTCATCGCCGAGGCCGATCGGCACGGAAAGCCCAGTCAGCTGTTCTGGACGTGGACGTCACCCAACCTCGAGTTCGCGACGATCTTCGTCGGCGTGCTCGCGGTGGCCGTCTACGGCATGAACTTCTGGCAGGCCGTCGCGGGCATCGTCATCGGTACCGGACTCGGTGCGCTGGCGCACTACTTCCTGTCGGCGCGCGGCCCGCTGCACGGGGTGCCGCAGATGGTGTTGGGCCGGTTGGCCTTTGGCTTCAAAGGCAATGCCGTACCCGCGACGTTGATGTCGGTGACGGCGGGCGTCGGCTGGTTCGCGACGAACAGCGTCAGCGGCGCCTACGCATTGAGCGCGCTGTTCGGCATCGGGCCGCTGCTTGGCCTGATCATCATCGTGCTGCTGCAGACCTCGTTCGCGTTCTTCGGGCACAACCTGGTGCAGGCCTTCGAGAAGTACTCCTTCCCGGTGCTGGCCGTCATCTTCGCGATCGCGTCCGTGGCGATCCTGACCAAGTCCCACTTCGACGCACCCGCCTTGGCCGACGGGCTCGGCGGGCTTGGTGGCTTCCTGCTGACCGTGGGCACCGCGTTCGGGTACGCGGCGGGCTGGACGCCCTACGCCGCCGACTACACGCGCTACCTACCGTCGACGGTGTCGGGAGCACGGACCGGACTGTTCGCCTCGGCGGGGCTGTTCCTGTCGTGTGTAGTGCTCGAGGTCGTCGGTGCTGCCTCGGTGACCATCGGGCCCGCGCTGTCGGAGAACCCCACCGAGGCGTTCACCGGTGAACTGGCCTCACCGCTGGCCAAGGCCACGCTGCTGGCGATCGCGATCGGCGCGATCGCCGCGAACTCGATCAACATCTACTCCGGCGCAATGGCTTTCGTCACGATCGGCATAAAACTGCCGGCCCACATCGCACGGGCATTGGTGACGGTGTTCTTCGGCGTCGCAGGCTTCCTGGTGGCGTGGTGGGCGCTACCCGACGCCGCGGAGAGCTACGAAGCCTTCCTGTTGATCATCGCCTACTGGATCGGCCCATGGTTGGGCGTGGTCTTCGCCGACCAGTACCTGCGCCGCGGCCAGACGATCAGCGGCTATCTCTACGACCGCAACTACGACAACTGGAACGGACTGCTGTCGTTCGGCATCGGCCTGGTCGTCTCGGTGCTGCTGTTCTCGAATCAGGTGAAGTTCACCGGCTTTGTCGTCAAGGACCTTCCGCAACTCGGCGACATCACGTTCTACGTGGGCTTCTTGATTGCCGGGGCGGCATATCTGCTGCTGTGCCGTTCCAAGATCGCGGCCGAGCGTTCCCTAGACTTGCGGGTATGACTCCGGAGGAGATGCTCGACGTTGCCGTCGACGAGGCCCGAAAGGGCTTGTCGGAGGGCGGAATTCCGATCGGTGCCGCGCTGTTCAGTTCCGACGGCGTGCTACTGGGTAGCGGCCACAACCGCCGGGTCCAGGACGACGATCCGTCGGTGCACGGCGAGACGGATGCCTTCCGGGCGGCGGGCCGCCAGCGCGACTACCGCTCGACTGTCATGGTGACCACGCTGTCGCCGTGCTGGTACTGCAGCGGCCTGGTGCGGCAGTTCAACATCGGCGCCGTCGTCATCGGCGAGGCCCAGACGTTCAGTGGGGGACACGACTGGCTGGCCGAAAACGGTGTGTCGATAATCGTTCTCGACGACGATCGATGCGTGCAGATGATGACCGAATTCATCGCCGCGCATCCGGAGCTCTGGTTGGAGGACATCGGAGAATGAGCGTCATTGCAACGGTCGACCTCGCGCGATGGCAGGCCGGGGGAGCCACCGCCGACGCGGTCGCCGCCGAGGTGGACGAGAGTCTCCAGCAGGCCGGGTTCATTCTGGTCACCGGTCACGGTGTCGACCCTCACCTGGCGGCCTTGGTGCGGTCCGCCAGCAGGGCGTTCTTCGCTCAACCCGAGGACGTCAAGGCGCGCTACGGCGTGCCGGTGGGTGGGCACGGCTGGATCGGGCCGGGAGCTGAGGCCAACGGCTACGCGGAGGGCACTGAGACCCCGCCCGATCTCAAGGAGAGCTACAGCCTGGGCGCCGAGACGGCTACTGGCGATCCCGACGTCGACCGAATCTGGTTCGCGCCCAACGTCTGGCCCGCCGAAGTGCCCGAACTGCAGACGCTCGTCAGCACATACACCGCGGCCATGCGCCGGGTATCCGACGAGCTACTCGCGCTGTTCGCGCACGCCCTCGGGCTGCCGTCGAACCCCTGGGCCGCACTGGCGGACCGGCCGACGTGGACGATGAACATCAACCACTACCCTCCCGTGAGCGTCGTCGGCGAACCCGAGCCGGGGCAGTTCCGCATCGGGCCGCATACCGACTTCGGCACCGTCACCGTGCTCGATCGTGAACCGGGAGCCGGTGGGCTGCAGGTGTATTCGGACGCCGAAGGTTGGGCCGACGCCCCCTATGAGCCCGACGCCTTGACGGTCAACATCGGTGACCTGCTGGAGTACTGGAGCGGGAAGCGGTGGCCGTCGGGTCGGCACCGGGTGCTCCCGCCGCAGCCGGAGGCGCCCGAGGAGGACCTGGTCTCGCTCATCTACTTCTACGAGGCCAACCACGACGCGCGCGTCGCGCCGCTCGAGCCGCCGATCGGGCAGGTGTCGGGATTGGCGCCCGTCACCTCATCGGACTTCATCAAGGAACGCCTCGACGCCATCAGCATTGGCTAGCGGGTTGATGTCGTTGAGCCGGGCCAGCGCGTCCGCGTCCAGCACGACGTCACCCGCCCCGACGTTCTCCTCGAGGTGCCCCAGCGAGCGGGTGCCCGCGATGAGGAGCGTGTTGGGCGTGTGGGCCAACAGCCATGCGAGCCCGACTTGCGATGGCGTGGCACCGATTTGGGCGGCGATGGCGCGCACGGTCGGGTCTTCGGCGGGCTTGGGGAACCCGGGGAACGACGATCCGAGCGGGAAGTACGGCACCCACGCGACGTCCTCAGCCACGCAGAGGTCGAGCAGCGGTTCCTGCGCCCGGTCGAGCAGGCTGTAGGCGTTCTGCACGCAGACGATGCCGGCGGGGAGCGCCCTTTCGACGACTTCGATTGGCACACTGCTGATTCCGATCGCGCCGATCTTGCCCTCGTCGCGCAGTGCGATCATCTCGGCCAACTGGTCGTCGAGGTCCACGAGTTGGTCGCCTTCGGCTTGCAGCCCTGGTCCGAGGTCGAGCCTGCGCAGGTTCACCACGTGGATACTGTCGACGCCCAGCTGCGCCAAGTCCGCCTCGACGGCAGCGCGGAGCTCGGCGGGCCGCTGCGCGGCGGCGAGCGGAATGGGGCCCGTCACGCTGCGGGCGCCGACCTTGCTGACGATGACGAGGTCGTCGCGGTAGGGCGCCAGTGCGGTCCGGATCCGGCGGTTGACCTCGCCGTTGGAGTAGAACGACGCGGTGTCGATGTGGTTCACGCCGAGTTCGACGGCACGCCGCAGCACCGCTACCGCATCCTCGACCGACGACTCCGGACCAAGCTGCATGGCGCCGTAGCCGATGCGGGCGACCTCGAATTCGCCGATCCGTGCCCGACCCCCGGGGTGTGGTGTGTTGGTCATGGTGCTCCTCAATGGGATACTCGACAGAGCCGGAGGAACCTCCGCTTATTTCCAACCTAGCAGAACCGGAGGAACCTCCGCTATGGCGAAGATTCGGGCCGATGCGCACCGCAACCGGGAACGGCTGCTGGAGGCGGCGACCGCAGCGTTCGCCGCCGCGGACGGCACCGTCGTGTCACTGGAGGCCATCGCGCGGGATGCGGGCGTCGGCATCGGCACGCTCTACCGCCACTTTCCCAACCGCGAGGCGCTCGTCGAAGCCGTGTACCGCACCGAGTTGGCCGAGGTGTCGGCGTCGGCGGCCGACCTGCTGGAGCGCCACCCACCGGTCGCCGCGCTGCGCCACTGGATGAAGCGCTACGCAAGCTTCGTCGCTGCGAAGCAGGGGATGGCGGAGTCCTTGGGTGCGATGTTCGCCTCCGGTGCGGTCGCGCCCAGCGACACCCGGGCCAGCATTCTCGGCGCTGTCGACACCCTGCTCAGGGCCGGCGACGCGGACGGGACGCTGCGGTCCGACGTCAGCGCCGACGACGTCGTGTCGAGCCTCATCGGAATCTCCCTCGCCAGTCATTCGGCTGCCCAGGCGGAGCGGATGCGAGCCCTGCTCGTCGACGGTCTGGTGGTCACGCGATAGCAGTAAGGCGGGGCCAGTAGTCTGGCCGCCATGCGCGTCTACCTCGGCTCTGACCATGCCGGATACGAACTCAAGCAGGCCATCATCGAGCACCTCGAGTCGGGCGGCCACGAGCCCATCGACTGCGGCGCCTTCACCTACGACGCCGAGGACGACTACCCAGCCTTCTGCATCGCGGCGGCGGAGCGGACCGTCGCTGATCCGGACAGCCTCGGCATCGTCATCGGGGGCTCTGGCAACGGCGAGCAGATTGCCGCCAACAAGGTGCCCGGCGCCCGATGCGCCCTGGCATGGAGCGTCGAGACCGCGTCCCTGGCGCGCCAGCACAACAACGCTCAGTTGATCGGCATCGGCGGCCGGATGCACACCGTCGCCGACGCCTTGACCTTCGTCGACGCGTTCCTGACCACCGCGTGGTCGGAGGCGCCGCGCCACCAGCGCCGCATCGACATCCTCGACGAGTTCGAGAAGACGCACGTCGCGCCGCCAGTCCCCGGCGCCCCGGAATAACCCATGCCCGAAGGGCACACCCTGCATCGGCTGGCCCGGCTGCACCAGCAGCGGTTCGGCAAGGCGCCAGTGCTCGTGACCAGCCCGCAGGGTCGTTTTGGCGAGGCCGCCGCGGCGGTTAGCGGCCGGGTGTTGCGCAAGGCCGACGCCTACGGCAAGCACCTCTTCCACCACTACGAGGGCGGTGCGGTGGTCCACGTCCACCTCGGGCTGTACGGCACGTTCACCGAGCGTCCGGTGCCGATGCCTGCGCCGGTCGGTCAGGTTCGGATGCGGATGGTCGGCGCGGAGTACGGGGCAGACTTGCGTGGCCCGACGGTGTGCGAGGTGATCCATGGCGCCGAGGTCGACGACATCCTCGCGAGGCTTGGCCCCGACCCGCTGCGGCGCGCCCCTGATCCGGCTCCGGCCTGGAAGCGAATCAGCAAGTCGCGCAGGCCAATCGGCGCGCTACTGATGGACCAGGCCGTCGTCGCCGGAGTGGGCAACGTGTACCGCAGCGAGCTGCTCTACCGCCACCTCATCGATCCGCATCGCCCTGGCACCCACGTCAGCGACGCGGAGTTCGACGCGGCCTGGACCGACCTGGTCGCCTTGATGAAGATCGGTGTGCGCACCGGGAAGATCGTCACCGTCAGGCGGCCCGACGACAAGGGCGCGCCGTCGTATCGGGAAGGCAGGCCCCGAACCTACGTCTATCGACGGGCTGGCGAGCCGTGCCGGGTGTGCGGGACGCCAATCCGCACCGAGATCATGGAGGGGCGCAACCTGTTCTGGTGCCCGACCTGCCAGGTCTAGTAGCCCGTTGACATGGCCCTCACACACACGATGTGCGAGCCGCCAACACCGCCAGCGCCATTTCAGTGACGCGCGCCCGCGACTTTGACGGGACAATTGGCCGGTGGAACTCATCCTGGTCGTCGTTGGGGCCATCGTCGTCACCGCCATCGCACATCGACGTGGGCTCGAACCCGCGCTGATCATGGTGGTGATCGGCAGCGTGGTGTCGTTCGTACCGGGCTTCGAAGCGCCGGAATTGGACTCGCACATCCTCCTGACGGTCGTACTGCCCCCGCTGCTCTACTCGGCGGCGCTGGACTTCTCGTTCCCGACGTTCCTGCGCAACATCCGGCCGATCCTCGGGCTCGGCGTCGGTCTGGTCGTCGTCACCGCGTTCACCGTGGCGGCGGCGTCGTCGTGGCTGGGGTGGGTACCACTGGCGTTCGGAACCGCGTTGGTGCTCGGCGCGATCGTGGCGCCGCCCGACGCCGTCACGGCCGTCGCGGTGGGCCGCAAGCTAGGCCTGCCCAAGCGCGTGATGGCGATCCTCACCGGCGAGAGCCTCATCAACGACGCCGCGGCGTTGACGTTGTTCTCGATCGCGGTTGCGCAAGTCGCAGGCACCCACACCTTCATCGAAAACCCATTTCTGCTCTTCAGTTACAGCGCCATCCTCGGGCCGATCGTCGGTGCGGCGCTCGGGTTCGTGACGCTGTGGATCCGCAAGCGGCTGGCCAATCCCGGGCTCGAGACGGTGCAGGGGCTGGTGGTGCCGTTCGCGGCGTTCATTGCGGCCGAGGAACTTCATGCTTCCGGCGTGCTGGCCGTGGTGGTGGCCGGGTTCGTGGTCGGAAACGGAGCGCTAGGCGCCGGCTACCAGACCCGGCTGCAGGAGCGCTACGTGTGGAACTCCGTGGACGTGCTGCTCGAGGCGTTCGTGTTCGCCTACATCGGTCTGCACCTTCGCTTCGTGTTGGAGGACCTTCGGGAAGCCCACGAGTCGTTGATGGAGGTTGCGATCGCCTCGACGATCGTGTTGTTGATCGTGTTGGTGATCCGGCCGCTTTCGGTGTTCGTGATGTTCGGGCGCAACAAGTTGTCACGCCACGTCGAGGGCAGGCTTAGCGTGCCCATCCCGGTTGGCGGTGGCCGTGGCGCGCTCGGCATACGAAAGCGTGACAAGCCAACGGCCAAGTGGCGCAAGCTGATCGACAACCGATCGCTGAGTTGGCAGGAGAACGTCGTGGTGTCCTGGACGGGGATGCGCGGCGTGGTGACGCTGGCCGCGGCCGCCGCCATTCCCGCGACGACGTTCAGCGGCGAGCCGTTTCCCGAACGTGCGACCATCCAGGCGATCGCCTTCGTGGTCAGCGTCGGCACGCTGCTGATCCAGGGCTGGTCGCTGCCGCTGCTGATTCGTCGACTGCGCTTGTCGCGCTTCTCGGACGACCACGCCGCCGACCGCGAGGAGGAACTCAAGGCCGAGCGCGTGGTGCACGACGCCGCCAACGAAGTGTTCGCGGAATTCCGCGCGAATCCGCCGGAGAACATGGACCCGCGCGTGCTACTGGAGATCCGCAACACCGTCGCCAGACATTCTCAGGACGCCGACGAGATGCCCGACCCGGAAGCGCACACGAAGCGGGCCGAGGTGTTCGCGAAGCTCTACCGCGACGTGCTGGCGGCGCAGCGTGTCGCGCTCATCGCCGAGCGTGACGAGGGCCGCATCGAGGACGAAGCGGCCCGCGCGATGCTCGACCGGCTGGATCTGCAGGAGGCCGGGGTGTCGGCGCGGTTGGAGAGCCGCTTGTAGCCGGCTACTCGGGCGTCGGCGAAGCCGGATCCGTCGGCGAATCGTGGTCGCAACGGACGATCCCGCAGTTGGTCGGCGGGTGCCAATGGGAGGGCAGGTCCCAATGGACCGGCGGCCACGACGGCGTCGTCGGCTCAGGCGGGGCTGGTGACGCGACCGGTGCCGGCGGAGTCGTCACTTCGGGGGCTTGCGAAGGCACTGGCGCGCTGCGATACGACGGGACCACCAGGATGCGAGGCGATTCGACCGGCTTCACCGCTGGTGCGCTCGGCGGGGCAGGCGGTGCGACGGGCGCGGGCGGCGGCACGGCGGTGTCGGCCGCCGGTACGGGCGTGGACGTCGACAGGGGCGCGGGTGTTTGGGCGAACTCGTCGATTGCGTAGACGCTCACGATGCTGAAGGTGGCCAGCCCGACGAGCGCCGCGATTCCGCTGACGGCCCAGCCGGCCTTCGACGTCGAAGATGCGCGGCGAAGCGGCGCAGTGGCGCCCGCCGGGGCCACTGGCCGGTACACGGTGTCGACGTCGTGGATGGGGTTGTATTGCGTGTTCGCGGTGAAGAAGCTGGTGGTCATCGCACATCCCGGAGGTCGGTGGCAGCCCTTCGTGGGCGGCGCTCACCAACTAGGGGTTGCGAAGGGCCCCAAAAGCGACACTTTTTCCAGAATTGAACTCGCGCGCTCGGCTAGAAACCGCCGAAGTCCCCGCCAAAGTCCCCGCCGAAGTCGCCGCCACCGCCCCAGCCACCGTCGTCGCCTCCACCGCCACCGCCCCAGCTGTCGCCACCCCAACCGCCGGAGTCGCCCTGGCCCTGATCGCCGCCGAAGCCGCCATCACCCTGGCCCGGGTCCAGCTGACCCTGGTCGAAGCCCTGCTGGAAACCGTCGCCGTAACCCTGCTCGAAGCCTTGCGCGCCGTAGCCGACGCCACCCATGCCGGAGAACATCGCGTCGAACAACAACACCGACCCGATGCCCCACGCGCCGGCGACGAGCGCTGGCTTCCACCACGGCTCGGAGTACCAGCCTGCGGGCACCGGACGACCGGCAACGCGACCGCCGGGGTAGTAGTTGGGGGTACGGGGGGAGGGCGACGGCGAGGCTTCGATGTCCTTGCCCTCGAACTGAATTCGACGATCCTCGGTGACCGTGCCCGCCGAGCTCTGCCCCGTGAGCGACTCGAGTTCGGGCCCGGGATCGATGCCCATCGCGACCCGCGCGGCGCGCACGTAGTACAGCCCCTCCATCGCACTTTCCTTCGCCAGCAGGGCCTGACGTGCGGTGGTGGCCTGGTCGATCTGGGACGACGCCGCGGTATAGCGCTCGGAGGCATCGGCCATGGCCTGCTTGGAGGCGTCGTCGGTGCCGGTGAGGTTGAGCACCTGCCCGCCGAGCCGTTCGATCGTGCGCCGGGCGTCGGCCTTGGCGTCGGCGAGGGTGGCGGCGTTGCGCTTGCCCGCGGACTGCTGCGTTGCGTAGACGAGTATCGCGATCGCTGCGAGCACGACGACGATGAGGACGACCAGGGTGCCTGACATGGCGTCCAGCGTACCGAGGGGAAATGCACAAGATCGGGCTTGCGACGTCTACCCGGTCATTCGAGTAGCCATGAGTCACTCCGCCAGCACTGGTGGTGCGCGCGTCGCGTCCGCGTGTTCGGGTCGGGGAGCGGCGCCGTCAACAGTCCCGCGAGCGCGTCGTGGGTCTGCAATGCCAGCGTCTTGCGGAGGTGCCAGGCCACGTCGCCCTCGTCGTCTTGTTCGGGGTAGGCGAAATAGTCGTTGTGCGCGGTGCCGCGGGCCAGCCGGCCTGGCACATTGCCGGTGATCAAGACATCGCGGATGCCAGGGCCGAACAGCGGCCTCAGTTCGCCGCCGAACCAATCACCGCGAAGGCCGCCGCGAATCACCGGAAACCAGAGGTTCGTCCATCGCGTGGCGGCGAACGGGGCTTGCGAGCCGAGCACCTCGCGCGCTCCGGAGCCGACCACGCCGTAGCTTGCTTGGACCTCGTCGCCCTCGACGGGCTGTGTCTCCGTTCGTGGCGGGCACCGGACGAGCGCTCCGCGTCGGACGAGTGCGTCGAACAGCGTCCGTCGTTCGGCGTTGTCGGACTTCTTGAAGCCGTTGACTAGTCCAGGCCGGGTCACGAGCAGGTCGGCTAGTGCAAGTGGCGCGCCAACGGTGACGAAATCGGTGATCCGCCAAGGATTTCCCTGCCGCCGCAGGTCTTGCCAGAGTGCGAACTGGCCGCCCTGAAACGCGTCCAAGGCTTCGGAGTCTTCGACGAGTTGATCGGCGGCGTGCTCGACGTCCGTCAACGCGGCGAGTCGGATCGGAGTCGGCGTCTGTGGTGGGGGAGGTCCCGCGTTCAGTTCGTGATACTCGGCCCACAACGCGGTCAGTGCGTCGTAGGCGATGTAGGTGCCGACGCCATGCGCCACCACGGCGATGCGCGAGTAGCGGCCCTCGTCGTGGAGTTCGTGGAGCAGGTCGACCATGCCTCCGCGGATGGCCCGCCGTGCCGCGTAGGAGCGCATCCACGGGTCCAGGTAGCGGACGACGTCGATGAAGGAAGTCGTGGTGGCGCTGTACAACAACACCGACAGCACCTGGGTGATGAGGCCGACGCCGCCGAGCAGGAAGACGCTGGCGACCAATCCGACGACCCAGATGGGGAATTCGGTCCCGAGGAAGTAGGCCAAGAGCCCGAGCACGGGGACGGTCACGCAGATCGTGCCGAGTACGAGTAGCCAGACCGCGCGCCATATCCCGAACAGCGCATCGGGGACATTGCTGGGCCGACGCAAGAACAGTCGCAGCGTCGTCAGGACCGTGCCCGCGAACCGACTGGCCGTCATCAGGTATTGCCAGTGGTACTCGTAGACGTCGGTATGGCCCTGTACGGGGTCGTCCAACGGCGGGGCGACGTACACGCGGGCCTCGTACGAACCGGTGATCTCGGCCGGACGCGAGTAATACGCGCTACCCGGTTGGAGCACCGTCTTCACGAAGCCGTCGAGTGTCTCGTTCGGTCGGTACTCGGTCTCACCCTTGCCGTGGACGAACACGATGGCGGTGCGGACGTCGGAATCTGTTGGCGCGCCCGATCCCTCCACCGCTGTATGACCCCCCGGACGTGACTAGTTCGTCGCGTCTGAGTCTGAGGGTCAACGGGCGCGAAGGGGTCCAATCGCGCGAACTAGTGGGCCGTGTCGAGTTACGGGCTGTGGTTCACCGTGGTGTCGGGTCGCGGCAGCCCGCCGTACCCGGGGCCGCCGTTGACCACATACGACAGGCAGCCAGGGTGGTTGCGGCAGGCGATGATGGCGCCCGCCCCAGGCGACCCGCCACGTACGACGGGCGGGTTGTTCGGAATACCGCACGTCTGTTGGAACGGGTTGAGCGGCTCGACGGACATGCTGCACCCCGCGACCGTGTTGCTCGGGGACGACGTTGCCAGTCCTGCGGCCAGGGCGCCGGTCGCGATCAGCGTCGCGAATCCTGCGGTGAGAAATGCTCGACGCTGCCCGGACACGAAACGACCTTCCTAATACTCCCTGTCCATTCAACGCCCTTTTTCTGTGCACATTCCCATGGCGACCCGATTCGGATCGAGCCAGACTTCGCGTGAATAAGCGCTGACCGGCTAACGAGAGCAGCCTCAGGGCATTAGGCCCCGGGGCTGCTCTCCTCCGACTGCGTGCGGGTCAGTCGCCGCTCACCGCTTTCTTGACCTTGGCGACGGTGTCGTTGACCGCTTTCTTGATGTCGTCACCGGCCTTCTTCAGGTTCGCGCTGGTCTTCTCCGCGGCCGCCTGATTCTTCGCCTTGCGCTCGGCAGGGGTCAGCGGTGCCGGGGTCTTGATCCCGACCTTGCTGAGCGACTCCCGAACGGCGACCTGGTTCTGGTAATTCTTCTGCTGGACGTCACCCACGGTTTTGTTCACGTTGGCGACAGCCTCGTTGAGGTCGTCCCGAGCGCCGGCCAACACCTTGCCGACCGCGGCCTGGTCCTTCGCCAACGCGGCCTGGCTCCGGTCGATCGGCGACTTCGGCAGGTACGGCTCGACATCCGAAAGTGCCTTGGTGACACCGTCGCCCACGTCGCGGGTGACCTCCTTGAGCGCTGTGCCGGGAGCGGTCAAGGCCTTTGCAATGTCAGCCTGCTGGGCCGGGTCGACGTCTAGCTTCAGGGCCGTCACGACTTTCTTCAGCGCATCCACGAGCACCTGGTTGCTCTCATCGCCGAAGCCACTGCCGAGAGCGGCGATCAGATCGCCCGCGACCTGCGCCTGCTGCTGGCGAGTGAGTGTCTCCGTGCCGAACAGCGTCGGCACGTCGAACTCGTCCAGGGACCTGGTCCAGGTGCCGTCCTCGTTTCGTACCGCGTCGGTGTACGACGTGTTCACCAAGATCTTGAGGAACGGCTCGATCGCATCAGCCACCGGCGTGTTCGGATCAAGATTTCCGGTGAGCAAGCCGAGCACCTGTGCCGGCGCGCGAAGCGGCGCCAACAACGGCAGATCGTTGACCGGAATCGTGTAGTAGAACGTGCCGTCCGGGGAGACGTATGCACCGTTGCCGAGGTCCTGGAAGTCGAGCCCTGTCAGCAGATTCGTCAGGAAGACCGACGATGCCACCGAATTCGCCCACGCAATCGGATTAGCGTTCGCGGGCGCGTCGGACAGTAGATCGTATTCCCACCCGACATTCGCCTTGAGGGTAATGATGATCGGCTTGCCGTCGGCCGACTCGAGCACGGCCTGCAGATCACCGTTGCTCAGACTGGTGGTGGTGGCCTTGCCCGCCAGCAGATTTGTAATCAGGTCCGGATCGACCCCGTCCGGCAGTACGTCCTGACGCTCGGGTGTCACTGGATTGACCCCGGTCAGAGCTTGATAAATCGGCGCGAACCGGGCGTAGAGACCGCCGTTGGGCGTGCCCGGATTGCGAATGAGGATCAGCGACAGAATCGTGAGATCGACGACGCCGCCCGGTTGTGTCGCTATGTAGTCGGGCAGATCAGGCTGCTCCGGATACCCAATGGTCGGCAAATTGTTAACCGGATCGTTGGTGCCGGTTGTCGTTATCTGCTGTGTGTAGCCAATGACCTTGACCACGTTGCCATTTGCGTCGACGAGCGCGATCTGCCGAGGTCCAGTCTGGGGATCCCCGACCGCGTACGGGTCATACCCCGCGTGAGTATCACCCTTGGCGCTGTCGATGAATGTCAGCGGTCACATAATTCCTCCAGCTTGAGGGGTTGTCCGTCACGGAATTCCCCCACCTCGTCTGTCACGTAATTCCGCCACCCGGGCGGTGTGGCAGCCGGTTGTGGG
>NZ_JAPZLB010000021.1:0-75691 GCF_033804635.1 Mycobacterium sp. RTGN4 | reverse complement strand
GCGGGTGCGCAGCACTTCGTT
This sequence comes from Mycobacterium sp. RTGN4, assembly GCF_033804635.1. NCBI lineage: Bacteria > Bacillati > Actinomycetota > Actinomycetes > Mycobacteriales > Mycobacteriaceae > Mycobacterium > Mycobacterium sp. RTGN4. Next base: position 75,670 of record NZ_JAPZLB010000021.1, on the reverse strand, counting down.
CCAGGACTTGGCGCCCAATTCCCTCGGGGTGTGTTCGGCTTGCAGGCTGGCCAGCAGGTGGTGGAATTGGGTGGGTAGTTGGCAGGTCAGGGTCTGCAGGTCGTCGAGGTGCGCGAGCTGTTCGGTGAGTGCCATGGCGTCGTGGTCGCAGGCGGCGAGCGCGTCGCGCAGCGCGCTGATCGCTTCCCGTACGGCCGTCCCAGACATACTTCGAACATACATTCGACCACCGACAAGTTTTTTCGCGATGTGACGTGTGAAACTGAAGTGACAGAAGAGTTTTGGCAGTTTGGCGAGCGTGCGCAAACTCCGGCTTTCAGGCGGTGCTACCCGCTCAGCATCTGCCAGAGGAATTCGTAGGTCAGCGCGGCCTTGAACGCCGACTGCGCGTTGTCGGCCGCGCCGCCGTGACCGCCCTCGATGTTCTCGTAGTAGTACACCCGGTGGCCGAGCGCCTCGAGTGCCGCCGCCATCTTTCTGGCATGTCCAGGATGGACCCGGTCGTCACGGGTCGACGTGGTGAACAATACGGGCGGATACTCGCGATCTGCCGAGATGTTCTGGTATGGGGAGTATTTCGAGATGAACTCCCAGTCATCCGGATTGTCGGGATCGCCGTATTCGGCCACCCACGATGCGCCGGCCAGCAGGAGGTGGAAACGGCGCATGTCGAGCAGCGGGACGCTGCACACCAGCGCACCGAACAGTTCGGGGTACTTCGTCAGCATGATGCCGATCAACAGGCCGCCGTTGCTGCCCCCCTGCGCGCCGAGCCGGTCGACCGTCGTGATGCCACGGTCGACGAGATCGGCTGCGACGGCGGCGAAGTCCTCGCTCACCAGGTGGCGGCCCTCGCGCAGCGTCTGGTTGTGCCAGTTGGGTCCGTATTCCCCGCCGCCGCGGATGTTGGCGAGCACGTAGGTGCCGCCGCGGGCCAACCACGACCGGCCGACGACGCCGCCGTAGCCAGGCGTCATCGAGCTCTGGAAGCCGCCGTAGCCGTAGAGCATCGTGGGTGCGGGCTCGGATCGCTGCCCGACGACGAAGTAGGGAATTGCAGTGCCGTCGGCCGACGTCGCGAAGTGCTGTGCGACGTCGATGCCATCGGCGTCGAAGAACGCGGGCGCGGACTTCAGCTGCTCCAACTCGCCACCGGCGGTGCCGCGCACCAGGCGCGACGGGCTGGTGAATCCACTCGAGTCGTAGAAGACCTCGTCGCCCTCGTCGTCGATGTCGACGACCACCGTCGCGGTTGCAGGTGGAATACCTTGGGCCGCTTCGGCTTTCCATGAACCCGGGGTGACGATGTCCACATGGCTGGCTACGTCGCGCAGGGTCACCAGCACGAGCTTGTCCAACGTCCACCCGTAGTGGCTCAGTGACGTGTGGTCATCGGGTGCGAAGACGACGGCGAGCTCCCCAGTGCCGGAAAGGAAGTCGTCGAAGTTTGTTGCCAACAGAGCGCCAGCGGGGTAGGTAGCGCCGCCGGTTGTCCACTCGGTGCGCAGTTCGATCAGCATCCAGTCACGGTGAAGCGAGCTGGTCGAATCCGTTGGCACGTCGATGAGGATCAGTTCACCGTCGCGGACCTCGTACCGGATGGCGTTGTAGAAGTCGGTGAACCGGCCCAGCCGGAAATGCTCGTAACCGGGGGTCCGGTCGACGCCTGCGATGACGCGGATGTCGGTGGGCTCGGCCGCATAGACCTGCTCGGCCTGCTCCAGAGGCTGCCCACGCCGCCAGCGTTTGGCGATGCGCGGGTAGCCCGACTCCGTCATCGAGCCCTCGCCGAAGTCGGTGCACACAATGAGGGTGTCTTCGTCCTCCCAGCTGGTGGAGGCCTTCGCTTCGGGGAGCTCGAACCCGCCGGTGACGAACTTCCTTGTCTGCATGTCGAATTCGCGTACCACGGCGGCGTCCGACCCGCCGCGGGACAGCGTGATCATCGCCCGCGTGCGTTCCGGGTAGATGACGTCGGCACCGCCCCACACCCAGTTCTCGTCCTCGGCGGTGGCCAATGCGTCCAGGTCGAGCACGACGTCCCAGTCGGGTGAATCGGTGCGGTAGCTCTCGAGCGTCGTGCGCTGCCACAGCCCGCGCGGGTTGGCCGCGTCGCGCCAGAAGTTGTACAGGTAGTCCCCGCGGCGCCGGATGTAGGGGATGCGGCTGTCGGTGTCGAGCACCTCCAGCGCCTCGGCGCGCATCTGCTCGAACCGCTCGCCGCCGAGCGCCTTGACCGTGGGCTCGTTGTGGCTACGGACCCAGTCGAGGGCCTGCTCGCCGGTGACGTCTTCCAGCCACAGCCAGGGATCCTGATCCTCGGAGACGCTGTGAACGTCGGGCGTAGTGTGAGCCATGTAACACCTTTCGATGATCCCGATCTAGAACCGAGGGAGTCTCGCGATGACTGTATTTTCCCGCCCCGGTGCCGCTGACGCATTGATGACCTTCGAGTCGCGGTACGGCAACTTCATCGGAGGGGAGTGGGTGCCACCCTCTGGCGGAGCGTACTTCGAGAACCCGACGCCCGTCACAGGCCAGACGTTCTGCGAGATTCCGCGCTCGAATGAAGTCGACGTCGAGAAGGCGCTGGATGCTGCGCACGGGGCGGCGCCCGCCTGGGGGAAGACCTCTCCGGCCGAGCGGGCCAACATTCTGAACAAGATCGCCGACCGCATCGAGCAGAACCTCGAAGCGATCGCGTTGGCAGAGGCGTGGGACAACGGCAAACCCATCCGCGAGACGCTGAACGCCGACATCCCGTTGGCGGTAGATCACTTCCGGTACTTCGCCGGGGCCATCCGCGCGCAGGAGGGCTCGCTGTCCCAGATCGACGAGGACACCGTGGCCTACCACTTCCACGAGCCGTTGGGCGTGGTCGGGCAGATCATCCCGTGGAACTTTCCCATCCTGATGGCGACGTGGAAGTTGGCGCCCGCGTTGGCCGCCGGCAACTGTGTGGTGCTCAAGCCCGCCGAACAGACTCCGGCCTCGATCCTGTACCTGATGTCGTTGATCGGGGACTTGCTGCCCGCCGGAGTCCTCAACGTAGTCAACGGTTTCGGGGTCGAAGCGGGCAAGCCGTTGGCCTCCAGCAACCGGATCGCCAAGATCGCGTTCACCGGTGAGACCACCACCGGGCGGCTGATCATGCAGTACGCATCGCAGAACCTGATTCCGGTGACGTTGGAGTTGGGTGGCAAGAGCCCGAACATCTTCTTCAACGACGTGATGGCTGAAGTGGACGACTTCCAGGACAAGGCGCTCGAAGGTTTCACGATGTTCGCGCTCAACCAGGGCGAGGTGTGTACCTGCCCGTCCCGGTCGCTGATTCAGGCCGACATCTACGACGAGTTCCTGACCCAGGCCGCGATTCGCACCAAGGCCGTGCGCCAGGGTGATCCGCTGGACACCGAGACGATGATCGGCGCTCAGGCGTCGAACGATCAACTCGAGAAGGTGTTGTCCTACATCGAGATCGGCAAGGGCGAAGGCGCGCGCGTGGTGACCGGCGGAGAACGGGCCGAACTCGGCGGCGACCTGTCCGGCGGCTACTACGTGCAGCCCACCATCTTCGAGGGCAACAACAAGATGCGGATCTTCCAGGAGGAGATCTTCGGACCCGTCGTCGCCGTCACGTCCTTCACCGATTACGACGATGCGATCGCACAAGCCAACGACACGCTCTACGGCTTGGGTGCCGGGGTGTGGAGCCGTGACGGCAACACCGCCTACCGGGCCGGCCGCGACATCAAGGCCGGCCGGGTGTGGACCAACTGCTACCACGCCTACCCCGCGCACGCCGCCTTCGGCGGCTACAAGCAGTCCGGCATCGGCCGCGAGAACCACAAGATGATGCTCGACCACTACCAGCAGACCAAGAACCTGCTGGTGTCCTACACCAACAAGGCCCAAGGGTTCTTCTAGATGAGCGCGACTCCTAGCCGGGCGCTGATCACCGAGGCGGCCGCCGAGCTCTTGCGCACGCTTCAGAACCGCCACGGCGCGTTGATGTTTCATCAGTCCGGCGGCTGCTGCGACGGCTCGTCGCCGATGTGCTACCCGGACGGTGAGTTCATCGTCGGAGACCGCGACATCCTGCTGGGCATTCTCGATGTGGGTAGTGGCGTGCCGGTGTGGATCTCGGGCAGTCAGTTCGAGGCGTGGAAGCACACCCAGCTGGTGATCGACGTGGTGCCGGGCCGCGGCGGCGGATTCAGCCTCGAGACGCCAGAGGGCATGCGATTCCTCAGCCGCGGACGCGCGTACACCGAGGCGGAGAACCGGCTGCTGGACGCCGATCCGCCGGTGACTGGATCACGGTATGAGCGTGGCGAACGGCCCAGGGACATCGGTACCCACATCGTCGCCGAAGCGGCGGACGCCTGCCCGATCCCGGCCGCGCGGACCGCGCCAGTGCAGGCCTAGGGGCCGATTCGCCCGACCATTAGGCTGGGGGCGTGACTCACTATGACGTCGTCGTACTAGGTGCAGGCCCCGGCGGTTATGTGGCCGCCATTCGCGCCGCCCAACTCGGGCTGAACACCGCCATCGTCGAGCCGAAGTACTGGGGCGGCGTCTGCCTCAACGTCGGCTGCATCCCGTCGAAGGCGCTGCTGCGCAACGCGGAGTTGGCCCACATCTTCACCAAGGAAGCCAAGCTCTTCGGCATCAGCGGGGAGGCGTCGTTCGACTACGGCACCGCATTCGACCGCAGCCGCAAGGTCGCCGACGGTCGCGTCGCGGGCGTGCACTTCCTGATGAAGAAGAACAAGATCACCGAGGTCCACGGCCGCGGCACGTTCACCGACGCCAACACGCTCTCGGTGGAGCTCAACGAGGGTGGCACCGAGACGCTCACCTTCGACAACGCGATCATCGCGACCGGCAGCAGCACCCGCCTGGTCCCCGGCACGTCGTTGTCGGAGAACGTCGTCACCTACGAAGAGCAGATCCTGAGCCGTGAGCTCCCGGGCTCCGTTGTCATCGCGGGTGCGGGTGCCATCGGCATGGAGTTCGCCTACGTCTTGAGCAACTACGGCGTGGACGTCACGATCGTCGAGTTCCTGCCGCGGGCGCTACCCAACGAGGACGCCGAGGTCTCCAAGGAGATCGAGAAGCAGTACAAGAAGCTCGGCGTCAAGATCCTCACCGGCACGAAGGTGGAGTCGATCACCGATGACGGCAAGAAGGTCACCGTCGCCATCAGCAAGGACGGCAAGACCGACGAGATCGTCGCCGACAAGGTGCTCCAAGCCATCGGTTTCGCGCCCAACGTCGAGGGCTTCGGACTGGAGACGACGGGCGTCAAGCTCACCGATCGCAAGGCCATCGCGATCGACGAGTACATGCACACCAACGTCCCGCACATCTACGCCATCGGTGACGTGACCGCGTTGCTGCAGCTTGCCCACGTCGCAGAGGCGCAGGGTGTCGTCGCGGCCGAGACCATCGCGGGTGCCGAGACCCTGGCGCTCGGCGACTACCGGATGATGCCGCGTGCGACCTTCTGCCAGCCTCAGGTCGCCAGCTTCGGGCTCACCGAGCAGCAGGCGCGCGACGAGGGCTACGACGTCAAGGTCGCGAAGTTCCCGCTCACCGCCAACGGCAAGGCCCACGGCCTCGGCGATCCCAGCGGCTTCGTCAAGCTGATCGCTGACGCCAAGTACGGCGAGCTACTCGGCGGCCACCTCATCGGGCACGACGTGTCCGAACTTCTGCCCGAGCTCACACTCGCGCAGAAGTGGGATCTCACCGTCAACGAGCTTGCCCGCAACGTGCACACCCATCCCACGCTGTCGGAAGCCCTGCAAGAGTGCTTCCACGGCCTGGCCGGCCACATGATCAACTTCTAGCGTCTTGAGAGCCACGATCGTCGCCGGTATCGGCGGCTTGGTCATCGGCCACATCCTGTGGCTGGTGGGCATCAAGTTCGCCACCGACACCTCGAGCGTCAACGCCTGGGTGCTGGTCGTCGCGGGCATCAGCGTCGTGATCGGCGTGGTTGGTGGACTCTTGGGCCTGCGGTATCACCGCCGGAGGGCGTTCGCCAAGGCGGCGTTCCTCTGGTGTCTGCCGATCTCGCCGGTGTTGTTCTCACTGAGCGTGCTCGGCGTGACCTACCTGTAGGTCAGTCCGGGAAGTCCAGCGGAACCTTGAGTGTGGCGATGGTCGCCGCCAGTCCGTCGTATTGTGCTGCCAGCAAACAGAATTCGATCAATTGCTTGCGGTCGAGGTGCGACGACAACGCCGACCACGTCTCGGATGACATCGATCGGGTGATGACGAACTCGTCGGTCGCGGTGATCAGGGTGCGCTGGCGGTCGGTGAGTCCCTCGGCGTCGGGGCCTTCGAAGATCTTCGCCTGCGTCTGATCGTCCAGCCCCCGCGACCGCGCCAACCGACGGTGCTGCTGCAGTTCGTATTCGCTATTGCGCAGGTGCCCGACCCGCAGAATCACTAATTCGGCGTCACGCCGAGTCAACTTGCCCCAGTTGAGCAGCACACCCGCATAGGGCATGAACGCCAGGAACAGCAGCTTGTGCTGGCCGATCGTGTCGAACAGCCGGAACCGCGGTGCGCGAATGGCGCGGGCGCCGGCCCTCGCTGCGACCCAGCCGATCGGGCCGAGTTCACGGAAGCTTCGGGTGGCCGGGATGCGGGCAGACTCAGGTGCGCTCACTCGAGCGAGTCTAGGGATGCTTCACCGGATACGGGGAGACGGTGCTGCGATGCTCGTCGAGATCGAGCGCCCGTCCCAGCGCAGGAAAGGCGCGCTGCGGACAGTTGTCCCGCTCGCACACCCGGCATCCCGCGCCGATGGGGGTGCCGACCTCGCTCGACAGGTCGAGCCCCTCCGAGTACACCAACCGCTGGGCATGACGTAACTCGCAGCCGAGCCCGATGGCGAACGTCTTGCCGGGCTGGCCGTAGCGCGAGGCCCGCCGTTCCACTGTGCGCGCCACCCACATGTAGTGCCTGCCGTCTGGCATCTGGGCGATCTGGACGAGGATCTTGCCGGGGTTGGCGAACGTCTCGTAGACGTTCCACAACGGGCAGGTGCCTCCACTTGACGAGAAGTGAAAACCCGTGGCGGACTGACGCTTTGACATATTGCCTGCCCGATCGACCCTGACGAACGACAGCGGCACGCCCCGCATGGAGGGCCGCTGCAGCGTGGATAGCCGGTGCGCGATCGTCTCATAACTCACCGAGTAGTACGCCGATAGCCGTTCGACGTCGTACCGGAAGTTCTCGGCTACTTGGTGGAACTGGCGGTACGGGAGCACGACCGCTGCGGCGAAGTAGTTGGCCAGCCCGAGTCGCGCCAACGTCCGGGACTCGGCGCTGGTGAAATTGCCTTCGGCGACCAGGTCATCAATCAGCCCGCCGAACTCCAGGTAGGCCAACTCGGCAGCCAGCTTGAACACGAGTTGACCCGACGAGAGGTGACCGCTGATCTCCAAGGTCTTCGTTTCGGCGTCGAAGCGGTGCAGCACATTGTCGCCGCGGTCGATGCGCTTGACGATTCGCACGTCATGCACCGCGCTGAGCCGCTCCGACAGCTCGCGGGCCAGATCAGCGCGGTGCATCCCGGTCCGGATCGTGAGATCCTCTGCGGCGGTGTCGAGTTCGTGCAGATAATTCTGGCGTTGGTAGAAGTAGTCGCGCACTTCCTCGTGGGGCATGGTGATCGACCCGTTGCCGCTGCCGTCGGAGAACCGGTCCTCGGTCGCCGCTGCCAACTGAGTGGTGGTGAGTCGGTAGCGCGTATGCAGGTTGACCATGGCCCGCGCGAGGCTCGGATGCGTGCTGACGATGTCGGCGATCTCGGAGACGTCGATGTCGATTCCGACGTCGCGGTCCATGGCGACTTCCCGGAGCTCTGCGACCAGCCGGGTGTCGTCGTGGCTGGCGAAGAAGGTCGCGTCGACGCCGAACACCTCGGTGATGCGCAGCAGCACCGCGACCGTCAGCGGGCGGACGTCGTGCTCGATCTGGTTGAGGTAGCTCGGGGAGATGTCGAGCATCTGGGCGAGCGCGGCCTGACTGAAGCCGCGCTCGCTGCGAAGCTGGCGCACGCGCGATCCCACGAACGTTTTGCCCACGTCAGAAAGCATAACGAGATTGTGAAGAGTCGCTTCGCAGGATTGGCAGGCCAGGTGCTCGTGGCAGTATCACGAATCGTGAGCACCGGTCAGGTATTCGGGTTGGGCAAGGCGATGATGCCCGTCCCCGACCCGCATCCCGATGTGTTCGACATCGAATGGCCGCTGCGAGTGGCCGACGTCGACCGCGAGGGCAGGCTGAAGTTCGACGCCGCCACCCGGCACATTCAGGACATCGGCTCGGACCAGTTGCGCGAGATGGGGTTCGAAGAGACCCACCCGCTGTGGATCGTGCGTCGCACGATGATGGACTTGATCAAGCCCATCGAGTTCAAGGACATGCTGCGGCTACGGCGCTGGTGTTCGGGTACCTCGAACCGGTGGTGCGAGATGCGGGTGCGCATCGATGGCCGCAAGGGCGGACTGATCGAGTCCGAGGCGTTCTGGATCAACATCAACCGGGAGACGCAGGGCCCGGCCCGCATCTCGGAGGACTTTCTCGAGGGGTTGCAACGCACCACCGACGTCGACCGACTGCGGTGGAAGGCCTACCTGAAGCCGGGCAGCCGCGAAGACGCCGAGGACATCCGCGCCTACCCGGTCCGAGTCAGCGACATCGACATCTTCGACCACATGAACAATTCGGTCTATTGGTCAGTCGTCGAGGACTACCTCGCGTCGCAGCCCCAATTGATGGCCGAACCGCTGCGCGTGACCATCGAGCACGATCTCCCCGTGGCGCTGGGCGACCAGCTGGAGATCATCAGACACGTGCACCCGGCGGGCTCGACCGACAAGTTCGGTGCGGACCTGACGGATCGCACTGTTACAACGCTCACATATGCGGTCGGCGACGAGACCAAAGCGGTCGCCAGCATCTTCTCGCTCTGAGCCATCCGGTTTAACAGTACGGGCGTACTGACCTGCGTAAATCGATTACCAGCGGGTAACTTCTGAACCGGTAAAGCTGATTACCGTCTTCGCAACCTTCGCAAGATAGCGGCAGGTATTGGCGGAAATTGGCAATTGAAACGGGTGGACCTGCGGATATGGATTGAGGCATGCTCGTTGTTAGCACAACAGTGAAGCTGCGACGACGTTAACAATTAGCGCGATCCGCGGCTTCGCGAGACTCGAACACCGTCTATTTCGCAAGGAGCCCCGATGTCCACCGTTGGCACGCCCAAGAGCCCAGAGCAGATCCAGCACGACTGGAACACCAACCCGCGCTGGAAGGGCATCGAGCGCACCTACACCGCCGAGGACGTCGTCGCCCTGCAGGGTCACGTGGTCGAGGAGAGCACGCTGGCCCGTCGCGGCGCCGAGGTGCTCTGGGAGCAACTGCACGACATGGAGTACGTCAACTCCCTCGGTGCACTGACCGGCAACCAGGCCGTGCAGCAGGTCCGCGCCGGCCTCAAGGCCATCTACCTCTCCGGCTGGCAGGTCGCCGGTGACGCGAACCTGTCCGGCCACACCTACCCCGACCAGAGCCTCTACCCGGCCAACTCGGTGCCGCAGGTGATCCGCCGCATCAACAACGCGCTGCTGCGCGCCGACCAGATCGCCAAGGTCGAAGGCGACCGCTCGGTGGAGAACTGGCTGGCCCCGATCGTCGCCGACGGCGAAGCCGGCTTCGGTGGCGCGCTCAACGTCTACGAGCTCCAGAAGGCCATGATCGTCGCCGGTGTCGCCGGTTCGCACTGGGAGGACCAGCTCGCATCGGAGAAGAAGTGCGGCCACCTCGGTGGCAAGGTGCTCATCCCGACGCAGCAGCACATCCGCACGCTGACCTCGGCCCGCCTCGCAGCCGACGTCGCCGACGTCCCGACGGTCGTCATCGCCCGCACCGACGCCGAGGCAGCCACGCTGATCACCTCCGACGTCGACGAGCGCGACCAGCCGTTCATCACTGGTGAGCGGACCAAGGAAGGCTTCTACCGGGTCAAGAACGGCCTCGAGCCCTGCATCGCCCGCGCCAAGTCCTACGCGCCGTACTCCGACCTCATCTGGATGGAGACCGGCACCCCGGACCTCGAGCTCGCGAAGAAGTTCGCCGAGGGCGTCAAGAGCGAGTTCCCGGACCAGATGCTGGCCTACAACTGCTCGCCGTCGTTCAACTGGAAGCAGCACCTGGACGACGCGACCATCGCGAAGTTCCAGAACGAGCTCGGCGCAATGGGATTCAAGTTCCAGTTCATCACGCTGGCCGGCTTCCACGCCCTGAACTACTCGATGTTCGATCTGGCCCACGGCTACGCCCGCAACCAGATGAGCGCCTACGTGGAGCTCCAGGAGCGCGAGTTCGCCGCCGAGGAGCGTGGCTACACCGCGACGAAGCACCAGCGCGAGGTTGGCGCGGGCTACTTCGACCGGATCGCCACCACCGTGGACCCCACCTCGTCGACCACCGCGCTCGCGGGCTCGACCGAAGAGGGCCAGTTCCACTAAGTCGCGTTTTCTGCGCGAGCAGACGCAAATGTGCCCGACACCACGGCGTGTCGGGCACATTTGCGTCCGGTCGCGCCTGGAGGAGAGAGTGTCAGCGTGAGCATTGAGCGAGTTGGCGTCATCGGCGCCGGGCAGATGGGTGCGGGCATCGCCGAGGTGTGCGCCAAGGCGGGCGCCGAGGTGGTGGTCTACGAGCCCACCGAGGCGCTGACCGAGGCGGGCAAGGCGCGCATCACCGGTTCGCTGGAGCGGGCCAAGGCCAAGGGCAAGCTCGCCGCCGATGACTTCGAGGTGGCGCTGGCCAAGCTGACGTTCACCACCGACCTGGCGGACTTGGCCGACCGACAGCTGGTCATCGAAGCGATCATCGAGGACGAGGCCGTCAAGGCCAAGGTGTTCGCCCAACTCGACGAGCTCATCACCGACCCCGATGCCGTGCTGGCGTCGAACACGTCGAGCATCCCGATCATGAAAATCGCTGCGGCGACGAAGAATCCGGGCCGCGTGCTGGGGCTGCACTTCTTCAACCCGGTGCCCGTGCTGCCGCTCGTCGAACTGATCAGCACGCTCGTCACCACCGACGAAGCGGCCGCCCGCGTCGAGCAGTTCGCCAGCGAAGTGTTGGGCAAGCAAGTGGTGCGCTGTGGCGATCACTCCGGCTTCGTCGTCAATGCGCTGCTGGTGCCGTATCTACTCTCGGCCATTCGTATGGTCGAAGCGGGCGTGGCGAGCGTCGAGGACGTCGACAAGGCGATCGTCGCGGGCCTGTCGCATCCGATGGGGCCGCTCAAGCTGTCCGACCTCATCGGCCTCGACACCATGAAGCTCATCGCCGACGCGATGTACGACGAACTCAAGGACGCGCACTACGCCCCGCCGCCGCTACTGCAGCGCATGGTCGAGGCCGGACAACTCGGCAGGAAGTCCGGAAAGGGTTTCTACACGTACTGACGGGTTGCCCGAATCGTCAGCGCCCGGCCACCTACGAGATCGTCAATTTCGGCTGGCTACCTGGCGAAAGTCCCAGCCAGGGAGCCTTGATCAACGCAGCGAAGCCGCGAATGTCGAATGCGCTGCCGAAGGTGGGGCACCGAACAATTTGCAGTTGGCACTGGTTACCCTAGATAGCGAAGTTAAGTTAACACCGATTCAATCCGGAGTCGGTGGTGGAGCGGTGTCACGGGCCCCGCGCACCAAGCCGCTCCGGCCTGAACGGCCGATGAGCACCAAGGGGAGTTGGCCACTGTATGCCTGAAGTCGAATCCGACTTGGAGCCGTTCTACGAGGAATCTCAGTCGATCTACGACGTATCCGACGAGTTCTTCGCGCTCTTCTTGGGGCCGACGATGGGCTACACGTGCTCGTACTTCGAGCGCGACGACATGACGCTCGACGAAGCGCAGGTGGCCAAGTTCGACCTGGCGCTTGGCAAGCTGGGCCTTGAACCTGGCATGACGCTGCTCGACATCGGATGTGGCTGGGGCGGAGCGCTGCGCAGGGCCGTCGAGCAGTTCGACGTCAACGTCATCGGAATCACGCTGAGCCGCAACCAGTGTGAGTACAGCAAGAAGTTGTTGGCATCGATCCCCGGCGCGCGCACCGCTGAGGTGCGCCTTCAGGGCTGGGAGGAGTTCGACGAGCCCGTCGACCGGATCGTGTCCATCGGCGCGTTCGAGGCCTTCAAGGCCGAGCGGTATCCGGCCTTCTTCGCCAAGGCCTACGACATCCTGCCTGCCGATGGTCGGATGCTGTTGCACACCATCCTTGCGCATACCCAGAAGTTCTTCCGGGACAACGGAATCAAGCTGACGATCAGCGACCTGAAGTTCATGCGGTTCATCGGCGCCGAGATCTTCCCCGGCGGCCAGTTGCCCGCGGTCGAGGACATCGAAGAGCTCGCCAAGGGTTCCGGCTTCACGCTGGAGCGCACCCATCTGCTGCGGCCGCACTATGCGCGCACGCTCGACATATGGGCAGCGAACCTTGAGGCCAACCGGGCACAGGCGATCGCGCTCACGACCCCCGAGATCTACGACCGGTACATGCACTACCTGACCGGCTGTGCGGACTTCTTCCGGCGCGGTATCACGAACGTGGGCCAGTTCACCCTGGTCAAGGGCGGGTAGCGGAGCTCAGGAGTCCGCCAGCCGCCGCTTCTCGACCTCGACGTCGAAATCGGCTGGCGGCCAGGTCAAGTCGAGCCCCTCGAGCGCTTCGATCAGCAGCTCGGTGACGGCCAGTCGCGAGTACCACTTGCGGTTGCACGGGATAACGTGCCACGGCGCGTAGTCGGTCGACGTGCGCTCCAGCATCGCCTGGTAGGCCTCCTGGTACTTGGGCCACAGCAGGCGCTCGTCGACGTCGGCCGGGTTGTACTTCCAGTACTTGTCCGGCCTATCCAGGCGCGCGGATAATCGCTTCTTCTGCTCGTCGAGCGAGACGAACATCGCGACCTTGATGATCGTCGTGCCGTCGTTGACGAGCCGCTTCTCGAAGTCGTTGATGAGCTCATAGCGCTTGTCCCACACGTCCGGTGGCACCAGGTCGTGCACGCGGACGATCAGCACGTCCTCGTAGTGCGACCGGTCGAACACGCCGATGTGGCCCGCCGTCGGCAGCTGCTTCTCGATACGCCACAAGAAGTCGTGCGCCAGCTCGTCCTCCGTCGGCTTTCCGAAGCTGGAATACTTGATGCCCTGCGGATTACCTGATCCGACAACGTGTTTGACGATTCCACCCTTGCCCGCGGTGTCCATGCCCTGCAGCACCAACAGGATCTTGCGGGTGTCGCCTGCGCGACTGTTGGCGTACAGCATTTCCTGAAGCTCGGCGTACCGCTCGTTGCGCTCACCCTGAAGGTCTGGGGCATCGCCCTTGGAGCCCTTGAACCCCGGCGTCGCGTCGGTGTCGACCGTGGCGACGGAATCACCCGGCTTGAACTCCAGGTGGATATGCGGCTCATGCGTCCACAGGTCGGGCAGGTCGGCTGACTCGGAGGACGGGCTCATCCGCTCAGTCAAGCAGTTGCGGAGGCAGCTTCGGGGATGGATGAGTTATCGAGTTGAACTTGTCGAGCGAGCCACCCACCTCGACGATGCCGCGCAACGCGCTCCACGACAGCATCGTCAGATAGTCGATGAGGTCGTCGGAGCTCATCCGCGGGTTCGACATCCACGAGTGCGTGGCCAGTTGCACGCCGCCGACGATCATGAACGCCCACGGCTGAGCCCCGTGGGTGTCCATGCCCTCCTGGGACATCCGCCTGCGCAGCATGACGCCGAGCATGCGCGCAATGATCTGCTCGGAGTCCGCGACCGCCTTGCTCTTACTGGCCGAGGCCGAGTTGTTTGCCATCACGAACGGATAGATCTCCGGCTCGGATGCGACGGTGTGGACGTACACGCGGATGATCTCGCGCGTCAGGGCGAAGCCGTCCAGGTTCGACGACAGCGCGGCCGCCATGTTGGGGATCAGCGTGGTCTGCGCGAAGCGCATCATCACCGCGGTCGTCAGGTCGTTCTTGTCGACGAAGTATCGGTAGAGCACGGTCTTCGAGACCCCGATTTCGGCGGCGATCTCGTCCATGCTGACGTTGCTGCCACGCTGCCTGATGGCTTCCAGGGTGCCGTCTACCAGCTCGTTCCGACGATCGACCTTGTGTTGGTGCCAGCGCCTTTTGCGCCCGTCAGTCTTGACTACCCCGGCTGGGGTCTGCTGTGCCACTGTCGCGGTCATCCATTCCCTAGTTCTCCTCAATAATACGGCCGATGTGCTCGAACGGGCTGCTCGGCTGGATTGGGCCGGGGCGAAACAGGGATGATGGACCCGTGGCACCCCGACACGCCCGAGAATCGACTTCCGGGCCAACCGCGAGCTCGCGCGCGAGCTTCGCCGAATCGCTGGCAGGCGCGGACAGCGTTGCCGACGCCGAACGTCGCCGCGGATTGCGGCGGATGAAGGTCGTCGCGCTGAGTTTCCTCGTCGGCGCGACGGTGATCTTCCTGATCTGTACGTGGGCCCAATCCCAAGGTCCCGCAGTCGGGGGTGCGGCGTGGATCGGGTACGTGCGGGCCGCTGCAGAGGCAGGCATGGTGGGCGCGCTCGCCGACTGGTTTGCGGTCACCGCGCTGTTCAAGCACCCGCTGGGCATCCCGATCCCGCACACCGCGATCATCCCGCGCAAGAAGGACCAGCTCGGCGAGGGACTCGGGGCGTTCGTCCGTGAGAACTTCATGTCTCCGGAGGTCGTGGAGACGAAACTACGTGACGCCCAGGTGGCGGGGCGGTTGGGCAAGTGGTTGTCCGAGGCTCAGCATGCTGAGCGAGTGGCGACCGAGGCGTCGACCGTGTTGCGCGTTGTCGTGGAGATGTTGCGCGACGAGGACATTCAGCAATTGCTCGACCGGATGATCGTGAAGCGGATCGCCGAGCCGCAGTGGGGCCCGCCGATCGGCCGGGTGCTGAACTCACTGCTCGAAGAGGGCCGCCAGGAAGCGCTGATCCAGCTGTTGGCGGACCGCGCGTTCCAGTGGTCGCTCAATGCCGGCGAGACCATCGAGCGGGTCATCGAGCGAGATTCGCCGTCGTGGTCACCGCGCTGGGTCGACAGTCTGATCGGCGATCGCATCCACCGCGAGTTGATGGACTTCACCGACAAGGTGCGTCGCAATCCCGATCACGAGCTGCGTCGCTCGGCCACCAAGTTCATGTTCGAGTTCGCCGACGACCTTCAGCACGACGCGACCACGGTGGCGCGCGCCGAGCACGTCAAGGAAGAGATCATGGCGCGCGAGGAGGTCGCCCGCGCCGCCGAGACCGCGTGGACCGCCGCCAAGAAGATGATCCTGGAGTCCGTGGATGACCCGTCGTCGGCGCTGCGGGGCCGGATCGCGGACTCCGTCGTGCACATCGGTGAGTCGTTGCGCGACGACGTCGAACTGCGCGACAAGGTCGACAACTGGATCGTGCGGGCCGCGCAACACCTCGTCGGTCAGTATGGGACGGAGATCACAGCGATCATCACCGACACCATCGAGCGCTGGGACGGCGAAGAGGCTTCTCGCCGCATCGAATTGCACGTGGGTCGTGACCTGCAATTCATCCGGATCAATGGCACCGTGGTCGGGTCGCTGGCCGGGCTCATCATCTATTCGATAGCCCAACTACTCTTCTGACCTGCGCTAACTAGTGCTTGCAAAAGTTAGCACCCCGTCGTACGGTTGTTTTCGTAGCAATACGGAAACCCGACGCAGAGGGGGGAAGCAACATGGCGCAGGACGAAAATCTTGCCGCTGTCGTGACCAACGCTGCGCAGGACATCGGGAGCTTCATCCGAGCCCAGCGTGAAGCTGCGCAGGTCTCGGTGCGGCAGCTGGCCGAGAAGGCTGGGGTGAGCAATCCCTACCTGAGCCAGATCGAGCGGGGGCTACGGAAGCCCTCCGCTGACGTGCTGAACCAGATCGCGAAGGCGCTTCGGGTGTCCGCCGAGGTGCTCTACGTCAGGGCCGGAATGCTCGAGCCCAGCGAGGCGAACGACGTCCGCGACGCCGTCATCGCCGACACCGCGATCACCGAGCGGCAGAAGCAGGCGCTGCTCGAGATCTACGCGTCGTTCGTTGACCAGAACGCCGTTGGAGTAGCCGCTCTGGCGGCGTCATCGGATTCCGGAACCGCCCTCGAGGCAGCACCGGACCAGGTGGCAGACACCGAGACCGTCGAGGAGTCCGCCACTGACTAACGCACGATCCAACGTCCAACCGAAACACAAGTAGAAGATCCGAAGAAAGGAATCACACCATGGCCGAGAAGAACCAGCCGACCATCGAGGACCTGAAGGCACCGTTGCTCGCCGCCGTTGGCGCCGCTGACCTGGCCCTCGCCACTGTCAACGAGATCGTCGCCGCCCTGCGTGAGCGTGCCGAAGAGGCCCGCACCGATGCCGAGGCGCGCGTCGGCGAAGGTCGCGCCCGCATCACCAAGCTCCAGGAGGAGCTGCCCAGCCAGGTCGACGAGATCCGTGGCCGCCTGAACAGCGACGAGCTGCGCAAGGCCGCCGAGGGCTACGCCGAGGCTGCCACCACCACCTACAACAAGCTCGTCGAGCGTGGCGAGGAGGCGCTGGCGCGCCTTCGTAGCCAGCCCGCGATCGAAGAGGCCGCGAACCGCGTCGAAAGCGTGACCGATCAGGCCGTCGAGCTGACGCAGGACGCGCTGGGCACCGTGGCCAGCCAGACCCGTCTCGTCGGCGAGCGCGCCGCCAAGCTGGTCGGCGTCGAACTGCCGAAGAAGGCCGAGAAGGCTGCCGCGCCCGTGAAGAAGGCCGCTGCCAAGGCACCGGCCAAGGCACCGGCCAAGAAGGCTCCCGCCAAGAAGGCGCCTGCCAAGAAGGTCACCCAGAAGTAGGTCACCCAGAAGTAGGTCGTAGTACAACCGCCGTAGGCGGGCCAGATAGCCGAAGGGGACGTGCCCCGCATAGGCTTGGAGCGTGCAGCTTCAATACCTTGCGGAGTACGTCCTCTTTGGTATTCACATACTCGTCCTGGTCGTCGCGATCTACGCCTTCGTCAACGCAGCGTCGCAACGCGCGGATGCCTATCCGGCGGCGGGCAAGATGACCAAGAAGGCCTGGATGGGAATCACCGGCGGCGCAGTGGCGCTTGCGCTCGTCACGAACATCATCGGGCTCGGGATCACGGGCATCGCCATCACGGCCGTCGGGGTGGGCATCTACCTCGTCGACGTGCGGCCCAAACTCCTCGAAGTCCAGGGAAAGTCGCGATAAGTCGATGCGTCGACTGCTCGTCGCCGCGGTCATCGCCGCGGGTTCTATCCTGTCCACGGCTGGCCCGGCACGCGCCGACGACGGCCCGCCGTTCATCGCCGACGCGCAATGGGCGCACTGGGGCGACCTCACCAGCCTCCGCGTCTACCCGACTCAGGCCGGGCGCGACGAGTCGTTGATCCCCGGCACCGCCGCTCAGGCCGACGAGGCCTGGGGCGAGGTGCTGGCGCTGTCGCCGGAAGCGTCCAGCCCGGGCATGCGTGAGCAGTTCATGTGCCACTGGACCTACGCCGAAGCGGCCGAGCCCGGCAAGACCAGCTGGAATCTCGAGCCGTGGCGCCCCGAAGTCGACCAGCAGCAGATGATCGCCGCGAGCTGTAATCCCGGCGGCACCGAAGAGCCGTTCTAGATGTCGCGCTGGACGCGGGCGGCGGTCGCGGAGCTCGTCGACCACACGCTGCTGAAACCCGAAGCTGCCGAGGCCGACGTCGCGTTCCTGACGCAGGAGGCGGCCGACCTCGAGGTGTATGCGGTCTGCGTCTCACCATCGCTGGTCGCGACGGCGCGCAACCACGCCACCCCCGGCCTGCACATCGCGACGGTCGTCGGGTTCCCTTCCGGCAAGCACGTTTCGGCGATCAAGGCTCAAGAGGCCCAGCTCGCCGTCGCGGCGGGAGCCCATGAGGTCGACATGGTGATCGACGTCGGTGCTGCGGTCTCAGGTGACTTCGCGGCCGTCGGGGCCGACGTCGCCGCGGTCCGCGCCGCCGTGCCCGACGTGGTGCTCAAGGTGATCGTCGAATCCGCGGCCCTGTTGGACATTGCCGGGGATACCACGTTGGCTGACGTGTGCCGCGCCGCCGTCGATGCCGGCGCGGACTTCGTCAAGACCTCGACCGGTTTTCACCCTGCCGGCGGGGCGTCGGTGCGCGCAGTGGAACTCATGGCCGCAACCGTCGGCCCGAGCGTCGGGGTCAAGGCCAGCGGCGGCATCCGAACCGCTGCCGACGCCATCCTCATGCTCGACGCGGGCGCGACGAGGTTGGGGCTCTCGGGAACGCGCGTGGTGCTCGACGGGCTGGCCTAGCTCAGAGACCGGCAAAGCACGCGTTGTCCTGCTCGACCGGAATCGACGCGTTCCTTGTCGCGAACTGGGCGACGACGCCGGTATCGGTGACCCGAACGCTGGTGGCCTTGATGCCGAGCGGGTAGTTGTTCGTGAGCTTTTCGATGGCGGCGCTCAACGGATCTTGCAGCACCTCGTGAGGGATGGGCTCGCCACCGATCTTGACGTCGCTGACCTGCAGCGAGAGCGCCTGGTCGGCCACCACTGGCTTGACCGTGACGGTGCCCTTGACGAGGCCGCTGAAGCTGAACCCGACCGCGATGGTGCCTGCGCTCTCGTTGGTCGTGACGGTGTCGATGGTGATGCTCTTGGCCACGGTATCGGCGCTGAGCCTGTTGCCGAGGAGCGCTCCGATGAACGGAATTCGATTCAGCGCGTCGTCCACGACGGCCTTGATCTGCGTGGCCATGTCACCGATGGAACCCTGCACGGTCTGCTTGATGCCGTCGGCGGTCCATGTGATGGTCGCGTCGAGGCTGCCGATGGTGCCCTTCGAGGTGGTCGTGTCGGCGTGCCGGACGTCGCGGATGTTGATATCGGCCTTCATGCCCTTGGCCTGGCGAATTTGATTGCCCGCGGTGGAGATTGAAATAGCGCCGTAGTGGCCCGAGAAGTACTGCGGCAGAAACAATCCGTTGCCGAATGACGCCGTCGCGCCATCCTGGACGACGCACGCGGTGGCCGTGGCCACCAGATCATTGGCGCGGTGCCTGGCGTAGAGCTCGCCACCTACCAGCCCGGCGACGGCCAATGCCACGACGATGACGACGACGAGCGCGATCGACAGCGGATCGCGGAAGATCCGCTTGAAGAAGGGCGGCTTGGGCGGTGGCGGGCCGCCGTCCTCGCCGGATGGTGCAGCGGGCGGGAGTTCCTGGGTGGGAGCAGGGTCGACGGTCGGGGCCTGCGGCGGAGGCTGCTGGTCAGTGGGACGAGCCCATGGATCGGTCACGTCACAGCCCCGCGAAGCACGGATCCTGTTGGCCGACAGGGATGGTCGCGTTCTTGGTGGAGAACTTGCTGACGATGCCCTTGTCGGTGACTTGGATGCTGTCCGCGTGCACGCCAAGCGGGTAGTTCTTGGTCAGCTGCGCCGTGAAGGCGTCGAGCGCGGGCTGGACGGTCTCCTTGGGCAGCGCCATGCCCAGTCCGGTGATCTGCTGCACCTGGAGGGAGACGCCGCCGTCGGAGACCTGCGGCTTGGCGATGATGCTGCCGAGCATGCCCTGGAGTTCGACGGTTCCGTCGGACTCGTTGGTCGTCACCCCGGACACGAAGCTGCCGATGAGCGGGATGGCGTCCTGGATGGTCTGCTTGATGCCGTCTGCCGTCCACGTGATGGTCGCGTCCAGCGCCCCGATCGTGCCCTTGGAGTCGCCGGTGTCCGCCAGCCGAACGTCGTCGATTTCGATGTCGGCCTTCATGCCCTTGGCTTCGCGGATCTGATTGCCGCCGGTGGAGATCGAGATGTGGCCGTAGTGGCCGGACATCCACTGCAGCAGGAACGGGCTGGCGCCGAACGATGCGCTGGCGGTGTCCTGCACGACGCATGCGGTGGCCTCACTCACCAGTTGGTTGCCGCGGTGCCTGGCGTAGATCTCGCCACCGATGACGCCCGCTACCGCCAGTGCCACGATGATGACCAGCACCAGGCCGATGGACATCGGATCGCGCAAGATCCGCTTGAAGAATGGCGGCTTCGCGGCTGGAGGGGCACCATCGCCGGACGTCGGCGGGACGTGCTCAGGCGGGGGATACGGCTGCCGTCCGAACTGCTGAGTCGGCGGTTCGGCCTGCGGGAATTGCTGTGTCCGGGGGAGCGGCGCCTCGCCACGCTGGGGAATCTGCTGGGTCGGCGGTTCACCGGCCGAGGGCTCTGGCCTGTTCGGCTGATTCGGAGGCGGAGCCCAGGGATCGGTCACCCCAGCGATTGTGCCTTACTGGACGGTGTGGACGTCCGAGGGAAGTCGGTGCGGTTGCGCAGCACCGCGATGGAATCCCTGGCCGCGGCGACGGCCGGGAGGTCGAGGTCGGCCACCAACAATTGGGGATCGGAGCCTGCCGATGCCCACACCTCACCCGTCGGACCCGTCACCAGGCTGCCGCCGACGCCCGTCGGGCCGACGGCCGCGAGCTCGTCACCGGGATAGGCCTGATCGACGGCCGCGACGATGCCGGTGGTGTCTATGGCCCTGGCCCGGGCCAGCAGCGTCCACTGTTCGAGCTTGCCCGGTCCGGTACCCCACGACGCGTGCACGGTGATCAGTTGGGCTCCGCGGCGGGCCAGTTCGACGTAGAGCTCGGGGAAGCGCACGTCGTAGCACGTGGTCAGCCCGACTTCGACGCCGTCGACGGTGATCATCACGGGCTCGAAACCTGGTGCCACCGAACGTGATTCGGTGAAGCCGAACGCATCGTACATATGGATCTTGTGGTAGTGCGCGTCCACTCCTGGCCCCGTCGCGATCAGGGTGTTCGTCACGCGTCCGTCGTCGCTCGGGCAGAACATGCCCGCCACCACCACGATCCCGAAGCGGGCGGCGATGTCGCGTACCCCGGATGCCCACGGCCCATCCAAGGGTTCAGCCACGGGTGCCAGCGGCACGCCGAAGCGGCACATGGTCGCCTCGGGGAACAGCACCAGGGCCGCGCCTGCCTCAGCGGCGCGGCGCGTGAAGTCCTCGACCAGCGCGAGATTGGCTGACGGGTCGGCGCTGGATTGAAGCTGCGCGAGGGCGATACGCATGGTCCGAGCCTACGTCGGTGCCACGAATGCCCACGGGACAGACAGCACGCCGTCGCGCAGACGCCGGCGCGGCGGCTCCACGGGAATGCCCTCGGCGGCAAGTAGCTCCAGCATCGCCCGCCAACGCACCCTGGCCCCGAACACCCCGTGGCCTGCGGCGCTGGCCCACGCACGGTCGGCCGCCGTGAACAGCGTGTGGATGGGCTGGCCGGGCACGTTGTGGTGGATGAGCACCTTGGGCAGTCGCTCGGCGAGGTCAGAAGGGGATTCGATGGCGAACGGGTCGCATGCCAGGGTCAAGCTGAGCGGACCGCGCTGATCCAGCAGCACCCAGCAGCAGTGCCGACCCAGTTCGTCGCAGGTGCCGTCGACGATCAGCCCGCCGGGCGCCAGCCCCGCCTGCATCTGCGCCCACGCGCTCGCCACGTCGTCGACGTGGTACTGACGAAGCACGTTGAACGCACGCACCAGAATGGGCCGCAGCCCGGCCAATTCGAAACCGCCAAGCCCGAATTCGACGTCAGTCGCGCTCGCGACGGCGCGCGCGGTGGCGACCCGGTCCGGATGGATCTCCAGTCCCATCACGCGTACGTCCCGCCGCACCGCGCGCAGCCGTTCCGCCAACTCCAAGGTGGTGACGGGCAGCGCGCCGTAGCCGAGATCGACGACCAATGGGTCGGAAGCGGTGAGCAGGGCGGTCCGCACGCGGGCGGCGTGCACCAGCCAACGGTCGCTGCGACGCAATCGGTTGTAGCCCGTGGTGCCCCGCGTCAGCTGACCGACGGGACCGAACATCCCCCGGGTCGCTACGCTCCTGCCCGCCGGCGCCATGGGCTGCGAGTTTAGTGCCGGACCGGGCTATGTTCGCGATCCACGCCGCTCAGATCCGGGCGGGCATGCTGTCCCACCCGCGGACGGCAGACGACGACGAGAAGACGGCGTTGTCGAGGTCGACCTCCCAGTCGGGGAAACGGTTCAGGATCTCGTCGAGTGCGATGCGCCCTTCGAGCCGGGCCAGCGCGTTGCCGAGGCAGTAATGCGCGCCGACGCCGAACGTCACGTGTTGACGCGGCGCTCGGGTGACGTCGAAGTCTTCCGCGTTGGGGCCGAACCGTTGGTCGTCGCGGTTGGCCGCGCCGATCAACGTGAGCATGGCGCTGCCCTTGGGAACGGTCTGTCCGTAGTACTCGACATCGCCGGTGACGTACCGCGCGGCCTGCAGCGCAGGCGGCTCGTATCTCAGGATCTCTTCGATGGCACCGGGTAGCAGCGTTCGATCGGCAGCCAGTTGGCGGCGTTGATCGGGATGGTCGGACAGCAGCTTGCCCGACCAGCCGATGAGGCGGGTGGTCGTCTCGGCACCGGCGACGGAGACGACGTTCATCAGCATCAGGAGTTCGTCTCGATGCAGTCGCCGAGTGGTGCCGGTTTCGTCTTCGAACTCGACCGCGAGGAGTTCTGAGGTCAGGTCGTCGGACGGATTGTCCACTCGCCAGTCGATGAACTCGGCGAACACCTGTCCGTCAGTCATCCCTTCGGAGTGATCCAGCTTTTCGCCGGGCTCCGTGCGGATGTTGTCGGCTTGGTCCAGGACAAGGTTCTGGAAGTGCTCGGGGATGCCGAACAGCATGCCGACCACACGTAGCGGCATGACCGAACCGAGATGCTTGACGAAGTCGAGCTGAGCTCCGCCGACAAGCGGGTCGAGGCAGCGCGCGGTGAACTCGCGGATCAAGGGTTCGATGGCATTCATCTTGCGTGGCGTGAACGCACGGGAGAGCAGATTACGGCGAATGTCGTGGATCGGGGGATCCTCGAAGATCAGGGTGCCGGGCGGAATCTCGATGTCGGCCTTCAAGATCTCGAGCACCACACCCCTTGCGGAGCTGAAGGTTTGGTGATCGACCAGCGCGCGATTGACGTCGTCGAACCGGCTCAGCGCGTAGAAGTCGTGCTCGGAGTTGTAGTAGAGCGGGGCGGTGTCGCGCAGCCGCTTGAACATCGGATACGGGTCGGCGTTGAGGTCGACGTCCCACGGATCGTAGTAAACCTCGTTCGCGGTGCTAGTCGTCATTGCTGGTTCCTTTGTGAAGTTCAATCAATGCATGAAGTTGGTCCAGGTAGTGCTCGAGCGAGTGATGGACGAACCGGGCAGACAGAATGGTGGTCCCGCCCGCGGCGAGCGATTCCAGTGTTTCCCTCGTTCTTTCCGGTTCCCCGACCGGGTCGAGCGCGTGATCGGCAGGCATGACCACCTCGAAACCCGTTGGCAGTTCGAAGGATTGCAGCCACTCGGCCGCAGTCTCGATCGAGACGTAGTACGGGCACCAGCCGTCGGCGAGCGTAACCGCCCGCCGCAACGAGCGTTTGGTACGGCCACCGATCCAGATCGGCAGGTGCGGTTGCAGTGCACAGGGGTCGACGGTCAAGCCGCCGAACGAATAGAACTCACCGTCATAGGTCGGCTCGTTGCTCGGCAGCGCGGCTCGCAGCGCCCGCAGCGCGTCGTCGCCGCGGGCACCACGATCGTCGAACGGCGCGCCGAGCAGGTCGAATTCGTCCTTGAGCGAGCCGACGCCCACCCCGAGGATCACCCGCCCGTTGCTGACGTGATCGAGTGTTCCGTAACGCTTTACGATCGCGAGCGGATGGTGATATCCAAGTACGAGAGTCATCGTGGCGAACCGGATCTGCTTCGTGCGGGCCGCGGCATAGCCGAAGGTGGCCAGCGGATCCCAGTACCTGGCGCCGCGCCGCGCGGTTTCGGTCGAGGGCAGCCCGATGTGCTCGCTGCACGTCATGTGGTGGTAGCCAAGGCGATCCGCCGTTTCGGCGACGCGGCCGATGTCTTCGATTCCAGCGTCCGCTTCCCACGCCAAGGGGGCGCCGGCGACGTTGGTGACCACCGGCGTGGCGATACCGAGTTTCACAGCAGGGGCTCTTCGCCCGCCAGGATGGTGCGGTGCATGAGCCGGCCGCTGTCGACGGCGTAGGGCAAGGCTCGATGCATGGTGCCGGTGTTGTCCCAGATGATCAGGTCGCCCGGCTGCCACTGATGCCGGTAGACGTACTGCGGCTGCGTGGCCCAATCCCGAAGGTGCGCAAGCAGTGCGCGGCTATCCTCGATCGACATCCCGACCACGTAGTCCGCGGTGGCTCCCAGCAGCAGCGACTTGCGGCCGGACTGGTGAGTCCACACGATGGGACAGGCCTTCGTCGGGGACTTCTGCCAGAACGTGATCTCCTCGTGGCTCATCTCCGGGGTCACGTAGTACTGCGAGCGCTCGGCGCTGTGGACCACCCGAAGGTCCGCGATCAGTTCTTTGTCTCCGAGCGGCAGGTCGTCGTATGCCGCATAGGTATTGCAGAACTCGGTGTCCCCGCCGGTCTCGGAGAGCGTGATCGCCCGCAGCAGGGTCGCCAGGTTCGGGAACGGCTGCAGTGATCCGTCGAAGTGCCAGAACAGCGAGCCCCGAAGGTACTTGGCGCGTTGGTTCACCGAGTCGTCGAGCGAGATCTTGTAGATGCCCTCCTCGCCTTCGTTCTGCACGAGGTTGCCGAGGGTCTTGGCAATGGCGACTTGGTCGTGATCGCTGATGTCCAGCCCACGGAAGAAGACCACTCCGCGCTGCTCGAGGGTCTCGCGAATGTGCTGAGCTTCGCGCCCGCTGAGCAACGTGTCGAGGTCGGTCTTGATCTCGCTGCCGATCCTCGGGGTGAGGTCGACGACGTCCATTTTTGCAGAAGTGATACCCATGGTTTAGCTCACCCTCGTGAGAATGGTTTTGGCAGAGTGCTTTACGCGCGGTTGCTTCCACAGTTCAACCGCCAGTGAGACGGTGATGAGCGAGTAGAGCAGATTGCGGAGGTTCGCGACGTCATCGGGCAGCGGTTCGGCGTAGTCGAACTTGTCGACGTAGGCAACGGCTTCCTCGGCCAGCGGAAAGACCGCGTCGTAGAACGCCTGGATCTGCTCCATCGAACTGTTCACGCGCTTCACGTAGCGCTGGTGACCGTCCTCGATGGCCCATTCGTCGACGAGGTGCTCGAGTGCCGAGAATTCAGGTGGCAGAGTCGCGTTCATCGCGCGCCAGTCTTCTGCTCTTCGCGCAAGCGCTCATCGCCAGCCTCGACGTAGTCGGCCACCACTTTGTGTAGGTGACGCAACAGGATCTCCTCGTCATTCATCGTGAAGTGGGTGAGCGCACCGCTGTTCAGCATGGCCTGCAAGCCTTCGGACGGACTGGCGTCCTCCAGGATGATGTCGTTGAGGAATGTCACCGTCAGTTCCTGACCGAGCCGTTCCCTGTGTGTCTTGGGCGGCTGGTAGTACATCTCAGTTTCGAAGATGTGCGAGTGCGGCCCGGTGGGCCAATGGGTGTGGATGGTGTAGCCGGAGGCGCCGAAGATCAGGATGAAATTGGGGAAGAACTGGTACGAGTCGAAGCCGTACTTCTCGGAGCGGGTGGGATTGAGCCCGGATGGCATCGGTTTGCGGTCGGAGCGTTTGTTCCATGGCCCGGCGGCGCTGGCTTCCATGACGCATTCGATGGGCTTGGAGTACGGGGTCTTCTGTGACGGCTCGCCGGCGAAGGAGTAGGTGCGGTGCGGACCGCTGAGCCGGTATGACAACGCATCGGTAAACGGGTTCGGCTGGTCGAACGCTTCCCTAGCTTCTGCTGTGACCGCGCCGAACGAGGAGGCGTGTAGATATGGTCCGTGGTAGCTCTCGGCGAAGCCGTCGAGGAAGATCTTCCAGTTGCACTGGAGCTCGGCGGTGAACCGATACACCTGGTGCGGCCCGTCGAAGTGATAGCCCTCGATGCCATGCGCCAGTTCGCCGAGGTAGTCACGAACCGATTCGGTGTTGTCGGGGTTGAGGTTGACGAAGATGAAGCCTTCCCAGACCTCGCATTGAATCGCCGGAACCCGGCAACTGTCGGCATCAAAGTCGAGCAACAGATCTTTACGGGTGGCCGAGTGCAGCGAGCCATCGAGCTTGTAGCGCCAGCCATGAAAACGGCAGTACAGCAACGGAGCCCGGCCCTGCACCTCCTGGAAGGGGTCGTCCTCCCATAACATCTTGTTGCCGCGATGGGGGCAGATGTTGTGCATGGCGCGGATCACGTCGTCCTTGCCGCGCACGATGATGATCGAGGTGTTCAGGAACCTCAGCTCGCGCGTGAAGTAACTACCGGAGCGCGGTACCCGCTCGACGCGTCCCATGTAGAGCCACGTCTTCTTGAAGACGTGCTCGCGTTCCTTGTCGTAGAAGTCTTCCGACACGCAGTCCTCGAGCGAGACGGGCCCGCGGCCCAGCTCCGGATAGGCGTCGCTCCAGTGTCCGCTTGCCGGCTTTTGCACCAAAGCTTCTTGAGCCACGTGGCTGTCCTTTGTCGGGCTGATGACGATAGGGCCGAACGTACAGCCGTCGAATTCGACGAAACAGTCGCAAATCCGCAACACCCTGTTGCATATTTGGAACAGCCCATGGAACAGAACCTGCCCTTCGATCTCGACGCCCTGGTCGTGTTCGGCAAGGTCGTGGAGAGTCGCAGCCTGTCGAAGGCGGCCGCATTGCTCGGAATGCCGAAGTCCACGGTCAGCCGCAAGCTGACGAAGCTGGAAGCGGACCTCGGCATCAAGCTGCTGCGGAAGAACACCCATCAACTCACCGTCACGGACCTGGGTGAGCAGGTCTACCACCACGCCGTCAAGATTCTGACGGAGGCCAACGGCGTGCGTGCGTTGGTCGAGGGCAGCAAGCAGGAGCCACATGGCGAATTACGCGTTGCAATACCCGTCTTCGTCGGAGTCGACTACGCCTCCAGGGTCGGCGCGAAGTTCCTTGCGCGGCATCCTCACTCGCGACTCGACATTCATTTGGTGGACAGCATGGTCGATCCGATCAAGGACGGTTTCGATGTCGTATTCAGCACCGGACCGCTGCAGGATTCGACGTTGATTGCTCGGCATGTGTTCGACCTCGAGCTGTTCTTATGTGCGTCACCGGATTTCGTGCGGCGACTCCCGCGACCACTCACCGATCCGGCGGACTTGAATGGGTTGCCGTTCGTCGACTTCGGCTTCTGTGGCCCGCACAAACTCGTGGTGGCCAGGCACGGCGAAGAGTTCGAGCCGATGCCGCAGGTGCGTGCGCGCGCCAACAACTTTCAGGTATGCAAGCAGTACATCCTGCAGGGCCTTGGTGTGGGTGCCATGCCGACTCGGCTCATCTGTACCGACGAACTGCGTGACGGCAGCATCGTGCCGGTGCTGCCAGGCTGGAAGCCAGCCCCGCTCGCCGTGCACATGATCTATCCCTTCGAGCTGTCCTTCTCGACGCTCATCAGCGCGTTCTACGACACTGCGTGCGAGATCATCGTGGAGAACATTGCGCGCAGCGATGGCGCGGGTTTCGGCCGCGCGTTAGGCGCGGCAGCGTCACACCCCGACGTCAGGGATTCTCCCTCAGCCACTCCGACGTGAAGCGCTGCTCGGCGATCAGC
Source organism: Mycobacterium sp. RTGN4 (assembly GCF_033804635.1). Classification (NCBI taxonomy): domain Bacteria; kingdom Bacillati; phylum Actinomycetota; class Actinomycetes; order Mycobacteriales; family Mycobacteriaceae; genus Mycobacterium; species Mycobacterium sp. RTGN4. Next base: position 47,949 of record NZ_JAPZLB010000021.1, on the reverse strand, counting down.
AGATCCACCAACTGGTTGCCGATGAAGTTCTCGACCTTCCCACCGACCAGCGGGATTCGGACCTCAACGGTGGCATTGAACTCCAACCGGGAACCTGTGCCGGCGGGCGCGAGCACCGCGTTACCGCTCAGCTCCGCGGGCGCACCGGGGATCGAACCCTTCACGATCGCGGTCGCCTGCCCGTCGACGATGGGGCCCCACGTCTCCTCGCGTACGAAACTTAGGTCGCCGTGGTGGAACTGGGTGACCACCCCTGGTAGCCGGTCGGCCCGCAACGTCTGCGTCGTGACGATGTCCACGCCCCGGTCGGCGGTGAGCTCCATGGCGTCCAGCGTCGTCTTGTCCGCACCTGAGCCGGCCAGCCGGGCCAACCAGTACCGCTCGTCGCTGAACGCCCGGTAGACCTGCTCGACGCTGCCGTCGTACTCGGCTGCCATGTCGAAGGAACGCGGCATAGGCGCCCACGCTACCGTTACCGCCCGTGGCCGGTTCGGATTTCGCGGGTGCGGCGGTGACCGAGTCGGTTCCGCTCGCGCCGTTCACCACGCTGCGCATCGGGCCCATCGCACGGCGGTTGATCACGTGCGACACCACCGAGAAAGTCGTTGCCGTGCTGCGCGCGTTGCCGCCGGGTGACGACGTCCTGGTGCTCGCCGGCGGGTCCAACGTCGTGCTCGCCGACGACCTGACCGATCTGACCGTCGTGCTCCTTGCCAATACCGAACTCACCGTCGAGGGAAACCTCGTCCGCGCGGAAGCCGGGGCCATGTGGGACGACGTCGTCGTCACCTCGTTGGCGTACGGGCTCGGCGGACTGGAATGCCTGTCGGGCATCCCCGGCTCTGCGGGCGCGACGCCCGTGCAGAACGTCGGTGCATACGGTGCCGAGGTGGCCGACACCCTGAGCAGGGTCAGGCTGTTCGACCGGCGCTCCGGCGAGGACCGCTGGGTGGATCCCGTCGAACTGGGCTTCGGGTACCGGCACAGCGTGCTGAAGAACTCCGACCGGGCCGTCGTGCTCGAGGTCGAGTTCGCCCTCGAGCCAGCCGGGCTCAGTGCCCCACTGCGCTACGGCGAGTTGAGCCGGGCGGTTGGGGTCGAACCCGGTGCGCGGACCGATCCCACGCGGGTGCGCGAGGCCGTGCTGGCGCTGCGGGCAGGCAAGGGCATGGTGCTCGACGAAGCCGACCACGACACGTGGAGCGTCGGCTCGTTCTTCACCAATCCGGTGGTGGCGCCTGCGGAGTTGGCGCGGTTGCAGGCCGACCACGGCGACGTGCCCAATTATCCGGCCCCCGACGGGGTCAAACTGGCCGCGGGCTGGCTCGTCGAGCGGGCGGGCTACGGCAAGGGCTTCCCCGGCGACGGGGCGCCAGCAACGCTGTCGACCAAGCATGCGCTGGCTGTGACCAATCGGGGTGAAGCCACCACCGAAGACGTATTATGCCTGGCCAGGACGGTGCGGGACGGCGTACAAACCCGCTTCGGGATAGAGCTCACACCCGAGCCATGCCTGGTTGGGTGCGCACTCTAGGTATCCTTTCTCCACGTGAGCATGAACCGGCGGCAGGCTATGACCGCGCTTGCGGTGGGCGCCTCCGGCGTGCTGGCCGCCTGCGCGGGCAAAGGTCTGCCTCAATCCGGTTCCAAAACGCAGGCGCCGACTGCCCCGGTGGCCACCTTCACCCCTGAAAACGCGGCCGCCGACGTGGACCCGACGGCGCCCATCGGCATCGACGTCGACAACGGGTGGTTCCAGCGCGTCTCGCTCACCAACCCTGATGGCAAGCCCGTCGCGGGCGTCATGAACCCCGAACGCACGTCGTTCTCGACCACCGAGCCGCTGGGCTTCGGCACCGTCTACACCTGGGCCGGGTCGATCGTCGGTCGCGACGGTAAGGCCGTCCCGGTTTCGGCGAGCTTCACCACGGTCAACCCGCAGACCCAGGTCAACGGTCAGTTCCAGCTGGGCGACGGTCAGGTGGTCGGCGTGGCGGCGCCCATCATCCTGCAGTTCGACGCCTCCATCCCGGACGACGCAAGGGCAACCGTCGAGAAGGCCCTGGTCGTCACCACCACCCCGCCCGTCGAGGGCAGCTGGGCGTGGCTGCCCGACGAGGTCGGCGGCTCCCGCGTGCACTGGCGCACCCGCGACTACTACCCGGCAGGCACCAAGGTGCACGTCGCCGCCAACACCTACGGCGTCAAGTTCGGTGACAGTGCGTACGGCGCCCAGGACTCGACACTCGACTTCGAGATCGGTCGCCGGCAGGTGGTCAAGGCCGAGGCCTCGTCGCACCGCATCCAGGTGATCACCGATGCCGGCGTCATCCTCGACCTGCCGTGCAGCTACGGCGAGGCCGACCTGCCGCGAAACATCACCCGCAGCGGTGTTCACGTCGTGAGCGAGAAGTACGAAGACTTCTACATGTCCAACCCGGCCGCCGGCTACAACAACGTGCACGAGCGGTTCGCGGTCCGGATCTCCAACAACGGCGAGTTCATCCACGCCAACCCGAACACCGTCGGGGTGCAGGGCAGCAGCAATGTCACCAACGGCTGCATCAACCTGTCGCTCGACAACGCGCAGCAGTACTTCGAAACCGCGATCTACGGCGATCCCGTCGAGGTGACCGGCACGTCGATCGAACTGTCGTATGCGGACGGCGACATCTGGGACTGGGCCGTCAGCTGGGACGACTGGACGGCGATGTCGGCCATCAGCTCTTCGGCCAAGCCGACGAACATCCCCAGCAGCGCACCCGCGACGCCCACCGACGCGCCAACGCTCTCGGGCACGCCGACGACGACCCCGCCGAGCCAGGCCAATTCGGTACCTACTGCTCCGGGCGGGTGAACTTTCTCGTCGCCGAAGCCTGATCCCGCGGTCGGATGACGATCTGGTCCAGGTTGACGTGCGGCGGACGCGACGCGACGAAACCGATGAGCTCCGCGACGTCCTCGGCGACCAGCGGCGTCATGCCCCGATACACCGCGTCGGCGCGGGACTCGTCACCGCCGAAGCGAACCAGCGAGAACTCCGTTTCGACCATGCCGGGGGCAATCTCGGTGAGCCGCACCGGCTTTCCCAACAGTTCGCCACGCAGGGTTTGGTGCAGCGCGGCCTGTGCGTGCTTGGCCGAGGTGTAGCCGGCACCGCCGTCGTAGATCTCGAACGCGGCAATCGAGGTGACGGTGACGATCAACCCGTCGCCCGAAGCGATGAGCTTGGGGAGCAACGCCCTGGTCACGCGCAGCGTGCCCATCACGTTGGTCTCCCACATCCACCGCCAGTCCTCGAGGTCGGCGTCGGCGACCGATTGCACGCCCTTGGCCCCGCCTGCGTTGTTGACCAGCACGTCGACGCTGTCGAGCCGCGCTGCCAGCGCGTCGACCGCGGAAGCGTCAGTGACGTCCGCCACAATTGCGGTCCCGCCCAGCTCGTCGGCCAGGGCCTTGATCCGGTCGGCGCGCCGTGCCACGCAGAACACGTGAAAGCCAAGTCCAGCAAGGGTTCTCGCGGTCGCCTCACCGATGCCAGAGCTGGCGCCGGTGACGACCGCTATGCGCTGATGCGCTTCTGGTGCCGTCATTCCACAGACTTTAGTTGGCGTGCTAAGTTCTCCTGGTGTCCACAGGTCAGGCTTCCCGTATCGCCACTCGGCGTTCGTGTTGTCGTTGCGCAATTCGTCGCGCCTGACTGATCACGGACGTTCTGTCCTAGAGAGTCGCCAGGCGTGGCCCGGATCCCCGCCGACCACTCTGACAAGGACATCCCGTGAGCACACCAACCACTCTTCGCAAGACCCCCACCGGACTCCTCGGCAAGCGTGCCGCCGCGTCCGAACCTCGCACTGAATCATCCCAGGCCAAGCGGCTGCTACTCGCTCGCCACCACGTGGTGGCGCCGTCGTTGCGCGTCGCCGAGGCCGCCGCCGGATCCGTCTTCGGCGCCGCCCGTCTGCGCGGGCCGATCGCCCGCGACACCATCGCGTCGGTCACCGGCCTTTCCATTGCCACGGTCAATCGCCAGGTCACCGCATTGCTCGATTCGGGCGTGCTGCGTGAGCGGGCCGATCTGGCCGTATCTGGCGCCATCGGCCGACCACGCGTCCCCGTCGAGGTCAACCACGAGCCGTTCCTGACCCTTGGCATCCACCTCGGGGCGCGTACCACCAGCATCGTCGCCACCGACCTGCTTGGCCGCACGCTCGACGTGGTGGAGACCCCCACCCCGCAGGGCCCGCAGAACGCCGCGCTGGCGTCCTTGGCCGAGAGTGCGCGCCGGTACCTGAGTCGCTGGCACCGCCGCAAGGCGTTGTGGGTTGGGGTCGCCGCCGGTGGAGTCATCGACACCGCCACCGGGTACTTCGACCACGCCAGGCTCGGATGGTCGGACGCCCCGGTCGGGCCGGTGCTCGCCGAGGCGCTCGGGCTGCCCGTGTCGGTGGCCTCCCACGTTGACGCGATGGCCGGCGCCGAACTGTTGCTCGGCGTGCGCCGCTCCAACACCCCGACGGCCACCAGCTTGTACGTCTACGCCCGCGAGACCGTCGGATACGCACTGTCGATCGGTGGTCGGGTGCACTCGCCGACCAGCGGGCCGGGAACCATAGCGGCGCTGCCCGCGCAGTCCGAATTGTTGGGCAACACAGGACAATTGGAGTCGACGGTCAGCGACGAGGCGGTGTTGAGCGCGGCCCGCAAGCTGCGCATTGTCCCGACCGACGGCCCGGCGTCGACCATCGGAGCCGTGCTGCGCGCGGCGCGTCAGGGCAACGCGAAGGCACAGGAACTGCTTGCCGAACGGGCGCAGGTGCTCGGGCACGCCGTTGCGATGCTGCGCGACATGCTCAACCCAGACGACCTCGTCGTCGGCGGGCAGGCGTTCACCGAATACCCCGAGGGCATGGAACTGGTCGAGGCCGCGTTCGCCGAGCGGTCCGTGCTCGCGCCGCGCGACATCCGGGTGACGGCCTTCGGAAACCGCGTTCAGGAGGCCGGTGCCGGGGTGGTGTCGCTCGGTGGGCTGTACGCCGACCCGGTCGGGGCCATGCGGCGCGCGCAGCGCTCCGAATCGACCGCCTGATCTGTTGGCTGCACTCGGCTGCCGACGTGGCTGACGTGGCTGTTCGCTGACCACTGTCACCGCAGTGCAAGGATGGTTGTGTGCGCGTCGCCGTGTTGTCGGTTCATACCTCGCCATTGGCTCAACCGGGTACCGGCGATGCGGGCGGGATGAACGTCTACGTGCTGCAGAGTGCGCTTGAGCTTGCCCGCAGGGGCGTCGAGGTCGAGATCTTCACGCGGGCGACGTCGTCGGCCGATCCACCGCTGGTCCACGTGGCGCCAGGCGTCCTGGTACGCAACGTCGTAGCGGGACCGTTCGAGGGGCTCGACAAGAACGATCTGCCGACACAGCTGTGTGCGTTCACCGCAGGCGTGCTGCGCGCCGAGGCCAATCACGAGCCGGGCTACTACGACATCGTCCATTCGCACTATTGGCTGTCGGGGCAGGTGGGCTGGCTCGCCAGGGACCGCTGGGCCGTACCGCTGGTGCACACGGCGCACACGCTCGCCGCGGTGAAGAACGCCACGCTGGCCATCGGCGACTCACCGGAGCCTCCGTTGCGGGCAGTCGGCGAGCAGCAGGTGGTCGACGAAGCCGACCGGCTGATCGTCAACACCGAAGATGAAGCGCGACAGCTGGTTTCGCTTCATCACGCGGATCCGACCCGCATCGACGTCGTCCACCCCGGCGTCGATCTCGCGACGTTCACCCCCGGCGACAAGCGCGCCGCGCGGGCCGCGCTCGGCATTGCACCAGACGATCAGCTGGTCGCCTTCGTCGGCCGCATCCAGCCGCTCAAGGCGCCGGACGTGCTGCTCCGGGCCGCGGCGAAGTTGCCCGATGTGCGCGTGCTCGTCGTCGGCGGCCCGTCGGGCTCAGGCCTGGCGACGCCCGACGGGCTGGTTCAGCTGGCATCGGAGCTGGGTATCACCGATCGGGTGACGTTCTTGCCGCCTCAGCCGCGGGCTCAACTTGCCAACGTGTACCGCGCCGCCGACCTGGTCGCCGTACCGAGTTACTCCGAGTCGTTCGGGCTCGTCGCGGTCGAGGCGCAGGCCTGCGGTACGCCGGTCGTGGCCGCCGCGGTGGGCGGACTGCCGGTCGCGGTGCGCGACGGCGTCAGCGGGGTGCTGGTGGACGGCCACGGCGTCGACGACTGGGCGGCCGCCATCGACGGGTTGTTGCAGCGCGGTCCGGACTCGATGCGCGCCGCTGCCATCGACCATGCGGCCACCTTCTCCTGGGCCCACACCGTCGACGCGCTGCTGGCGAGCTACGGGCGGGCGATCACCGACTACGGCGCCCGCCATCCGCGGCGGGGCGTTGGCGCGCGCCGCAACGGCCGCAGGTTCTCCCTGCGTCGCGGGGTCCGCGCGTGAGCGCATCCGTCCGCGAGGAGGCTTCCAACGACGCCCACCGCGTCATCGAGCACGCCGTCGAGGAGCAGGGACTCGACTACGCGTTGCACGACAGCGATTCCGGCGGATTGCCGGGCATCGTGGTGGCGCTGCCGGGGGAGCGCCGCCTGATCACCAACACGATCCTGTCGGTGGGCATGCACGGCGTGCGCATCGAAGCCTTCCTGTGTCGCAAGCCCGAAGAGAACTACGAGGGCGTCTACCGCTTCATGTTGAGGCGCAACCGCAAGCTGTACGGCCTCGCGTACACCTTGGACAACCTTGGCGACATCTACCTGACCGGCCGGATGTCGCTGCACGCAGTGACCCCCGACGAGCTCGACCGGCTGTTCGGCCAGGTGGTCGACGTCGTCGATCGGGACTTCAACACCTTGCTGGAATTGGGTTTTCGCACGTCCATCCAGAAGGAATGGGATTGGCGGGTCAAGCGCGGCGAGTCGTTGAAGAACCTCAAGGCCTTCGAACACCTCATCGAAGACGACGGCGGCTCGGACGACCAGGACGCCTGACGGTTGCCGGGATAGCATCGTCGGTATGGCGACTCTGGTGCTGCTCCGTCACGGCGAGAGCGAATGGAACGCGCTGAACCTGTTCACGGGTTGGGTCGACGTCGACCTCACCGACAAGGGCAGGGCCGAGGCCGTCCGCGGCGGCGAGTTGATGAAGGCCGAGGGCCTGCTGCCCGACGTGCTCTACACCTCGCTGATGCGCCGAGCCATCACCACCGCCAACCTGGCGTTGGACGCGGCCGACCGGCACTGGATCCCGGTGCACAGGGACTGGCGGCTCAACGAGCGGCACTACGGCGCGCTCCAGGGGCTGGACAAGGCCGAGACCAAGGCCAAGTACGGCGAAGAGCAGTTCATGCAGTGGCGCCGCAGCTACGACACGCCGCCGCCGCCCATCGAAAAGGGCAGTACCTATAGCCAGGACGCCGACCCGCGCTATGCCGACATCGATGGCGGCCCGCTGACCGAGTGTCTGGCCGACGTGGTCGCCCGGTTCGTGCCGTACTACGAAGCGACCATCGTGCCGGACCTGCAGGCGGGCAAGACGGTGCTGATCGCGGCGCACGGCAACTCGCTGCGTGCGCTGGTCAAGTACCTGGACGGGATGACTGACGCCGACGTGGTCGGGCTCAATATCCCGACCGGCATTCCGCTGCGCTACGACCTGGACGCCGACCTGAAACCGACCGTTACGGGCGGCGAGTACCTCGATCCGGACGCCGCGGCGGCCGGTGCGGCGGCGGTTGCGGCCCAAGGCGCGAAATAGCCAGGCGGGGGAGGCCGCCATCGGCCCCTCGCAGGCGAACACTGAGTGAACTCACGTGAACAGGGGCCAAACTCCTGTATTTGTGTATGTGACTTGTACCGAAATGGCCGCACGCTGCTGGGATGACGTTCACCGGAAACGTACGATTTGCCCGTGAGTGTGGTAACCGCACTGCTGCTAACCGCAGTCGTGGCAATTCTCGCGCTGGCGCTGGGCGCCGCGCTTGGGATCGCGCTTACCCCACGGTTGGCCGAGCGCAAGCTGCGCAAGGCCGTGGAGCAGGACGGCATCACGATTTCGCAGATGCTTCAGCGCATCGTGTCCCTTTCGCCTGTGGGCATCGTCGTGGTCGACACCTACCGTGACGTCGTCTACACCAATGACCAGGCCCGCGAGTTCGGCCTGGTGCGCGACCGCTTGCTCGACGACCGCGCCTGGGCGGCGGCGAAGCACACACTGGCCACCGGCGAGGGCGTCGAGGTCGAGCTTTCTCCCGTCAAGCGCGCGAACCCAGGGCGCTCCGGAATCTCGGTGCGTGGCCACGTACGCCTGCTGACCGAGGACGACCGCCGGTTTGCCGTGGTCTACGTCGACGACCAGTCCGAGTACGCCCGCATGGAGGCAAGCAGACGCGACTTCGTGGCCAACGTGAGCCACGAGCTCAAGACGCCGGTCGGTGCGATGGGCGTGCTGGCCGAGGCGCTGATGGCGTCGACCGACGACCCGGACACCGTCTACCGGTTCGCCGAGAAGATGGTCGCCGAATCCAAACGGCTCGCGAACATGGTCGGCGAGCTCATCGAACTGTCGCGGCTGCAAGGCGCCGAACCGCTGCCCGATCTGGAGGCCGTCGAGGTCGACACGGTGGTCGCAGAGGCGCTGTCGCGCTACAAGGTAGCCGCCGACAACGCCGACATCGCGATCACGACGGATGCGCCGACGGGCTTCTGCGTGATGGGCGATCAGCCGCTGTTGGTCACCGCACTCGCCAACCTGGTCTCCAACGCCATTGCCTACTCACCCAACGGGTCGCCCGTTTCGATCAGCAGGCGCCGCCGCGGCGACAACATCGAGATCGCAGTGACCGACCGCGGGATCGGCATTGCGCGGGCGGATCAGGAGCGAGTGTTCGAACGCTTCTTCCGCGCCGACAAGGCCCGCTCCCGGGCCACCGGCGGTACCGGATTAGGGCTGGCCATCGTCAAGCACGTTGCGGCCAATCACAACGGATCCATCCGGCTGTGGAGTCAGCCCGGCACCGGATCGACGTTCACCCTGTCGATTCCGGCCTACCCCGGCGACGACGACCTAGACAATGAAGACGAACGAGAGGACTAGCCAGACCAATGACCAGTGTGCTGATCGTGGAGGCCGCCTCGGAAGGCGCGATGACGGAAGGCACGGCGCTCTGATGACGAGTGTGTTGATCGTGGAGGATGAAGAGTCCCTGGCTGATCCCCTGGCATTTCTGCTGCGCAAGGAGGGCTTCGAGGCGACGGTAGTCGCCGACGGCCCATCGGCTCTTGCCGAGTTCGAGCGAGCCGGTGCCGACATCGTGCTGCTTGACCTGATGTTGCCGGGAATGAGCGGGACCGACGTCTGCAAGCAACTACGTTCCCGCTCGAGCGTCCCGGTCATCATGGTGACCGCGCGGGACAGTGAGATCGACAAGGTCGTGGGGCTGGAGCTCGGCGCGGACGACTACGTCACCAAGCCGTACTCGGCGCGTGAGTTGATCGCGCGCATCCGGGCGGTCTTGCGCCGCGGCGCTGACACCGATGACTCGGGTGTCGGCGACGGAGTGCTGGAGGCCGGGCCGGTGCGGATGGACGTCGAACGTCACATCGTGTCCGTCAACAGTGAACCGATTACGTTGCCGCTCAAGGAATTCGACCTGCTCGAATATTTGATGCGCAACAGCGGGCGGGTGTTGACGCGCGGTCAGCTCATCGACCGGGTGTGGGGCGCCGACTACGTGGGTGACACGAAGACGTTGGACGTTCACGTGAAGCGGCTACGGTCGAAGATCGAATCGGACCCGGCCAACCCCGTTCACCTCGTCACGGTGCGGGGATTGGGCTACAAGCTCGAAGGGTGAGCTCGGGAACCCTTCTCCCGCGGATGCGAGTTCAGCAACTTTAGCGACCTTAGCCATACCTGCTATGGTGGCTCCTCTGACGCTTGCGTAAAGGCTCCGCTGGGGCATGTGGGGCCTGCGAGTACATCGGGGGAGAGCAGCGAATATTGTGCCGAAAATGTGAGTCGGACCGCCTTGATCTGGTGGATGACTCGTTTGTCGTTGCTATCGTCAGCAACGTCGATCCGAGCGCGGTCGTGGGTTCATGACCCCGCGCCGAACCGGTTGCCGCGCATGCGGACACCGCGTACTGAGTCGGGTGCTCGACCTCGGGGCCGTGCCCGCCGGACTGCCTGGGGAGCCCGGCTTCCCACTGGCGATGCACCTGTGTGGCGATTGCGGTTTGGCGCAGCTGGCCGACGACGACACCGTCACCTCAGAACCCCGTGGCGTCGAATCTCGGGCGCTGCGGGAGCAGGCCCGCGACGCCGTAGCCAGGGTGACCGCGGCCGGGTGGCTCACCGGAGCGACGGTGCGGGAGTTCGGAAGTCCGCACGGGGGCAGCTGGCTGGAACTGTTGGAGCAGTGCGACATCGCGCCTGCGCCTGGTGCCGCGGACATCGTGCTGGACTGCTTTGGCCTCACGCACGAGCCCGACCAGCGGGCCGCGTTCGCGGAACGTGCCGCTGCGACTCTGCCGGGTGGAGTACTGCTGCTCCAATATCACGCGCTTGCCTCCATTGTGGAACACGGGCAATGGAATGCGTTGCAGCAGGGGCACTTCGCCTACTACTCCATACCGGCTCTGGTGCGCTTGCTCGCTGATGTCGGCATGCGACTGGTCTCCGCTTGGGACTTCGCGCTCCACGGTGGCACCACCTTGGTGGCCGCCGTTCACGAACACGAGGCGCACCATGCTGATTCAGTCATCCAGCACATGCAATCAGCGGAGCGACACCTCATCGATCCGGCCACGTTGAGCACCTTGCAGTCCGTCGCCGACGGCCATGCCGTGGCATTGCGGCGCTATCTTGAGCACCAACGCCTCGCGGGGCGCCGGGTGTTCGCATACGGCGCGACCCCGCAGGCCGTCGCGCTGTTCACGCGGGCAGGGTTGGACAGCGGACTCGTCGCAGCCGTTGCGGACGCCTCGCCCGCCAAGCAGGGCCGGCGAATGCCCGGCACGGACATCGCCATCATCTCGCCGGACGCCCTGGTGTCGGCGGCGGCGGACGAGGTCGTGCTCATGGATCCCGACCTGTCGCAGGAGTTGGCGACGCAGCTTCCCGAACTCGAGGGTCGATGGGTGACCGACGACTGGATCGTCACGCACGCCGGTTGATCGCGAGGCCCTCGAGTCGACGACGGCAGCACCGGTGCCGCGGTGCTGCCGTCGTCGACGTTCGGGAGCTCAATGCGGCATCAATACCGTTGAGCAAGCTTTGTCGAGGTTTGCCAAATCATGCTCTGCAAAGATATTCGTAGGTAGTGACGTCACTGCTACAGCAGGCAGGTTTGGCGTGTTCAGCGGGCTCGAGTGACCCGTGCTGAGGGGCCTCGCCGCGCACCATCGCAAGATCGTATATCACCCTCTACTGGATATTCGGTCGAGCTGGACTTCGGAATCGGGCGGCTCCGAAATCATTGGAGTCGGCTGTTGGTTCGCTGCCTACCATCGGGACAGTTCTCGAACTTTCGCATACAAATGGAGTTCTAGCAAATCATTCAAATGATGCGACATCGGGGCAACGGCCCTGCTGCAGATCTCGGCGAGCGCCCGCATGTTGGCGCTTGGGGTGAAAGGCTTAGGTCACTCGGCGGCGCGCGTCGCCGGGTGCACGGCGATGAGCCCCAACGACTTGCGCCGCGCGCACATGGCGGCCAACTCGGCGTAGGCCTTCTCGCCGAGCAGTGCGGTCAACTCCGGCCCGTAGGACTGCCACACCTGACGCGCACCGACGTGAGCATTCGGGTCGCCGGTGCAGTACCAGTGCAGATCGGACCCACCCTCGCCCCATCCGCGCCGGTCGTACTCGGTGATGGTGGTCCGCAGGATTTCCGTCCCGTCCGGCCTGGCCACCCACTCCTGGCTGCGGCGGATGGGCAGTTGCCAGCAGACGTCGGGCTTCATGGTCAGCGGCTCGACGCCCAACTTGAGCGCCTTGCTGTGCAACGCGCACCCGATGCCACCCGGGAAGCCGGGTCGGTTGAGGAAGATGCAGGCGCCCTTGTACTTTCGCGTCCGGTAGTTGGGCTTGCCGTCGTACTCGTCCATCTCGAGGTAGCCCTTGCGGCCCAGCCCCTTCTCCCGAAACTGCCAGTCCTCGTCCGTCAGGAGCTTGGCCGATTCTTCGAGCTGCGCGATGTCGTCGTCGTCGGACAGGAACGCGCCGTGGCTGCAGCATCCGTCGTCGGGCCGTCCCTCGACGGTGCCTTGACAGGCCGGCGTGCCGAAGACGCACGTCCACCGCGACAGCAGCCACGTCATGTCGGCGGCGATCAGATGTTCTGGGTTGTCGGGGTCGTAGAACTCAACCCATTCGCGGGCGAAGTCGAGTTCCACCTCTCGGGTGTTCTTCGGCGGAGGCGATCCCATCACGGAATACAACGGTAGACCCGATAACGTGGGTCTCGTGCGATTGGGCGTGCTCGACGTGGGCAGCAACACGGTTCATCTGCTGGTTGTGGATGCGCGGCGTGGCGGTCACCCCACCCCGATGAGCTCCACCAAGGCCTCGTTGAGGTTGGCGGAGTCGATCGACAACTCGGGAAAGCTGACGCGCAAGGGCGCTGACAAGCTGGTCGGCACCATCGACGAGTTCGCGAAGATCGCCGCCAGCTCGGGATGCGCCGAGTTGATGGCGTTCGCCACGTCTGCCGTGCGGGACGCGAAGAACTCCGAAGACGTGCTCGCCAGGGTCAACTCCGAAACGGGCGTGGCGCTACGGGTGCTGTCCGGGGTCGACGAGTCCCGGCTGACTTTCCTGGCGGTGCGGCGCTGGTACGGGTGGAGTGCCGGGCGCATCATCAACATCGACATCGGTGGCGGTTCGCTGGAATTGTCCAGCGGCGTCGACGAGGAGCCTGAGGTGGCGCTGTCGCTGCCGCTCGGCGCTGGCAGGTTGACGCGGGAGTGGCTGCAGGACGATCCGCCGGGTCGGCGCCGGGTGGCCATGTTGAGAGACTGGCTGGCGACGGAGCTCGCCGACGCGGGCGCCAAGGTGCTCGACGCGGGTGCGCCGGACCTGACCGTGGCGACATCGAAGACCTTCCGGTCGCTTGCGCGACTCACCGGAGCGGCGCCTTCCGGCGCAGGACCCCGAGTCAAGAGGACACTTACAGCGGCGGGACTGCGGCAACTCATAAATTTCATCTCTAGGATGACCACGGCTGACCGAGCTGAACTGGAAGGGGTGAGCGCCGAGCGGGCGCCACAGATCGTGGCGGGCGCTCTGGTTGCTGAGGCGAGTATGAAGGCCCTTGCGATCGACACAGTGGACATTTGCCCATGGGCGTTGCGGGAAGGGCTGATTTTGCGGAAACTCGACAGCGAGGCCGACGGAACCGCTTTGGTGCAGGCTTCCGCAGACTTGGCTCACGTGACAAAAGCGATGGCCAGAGGCAACACACGATGACAGAACCAGAAGACAGCCACAGCAGCACGAGGCCGATATCGGTCGCCGAGTTGCTCGCCAAGAACGGAAGCATCGGCTCGCCGCCGGTCGGAGGCCGCCGTCGCCGTCGACGCGGCAATACCGACTCGGTCACCGTCGCCGAGCTGACGGGTGAGATCCCGATCATCACCGACACCTCGCACGCCGAGGAGTTGGACCACGACGACCTGGACCACGCCGACCTGGACCACGAGCCGCCCCCGCTCCCGCCGGCGGCCAACGGTGGCTACGCCCACGCCAGGCCCCACGGCACCAGGCGCCCCGCAGAGCCCGAAGCGCGGGTCGAGGCCGCCGAGAACATCGACGACGCTTCCAACACCACGCCCAATGTCACCGAAGCTCCGGCGGTTTCAAAGGCGGAAGCCGACTACGAAGCTCACCTCGAGCAGCGCAGCGTCGAGGCAGGCCCCATCGAGTTCACCGCGCCGCCGCGCCGTCCACCGGTGGCCAGCCCGCCGGGATTCTCCGTGCCCGCGGGCGGGGCCGAGCAGATGAGCCCGGATCCGGTTGCCGACGACGATGACGACGACCTGGGCCACGAAGCCGACCTGATCGAGGCGCTCGAGTACGAGCCGCCTCTCGAGGACGCCCGCAACGGATCAGACGATCAGGCCACGCAGGTCGCGTTCGAGGTTCCGTCGTACCTGCGTTCGACCAGCGACACGTTGTTCGGCGGCGGTCAGTCCGTCGCCGACGACATCGCTCGTCGCGGCCTGCAGCCCGGACCAGAGGACATCGACCTCGGCGAGGACGCCCACCTCGAACACGACGAGGACGTCGAGGTCGACCAGCCGCACGGCGGGGTCTTCCTGCGGGGTGTGTGGGTGGTCGCGCAGTGCATCCTTGCGGTCGCATTCGGCGCCGGCCTGTTCATCGCCTTCGACCTGTTGTGGAAGTGGAACAACATCGTCGCGCTGGTGCTGTCGGTGCTCGTCATCCTCGGCCTCGTCATCGGCGTGCGGGTGGTGCGCAAGACCGAGGACATCGGCAGCACACTGATTGCAGTGGCTGTCGGCGCGTTGGTCACATTGGGCCCCCTGGCACTGCTGCAGTCGCACTAACGCGCCAAAATAAGTCCCCAGTGCGCCCTGCGATAAAGGTCGGTCTTTCGACTGCTTCGGTTTACCCATTGAGGACCGAGGCGGCCTTCGAGTACGCCGCCCGACTCGGGTACGACGGCGTCGAGCTCATGGTGTGGGCAGAAAGCGTCAGCCAGGACGTCGCAGCGATCGCCGAGTTGTCGAAGCGGTACGACGTGCCGGTGCTCAGCGTGCACGCGCCGTGCCTGCTGATCTCACAGCGGGTGTGGGGCGCCAACCCGATTCCGAAGCTGGAGCGCAGTGTGCGGGCCGCTGAAGAGCTCGGCGCCCAGACCGTCGTGGTGCATCCGCCATTCCGGTGGCAGCGTCGTTACGCGGAAGGCTTCTCGGAGCAGGTCGCCGAACTCGAGGCGTCCAGCGACGTCCTGGTCGCGGTCGAGAACATGTTTCCGTTCCGCGCCGACCGCATCTGGGGGACCGGCCAGCCGTCGATCGAGCGGATGCGCAAGCGCGGCGGAGCTCCAGGACCGGCCATCTCGGCGTTCGCACCGTCCTACGACCCGCTCGACGGCAATCACGCCCACTACACGCTGGATCTTTCGCACTCGGCCACCGCAGGCACCGACGCCATCGACATGGCCCGCAGGATGGGCGACGGACTCGTGCACCTGCATCTGTGCGACGGCAGTGGGGCATCCACCGACGAGCATCTGGTGCCCGGTCGGGGCAGTCAGCCCACCAGGGAGGTCTGCCAGGCGCTGGCGGCCAGCGACTTCTCGGGCCACGTCATCCTCGAGGTGACGACGTCACGCGCACGCAACGCCGCCGAACGCGAGGAGTTGTTGGTGGAGTCGCTCGAGTTCGCACGGGAACACTTGTTGAGGTGATGAGCGCTTGCGCGAAGAACGGACTGGCATGACGGATTCCACGCGGTTCTCCGACGCGATGACGCTCACCGCGGTGTCGGTTCAAGGCGACGTATCCGTCTTCGACGGCATGCTCAACCAGCACTGGACCATCGGCGAGAAGGTGCATGGCGGCGCGATGTTGGCGTTGTGTGCGAAGGCAGCAAGGGAGGCGCTCGAGGTACCCGGCGTTGAGCCGATCGCGGTGTCGGGCAGCTTCCTGTGGGCGCCGGACCCTGGCCCGCTGCAGTTGGTCTGCACGACGCGCAAGCGGGGCCGCCGCGTCAACCTGGTCGACGTCGAGCTCAAGCAAGGGGACAGAACAGCCGTGCGGGCCGTCATGACGTTGGCCGAGCCGGAACACCATGTCGCACCGCTGCTCTCGGTCAATCCCGTCGTCGCGCTGATGACGCCGGACCCGCCGCCCGGGCTGGAGCCGATCGGCCCTGGCCATCCGATGGCCGACATCGTGCACCTTGCGCACGGCTGCGACATCCGGCCGTCGCTGACCACGATGGCCCCACGCGCCGACGGCGGGCCACCCGTCATCGAGTACTGGGTGCGGCCGCGGGAAGGGTCGCCCGACGTGCTGTTCGCGCTGCTGTGTGGCGACGTGTCGGCGCCGGTGACCTTCGGCGTCAACCGGTTCGGTTGGGCGCCCACGGTGCAGCTGACGGCGTACCTACGTGGCAGGCCTGCGGACGGCTGGTTGCGGGTGATGTGCACCACCATGCAGATCGGCCAGGACTGGTTCGACGAGGACCACCTCGTCGTCGATTGCGAGGGCCGAATCATCGTGCAGTCCCGCCAACTCGCCTTGGTCCCGGCTGAGCAGTAACCCTGTGCAATGCTTGCCACGTGGCCAGAATTGCGATCATCGGCGGCGGAAGTATCGGCGAGGCACTGCTTTCCGGACTCTTGCGCGCAGGGCGTCAGACCAAGGACTTGGTCGTCGCCGAGAAGTTCCCGGAGCGGGCGAAATACCTTGCGGACACCTACTCGGTCTTGTTGACGTCGGTAGCCGACGCTGCCGAGAACGCCACCTTCGTTATCGTCGCGGTCAAGCCGTCTGACGTCGAGGCGGCGCTCGTCGACATCGCCGCGGCCGCCGCGCGTGCCGAGAACAACAGTGCCGAGCAGGTTTTCGTCACGGTGGTGGCGGGCGTCAGCACGGCCTTCTACGAGTCGAAGCTGCCTGCGGGCGCACCCGTCATTCGGGTCATGCCCAACGCTCCGGTGGTCGTGGGCGGCGGAGTCAGCGCCTTGGCGCGTGGTCGCTTCGCGACGGACGACCAGCTCAAGGAGGTGTCGGCGATCTTCGACGCCGTCGGCGGCGTGTTGACGGTGCCCGAAAACCAGCTCGACGCGGTCACTGCGGTGTCCGGGTCGGGGCCCGCATATTTCTTCTTGATGGTCGAGGCGCTCGTCGACGCCGGCGTTGCGGCGGGGCTGCCGCGCCCGGTGGCGACCGATCTGGTGACCCAGACGATGGCCGGATCGGCCGCGATGCTGTTGGAGCGGCTCGACGAGCAGCAGGCGGCCGGTGACGCGGCGATGGGCACGGCGATGGACACCAGCGCCGCTCAGCTGCGCGCGACCGTGACGTCTCCTGGCGGCACCACCGCCGCTGGGCTGCGCGAACTCGAGCGTGGAGGCCTGCGGGCGGCCGTCGCGGACGCCGTTGCGGCCGCAAAAACACGCTCTGAGCAGCTAGGAATTACATCAGAGTAGTTTACCAATTTCGAACTTATTACCCCACACCCGTCGCAATAACCCCATTGGCCACGCTATTGTCCTCGTTGTAAGCACGCGTTCGTGCCTGCGGTGGGGAAGCCGCGGGGCCTGGCCGTGCCTGATGGATTGGGTTGCGATGACGTCTATGAACGGGCCATCGGCCTCTGCCAACGGTAAGGCGTCGCGTGACGCCTCTGCTGGCGATGGTCAACCGCCACGAGCTCAATTTCTCACGGTCGCCGAAGTGGCGAGCCTCATGCGGGTCAGCAAGATGACGGTGTACCGATTGGTCCACAACGGTGAACTACCCGCCGTGCGCGTGGGCCGATCGTTCCGTGTGCATGCCAAGGCGGTGCACGACCTACTGGAGACGTCGTACTTCGACGCGGGTTAAGCACTGCCGCGGGACGGGCCATTTAGGTTCGGACTCCCGACTTCGGTAAGGTAGCCAGGTTCAGTCGTGTCGGAAACACGCCGAGACTGCGGTGAGATCGCGTATCTCTCTGAGATTCCGATCTCTTCGCAGTTTCAGGCAGTGCATCGGTGAAGTAGGTAGCGGAGTACATGGGTTCAGTCATCAAGAAGCGTCGCAAGCGCATGTCGAAGAAGAAGCACCGCAAGCTGCTTCGTCGCACGCGGGTGCAGCGTAGAAAACTCGGCAAGTAGCTCTTCGCTTGTGCCGTTAGGCTGACCGGATGGATGCAGAAGGCCGTTCCGGGAAGCCCCAGCAGGGCTCCGGAGGGTCTGACTCCCAAGACACCGTGCACTACCCCAAGGTGGTGCTCGTCACTGGCGCATGCCGGTTCCTGGGTGGCTACCTGACTGCCAGGCTGGCGCAGGATCCGCTCATCAATCACGTCATCGCCGTCGACGCGATCGCTCCGAGCAAGGACTTGTTGCGACGGATGGGACGCGCCGAGTTCGTTCGGGCCGACATCCGCAATCCGTTCATCGCGAAGGTCATCCGCAACGGCGACGTCGACACCGTCGTGCACGCCGCGGCGGCGTCGTATGCGCCACGTGGCGGCGGTGGGGCGGCGCTCAAGGAGCTCAACGTGATGGGCGCGATGCAGCTGTTCGCGGCCTGTCAGAAGGCGCCGTCGGTGCGTCGGGTGGTGCTCAAGTCCACCTCGGAGGTGTACGGCTCGAGTCCTCGCGACCCGGTGCTGTTCACTGAGGACGGGCTTTCCCGGCGGTCCCCTGGCGAAGGCTTCGCGCGCGACAGCATCGATATCGAGGGCTATGCCCGCGGGCTGGCCCGGCGTCGTCCCGACATCGCCGTCACCATCCTTCGGCTGGCCAACATGATCGGGCCAGCGATGGACACCGCGCTGTCTCGCTATCTCGCAGGCCCGGTTGTGCCGTCGGTGCTCGGCCACGATGCGCGACTGCAGCTGTTGCACGAGCAGGACGCGCTCGGTGCCCTCGAGCGGGCGACGGTAGCCGGCCGGGCGGGCACCTTCAACGTCGGCGCCTCTGGCATCATCATGATGTCGCAGGCGATCCGCCGGTCGGGCCGGATCCCGTTTCCGGTGCCGCGTTCTGCGCTCGCTGCTGTGGATTCGCTGAGGCGCGCAACTCGGTACACTGAGCTTGATCGTGAGCAGCTGAACTATTTGAGTTACGGCCGGGTCATGGACACCGCAAGGATGCGGAAAGACCTTGGTTATAACCCGAAGTGGACCACCGCGGATGCTTTCGACGATTACGTGCGGGGTCGAAGTTTGACGCCGATCATCGACCCGCGCTGGGTACGCTCAATGGAGAGTCGTGCGGTGTTAGCGGCACAGCGTTGGGGACGATAGTAGCTAGATTCAATCGGGTGGGGAGAAGGTAAAGACGTGGCTGGCGAGTCAAAAGCCAAAGTTATTCCGCTGCACTCGAATTCGGGACGGGGGTCGGCCCAGCGCCGCGCGGCGGCTCGGGCCGAAAGTTCGCGCCGCCATCCGTCGCTGCTGGCTGATTCGGGAGCAAGGGCGTCGGCCGATCAAATGGCTGCGGTGGTTCGTGAAATCGACCAACGGCGCTTCTCGGCGGACGGTGGCCAACAGGTCGACGAGGGGCCCAACGAGCTGTCCCAGCGGATCGCCGCGGTGGCCGAGTTCGTCCGCAAGCGGATGGCCGGCGACTACACCGTCGACGAGTTCGGCTTCGATGAGCACCTCAACGAAGCTATTCTTCTGCCTTTGCTGAGGGGCCTGTTCCGGCACTGGTTCCGGGTCGAGGTCAGCGGCATCGAGAACCTGCCCGCCGAGGGCGCTGGGCTCGTGGTCGCCAACCATGCCGGCGTGCTTCCCTTCGACGGATTGATGGCGTCGGTGGCCGTGCACGACCATCACCCCGCGCAACGCGACCTGCGACTGCTCGCGGCCGACATGGTCTTCGACATGCCCGTGATGGGGCAGCTGGCCCGCAAGGCCGGCCACACCATGGCATGCACCGCCGACGCCCACCGACTGCTTGGTGCCGGACACCTCACCGCGGTGTTCCCCGAGGGTTACAAGGGTCTGGGCAAGCACTTCCGGGACCGCTACAAGCTGCAGCGATTCGGCCGCGGCGGCTTCGTTGCGGCTGCGCTGCGCGCTAAGGCGCCCATCATTCCGTGCTCGATCGTCGGGTCGGAGGAGATCTACCCCATGATCGCCGACGTGAAGCTGTTGGCCAGGCTGCTCGGCCTGCCCTACTTCCCGGTGACACCGTTGTTCCCACTGGCCGGGCCCGCGGGACTCATCCCGCTGCCTTCGAAGTGGCACATCCAGTTCGGCGAGCCGATCCCCACCGACGGCTATGACGAGCACGACGCCGAGGACCCGATGGTCACCTTCGAACTGACCGACCAGGTCCGCGAGACCATCCAGCAGACGCTGTACCAGCTGCTGGCCAACCGCAGGAACATGTTCCTGGGATAGTCGCCAAGTGTGGCTACTTGCTTTGCCCAGCAATCATTCGCTGCATCGCGGCGTCCCGCCCGGCCGCGATCTGGGCCGTCACTTCGGCGTCGTTGCTGGTGGACTCGCCGAACATCGTCACGATGCTGGTCAACACCGGGTTGCCGTCGCCGTCGGTGACCTCACCGCGGATCTCGGTGATGACGGCGCCGTGTGACTCGATGACCGAATCCAGATAAGAGTCGAACCACAGCTTGTCGCCGACGACGATCGGGCGGTGGAAGATCAGCTTTTGGTCGCGATGCAGCACGCGTTCCATGTTGATCGGCACGTCGAACTGCTCGAAGATCTCCAGCTGCACCTTGCGGCCTGCCACGGCGACGAAGGTCAACGACGCGATCAGTGCGGCCTGACCGCACTCCGCGGCCGCTTCCTCGCTGAAGTGGGCGGGGTGGTCGTCCTTGACCGCCCGCGCGAACTCACGAACCTTCTCTCGGTTGACCTCGAAATAGTCCGGGTACCGATAGTGGGTTCCGATGATGTCTTCGGCGATGCTCACTGAATGCTCCCCGTTTTGTGCGCTCTGGCCGGTGCTGCGTTCGGCGGCGCTGAGCCTATCAGCGCGCAGTCACCGTGCTGATCGCATGCGGCCTCAACCGCCGCCCTGACGCCTGGATACGACCGCAGCCAGGGCCCCACCCACGGCACCGAGCGCAAGGGCCGACGGCACCCCGATGCGCGCAGCCTTGCGCGCGGTGCGGAAGTCGCGGATCTCCCACCCTCGCTCGCGGGCCACGTCGCGCAGCGCAGCGTCGGGGTTGATCGCGACGGCCGTGCCGACCAACGACAGCATTGGCACGTCGTTGAAGCTGTCCGAATAGGCGGTGCAGCGCTTCAGGTTCAGGCCCTCCCGGATGGCCAGCTGCCGCACCGCATGCGCCTTCCCGGCACCGTGCAGGATCTCGCCGACCAGTCGACCCGTGAACACGCCGTCCACGGACTCGGCGATGGTGCCCAGCGCCCCGGTGAGGCCGAGTCTGCGGGCGATCGTGGCCGCGAGTTCGTAGGGCGTGGCAGTGACCAACCAGACCTGCTGGCCGGCGTCCAGGTGCATCTGCGCCAGCGCACGCGTGCCGGGCCAGATCTTGTCGGCGATGATCTCGTCGTAGATCTCCTCGCCGACCTCTTCGAGTTCGGAGGTCTTGCGGCCCTCGATGAACGCCAGCGCCTTGCGGCGACCGGCCGCGACGTCGTCACTGTTCTCCTTACCGGTGAGCTGAAACTTGGCCTGCGCGTATCCGAACCGCGCGAGGTCGCCGTAGGTAAAGAACTTGCGGGCGGCCAGCCCACGGGCGAAGTGCACTAGCGACGAACCCTGAACCAACGTGTTGTCGACGTCGAAGAATGCCGCAGCGGTCAGATCGGGAGGGGGTGGCAGCGGAGTGCTGGGCGCATCCTCACCGAACTCGGCTGTGATGTCACCGGACTCCGACACAGTTCAACAGTAGGACACCGAAGACTGGATACTGGACACCATGGTTCACATCGGAGGGCAGGAGCGGAGCGACCGGGGAATGCACGAGGTGATGTTGCTTACTCGTGCGGGTTGTTGTTTGTGTGACCGCGCCAAGGACCAGTTGGCGGCGATGTCGCAGGAATTGGGATTCACGCTCGGCGCAACCGACGTCGATGCCGCCGCGGCGGCGGGAGACCCCGCGCTACGCACCGAGTACGGCGACCGGTTGCCCGTCGTGCTGCTGGACGGTCGCGAGCACAGCTATTGGGAGGTCGACGAGCAGCGGTTGCGTGCGGACCTTTCGGTGCCCGCCGGTGCGGAATGAGCCACCAGGTTCGCCACGACAGCAAATTTGGTTCCGAGGCTGGTAAACGGATACCTTTGACGGCGTTCCTGGGGCGAGTTGAAGCGACGGGGTAGAGGTGTGGTGACGAGGCCATGAGCGTTCTGCTTTTCGGAGTTTCGCACCGCAGCGCGCCGGTATCCGTCCTGGAACAGTTGAGCACCGACGAGTCCGATCAAGCCAAGATCGTCGAACAGGTACTCCAGTCCTCCCTGGTCACCGAAGCAATGGTGCTTTCAACATGCAACCGGGTCGAGGTCTACGCCGTCGTCGAGGCCTTCCACGGTGGCCTCTCCGTGATCGGGTCGGTGCTCTCGGAGCACTCCGGAATGTCGCTGGGCGACCTGACCAAGTACGCCTACGTGCGTTATGCCGAGGCCGCCGTCGAGCATCTGTTCGCCGTGACCAGCGGATTGGACTCCGCCGTCATCGGCGAGCAGCAGGTGCTCGGGCAGGTCCGCCGCGCCTACGCCAGCGCCGAGACCCACCACACCGTCGGACGCACGCTGCACGAACTCGCGCAGCGTGCGCTTTCGGTGGGCAAGCGGGTGCATTCGGAGACCGGGATCGACGCCGCGGGTGCCTCGGTGGTGTCGGTCGCGCTCGAGATGGCAGCCACCAAGTTGAACGGCTTGGCCGGACGGACGGCCGTCGTGATCGGTGCCGGTTCCATGGGCGCGCTGTCGGCCGCGCATCTGGTGCGCGCGGGCATCGGGCGGGTCCACGTGGTCAACCGCACCCTGCCGCGTGCCGAACGGCTCGTCGAGAACCTCCGCCAACAGGGCGTCGACGCGCACGCCTTCCCGTTCGACCACATCCAGCCCGTGCTCACCGACGCCGACATCGTGGTCTCGTGTACCGGCGCGGTGCGGGCGGTGGTCTCGCTGGCCGACGTGCACCGCGGGCTGGCACACGGGCAGGAGCCCAAGCAGCTGGTCATCTGCGACCTCGGAATGCCTCGCGACGTCGATCCCGCCGTGGCTGGGCTGCCTGGCGTCTACATGGTCGACATGGACCGCATTCAGCGTGAACCCGCCGCCAGGGCGGCCGCTTCGGACGCCGAGGCGGCCCGCGGAATCGTCGCCGAGGAGGTGGCCAACTACCTCGCCGGACAGCGCATGGCCGAGGTCACTCCCACCGTGACGGCGTTGCGGCAGCGCGCCGCCGACGTCGTCGAAGCCGAGCTGTTGCGCCTCGACAACCGGCTACCCGGTCTTGAGGCCACCTACCGCGACGAGGTCGCCCGCACGGTGCGCCGCGTCGTCGACAAGCTTCTGCACGCGCCGACCGTGCGCGTCAAACAACTGGCCAGTGCGCCGGGCGGGGACAGCTACGCCGAGGCGCTGCGCGAGCTGTTCGAGCTCGACCCACAGGCCGTCGACGCCGTGGCAGGCGGCGAATTGCCGCTGCTTGAAACCGGCGTGATGACAACCGATCTCGATGGGACCGAGTAGCCGCTTGCGCAATTCTTCGCACGATGAGGTCATCCGGATCGGCACCCGTGGCAGCCTGCTGGCGACAACCCAGGCCGGAACCATCAAAGCTGCCCTCGAGGCCAGCGGCCACGCCGTCGAACTGGTCATCATCTCCACGGCGGGCGACCGGTCGAGTGATCCCGTCGCTGAGATCGGGGTCGGCGTGTTCACCGCGGCCCTGCGGGAGGCCATCGCCGAAGGCAGTGTCGACGTGGCCGTGCACTCGTACAAGGATTTGCCCACCGCACCCGACGACCGGTTCGTGATCGCGGCCATCCCCCGGCGCGAAGACGCCAGGGACGCGTTGGTGGCCCGCGACGGCATGGTCCTGGGGGAGTTGCCCGTTGGATCGGTCATCGGCACGTCGAGCCCACGCAGGACGGCGCAGCTTAGAGCACTGGGTCTCGGTTTGGAAATTCGCCCCCTACGAGGCAACCTAGACACCAGGTTGAACAGGGTAAGCAGTGGTGAACTCGACGGCGTCGTCGTCGCCCGGGCGGGCTTGGTCCGCATCGGACGGCAAGGCGATGTCACCGAGACTCTGGAGCCGGTGCAGATGTTGCCAGCACCGGCACAGGGAGCCCTCGCGGTCGAGTGCCGCGCGGGTGACACGGAGCTCGTAGCGCTGTTGTCGGAGTTGGACGACGCCGACACGCGCGCCGCGGTCACTGCGGAGCGCACCCTGCTCGCCGAACTCGAGGCGGGATGTTCGGCGCCGGTGGGCGCGATCGCGGAAGTGGTCGAGTCCATCGACGAAGAAGGGAACCTCTTCGAGGAGCTGTCGCTACGCGGCTGTGTGGCGACGCTGGACGGATCCGACGTGATCCGTGCGTCCGGAATCGGGACCCCCGATCGGGCACGGGAGCTAGGGCTCTCGGTGGCCGCGGAGTTGTTCGAACTCGGAGCGCGGGAATTGTTGGATCAGCGGACTGAAAGCGGGAGTGACGCATGACCACCCGAGGGCGCAAGCACAAGCCCGGCCGCATCACCTTCGTCGGTGCTGGGCCGGGTGACCCCGGACTGCTGACGACGCGGGCGCGGACGGTGCTCGCACACGCGACGCTGGTATTCACCGACCCAGACGTACCGGAGGCGGTGCTGGCGCTTGTCGGTTCCGAACTGCCGCCACCGTCGGGCCCGGCTGAACCGGCCAAGACCACCGATGACGGCACCGACGCCGACGCCGATGCACTGACACCGTCGCTGCCAAGCGGTGTCGACGTTCGCCCGGCACTCGGTGATCCGGCCGAGGTGGCCAAGTTGCTGGCCAATGAGGCCAGGGCGGGAGCCGACGTCGTTCGGCTGGTCGCGGGCGATCCACTTTCGGATGACGCCGTGATCACCGAGGTGACTGCGCTTGCCCGTGCCCACGGGCAGTTCGAGGTCGTGCCAGGACTGCCCTCGACGACGGCCGTGCCGACGTACGCCGGGCTGCCGCTCGGCTCGTCGCACACCGTGGCCGACGTGCGCGGGGACGTCGATTGGGCCGCGCTGGCCGCGGCGCCGGGACCGCTGATCCTCCATGCCACCGCGACGCATCTTCCCGAGGCCGCGCGCACGCTGATCGAGTACGGGCTGACGGACTCGACGCCGTGCGTGGTGACGGCGAACGGCACCACCGTCCAGCAGCGTTCGGTGGAGGCCACGCTGGCCGGGTTGCTCGACAAGTCGGTGCTCGCCAGCAACGACCCTGCGGGTCCGCTGGCCGGCCAGTTGGTCGTGACGATCGGCAAGACCGTCAGCAATCGCGCGAAGCTGAACTGGTGGGAGAGCCGCGCGCTGTACGGCTGGACCGTGCTGGTGCCGCGCACCAAGGACCAGGCCGGCGAGATGAGCGACCGGTTGGTTTCCCACGGCGCGTTGCCGGTCGAGGTGCCCACCATCGCCGTCGAGCCGCCGCGCAGCCCCGCCCAGATGGAAAGGGCCGTCAAGGGTTTGGTGGACGGCCGCTTCCAGTGGGTGGTGTTCACCTCCACCAACGCGGTGCGTGCAGTGTGGGAGAAGTTCAACGAGTTCGGGCTCGACGCGCGGGCGTTCTCCGGCGTGAAGATCGCGTGCGTCGGACAGGCCACCGCGGATGCAGTGCGTGCGTTCGGGATCAACCCCGAGCTGGTTCCGACGGGTGAGCAGAGTTCGCTCGGCTTGCTTGATGAGTTCCCGCCGTACGACGACATCTTCGATCCGGTCAACCGAGTGTTGTTGCCGCGGGCCGACATTGCCACCGAGACGCTGGCCGAAGGGCTTCGCGAGCGCGGTTGGGAGATCGAGGACGTCACGGCCTACCGCACGGTGCGTGCCGCGCCGCCTGCGGCGCAGACCCGCGAGATGATCAAGACCGGCGGGTTCGACGCGGTCTGCTTCACCTCGAGCTCGACGGTGCGCAACCTGGTCGGCATCGCAGGCAAGCCACACGCTCGGACCATCGTCGCGTGCATCGGCCCGAAGACCGCCGAAACCGCAGCGGAATTCGGGTTGCGCGTGGACGTTCAGCCGGAGACGGCGGCCGTCGGTCCGCTGGTCGAGGCACTCGCCGAGCATGCCGCCCGACTGCGTGCCGAGGGGGCCTTGCCGCCTCCGCGCAAGAAGAGCCGACGCCGCTAAGAGGTCGGTGGGCTCATGAGCTTTCCTAGGCACCGACCCCGCCGGCTGCGTTCCAGCCCGGCGATGCGTCGGCTGGTCGCGCAAACCTCCTTGGAGCCAAGACATTTGGTGCTGCCGATGTTCGTCGCGGCCGGAATCGACGAGCCGCAGCCCATCGCGTCGATGCCCGGTGTCGTCCAGCACACGCGTGACTCGTTGCGAAGTGCCGCAGTCGCGGCCGTCGCGGCCGGTGTTGGTGGCCTCATGGTCTTCGGGGTGCCACGCGAGCAGGACAAGGACGCCACCGGCTCGGTGGGGATCGCCCACGATGGCATCCTCAACGTCGCGCTGCGCGACCTCGCCAAGGACCTTGGCGATGCCACCGTCTTGATGGCCGACACGTGTCTCGACGAGTTCACCGACCATGGACACTGTGGCGTTCTGGATGCGCGGGGTCGGGTCGACAACGACGCCACCAACGCCCGCTACGTGGAACTGGCAGTGGCCCAGGCTGATTCGGGAGTACACGTGGTCGGACCCAGCGGCATGATGGACGGTCAGGTGGCCGCCATTCGCGACGGGCTCGACGCGGCAGGCCACGGTGACGTCGCGATCCTCGCCTACGCGGCGAAGTTCGCCTCGGGTTTCTACGGCCCGTTCCGGGAGGCCGTCGCATCCAGTCTTGATGGCGACCGTCGTACGTACCAACAGGATCCGGGCAATGCCAGGGAAGCGTTGCACGAGATCGAGATGGACATCGCCGAGGGCGCCGACATGGTGATGGTCAAGCCGGCGATGGCCTATCTCGACATCGTCCGGGCTGCCGCCGACGTATCGCCGGTGCCAGTGGCCGCGTATCAGGTGTCCGGCGAGTACTCGATGATCTGCGCGGCCGCCGCCAATGGGTGGGTCGACGAGCGCACCCTCGCGCTCGAAACGCTGACCAGTATCCGGCGGGCGGGTGCCGACATCGTGCTCACTTATTGGGCAGCCGATGTCGCGGGCTGGCTGGCATGAGGGTCCATTGGGCCCACTGGGCGGCCGACGTCGCCGGTTGGCTGGCATGAGCGCACCGACAGGCAAAGCGCCCGTGGACATCCCGGAAGAGGTGGCCACGGGCTTCTGGATGTGGGTGATCGCGTTGCCCCTGATGCTGATCGGCTACGTCGTCGGAACGGTGACCAATTCGGGCCCGACCCCGACGTGGCTGGTGTACGCGACGACGGCATTGTTCGTAGCGATCGTCGGACCCATCGTGTTGACGTTCATCATCCTGATGCGGCACGGCTATCGGTGGGCGCGCTCGGTGCTCACCGGCGGCGGGGCCGCGTCGGTGGTCTACGTGCTCTCGCATCTGTTTCAGCTCGAGGGGCCGCCGGTCGTCGCGTTCGTGTACGCGGCGGCGACGATCGTCGGGACCGTGCTGATCGTCGGCGGCGCGGTTCTGCTGCACCGCAAAGACGCCCACGCTTACCTGGTGCGCTGAGACGTTAGGCTGACCCGACCATGACCGCTTCGCCCACCGACCGTCCCCGAAGCGTCAATGCCGCGTTCTTGTGCTGGGTGGTCGCCGCGGTTCTGACCGCGGCGCTCGGCATGTTCGTCATTTCGCTGGCCCACGTGCTGTACGTGCAGGTCGGCGCCGCCATTCTGGTGATCGTGGGGCTGGCGCAGGGTTATCTGGCTGGGCGGATGCGCAACGGACGGCTCCGGTTCGCCTACGCCGGGGTGGGCTTGGCGCTGGCGTCGGTGTTGTATCTCGCGGTGTTGATCCTGACGGTTGGAGTCGGCGTGATTCCCGCGGCTGTGATCATGATCCTGTTGATTGCCGGGGCAGTACTGGTCCGGCGGGAGGAGGCCCTGACATGGCTGGAGAGCGGGACTTCGGAGTGAGCGAGCTTCCTACGCTCGAACAAGAGGTGCTCTTCGCCGAGCCGGGGGCCAGCTGGTGGTGGCTGCTGGTCGGGCCCGGGTCCGCCGGGATGATGGTGTTCATCCAGATGTCGTCGGGTTTGGGCTTTCAGCCGACCGTGCCGGGCATCTTCTTCGTGTTGGTGACGGGATTCCTCACCATCCAGGTCAAGGCGGCCCGCATCCACACGTCCGTCGAGTTGACCTCGACGTACCTCCGCCAAGGCGCCGAGACCCTGCTCATCAGGGAGATTCTGAAGGTCTATCCGCCTGCGTCGGGTTCGGAGGCGCCCAAGTGGCAGTCGGCGCGCGCGCTGGGCGAGCTGACCGGGGTGCCGCGCAGGCGGACCGGCATCGGGCTCAAGCTCAGCAACGACCGCAGTGCGCAGGCCTGGGCACGCAAGCACAAGCAGTTGCGCACGGCGTTGACCGAACTGGTCGAGGGTCCTGCGGCGTGAAGACCAGGACGCTCGCGATCCTTCAGTTGGTGCTGGCGGGCGCGGCAACTGCGGGCGCGGTGTTGACGTGGTTGGCCGCGGGCTCCGTGGAACTGGTCGCGCCGATCCTCGCTGGTGAGCCGTCGAAGTCGACCGTCGTGTACTCCCCGGGCCTGATAGCGCTGGCGCTGATCCTGGCGACGCTGGGGGGCGTGCTGGCCGTCGCGGGAGTGGCCCGGCTGCGTAGCGTTCGGTGAGCCCGGTCACAAGCACTTGGTACAAAGTGCGAAATTTGTAACACTGTTGCACATGACCGAACTGCACGAGCGTCCTCAGCAGGTTGACGCGCTCCCGCTTGGTCCGGAGTCGCTAGTCTGGCGGTACTTCGGCGACAACCGCATGTACCTGATCGGCCCGCGGCCCGCGGTGCTGCAGAACATGCTCGCCGAGCTCGGCCAGGGCGTGCTCGACCACTCGGTGTTCTTCGCCGACACCGCGGCCCGCGTCAAGCGCTCGCTGCCACCGATCTTCATGACCGTCTACGGCGCCGACGACGACAATCGCGGCACCCAGGTGCGTGACTTCCACAAGGACATCAAGGGCGACATGCCGGACGGCCAGCGCTATCACGCGCTCGACCCCGACACGTACTTCTGGGCACACGCCACCTTCGTCGAACAGGTGCTGTACTTCGCCGACACGTTCGTCAAGCGGTTGACAGAGGCGGAGAAGGAGCAGATCTACCTCGAGTCCAAGACCTGGTACCGGCGCTACGGGGTCAGCGATCGTCCAATGCCTGCTGATTACGCTGCTTTCCACCGCTATTGGGACCACATGATCGACGAGATCGTCGTCGCCCATCCGACCGCCAAGTACGGCGTCGGTTACGTGACCAAGGGCTTTCCCCGCCCCAAGGGCGTTTCGCCGCTGGCCTGGAAGGTGGTCGCACCGGTGTTCAACCCGGTCGCGGCCTTCCTGACCACCGGGGGCATGCCGCCGCGGACCCGCGAGCTGCTGGAGCTACCGTGGAGTGCCCGCAAGGAGCGGGGCTACCAGCTGTTCGCCGCGTGTTGGCGGTCGCGGGCGGTGAACTGGGCCTGGGATCGGTTGCCAATGCGGTTGCGGTACAACACGTTCGCGCAGGCGGGATATGGCAGGGGCTGACGCAGGGGAGGCGATCCTGGACGCCGCGCTCATAGAATTCGAGCGGCACGGCTTCCGTCGGGTCGCCCTCGACGACGTGGCCAAACGGGCCGGCGTCAGCCGAACCACGATCTACCGCCGCTTCGCAAATCGCGACGAACTGGTGGCGGCCGTCATCGAACGCGAGAACGTCGCGCTCTTCGCCGACATTGCCGCGGAATTGAAAAACGCGGGCCCGCAGTCGAATTACTACGTCGAGGCGTTCACGCTGTCGATCATGCGCTTCCGTAGGCATCGTGTGCTGAACCAGATGATCATCGACGAGCCCGCGCTAGTGCTCGCGCAGGCCAAGCTTCACTACGGCACCGCGATCGATCGGATGGCCGAGGCCTTGCGGGTGATCTTCCCTGCCGGGTTCGCCGACCGGATCGGAGAACAGGCCGTCATCGACCTGGCTGACACCATCCTGCGGTACGCCGCGATGGTGTTGATCCTGCCGAGCGTGCAGGCACTGGACACCGCGGACGACATTCGGGCGTTCGCCACCGAGCACTTCCTGCCCAGCCTGCCCGCCGCGCTGCGGGCGCTGCCGGTCTAGCACCGCTCCCAGCAGGCAACTGTTTCGTACGTCACACTCCTGGGCAGCCCTTGAGCATGAGAAACGACGAGCAGAAGACCGTTCCGAAGCCTGAAGTCACCGACGAGCACCGCGAGAAGGCCAAGGAGATCGCCAAGTCCTACCAAGACGATCGCCCCACGATCGGGCTACCTGGCACCAGCAACACCGTGTCGGGACAGGCCGTGTCCGACTGGGTCGACGACGACGGCGACCCGAAGTTCGGAGACGTGAAACCCGGCGAGGGCGTGAAGCGCGAGGACGTCATGGGTGTCCGCGAAAAGGGCATGGCTGACGAGGACTAGTTGCCTAGGCTGGTCGACGTGACCCCGTTGGACCGCATTGCACCCGCCTTCGTCGACATGGCCCACTCGATCGTCTGGGCCTCGGTCGCGACGGTCGACGGCGACGGCAGACCGCGCAGCCGCATCCTGCATCCGATCTGGGAGTGGGACGGGACCGATCTGATCGGATGGGTCGCGACGGTCCCCACGCCGATCAAGCGGGCGCACCTGCACGTCCATCCCGAGGTATCCGTGAACTACTGGACCACCACCCACGACACCTGCAGCGCCGAGTGCGCGGCTCAGCTGTACACCGACGACGAGACCCGAAAGTCGGTGTGGGACAAGTTCGCCAACGGGCCAGCGCCAGTCGGGTACGACCCGTTCATCATCCCGATGTGGACTGACGGTCCGACGTCGGAACAGTTCGCGGCGTTGCGGCTGACTCCCTACCGGCTACGGGTTATGTCGGGAACCGTGATGACCAAGGGCGAGGGCGAGCCGCTCACCTGGCACCACTTTCCGGAAGACTAGCTGCGCCGAAGCAGCAACGTCGAAGGCGTGCTCATCGCTCCGAACACCTGACGCCACGGTGAGCGCAACATGTTTGCCGCCTCCGCCGTCGGCACGATCCGTGGATCAGACACGTCAAATGCCTTGCCGCTCATGACAGCCCGCCCGCCGCCCGCAGCCAGTACGTTGCGCACCCAGTCGCGGTCGTCACCGTAGGCGAGCAGGATCGCCACTCCGTCGGCGGTGGGGAACATCGACACCGGCGTGCGATACAACGCACCGCTGCGCCGCCCGCGGTGCTCGATGATCGACCACATCGACACCTTGCCCGACAGGGGGAGTGCGACATGGTTGAAGAAGCGGCGGTTGAATCGTGCCCGCTGTTCGGCGAATCGCATCACGAACTCCTAAGCAAAACGGCCTGATCGAACGGCAGGCGCGGGAAGATTGGCCGGAAGAACCCCGTCACGTGTCGCGCCGCCTCGGCCTTCGGCACGATCCTGGGTTCGCTCACGGTGATCGTCTTGCCGTACCGGCGCATCTGCGCGCTGCCCGCGGCGGTGACGTTCTTCAGCCAGTCCCGGTCGGGTCCGTACGTGAGCAGGATGGCCACGCCCTCTTCGGTGGTGAACACGTTCAAGGGGGTGCGGTACGGCTTGCCCGACTTGCGGCCGACGTGCTCGAGCACTGCAAAGCCGGGCAGATAGCCGGCCCAGATCCGCTGCACGGGATTGGTCACGTACTTGTTGAACCGGGCTACCCATTGAGGTATCTGCACGGCCTACTCCTCCTCTTCGACGACTTCCTCATCGACCTTCAGCGGTCGATGCTCGATGAGGTCGCGTATCCCGCCTGCGCCAAGGCGCTCGCGGAACTCCGTCACCGTGTGGCCGACGACCGTCGCGTCCGTGCGCGCCCGTACCGTCGCAGAACGCGGCAGGTGGAACAGTGGACCGATCTCGCCGAAGTAGTCACCCGCAGTGACGACCTTCAGCAATTTCTCTCCGCCGCCTGCCAATTGGCGCACGATCTCGAGTTCACCTTCGGCCACGACATAGATGAGGTCGCCCATCGTGCACTGCTCGAAGAGCACGGCGTCGGCCTCCAAGTGCACCGCTTCCGGGGGCCGGTCCGTCGTCGCGAGTTCCGGGACGAGCTCGACGATGCGGTCGGCCAGCGGCAGAATGCGGCTGTCGTGTGTGGCGACCACGACCATCCGGTCTCCGGATGCGAGCTCGCGGATCAGTCGCAGTATCTCTTCGACCTGGATGAAGTCCAGGTGCGCCGTGGGCTCGTCGGCCAAGATGAGCGGCGGATCGAGGGCGATCGCCCGCGCGACGGCGACCCGCTGCTGCTGGCCGCCGCTCAGATCGGCGGGCCGGTGTGTCATCCGGTCCTGCAGGTTGACCCGTGTGAGCAGTTCCTCGGCACGAGCGCGCGCCGCGCGGCGCGGCATGCCTGCCCCGTGCAACGGCACCAGCACGTTCTCCAGCGCGGTGAGGCTCGGCACCAGGTTGAACGCCTGGAACACGATGCCCACCTTGTCGCGCCGGTAAGCGGACAGCCCGCGCGCATCGAGCGTCGTCACGTCGACGTCGCCGAACTTGATAGCGCCCGAAGTGGGCCGCAGGATGCCACCGAGGCATGACAGCAACGTCGTCTTCCCGCAGCCACTGGGGCCGAGCAGGATCGCCAATGAGCCTGCGGCGACGTCGAGGTCGAGGCCGTCGATCGGCCGAACGGCGTATCCGCCGCTCGAGTACTCGACCACCAAGTTTTGGATGGACAGATCACCCACGGTCATGGACCTCCGAACGCTATCGCAGGATCGACGGCCACCGCGCGGCGCAATCCGGTTGCGCTGGCGAGCAAACCGATGACGACGGCGATGACGGGCAGCGCGACGAAGGCCTCCGTCGGCACGATCACCTGCATCGGGAACAACGGTCCCAGCGCCAGCGATAGCACGGCTCCGACGAGCGCGGCGAGCAGTGCCACGACGGTCGCCTGCAGCGCCAGCCCGGCGGCGATGTTGCGGGTCGGGACGCCAATCGCCTTGAACACTGCGAAGTCTCGCAGGCGCTCCAGGGCGGAGAGATAGATCACCGATCCGACGACCAGGGCGGCAACGATCCAGAGCATGACCGCCACGATCGTGATCGAGTTCACCGCCACCTTGAGCGGTCGCAGCAGATCGGCGATCGCGCCGTCCCTGTCGACGGCCTGATAGCCGGGCGGCACGCGATCGAGCTTGCCCTTGATACCGATGGACGCGACCAGCGGTTGGCCGCCGTACACCAGTTGCTGGGCGCCCTCGGTGGTGAGGAAGATGTTGGGCAGGTTGGCCAGCGCCGTCGAGTTCTCCACGATGCCGACGATGTGCAGTGTGCGCGAAGCGATTTCGATGTCGTCGCCCACGTTGCGCCCGATCGTGCTCGACACCGCGACCTCGTCGGGGGTTGACGGTGGCCTGCCTTCGGACACCGCGGGCATACCTGGGCCGCGCTCCGGTGCGCCGAACAAGTCGGCGTTGCGCGTCGCATCACCCACTGTGACGGTGCCACCGGCGTACACGATCGGAGCCGCCGCGGCCACACCGGACGTAGCGGCGATTCGCCGGAGATCGACCGGGGCGAACGGCGTCGCCCCGACGAACGGACCGGACGCGCCCTGCTTCACCAGGAATGTATCCACGCCAAGCGCATCGACGGTCTTGGCGGCCTCCACCCGGAAGCCGTTCGCAAGCCCGGTGAGCACCAGCGTCATCGCGAAGATGATCGCAGTGCTCAGGACTGCGATGACGAAGCGCCGTTTCCGCCACTGCATGTCGCGCAGTGCGGCGATGAGCATGTCGACGACGTTACCGAACGCAAGCACACCTGCGGGTCCGGTTTCGGCTTAGCGAACCTTTGCGATTTGCCGCGATGGCGACGAAGATCGTGGGTCATGGCCTATCTCAAGCCCCCGTGGTTCACCACCAGGGTCTTCAACCGAATTGCGATGGCCTTCGGCATGGGCGGCATCACCACGCTGATCGTCACCAAGCGCGGCAGCAAGCAGCCACAGCGGATCCCGGTCGTGGTGCCCGAGGTGGACGGCATCAAGTACCTGGTGTCGACGCGTGGCGAGTCGGAGTGGGTGCGCAATGTCCGCGCCGATCCGAACGTCGCGCTGGGCAAGGCCAGATTCGTCGCGGCCGAGGTGCCCGTCGAGCAAAGGGCCGCGATCATCGCCGCGTACCGTCCGCTCGCGGGCAAGGTGGTCGACGGCTACTGGAAGCAACTCCCGGATGACGCCGATCATCCGGTGTTCGCGTTGACGCCGGTGCCGTGACCACCGCGACCGACGTCCGCTCGCTACCTCTGGCGCCACGGAACCCATTGCGGCTACTCCAAGTGGTGAAGGCAGTCCGCGCCCTGGACACGGGTCAGGAAGTCATGCGTGCGGCGGGCGGACCGATCACCCGCGTGAGCTTTGGGCCGAAGTGGCTGGTACCTCCCATCGTTGCGGTCTTCTCGCCCGCTGCGATCCGCGACGTGCTCGGCCGCAACGACGCGAGCTCTGAGCGCTGCGTGGTCCACGACGAAGTCCGGCACTTGGGGGGCGACAGCCTGTTCGTGCTGCCCAACGAGCCCTGGCGCCCGCGCAAGCGTGCGCTGCAGCCGGTGTTCACCAAGATCAGCGTGCGGACGTTCGGCGGCCACATGGCCAGGGCGGCGCAGACCTTCGTCGACGGCTGGCGCCACGGCGGTGAGGTCGACCTCGACGTCGCCTGCCGGACGCTGACCATGCAGTCACTGGGCCGTTCGGTGCTCGGCATCGACCTCAACGACCGGGCCGACGTGATCGCCGAGCACATGCACACGGCGTCGGGGTATACCGCCGATCGCGCGCTGCGACCCGTCCGCGCCCCGCGCTGGCTGCCAACGCCGGCCCGGCGCCGCGCTCGGGCGGCGGTGGCCGCGATGCGCCAGGTCACCAGCGACATCCTGGCTGCCTGCCGGGCCGATCCGACGCGTGACGCCCCGCTGGTCCACGCCTTGCTCAATGCGACCGACCCCGAGACCGGCCTGCCGCTGTCCGACGCCGACATAGGCAACGACCTGCTGATCTTCATGCTGGCGGGCCACGACACCACCGCGACCGCGCTCACCTACGCGCTGTGGGCGCTCGGGCACCATCCGGACGTCCAGGACCGCGTTGCCGCCGAGGCCGCCGAGCTCGGGGATCGGCAGCTCACCGCGGACGACGTCAGCCGGCTCGGCTACACCACTCAGGTGCTCCGTGAGGCGCTGAGGCTGTGCCCACCCGCGGCCGGGGTCGGCAGGCTGGCCGTCCGCGACATCGACGTCGACGGCCACCGCGTGGAGGCGGGCACGCTCATCGCAGTGGGCATCTACGCGCTGCACCGCGACCCGGAACTGTGGCCCAACCCGACCGTCTTCGACCCGGACCGGTTCAGCGCCGAGCAGTCCAGGGGCCGCGACCGCTGGCACTTCATCCCGTTCGCGGGTGGCGCACGGTCGTGCATCGGTGAGCACTTCGCCATGCTGGAGACCACGCTTGCGCTGGCCACGATCGTGCGCGCCACCCGGCTGCGGTCGCGGGCTTCCGACTTCCCGGTCGACGTGCCGTTCACCACGGTGGCCAAGGGCCCGATCTGGGCCCGCATCGACGCGCGGACCTGACGCGCGAAGTGTGAGGACGCTGCCACTACACCCTGTAGTTGACGCCGCAGGCGCTGCTGGGACACTGGTGGCCATGCGTGCTGACAGATCGGCGCGGCTGTTCGCCGACGCCGCCGGAGTGATCCCTGGCGGGGTCAACTCACCGGTCCGGGCCTTCAGCGCCGTGGGTGGCACGCCGCGCTTCATCACCAAGGCCAACGGCTGCTGGCTCACCGACGCCGACGACAACCGATACGTCGACCTGGTCTGTTCGTGGGGTCCGATGCTGCTCGGCCACGCGCACCCGGCCATCGTGGAAGCCGTGCAACGGGTGGCCGCCGACGGCTTGAGCTTCGGGGCGCCGACCCCCGCCGAGACCGAACTGGCGCGCGAGCTCATCGACCGGGTGGGCCCCGTTGAACGGGTCCGGTTCGTGAACTCGGGCACCGAGGCCACCATGAGCGCGATCCGGCTGGCTAGAGGTTTCACCGGCCGCGCCAAGATCGTCAAGTTCTCCGGCTGCTACCACGGGCACAGCGACGCGCTGCTCGCTGACGCGGGCTCGGGCGTCGCCACGCTGGGGTTGCCGTCCTCGCCGGGTGTCACCGGCGCCGCGGCCGCCGACACGATCGTGTTGCCGTACAACGACGTCGCCGCCGTCGAAGCGCTCTTCAATGAGCACGGCGACGAAATCGCTTGTGTCATCACCGAAGCCGCGGCCGGAAACATGGGCACGGTGGCGCCGCTGCCCGGCTACAACGCCGCGCTGCGACGCATCACCGCCGAGCACGGTGCGCTGCTGATTCTCGACGAGGTGATGACGGGCTTCCGGGTGAGCCGGGCCGGCTGGCACGGCGTCGACCCGGTGGACGCCGACCTGTTCGCGTTCGGCAAGGTCATGAGTGGTGGCCTGCCCGCCGCGGCGTTCGGAGGCCGGGCCGAGGTCATGGAACGGTTGGCTCCACTTGGGCCCGTGTACCAGGCCGGGACGCTGTCCGGAAACCCCGTCGCGATGGCGGCCGGGTTGGCGACGCTGCGGGCCGCTGACGCCGCGGCCTACGCCACCGTGGACGCCAACGCCGACAAGCTCGCCGGACTGCTCACCACCGCGCTGGCCGAAGCTAGTGTTGCGCACCGGATTTCGCGGGCCGGCAACATGCTCAGCGTGTTCTTCTCCGACGAGCCCGTCGTGGACTTCGCCACCGCGCGGGCCACCGAAACATGGCGCTTCCCGGCGTTCTTCCATGCGCTGCTCGATGCCGGCGTCTACCCGCCGTGCAGTGCGTTCGAGACGTGGTTCGTGTCCACCGCCCTGAATGACGACGCGTTCGGGCGCATTGCCGAAGCCTTGCCTGCCGCCGCGCGCGCGGCCGCGCAGGCTGCGAAACCGGAAGCGTGATGACCGAAAAGACCTCCATGCAAAAAACGAAAGTGCACGTGATGCGGCACGGCGAGGTGTACAACCCGGACAAGATTCTCTACGGGCGACTGCCGGACTTTCACCTGTCGGACAAGGGCCGTGCCCAGGCAGCGGCGGTGGCGGACTGGTTGGCCACTCACGACATCGTGTACGTCGTCGCCTCGCCGCTGGAACGCGCGCAGGAGACCGCCGGACCGATCGCCGCCACGCACGGCCTTTCCATCGACACCGACGACGAACTCATCGAGTCATCGAACGTCTTTGAGGGCGAACGAGTTTCGCCGGGCGATGGTGCGCTGCGCAATCCTCGCAATTGGTGGCACCTGCGTAACCCACGCCAGCCGTCGTGGGGTGAGCCGTACCCGCACATCGCGGCGCGCATGCAGGGCGCGCTGTACCGGGCCAGGGACAAAGCCATGGGGCATGAGGCCGTCTGCGTCAGCCACCAACTGCCGGTCGCGACCCTGCGTCGCTCGTTGACGGGACTGCCCCTTCACCACCTGCCGACCGCTGCGAACCGGATGTGCAACCACGCATCGTTGACCTCGTTCTACTTTCACGACGAAGAGCTTGTCGGGTGGAGTTATGCGGAGCTCGCGGGGCAGTGAGGTGGCTGGTCGTTGTCTCGGCGTCACTACTCTTGGTGCTCACTGGCTGCGCGACGGGTGACGACGCCGTCGCCCAGGGCGGCACGTTCGAGTTCGTCGCACCAGGCGGCAAGACCGACATCACCTACGATCCGCCCGACAGTCGCCACCAACCCGGCCCGATCTCTGGGCCGGAGCTGACCGATCCGACGAAGACGGTGTCGCTTGCCGATTTCACGGGCAAGGTGGTCGTCATCAATGTATGGGGGCAGTGGTGCGGCCCGTGCCGGTCGGAGATCACCGAGTTGCAGAAGGTCTACGAGGCGACGCGCGACCGGGGCGTAGCGTTCCTGGGCATCGACGTGCGTGACAACAACCGCGACGCCGCAGTCGATTTCGTGGTCGACCGCAAGGTCACCTTCCCGTCGATCTACGACCCCGCGATGCGCACGATGATCGCGTTCGGCGGCAGGTACCCGACCACCGTCATCCCGTCGACCGTCGTGCTCGATCGCAGGCATCGCGTCGCGGCGGTGTTCCTACGTGAACTGCTCGCCCCGGATCTGCAGCCGCTGGTCGAACGGCTGGCGGCCGAGAAGTGACAGTGCTTGCGGCGACCCTGGATCAGGTGGACCAGCTGATATCGGCTGGGCCGCTGGTGCTGGCCGTCGCCGTGAGCGCGCTCGCCGGACTGGTCTCGTTCGCATCGCCCTGTGTGGTGCCGCTGGTGCCCGGCTACCTGTCGTATCTCGCCGCCGTCGTCGGCGTCGAGGAGGACGTCACAGACGGCGCCGAGCCGGGCCAGCCCGGCCGCACGACGGTCCGGGCTGCCCGGCTGCGTGTCGTCGGCGCCGCCGCACTGTTCGTGGCCGGCTTCACCGTCGTGTTCGTGATCGGCACCGTGGCCGTACTCGGGCTGACCACCACGCTGTTGACCAATGAGCTTCTGCTGCAACGCATCGGCGGTGTCGTCACCATCGTGATGGGGCTGGTGTTCGTCGGGTTCATCCCCGCGCTGCAGCGCGAGGCCCGGTTCACCCCGCGGCTGCTGTCCACCATCGGCGGCGCGCCACTGCTGGGTGCGGTTTTCGCGCTCGGCTGGACACCGTGCCTCGGGCCGACGCTGACCGCCGTCATCGCGGTGGCGTCTGCGACCGAAGGCACTGGCGTGGCGCGGGGTGTCGTGCTCGTCGTCGCGTATTGCCTTGGGTTGGGAATTCCGTTCCTGCTGTTGGCCTTTGGCTCCGCGCGCGCCGTCGCTGGGCTGGGCTGGCTGCGGCGCAACACGCGGGCGATTCAAGTCTTCGGTGGTGTGCTGCTGATCCTCGTCGGCGTCGCGTTGGTGACCGGGCTGTGGGCGGACTTCATCTCATGGGTGCGCGACGCATTCGTCAGCAACGTCAGGTTGCCGCTGTGAAGCTCATCGCCTACGCCCGCAACACCTGGCGCACGCTGACCTCGATGGGCACCGCACTGGTGCTGCTGTTCCTGCTCGCCCTCGGTGCGATACCCGGCGCGCTGGTGCCGCAGCGCAGCCTGAACGCAGCCAAGGTCGACCAGTACCTCGTCGATCATCCGACCATTGGCCCGTGGCTCGATCGGCTGCAGGTCTTCAACGTGTTCTCCAGCTTCTGGTTCACCGCGATCTACGTGCTGTTGTTCGTGTCGCTGGTGGGGTGCCTGACGCCTCGGCTCGGTGAGCACATCCGGAGCCTGCGCGCCGAACCCGTTGCCGCCCCAAGGAATCTCGCCCGGCTGCCACGGCACGCCAGCGTCGAGGTCGAAGGCGACGTCGACGAGGTGGCCACCGAGGTGGCGCACCGGCTCAAGGGTTGGCGCCGGGTCACGCGGCGCGTTGGCGACGTGACGGAGATATCCGCCGAGAAGGGCTACCTGCGCGAGTTCGGCAACATCGTGTTCCACTTCTCGCTGCTCGGCCTCCTGATCGCGGTGGCCGCGGGAAAGCTGTTCGGCTACGAGGGCAACGTCATCGTCGTCGCGAACGGCGGCCCTGGATTCTGCTCGGCCTCACCCGCTGCCTTCGACTCATTCCGCGCGGGCAACACCGTCGACGGCACCTCGCTGCTCCCGATCTGCCTGCGCGTCAACGACTTCGATGCGCAGTACCTGCCAAGCGGGCAAGCGCATTCGTTCGCCGCCAACATCGACTACCAAGCGGGTGCGGACCTCAACACCGACTCGTGGCGCCACTATCGACTTGAGGTCAACCATCCGTTGCGGTTGGGCGGCGACAGGATCTATCTGCAAGGGCACGGATACGCGCCGACGTTCACTGTGACGTTCCCCGACGGGCAGACCCGTACGCAGACGGTGCAGTGGCGCCCGGACGATCCGCTGACCCTGCTGTCCTCCGGGGTGATCCGCGTCGACCCGCCCGGCGGCACCTATCCCGACGCCGACGAACGGCGCAAGCATCAGATTGCGGTGCAGGGGCTGTTCGCCCCGACGGAGCAACTCGACGGCAAACTGCTGTCGTCGAGCTTCCCCGCGCTCAACGACCCGGCCGTGGCTATTGACATCTATCGCGGTGACACCGGGCTGGACACGGGCAGGCCGCAGTCGCTGTTCTCGCTCGATCCCCGGCTCATCGACCAGAAGCGGTTGAACAAGCAGGCCCGCGTGAACCTGAAGGCCGGCGAGTCGACCCGGCTGAACGACGGCACCGTCGTCCGGTTCGACGGCGCGGTGCCGTTCATCAACGTGCAGGTCTCCCACGATCCCGCACAGGTGTGGGTGCTGGTGTCGGCGTTGTCGATGATGGCCGGCTTGCTGGTGTCGTTGGTGGTGCCGCGACGGCGGGTTTGGGTTCGGCTCGCACCAGGTGGGCCGGGTACGGTAAGCGTTGAACTGGGCGGCCTCGCTCGCACCGACAACTCGGGGTGGGGTGACGAGTTCGAGCGATTGACCGCGCGGCTGGTGAGTACGGAGACTAAGGGCTAATGAATCCAGTTCAGATCGACTTGGGGCTGGCCCGCTATTCGGACTGGGCGTTCACGTCCTCCCTAGTGGTGCTCGTACTCGCCCTGCTGCTGCTGGCCGTCGAACTCGCCTACACCGGTAGCCGCCGCGTCGAACAGCGCGAGACCGTCAGCGCCGGAATCGCGGCGGGCGACGACGGGCCAGGTCGGGTGACCGAGGCGCCGCGGCGCCCGCTCGACGAACGCATCGGCGGCGCCGGGCTGGCATTGGTGTACCTCGGCATCGCGATGTTGTTCGCGTGCATCGTGTTGCGCGGCTTCGCGACGACGCGTGTGCCGTGGGGCAACATGTACGAGTTCATCAACCTGACCTGCTTCTGCGGGCTGGTCGCCGCCGCGGTGATGCTCCGTCGTCCGCAGTACCGGGCGCTGTGGGCGTTCGTGTTGTTGCCGGTGCTGATCCTGCTGGCGGTGTCGGGTCGGTGGCTCTACTCCAACGCCGCGCCGGTGATGCCCGCGTTGCAGTCGTACTGGCTGCCCATTCACGTCTCGGTGGTCAGCCTCGGCTCAGGAGTGTTCCTGGTGGCGGGGGTGGCGAGCATGCTGTTCCTGCTGAAGATGTCACCGCTCGGCGCGCCCGGTCGCGAGGGCAAGCTCGCCCGCATCGTGGCGCGCCTGCCCGATGCGCAGACGCTGGACCGCATCGCCTACCGCTCGACGATCTTCGGGTTCCCGGTGTTCGGCTTCGGCGTGATCTTCGGGGCCATCTGGGCCGAGGAGGCGTGGGGCCGGTACTGGGGCTGGGATCCCAAGGAGACGGTCGCATTCATCGCCTGGGTGATCTACGCCGCCTATCTGCACGCCCGCTCGACCGCGGGCTGGCGGGACCGCAAGGCCGCGTGGATCAACGTCGTCGGCTTCGTCGCGATGGTGTTCAACCTGTTCTTCATCAATCTGGTCATCACCGGGTTGCACTCCTACGCCGGGGTGGGCTGAGGTTGTCCTTCGAGCCCGCACATCCACCCGCGTCGGACCAGCCGGCGGGTTTTCGCGCTCAACAGCGCTTCAGCGACCCCGGCGAGTCGGTGCCTCCGGAGTGGACGGCTCCGACGCCGCCACAGGGGATGCCCGTCGTGCAACTGCCGCCGGCACCGGTGCCTCCAACTCCAGCCCAGGCACCAACTCCGCCCCATGCGCCACCGCCCATCCAGGCGCCACCGCCTGTCGCGCACGTGTTGCCGCCCGCCGACTTCCAGCCGCCGTACCTCGACCTGTCGACCGTCGCCCTGCTCGGCCAGCCGAAGGCCAAGCCGACCAAGGGCTGGCGCCGGTGGATCTATGCGTCGACGTTCGGCTTGGTCAATGTTGGCGAGGGGGCCAAGGCGACGCGGCGCAAGACCTTGAACGCGCAGGTGAGCCGGCCGCTGCGCGACTGCTACCGGATCGCGGTGCTGTCGTTGAAGGGCGGGGTGGGGAAGACGACGATCACCGCCACGCTTGGCGCGACGTTCGCCACGGTCCGCGGCGATCGCGTGATCGCGGTCGACGCGAACCCGGACCGCGGCACGCTGAGCCAGAAGGTGCCACTGGAGACCCCAGCAACCGTCCGCCACCTCTTGCGTGACGCGGAGGGGATCAGCAGCTACAGCGATGTGCGGGGATACACCTCGCAGGGTCCTAGTCGGCTGGAAGTACTTGCCTCCGAAAGCGATCCGGCAGTGTCGGAGGCGTTCAGCTCCGACGATTACTCGCGGACGCTTCAGGTGCTGGAGCGGTTCTACAGTCTGGTGCTGACCGACTGCGGAACGGGCCTGCTGCACTCCGCGATGTCGGCGGTGCTCAGCAAGGCCGACCTGCTGATCGTCGTCAGTTCGGGCTCGGTGGACGGGGCACGCAGTGCGTCAGCCACCTTGGATTGGCTTGACGCACATGGCCATCAGCAGTTGGTCAGCAATTCGGTGGCCGTCATCAACGCCGTGCGGCCCAGGTCGGGGAAGGTCGACATCAGCAAGGTCGACGACCACTTCTCGCGTAGGTGCCGTGCGGTGCTCCACGTGCCGTTCGATCCCCACCTCGAAGAAGGTGCCGAGATCGAGTTGGACCGGCTCAAGCCCGCGACACGCGACTCCTTGGTCGAACTGGCCGCGGTGGTGGCAGGCGGATTTCCCGCGACTCGCTAACGCGGATCGTGATCCTGGCCAAGCCGACGCAGGAATTCGGGGTCGTCGTCCGGCCCGATCATCCTGGTCTTGGGCCGGCTCGCGGCAACACCGCGGGACAACCTCCAGGCCGTGAAGGCCAGGCCCGCCAAGATGAGCACGAGGAGTACATACGGCACGCAGAAAACCTCCTGTGAATGAATATACGCGCCCTCGGTAGGCTCTGGCTCGTGGCTGATGGACTGGGTGAGAGCGAAGCGACCGGGCGGCCGGTTTCGCGGATGTTGGTCGACGTGCTCGCCTACTTGGGCGCGCGCTTGCTCCTGGCAGCCGTGCTCGGGGTGGTGATCTTCCTGGTGGGCCACGTGATCGGCCTCCGAGACTTCCCGATTGCCGTCGCGGCGCTGATGGCCATCGTGATTGCGTTCCCGGTGGGCATCTGGGTGTTCGCGCCGTTGCGCAAGCGCGCCACGGCCAGCATCGCCGCCTACGACGAGGGCAGGCGCCGTGACCGCGACCAGCTGCGCGCGCGGCTTCGTGGTGACGAAGCACCGCCCGAGCGATGACGCGGGCCCGCACGGCGTTCGGCGCGGAGTTCACCGGCGCGGAAGGATTTCTCAACTCGTCGACGTATGGGTTGCCGCCCACGTTCCTCGTCGACGCGCTTCGCGAGTGCATCAGCGGGTGGCAGGCCGGAACCATGGACGCGCAGTCGTTCGACGAGCCGGTGCGACGGGGTCGCGCGGGGTACGCCGCGCTGGCCGGGGTGCCCGTCGAATCGGTGGTCATGGGAGGCAGCGTCTCGGCGTTGCTCGGCTTGGTTGCGGCGGCGATACCCGACGGCAGCCGGTTGGCCACGCTGGGCGGGGAGTTCACCAGCACCACCTTCCCGTTCGCCGCGCAGGTGGGCCGTGGCGTGACGGTCACCGAGTTCGGCGCCGACGAGTTGGTTGCGGCGGCCCCCGGCTTCGACGCCGTGGTCGCGAGCGTGGTGCAGTCCGCCAACGGCCACGTGGTCGACGTCGATGCGTTGCGTGATGCGGTGGCAGGCACCGATGTGCTCGTCGTGCTCGACGTCACCCAAGCGATGGGCTGGAAGCAGCTGGACCTCGGATGGGCCGACGTAACGACCGCCGCGGTCTACAAGTGGCTACTGGCGCCGCGCGGCACCGCCTGGATGTCGTTGAGCGCCCGCGTGTCTGGGCTGATGACCCCACACGCAGCGAACTGGTATGCGAACACGGACCCGTGGTCGAACATCTACGGGCTGCCGCTGCGGCTGGCTGAGAGCGCGCGTCGGTTCGACACGTCGCCGGCCTGGTTCGGTGCGCTGGGCTCGGGGCTGACGCTGCCGTGGCTGGCGGGGCTCGACGGGGCGGTCGTGGAGGCGCACTGTGTCGGGCTCGCCAATCAGCTGTGTGACGAACTCGAACTGCCGCAACGGGATTCGGCGATCGTATCGCTGCCCGTTGTCGACGCTGCCGACAAGTTGCGCGCGGCGGGCATCAGGGCATCGGTGCGCGCGGGCGCGGTCCGGGTCGGCTTTCACGTGTACAACACCGACGAGGACCTGG
Organism: Mycobacterium sp. RTGN4; assembly: GCF_033804635.1. Taxonomy (NCBI): domain Bacteria; kingdom Bacillati; phylum Actinomycetota; class Actinomycetes; order Mycobacteriales; family Mycobacteriaceae; genus Mycobacterium; species Mycobacterium sp. RTGN4. The sequence continues at coordinate 3,703 of NZ_JAPZLB010000021.1, read as the reverse complement.
AGTGGTTGCTAGCCGCGTTGCACTAGCACCGAAAGTGGTTGAGACGAACCGGCGGCTGGCCGGCGCCCTCGGTCAGTTGCAGAACACTCCGGCTGGAATCAGCCCAGGCGCCGGGTTGGGCCCAAGACATGCCGGCGGGGTTGCCGCGGGTGCGGGAGCTGGTGCGTTGGCCGCCTTCCGCGATGCGGCGGCCGCGTTGTCACTGGCTGCCTGGGAGCGGGTGGCCGGTGTCACGCACACGACGTCGCCGCCGTAGGCCTCACGCCAGACGAACCCCTGCTTGCACGAGTTGGGTCCGTAGGCGCCGTTGGGGTCGACCCGCTGGCTCGCCTGCTGGTTGTCTTGCGCCGCCGTACTCCGAACGGCTGGGGTGACGCAGACGACGTCACCGGGCCCAGCTTCGCGCCACACGAATCCCTGGTTGCACGTGTCGGGCCCGTACGGAAGTGGATCAGCGGCCGCGGTGACTTGTGAGCTGATCCCGCCGAGTACCGCGAGCATTGCCGCCGGAAGAACGGCGAGCCGGGACCGCCTCAATCGGTTGATTTTCATGTTTGCTCCTTGGAGACGAGGCAACGCCCACCAACTGCTAGCGGGCCGTTAAACCCATGGCTTCGACGCTATAGCGATGCAGTTGGCAACTAAATAGGGTGTTTCCCTACATTTCGCCGGATTGGCGGCTCGGGTTGGAGGGGAGCTAGCCGAAGGTCAAGGCCAACGCCACGGCGACCGACCACACCAACATCGTCAACCCGGTGTCGCGCAGCACGGGAATGAGCTCCTTGCCGCCGAGCCCACGTCGCACCGGAAGCGCGGCCCGCACACCGAGCGGGGCCGCTACCAAGCCGACCAGACACCACGGCGTCGCGAGCGTCAGCACCAGCGTCAGCACGAAGGCCAGCGCTACCAGGGCCTGAAACAGCACGCGGGTGCGGGCGTCGCCGAGGCGCACGGCGAGGGTGATCTTGCCCGACTCCGTGTCGGTCGGGATGTCGCGAAGGTTGTTGGCTACCAACACCGCCGACGACAGGGCACCCGTCGCGACGGCCAGCGCTGCCCCCACCCAGTCGACCCGCAGGGCTTGCGTGTACTGCGTCCCGAGCACCGCGACGAGTCCGAAGAACACGAACACCGCGACCTCGCCCAGACCCTGATAGCCGTACGGCTTGGACCCGCCGGTGTACAGCCAGGCGCCGGCGATGCACGCCGCGCCGACCGCGATCAGCCACGGTTGGCTGAGGAGTGCCAGCGTCAGCCCCGCGGCCGCCCCGATGCCGAGGCTGACCACTGCGGCCGTCAACACCGAACGTGGCGTGGCGAGCTTCGACCCGACGAGGCGCAGGGGTCCGGCACGCACGTCGTCGGTGCCGCGGATGCCGTCCGAGTAGTCGTTCGCGTAGTTCACGCCGACGATTAGGGCCAGCGCCACCACCAATGCCAACAACGCCTTCCACCACACCGCGTCGCCCAGCCAGGCGGCCGCGCCGGTGCCGGCGATCACGGGCGCCACCGCGTTGGGCAAGGTGCGTGGGCGGGCGCCTTCGATCCACTGCGCAACGGTTGCCACGGGCGTCATCGTCCCATGCGCCACAATGGGGCTCATGCTTGGAGTCATCGGTGGCAGCGGCTTCTACTCGTTCTTCGGGGACGACGCGCGCAGCGTCAACCTGGACACCCCGTACGGCGCGCCGAGCGCACCCATCACCGTCGGTACGGTCGGGCCGCACGAGGTGGCCTTCCTGCCGCGCCACGGCGTCAACCACGAGTTCGCTCCGCACACCGTGCCGTACCGCGCGAACATGTGGGCGCTGCGCGCGCTCGGCGTCCGGCGCGTCTTCGGACCGTGCGCCGTCGGCAGTTTGACGACGGAGCTGGGGCCGGGAGCGTTGGTCGTGCCGGATCAGTTGGTCGACCGCACCAGCGGACGGGCGGCCACGTACTTCGACTCCGGCGGCATCCACGTCAGCTTCGCCGACCCGTACTGCCCTGACCTGCGGGCCGCAGCGGCCGACCTGCCCGGCGTCGTCGACGGCGGCACCATGGTGGTCATCGAAGGGCCCAGGTTCTCCACTCGCGCGGAGAGTCAGCTGTATGCGCGGCAGGGTTTCACGTTGATCAACATGACCGGCTACCCCGAGTCGGTGCTGGCTCGCGAACTGGAGATATGTTACGCCGCAATTGCTTTGGTGACCGACCTGGACGCCGGTGTGGAGGCGGGCGCAGGGGTCAAGGCCGTCGACGTGTTCGCCGAGTTCCAGAGGAATCTGGTGCCGTTCAAGAAGCTGGTGCGCGAGGCCATCGATGGCGTGGACGTCGAACGCACCTGCACGCACTGCCTTCCGCACGAAGGCGTCACCCTGCCGATCGAACTTCCGTGAGGGTGCTGCTGACTGGCGCCGCCGGCTTCATCGGCGCGCGGGTCGCCGCTAAGTTGCGCGACGCGGGCCACGAGGTCGTCGGCCTCGACGCCATGCTGTCCGCCGCACACGGGAAGACGGCGCAACCACCGGACGGCGTGTACGAGGTCGACGTCAGGGACGCGGCCGGGGTGGCGGCCCTGCTGGACGGCGTCGACGTGGTGTGCCATCAGGCGGCCGTGGTGGGGGCGGGAGTCGATGCGGCCGATGCGCCGTCGTATGGCAGTCACAACGACTACGGCACGGCGGTGCTGCTCGCCGAGATGTTCGCCGCAGGGTGCCGGAAGCTTGTGCTCGCCTCGTCGATGGTGGTGTACGGGCAGGGGCGTTACGACTGCCCCGAGCACGGTCCGGTGGATCCGCTGCCGCGCACTCGCGAGGATCTCGACGGCGGGGTGTTCGAGCACCGGTGCCCCGTGGGGGGCGAGCAACTGCAGTGGCGGCTGGTCGGCGAGGACGCGCCGCTGCGCCCGCGGAGCCTCTACGCGGCCAGCAAGACCGCGCAGGAGCACTACGCCCTGGCCTGGGCCGAGTCGACCGGCGGCTCCGTCGTCGCGCTGCGCTATCACAACGTCTACGGTCCGCACATGCCGCGGGACACGCCGTATTCAGGCGTCGCGGCGATCTTCCGTTCGGAGCTCGAATCGGGTGACGTACCAAGGGTTTACGAGGACGGCGGTCAGATGCGTGACTTCATCCACGTCGACGACATCGCCGCCGCGAACGTGACAGCAACCGAATCCGACCGCGGCGGCTTCGAGGCGTTCAACGTCTGCTCGGGTCGGCCGATCTCGATCCTGGAGGTTGCCGCGGAGTTGTGCGAGGCGCGTGGGGCGGCGCCCCCCGCCGTCACCGGCGAGTACCGCAGCGGCGACGTCCGCCACATCGTCGCCGACCCCGCGTCGGCCGCGGAGGTGCTGGGCTTCCGGGCCGCGGTGGACCCGCACGACGGGCTTCGAGAGTTCGCCTTCGCGCCGCTGCGGGACTAGGCGAATCGGGGCGCGCGACGGGTAGGTGTGAGGTCGGGGCATTAGCCCCATGGGTCTTCTAGTGGTGGTGGTGCGGGTCCGCCGGGTGTTGCGGGGTGTCCGGGGTTGTCGGGTGCCCAGGGGTCTTCTAGTGGTGTGGGGTTGCCGATGGTGTTGTCGGGCTTGGGCTCTGGGTCTGGTGGTGGCTCGTCGGGTGGTTGGAGCAGTTTTTCGGGTTGGTGGTAGAAGTTGGTGCGGGCTTGGCCGGTGTCCAGATGGGGTGGGCGGATCCATTCGACGTCGTGCTGGTCGTTGACG
>NZ_JAPZLB010000020.1:0-108420 GCF_033804635.1 Mycobacterium sp. RTGN4 | reverse complement strand
AACGTTCATCCCAGTCGAAAGCAGTGCTCACCGGCCAGCGGCTCAATGATCAGCGTCCCGCCAACCGGCTCCCAAACCAGTCAACGCCACGCTCATCGACTCCCATTAGTCAGATTTCTGTCGTCCAGCCCAGCCACCGCCTCGATGTGGGAACATCTGCCCATGGATCCGAAGGACGACCCGGAGGCCCGTATCCGGGAGCTGGAGCGCGGAATCTCCGACCAGGCGCGCGCGTCCGAATTGGGTGGTGGCGCGTTCGAACTCGGGGGAGCCAACGCCTTGCCGCCGCCGCTGCCACCCCCCCTTCCGCAGGGGTCTTACGGCACCCCGTATCCGCCGCCGGCGGCCACGTTCGGGGCGCCCCAGCAGGACTCGTATGGCACGCCGTATCCGCCAGTGCCCGGGTCGTTTGGCGGCGCCCCGTTCAACCCGGTGCGATCCCAAGGCGGCTTTCGGTTCGGCTGGCTGATCTTCGCGATCTTCACGTTCGTCGCCATCACCATCATCGGCAGCGTGGTAGCCGTCTTCTACAACGTGAGCAATTCGATCAGCACCATCGAGAGCAGCTTCCCGACCTTCTCGGACACCGGACCGGGCGCCAATCGCCCGTCGACGCCGGGCTTGTCGTCCACCCCGATCGCCGCCGGGAACAACGTCAATATCGGCGGGTCTGGACGACACGAGACCCTGCTCTGCGACGGCGGCTCGGTGAGCATCAGCGGGATGACGAACACGGTCGACATCACCGGCCATTGCGCGAAGGTCACGGTGTCGGGCGTCCAGAACAAGGTCAACGTCGAATCCGCTGACGACATCGAAGCGTCCGGCATGCAGAACGCCATCACCTATAAATCGGGATCGCCACAGATCAACAAGTCGGGCATGGACAACTCCGTCGACGAAGGCTGAGCGGCACCAGGGGCGGGCCCGGCCCGGCTCCATCAGTGGTGAACGGACGGTGAACTGCGGCCTCACGGCAAAGTCTCGGGGAGTCCGCTAGCGCCGTCGACCGGGTCCCAGCCGTCTCAATCGTCACATCCGTCAGTTTCGAAGGCAAATGTCAGGAGTTTGCTGTCGTGTCGCCATGTGATTTAGCGCTCACTTTCCCTTCCAAAGCTAAGAAGACGACACCGTGGTGCTGGTGGGGAGTTGTCAGTCGACGGTAGCCATTGCCGTGAAGATGCAGTAAATTCGATGTGATTGATGTTGCTAGGAAAACATAACGAGTGCATAACGAAGAGTTTCCTAAGCGACGCCTGAGAGGTTGACGCGCGTGTCGAGAGAATGGCCGTCGGAGCGCCGTGGAACGTCATACTCCGTCGCTACACTCGATCAGGACTGCGCCCCGACGGGGCGCGTATTCATCGAAGCTATTGCTGGCGCACGCATTGCCGGCGGAGGTACCCAAGACCATGGCTAATACGCTCGCGCGCTCAAACAGCGTCACCGTCGACAATGGTGACGTCTCCCTGCTGCACGCCGCGATGATCGGACGGGGTCCAATCTCGGATATCGCCGTCGAAGACGACATCCTCGTGGTCACCAACTTCGGCGACAACACCCTAGCGGTGCTCGACGCCGAGGCGCTCACTGTGCGGGGTGGGGTCGTCACCGGCCAGCCGTTCGCCGTGACCGTCTCCGACGGCCGTGCGTACACGTCCGTGTCCTCGGCCAGTGACGACGCGATCACCGTCGTCGACACCATCGGCGGTGAGGTCGTCGCGGCTTACCCGATGGCGGGCACCGTCACGGCAATGACCGTCAGCGTCGATCGCAAGTACGTGTACGTGGCCCGCGCCGGGCGCGACGGCGTGGACGTCTCCATCATCGACATCGCCGCCGACCGCGTCGCGACCATCGAACTCGCCGGTGGCGCCGACACCACCATCGACGCGCTGCGCGTCGACGCCGCGGGCCGCAGGCTCTACGTCGCCATGTCGGACTCGGTGAGCAGCCGGATGATCGTCGTCGACGTCAAGACCGGTCGCGTCCGCCGTGCCCTGGAACTGGGCGCCCCCATCCGCGGACTGGAACTGGGGCTCGACAGCACTGCCTACGTGCTGACCTCCGACATCACCGATCGCGGTGTCTTGCACGTCATCGATCTGGTGGCCAACCGCGTCACCGCAGCCGTGGACGTCGGCACTGCGCCGACGCAACTGGCGCTCAGCACCGACGGCTCAAGGGCCTTCGTCGTCGACTACGACCGGGTCCACGTCTTCTGCACGGAGAACCGCGCCGTCATCGGATCCGTGTCGGTGGGCGCTCGACCCGCGTGCGTCGCGGTCGGTCCCCAGCGGCTGTACGTCGCCGATTACGCGGGTGGGGTCACGTCGTACTCCGTCGCGTTGCCCGCGCAGATGCTCTACGCGCCGTTCGCGACCAATGCGGTTGCCGCGCCTTGTGTTCGCGAGCTAGTGCCTGCCGGCGTCTGACACTTCAGCGCCACTGGTAGCGCGTCTTGGGGCGGCCTGCCTTGCCATAGTCGGTGTGTCGCGTCACGACACCCTCGTCAGCCAACCGCTCCAGGTATCGCCACGCGGTAACACGCGAAACCCCGACCTGGTTGGCGACCTCATCGGCTGTCGCGCCGTCCGTTTGGTCGCGGACCGCCCGAGCGATGTCGTCGTTGGTCTGGGTGGCCGCTCCCTTCGGGGACACCGACTTCTCTGCGGCGACCCGTAATTCGGCGAGTGCACGGTCGACTTCGGCCTGGCTTGCGGCGTCGACGCCTGCCGGCAGTGCCGAGCGGTAACGCCGGTAACGCTCCAGCCGGTCGCGGAAAGCGGCAAACGTGAACGGTTTCAACAGGTAGGCGAGCGCGCCGTGCGCGACCGCTGCACGCACCATCTCGAGATCACGTTCCGACGTGATGGCGATGATGTCGGGCGCGGGCCGAAGTCCGGCCAGTGCCGAGGCCAAGGCGATCCCACTCGCGTCGGGCAACCCGAGGTCGAGCAGCACGAGGTCGATGGGGGTGTCCGAGGCCGACGCCTCGGTGGCCCTCTGCATGGCATCGCGTGCGGTATGTGCGACCGCTGCGGTCGAAAAGCCTTCCAGCCGAGCGAGATACGTTTCGTGCGCCTGGGCGATCAGCGGATCGTCCTCGACGATGAGCACGGAAATCATGAGTTGCCCCTCGGTACCGTGACCGTGACAACGGATCCGTAGGTGACGTCGGCGCTGAGCGTCCCGCTGTGGCGTCGCACCACCTGCGCGACGAGGGCCAGGCCGAGCCCGTGGTGCGCCGGCTCCTTTTCGGTCTTCGTCGAGTAGCCGCGCTGCATGGCCCGCGCAAACGTTTCGGCGTCCATGCCTGCGCCGCTATCGGCGACCCGCATCAACAGCGTCGTGTCGTCCTGGCTGACGGTGACCTCGATCCACGGATCATCCCGATCGCACGCGTCCATCGCGTTGTCGACCAGGTTGCCGAGTACGGTGATCAACTCCTGGGGGCTCAACGGCACTTCTTCAGCGCTGGAAGGCAAATGGGTGTCCTCGGTGATCGTCAGCGCGATGCCGCGTTCGTCGGCCTGAGCCGACTTGCCGAGCAACAGGGCCACCAGCGCAGGCTCGCCGACGTCGGCTGACAGGCGGTCCACCAGTCGCTGCGACAGGGCAAGCTCCTCGGTCGCGAAGCTGACGGCGTCTTCGGGTCTGCCCAGTTCCACCATCGTGATCACGGTGTGCAGCTTGTTGGCGGCCTCGTGCGCCTGGGCGCGCAGTGAGTCGGTCAGCACCTTCAGCGAGCTCAATTCACCAAGGGCGCCTTGCAATTCGGTGCGATCGCGCACGGTCACCACTTCGGAATGGGCGGAGCCTTCGACCTTCGACCTGTTGACCACCAGCACCCGGGCATCGGTGACGTGCACCTCGTCCCTGGCACCGGGTTCGTAGCTGCGCAGGAATTCCGGAAGGTCGGACGGCGTCACCGCCCCCGCGGGCAGCGCCAACAGTCGGCGCGCCTCGTCGTTGATGAGCACCACCCGATCGCGGTCGAGCACGACGAGACCCTCGGACACCGAATGCAGGATCGCGTCGTGGTGCTCGTACATGACGCGTAGTTCGTCGGGACGAAGCCCGTGCGTCTGGCGAAGCAGGCGTCGCCGGATGGCCCACACGCCGATCAACGAAAGCGCAAGGGCGCCAACACCGACGGCAGCGATCGCCGGCCATTGCTCGCGCCAGCGCTGCGAGAGCGTCTGAGAAGTGATGCCCGCGGAGACCAGGCCGACCACTCGACCCGAGCCGTCGCGCACCGGTGCGATCGCACGTACCGAAGGCCCCAGCGTGCCGGTGTATACCTCGGTGAACGTCTCGCCGTTCAGCGCAGGCGCGATGGTGCCGAGGTAGTGGGCGCCGATCTGACGCGGATCGGTGTGCGTGAAGCGGGTGCCGTCGGGCGACATGATCGTGATGAACGCAATCGCGGTGTTGGTGCGCACCGCCTCGGTCACCGGCTGCAGAAGCTCGGTGGCCCTTCCCGATTCGATGGCGGCGGCCGTGGAGGGCGAGTCGGCCAATGTCGTGGCGATGCTCACCACCTGCTGGCGGGCCGAGGCATCACCGTCCTGGCGGGCATCGAGCAGGGCCAGTGCGCTGCCGACGAGGACGACAACGGCGATCACCGCGATCTGCAGCGCGATCGCCTGTCCGGCCAGCGAGCGTGGCCACCAGCTGCGCATCGCACCTCCGGGTTGGTCGGCTACGTGAACGTAATGAACTAAAGGGTGACCTGGATCACTTCTGGGCACACCATCCTTGCAGACCGCATTCGCCGCACGTCTCGCAGGAAATAGGAGCACCCAGTCATGGCCGACCACGACACGTCCGCCCCGCCACTGAAGCGGGACCGCACTCACTGGCTGTACATAGCCGTCATCGTCGCCGTCGTCGCCGGTGTCGCCGTCGGACTACTCGCGCCGGACGTCGGCAAGAGCGTCGGCATCTTGGGCACGATGTTCGTCAGCCTCATCAAGATGATGATCGTCCCCGTCATCTTCTGCACCATCGTCCTAGGCATCGGCAAGGTGCGCGCCGCTGCCACCGTGGGCAAGGTCGGCGGATTGGCGTTCGTCTACTTCCTGGTGATGTCGACGGTCGCGCTGGCCATAGGCCTGGTCGTCGGAAACCTGCTCAGCCCCGGCACCGGCCTCAATCTGTCGTCGACGTCGGCGGCCAAGGGTGGTCAGTTGGCCGAGCAGGCCCATGAGGCGGGCGGGCTGTCGGAGTTCGTCCAGCACATCATCCCGACCTCGTTCTTCTCGTCGCTGACCGAGGGCAACGTGCTGCAGGCGCTGTTCGTCGCACTGCTTGTCGGCTTCGCCGTCCAGGGCCTCGGCGGCTCTCGGGAGCCGATCCTGCGCGGCATCGAGCACCTGCAGAAACTCGTCTTCAAGGTGCTGGTCATGATCCTGTGGCTGGCGCCCATCGGTGCGTTCGGCGCCATCGCGAACGTGGTGGGGCAGACCGGATGGAGTGCGGTCACCCAACTGCTGACGCTGATGCTCGGCTTCTACCTCACCTGCCTGCTCTTCGTCTTCGGCGTGCTCGGCGTGCTGATGCGGGCGGTCGCCGGAGTCTCGATCTTCAAGTTGGTCCGCTACCTGGCTCGGGAGTATCTGCTGATCTTCGCGACGTCGTCGTCCGAGTCGGCGCTACCCCGGCTGATCGCCAAGATGGAACACCTCGGTGTCGAGAAGACGACGGTCGGCGTCGTCGTACCGACCGGCTACTCGTTCAACCTCGACGGCACGGCGATCTATCTGACGATGGCCTCGCTGTTCGTCGCCGACGCGATGGGCAAGCCACTCGCCGTCGGTGAGCAGATCTCGCTGCTGGTGTTCATGATCGTCGCCTCCAAGGGCGCGGCCGGAGTCAGCGGCGCCGGGCTGGCGACCTTGGCAGGCGGCCTCCAAGCCCACCGGCCCGACCTGCTCGACGGTGTCGGACTGATCGTCGGCATCGACCGGTTCATGTCCGAGGCGCGGGCGGTGACCAACTTCTCCGGCAATGCGGTCGCGACGGTGCTCGTCGGTTCGTGGACCCACACCATCGACAGGGACCGCGTCGACGCGGTGCTCAATGGGGACAAGCCGTTCGACGAGTTGACCATGCTCGACGACCAGGATTCGCGCGCCGAAGAGCTTGTGCAGGAGCGAGTCCCTGCACCGGCGTAGGGCGCACCATGATGGGACCCGGCCAGATCCCCCCTGGCCGGGTCCTTTCATGTCGGATTGAACCGAGGGACAGTCCAGTTCGTCTTCCTCTGTGACGGCCAAATTGGCCACCGAGGGGGACGCGACGATGCGTACTGCACTAGTGACGCTGATTGCCCTGGCTGCTGCGGCTTGCGGCCTGCTCATCGCATCGCCCGGATCGGCGTCGGCCGAATCGGAGTCGGCCATCGTGACCATTGGGCAACTCCAAGCCGAGGGCTTCAACGTAAACATCGATCGCGTTGGGAGCGCACCGCTTTCGGAGTGCCACGTGACCAGTATCCGCAATCCGCAGGAGCAGACCCGGTTAATCCGGGTGGACGGACGCAGGGATCGCGACCGCTTCGTCGAGGTCGTGGTCAAGCGGTCCATCACGGTGTCGCTTGACTGCTCCAGCCGCTGAACCGCCTTTGCGGGCTCAGCGCGAGCAGTTCAGCGACACCGAGACGGTCTGGCTGACGACCGCGGGAACCAACGCAGTGCGGTTGTTGCCGCGTCCAGGACCGATGTAGGGCACCAGCTGAGTCACGGTCTGCGGATTGCGCACGCTGGTGACGGTGCACTGGTCCATCGAGCCGGTACCAACCTTGTCGATGGTGACCGTGTAGCCCTGTGATTGAAGCCTGCTGATCGTCTCTTGTGCGGTCTCGGCGGCCGCAAATCCGGCGGGGGCAGCGATGGCTGCGCACACACCCACCACCGCAGCGGCCGTGAGCGCCAAATTTGTGCGCATGACCGCACCTCCTGTCCCTTAGCTGTGAACCGAACACTACTTGCCGCGCCCCCGGAACGCACGTGCTGCCACGCAGGTCAGCTGCAGTCTAGGGATACCGAAATTGATCTGCTCGTCACGATCTCGACAAGGCGGTACTTGCGATTGCCGTTCTCGTCCCGCTTGCCGTAGTAGTCGCGGATCGTCTTCGTCTGGGTCTGGGGATTTCGGACACTGGTCACCACGCAATCGTCGAGCGGGGCGCTGCCCACGCGGTCGACGTTCACGTGGTACCCCTGGGACTGAAGGAGTCCGATCGTCTCCAGGGGCGTCTGGTCCGCGTGGGCGGCCGGCGCGGCGAATACGGCGCATGCAGTTGCGGCGAATGTGACGAAAGCGGCTGAAACTGTCGATGGACGCATCTCGGCGCCCCCTTGTCTGGTAATTGAATGAAAATCTACTAGTTCATCGCTGTGAGCTGCGGTTTCGTTCCAGCGGCGTCCCGGCCCTTGTCGAAGTGCCGATATCCGCCGCCTGCGCCGCTACCATCGCGGCGAAGGCGAAGAGGGAGTCGACGATGCGCAGCACGATGCAGGATGTCCCGCTGACCGTCACCACGATCCTTCGCTACGCGGCGGACGTGAACGGCGATCGCACCGTGACCACCGCCCTTGGCGACGGCCGGTACCGCACCATCAGCTACCGCGAACTCGGCGAGCAGGTCGGCAGGCTGGCCAGCGCGCTGCGCGGCCTCGGCATCACCGGTGACCAGCGGGTGGCCACCTTCATGTGGAACAACGCCGAACACCTCGCGGCGTACCTGGCCGCGCCATCGATGGGCGCGGTGCTTCACACGCTGAACATCCGACTCTCGCCGGAGCAGATCGCCTTCATCGCCAACGAGGCGGATGACCAGGTGATCATCGCTGACATGTCGCTCGCCGAGCAACTGGCCCCGGTGCTCCCGCTACTGGACACGGTGCACACGATCATCGCCGTGGGAGCTGGCGATCTCGCACCGCTGACGGGGTCGGGCAAGACCGTACTGCGGTACGACGAGGTCCTGGCCGACGTGTCGCCCGACTTCGACTGGCCCGATGTCGTCGAGACCGACGCGGCCGCCATGTGCTACACGAGCGGCACCACCGGCAACCCGAAAGGCGTTGTCTACAGCCACCGTTCAAGTTATTTGCACGCCATGAGCACCTGCACTGCGAACACGTTGGGCATCGGCGCCGAGGACTCGGTGCTGCCCATCGTGCCCATGTTCCACGCCAACGCATGGGGGCTTCCCTACGCCGCGCTGATGGCGGGCGCCGACCTGGTGCTCACCGACCGGTTCCTGGACGCCAAGGCGATCATCGACGTCATCGAGACGCAACGGCCCACCGTCGCGGGCGCGGTACCGACCATTTGGAACGACGTCATGCACTGCCTGGAATCGGCTCCGGGCCGGGACATCTCGTCGCTGCGGCTGGTGTCGTGCGGCGGATCGGCGGTACCGCAATCGCTGATGAAGGCCTACGAGGAGAAGTTCGACGTCCAGATCCGCCAACTGTGGGGGATGACCGAGACGTCGCCTGTCGCCACGATGGCGTGGCCGCCGCCCGGCACCTCGGCTGACGAACACTGGGCGCTGCGCTCGACTCAGGGCAGGCCGATGTGCGGCGTGGAGGTCCGCATCGTCGACGATGCGGGCGATCCACTTCCCAACGACGGCAAGGCCTCTGGTGAGGTCGAGGTGCGCGGACCGTGGATCACCGGCTCGTACTACCTGGACCGCGACGCCGAGAAATTCGATAGCGGCTGGCTCCGTACCGGCGACGTCGGCCGCATCGACCCGCTGAGCTACGTCACCCTGACCGACCGTGCCAAGGACGTCATCAAGTCAGGCGGGGAGTGGATCTCGTCGGTCGAGCTGGAGAATCACCTGATTGCCCATCCGGCGGTGCTGGAGGCTTCCGTCGTCGGCGTGCCCGACGAACGCTGGCAGGAGCGCCCGTTGGCCGTCGTCGTACTCAACGAGGGTGCCGACGCGACGCCGCAGCAACTGCGGAAGTTCCTGGCGGACAAGGTGGTCCGCTGGTGGCTGCCAGAGCGATGGACGTTCGTCGATCAGGTTCCGCGTACCAGCGTCGGCAAGTACGACAAGAAGACCATTCGCGCCAGGCACGCGGACGGCGACTACGACGTGCTGGAAGCGCGCGACTGACTCTTCATTCCTCGCGAGCAGACGCAAATGTCACCGACACGCCGAGGGTTGCAGCACACTTACGTCTGCTCGCGCAGGGGAGGGACTGGGCTAGCGGTCGGCGCGCTGGTAGGCCGTCACCACGGCCGCCCCGCCCAGCCCGATGTTGTGCTGCAAGGCTGCGTTGACGCCGTCGACCTGACGTTTGTCTGCCGTGCCACGCAGCTGCCACGTCAACTCGGCGCACTGGGCAAGCCCGGTCGCACCGAGCGGATGCCCCTTCGAGATGAGTCCGCCCGACGGGTTGACCACCCAGCGTCCGCCGTACGTGGTGTCGCCGTCGTCGATGAGTTGGGGTGCCTCGCCGTCACCGCACAGTCCGAGCGCCTCGTACAGCAGTAGCTCGTTGGCGGAGAAGCAATCGTGCAACTCGATGACCTGGAAGTCCTGTGGGCCCAGCCCGGACTGGTCGTAAACCTGCTGGGCGGCTTGCACATTCATGTCGTGGCCGATGATGTTGCGTGCGCTGCCGTCGAACGTGCTCGCGAAGTCGGTGGTCATCGCCTGCCCGACGATCTCGACGGCTTGACTCGCCAGCCCGTGCTTGGCGACGTAGTCCTCGCTGACGACGATCGCCGCACCCGACCCATCGGAGGTGGGCGAGCACTGCAACTTCGTCAGCGGATCGGAGATCATCTTCGCGGCCAGGATGTCGTCGAGGGTGTACGCGTCCTGGAACTGTGCGTACGGGTTGTTCACCGAGTGCTTGTGGTTCTTGTAGCCGATCTTTGCAAAATGCTCGGCGGTGGTGCCGTACTTCTTCATGTGTTCCCGGCCGGCGGCGCCGAACATCCACGGCGCCACCGGGAATGCGAACTCGTCGATCTCGGCGAGTGCCTTCACGTGGTTGCCGAGCGGCGACTCGCGGTCGTCGGCCCCGACCGCCAGCGAACCCGGCTGCATCTTCTCGAAGCCCAGCGCGATCACGCAGTCGGCCAGCCCACCACGGATGGACTGCGCGGCCAGGTACAGGGCGGTCGAACCGGTGGAACAGTTGTTGTTGACGTTGACGATCGGGATGCCCGTCATGCCGAGCTCGTAGAGCGCACGCTGGCCCGACGTCGAGTCGCCCGAGCAGTAGCCGACGTAGCCCTGCTCGACTTCGGTGTAGTCGATGCCTGCGTCCGCCAAGGCCTTGGTGCCAGACTCCTTGGCCATCTGCGGGTAGTCCCAACCCTCCCGACGGCCGGGCTTCTCGAACTTCGTCATCCCGACTCCGACGACGAAAACTCGGTTCTTCGCGGTGCTGGCCATGGCAGATCCCTTCGCGACGTTGCGGTTGTCTGCAACATACCGCGGGCTGCTCAGCTGAAGTTCAGCCACCAGTCGTGCAGGCTCGCCAGGTCGGCGCTCTGCACGTCGGCGAGCAGCAGCTCCGCGCTCTGGGTCCACATGACGTCGGCGTTGCCCTGGTATGTCCCACACGCCACCTGGCCCGCTCGCGTGTTGGCGTCGCTCTTGTAGTTCCAGTCCTGTGGCGCCTGCGAATCGGCTCCCGGGCATGCCTGCATCTCGTCGTTCTGCTTGAGCCCCTGGTCGAAGTGCGTCTGGAGGTCGTCCTGGTTCGAGAACAGGGAGTACCGCGCGATCTCGGGGCCGCCGGGCTGTTCCGACTTCTGGCAGTCGACCGTGGCCAATGCCCCAGGGGCGGGCGGGCTGACGATTTCGCACGCACTGGTCGGGTAGTCCGGCGGGATGAGTGCCATCAATTTGCCAGTGAACGAACCCGGATCGTCTGTTGCGGTGGGCCTTTCACTGGTAGACGCCCTGGCGCCCGTCGTCGAGGGCCTGGTCAACGTGGGCGAGCTGGTGCCGGATCCACTCGCGTTGTGCTCGTCGTCGGAGCTGAACGCCACCACGAGGCCGATGGCGGTCGCCACCAACAAGAGCACCGCGACCACTGCCGCGATGGGAATCCACGGGACCTTCTTGCCGCCCGGAGGATTCGGGCCGGGCGGTGTCCATGACGGGGGCGGGCCGCTGAAGTGTTGGGCGGCCGGTGGTGGTGGCGGCGGGTAGCTCGGCGGCGCGGGCGGCGGTGGCATCGGTGCTGCGAGGGTGGCCCCCTGCCCGAGGGGCGTGGTCGGCGGTATCGACTCGCTGCGTTGCACGATGGTCTCGGCATGACCCTTGTCGACCTCGGTCAGGGCCTGTGTGGCCGCCATCGCCAAGTCGACGGCGGAGACATACCGTTGCTCCGGCTTCTTGGCCATACCGCGGGCTATCACATGATCGAAAGCCGCTGGAATACCCGGCCTTTCGACGCTCGGGCGCGGAATCGGCTGCATCAGATGCCCGGTGATCACGACGCTGACGCTGTCGCCGACGTATGGCTGCGCACCCGTCAGGCACTCGTGGAGGACGCAGGCGAGCGCGTAGATGTCGGCGCGGTAGGTCACCTCGTCGCTGGTGAACCGCTCGGGGGCCATGTAGGCGTAAGTGCCGACGGCAGTGCCCATTTCGGTCAGCTTCTCGTCGGTGACCGCGTTCGCGATGCCGAAGTCGACCAGGTACGCGAAGTCCTCCTTGGTGACCAGGATGTTCTCGGGCTTCACGTCGCGGTGCATGATGCCGCCCTCGTGCGCGGCGTCCAGAGCCGACGCGACCTGCCGGACGATGGCGACGCCACGTGCGGGCGTCATCGGTCCGTAGCTCTTCAGCAGCTTGCGCAGATCGGATCCGGTGATCATGCGCATGTCGACGTAGAGCACACCGTCGATCTCGCCGTAGTCGTGGATCGGCACCACGTGGGGCTCTTGCAGGCGCCCCGCGGAGTGCGCTTCGCGCTGGAGTCGCTTGCGGAACACCGGATCGTGCGAGACGCCTTCCGGCAGCAGCTTCAACGCAACGATGCGGTCCTTGACGGTGTCCCTTGCCTCGTAGACCTCGCCCATGCCGCCCTTGCCGATCAGCCGCAGCAGGTGATACGGCCCGAATTGGGTGCCTTCCCGCGACTTCGGCTCAGTCATCCAACCGTCCCCCTCGAACCGCGACCTTTAGCAGATTAGTGCGTTGCTGGAATTACGGTGCCGGTACGGACGCCGTTCACGAGTTCGGCGACTGGGTGAGCTCGAAGGTGAATTCGTAGTCGCAGATCCGGATCACGTCACCGTCGGCGAGTGTCGCCGTACCCCGAATCCGTTCGCTGCCGAGCTCCACTCCGTTGGCCGAGCGCAGGTCGGTAATGACGAAACTGGTTCCGGTGTCGATGATGACGGCGTGGTGTCTGCTGACGTTGACGTCGTCGAGCACGATGTCGTTGTCGGGAAGCCGCCCGATTCTGGTCGCCACTGCGACCAGGGGGTGGGCGTGTCCCGAGGCCACGCGCAGCTGCGCGACGGCGGCCTGGGGTCCGACGGCGGTACGCATGTCGATGTTGAAGCTCTTGTGCACAGCGGTGGTCTGGGCGACCTTCTTGACGTTCAGCGGTTGCTGGCGCAGCACCCGTTCGTGCAGGGCGCGGATGGTGGGGCCTGGATCGATGCCAAGGTCGTCGGCCAGCGTCGACTTCAGTCGCTGGTAGGCGTCCAAGGCATCGGACTGGCGTTCGGCCAGGTAGTACGCGGTGATCAGCTGGGTCCACAGCGGTTCGCGGTACGGGTGCTCGGCGACCAACGACTCCAAGTCGCCGATGACGGCATGGCCGCGGTTGCAGGCGATCTCGGCCTCGGCGCGGGCCGTGTGCGTCACGACCTTGTCCTCGACGAGCGCGGTGGCGAAGGGGTCGACGAAGTCGAAGTCGCGCAGATCCTCGAGTACGGGTCCGCGCCATTCGGCCAGCGCATTCTGGAAGTGACGGCTGGCCTGTTCGAACTGCCCGACCGCTGCGGCCTGCACCCCGGCCGTCTTCTGTGCGATGAACCGTCCGATGTCGCAGTCGCCGTCGGCGATCGTCAGCCGGTACCCGGGCGGTGCGCTGGCGAGCACCGCCTTCGGATCGTGGCCGGCCCCACCAAGCAACTTGCGCAGATTCGACACGTACGCATGCAAGCTGGCCTTCGGTTCGGGTGGCGGGTACTGCTCCCACGCGGCATTGACCAAGGCGTCGCTGCTGACGGGGCGATTGCGGCCCATCACCAGCATCGCCAGCACCGCCCTTTGCTTGGGTGTGCCCAGCGGCAAGGGCGCTCCGTCGGCGCTCATCTGAAGCGGCCCGAGCACTCCGAAGTCGAGACGATTGATCATTACCGGACATTGTGCCGCCCTGCACCGGGGTTTCCACCGTTTCGAATGCCCGGGTGGTGTACATCTGAGTAGAACGTGTTCCAGTTTTGGCGGTGAGAGGGAGTTACGGGATGACATTGCGAGTTGTGCAGTGGGCCACCGGCGGTGTCGGCGTCGCGGCGATCAAGGGCGTGCTCGAGCATCCCGACCTCGAGCTCGTCGGATGCTGGGTGCATTCGGAGGCCAAGAGTGGCAAGGACGTTGGCGAATTGGTCGGCATCGAGCCGTTGGGCGTGACTGCGACCAACAGCGTGGACGAGATCCTGGCCCTCGAGGCCGACGCCGTCATCTATTCGCCCCTGGTCGCGAATCCCGACGAAGTGGCGGCCCTGCTGAGGTCCGGCAAGAACGTCGTTACCCCGGTCGGATGGCTGTATCCAAGCGAGCGAAGCGCCACGCCGATGCGTGAGGCCGCCCTCGCAGGCAATGCGACGCTGCATGGCACCGGCATGGCGCCAGGCGGCATCAGCGAGAAGTACCCGCTGCTGTTCTCGTCATTCTCCACCGGAGTGACCTTCGTGCGCGCCGAGGAGTTCTCCGATCTGCGCACCTACGAAGCACCAGACGTGCTGCGACATGTCATGGGTTTCGGCGAGGTGCCGGAGAAGGCGCTCACCGGTCCGATGCAGAAGATGCTAGACAGCGGCTTCATCCAGGCTGTCAAGATGATCGTCGACCAGATGGGTTTCAACGCCGACCCGAAGATTCGTGCCACCCAAGAGATCTCGGTGGCGACCGCGCCGATCGACTCTCCACTCGGGGCGATCCAGCCGGGCCAGGTCGCTGGCCGCAAGTTCCACTGGGAAGCCCTCGTCGACGGTGAGTCCGTCGCGCGTGTGACGGTGAACTGGTTCATGGGCGAGGAGAACTTGGATCCCCCATGGACGTTCGGACCAGCAGGCCAGCGCTACGAGATGGAAGTGCGGGGCAATCCGGACATCACGATCGTCGTCAAGGGATTTCATTCCGCTGTCGGCGGTGAGGGTCCCGAGCATGGCATCGTCGGAACTGCGGCACACTGCGTCAACTCCGTCCCCGCGGTGTGCGCGGCCGAACCCGGCATTCTGACCATGCTCGACCTGCCGCTGATCAGCGGCAAGGCAGCGCCGCACCTGCGCTAGCGGGCGATGAGGCCACCGTCGACCGTGATCACCTTGTTGGTCAGATAACCGTTGCGCAGCATCGTCATTGCCATGTCCGCCATCTCGTCTGGCCGCCCGATGCGGCCCACCGGAATCGGGACCGGCGGTGTCCCGGTATCCAGCTCCGCAGGGAACATCTTGGTCTCGCCGACGAGCGCGGGGGCCAGGCAGTTCACGGTCACGCCGTCGGCGGCCACACGTGGGGCAAGGTGGTGCATAAGCCCGTGCAATCCCGCCTTGCTCGCTGCGTAGTGGGCGCCAACCACGCCACCACTGAACGCGGCGACCGACGAAATGAACAGCACTCGGCCGAACTGCCGCTCGACCATCCCGGGCAGCACTCGCTGGGCGAGCAGGAACGGCGCGGTGAGATTGACTGCCAACGTCTCGTTCCACGACGCGAGTTCGATGTTCTGCCAACCACTTATGTCGGCGTAGCCGGCGTTTGCGATCAACACGTCGACCCGACCGAGTTCACCGACGGCCGCGTCGACCAGGGCGGCGGGCGCATCGGGGTCGGACATGTCGGCGGCGACGGTGATCGCACGCCTGCCGAGCCCGCGGGCATATTCGGCGACGGACTCCGCGTCGTCGCCGTGCCGCCCGTAGGACAGGCAGACGTCGTACCCATCGGTGGCGAGCCGCCGCCCCAGCGCCTGCCCGATGCCACCGGACGCCCCCGTCAGCAACGCAACAAGCGAATCGCTCACGGCTGCACCAGGATTCGGATCGGATCGCCGTCGGCCTTCTCAAGCTTCTCGATGCCAAGGGCGACGTCCTCGAGTGGTACTACGGCGCTGATCGAGCGTGACAAGTCCAGCCGTCCGCGGGAAACCAGGTTGGCCAGCGTGCCGATGTCGGCGTTCTGATACCCGAGGTGGCCGAGCACCTGGCGTTTGAAGAGGTTGAAGATCGACGTCGGCCCGATTGTTGGGGCGTCCGCGCTCATGCCGACCCCGACGAGTCGGCCGCCGACGGTGAGGCTGTTGAGCGCCTGCTCGAAGGTCGATCCGAGGCCGACGGCGTCGAAGGCGACGTCGAGATTGCGGCCTCCGGTGGCCTCGGCGATCTTGGCGGGCAGAGCGTCGTCGCGGGCGTCGAACGCGTAGTCGGCGCCCACCGCGAGCGCCCGGTCGAGAATCGCCGGCTTGATGTCGACCGCGATGATCGGGGCGGCGCCGACGAGTCTGGCCAGTTGGATCATGTGGGTGCCGAGGCCGCCGACGCCCCAGACGCCGACGGACTCGCCGATGCCGACTTGTGCCGTCCGAACCACGGCGCCGTACGGGGTCGATACTGCGTCGGCCAGAATCGCGGCCTGCTCCATCGCTACGTTGTCGGGGATCCTGGTCAGCCCGAACGCCTGCGCCACGGTGTACTCGGCCCATGCGCCGTCGTAGGCGAAGGCCATCAGGCGGATGCGAAGGCAATTGGACACGTCGCCGCGGCGACAGTTCGCGCATTCCAGGCATGGCTTGCCCGCCGCCACCACCACCCGGTCGCCTTCAGTCCACCCCGTCACGCCGAGGCCAAGCTTGGCGATGGTGCCGGAGGCCTCGTGGCCCTGAGTGACGACCGGCAGTTGGGAAGGAAAGGTGCCGTTGATGAGGCTCAGATCGGAATGGCAGATGCCGCAGAACGCGACCTTGACGAGCACCTCGCCCGGTCCCGGTTCCGGAATCGGAACATCCTCCACGGCAATGGTTTTGGAGTCAGCGTAGAACCGCTGGGCCCTCATCGTCTCGGCCATGGGCATCCCTTCGTCGCGAGCGTTGGTACTTCTGGGTACCACCGTTATCATGGCGCAGCCGTTAATGGTTCGGCAATTCCGCGTATACCGGTCGGCCGCTACCCCCACTCTTCCACCGGCGGTAACCGACGGTCACCGGAACGCCGTCGGCCGGGGCATCTGAAGACCCTGGCACACTCGGTCCCGTGAATGGACTAGTACTCGCCGGCGGTGGGTTGGCGGGCATCGCCTGGGAGACCGGCATCGTATGTGGCATCGCCGACGAGGCGCCCGACGCGGCTAGCGCCCTGCTGGCCTCCGACGTGCTGGTCGGTACCTCGGCGGGGTCGACGGTGGCCGCACAGTTCGGCAGCGGTCGTTCGCTCAACGACCTGTTCGCCCGTCAGACCGCCGAAGAGTCCTACGAGCTCGACTCGGGCGTCGACGTCGACGAGATCGCCGAACTCTTCATCACCGCGATATCAGCCCCCGGTGCCACGAAAGAGCAAAAGCTGCAACGCATCGGCGCCACCGCGCTGGACACCGACACCGTCACGGAAGCCGTCCGCCGCGACGTGATCGCCCATCGCCTGCCCGCGCACGATTGGCCTGCGCGGGTGCTGCGGGTGACCGCCATCGACATCGCGACGGGCGCACTGGTGGTGTTCGACCGTGACTCGCACGTCGAATTGGTGGATGCGGTGGCCGCCAGCTGCGCGGTGCCTGGCGCCTGGCCGCCGGTGACGATCGGAGGCCGCCGCTACATGGACGGCGGCGTCGGCAGCACAGTCAACATGGAGGTTGCCTCCGATTGCGAGTCGGTCGTCGTACTCGTGCCATCAGGCGAGTTCTCGCCGTCGCCGTTCGGCGACGGCGCGCCCGCTGAAGTAGCAGCGTTCCCGGGTGCCACGCTGGCGATCTTCGCCGACGACGCTGCGCTGGCCGCGTTCGGGCGCAATCCGCTCGATCCGGCGTGCCGGATTCCCTCGGCCCGGGCCGGCCGCGAACAGGGCCGTCGCGAGGCGCACCGGGTGGCGCAGTTCCTAGGACTCTGAGTCCGGCGTGCGGTCGACGAACGTGTCGAGCGCCAGCGCCGCGAGTTCCTGCCCGATGTCGATGACCTCTGCGGCGCGATAGAACTCGAGGCTTCGGCACGCGGTGCGCGGTACCTCGATCAACAAGTCCGGGGGATAGGCCGCCAGTGTGTGGCGCATCAAGGCCGACTGCGCGATGTCGATGGCCCGGTTCATCACCTCGAAGCCGCCGAGCCGGGGAATCGGCATCGGGTCGGCGTCTGCGACGGCATCGCTCGCCTCGGCGTCCTCCTCGTCCGAGCTCGCGAAACGGCTGAACACCGACCGCGCCGCAGGGGTGTCGAGCAATGTGCGCGCCGCGGCCGTGTCGAGCAGTGCCGTTGTGCTGCGCCACATTCGGCTCAACAACTCTCCGCTTGGCCGCGGCTCGCGTCGGGCACCGTGCAACGGGTCATCGCCATTGAGGCTGACGGCGATGGTCATGTCCGCGTGCACTGCGGCGATCGGCGCCATGGGCAGGGGATCGAGGATGCCCCCGTCGGCGAGCAGCCGCCCGTCGAGCTCGTGCGGTGTGATGACGCCTGGGATGGCGATCGATGCGCGAATCGCTTCGTCCACGGGTCCGCGCTGTAGCCAGACCGACTTCCCGGAGATGAGGTCGGTGCTGACGGATGTGTACGGGATCGGCAGGTCTTCGATCGCTACGTCGCCGAGGATCTCGCGAACGGCCTCGAGGATCTTCTCCGCCCGCAGCACACCGGCCGCAGTGAGCGATGGATCCAGCAGCCGAAGCACCGCGCGTTGAGTCAAAGAGCTTGCCCACTCGGCATATTCGTCGAGCTTGTCGGCAGCTTGGAGGCCGCCGACCAACGAACCCATCGACGAACCTGCGATTCCGACGATTTCGTGCCCTCGGTCGCGCAACTCGTTGATGACGCCGATGTGGGCATATCCGCGAGCCCCGCCGCTGCCCAGCGCCAATGCCACCCGCATGGTGGCAATTGTGCCTCGTCAGGCGGTGGTGTAGTCCATCGCACGCGCAAAGATACGCCGTCGGTCGAGCCGACGGCGTATCAGGCTTGGGGCCGGTGCTAGCAGAACGCCCGGCTGAAGAAGGCGAGGCCGACGAGTCCGATCACGAACGCGACGGTGGGCTGTCCACTGGTCATGGCCACGGCCACGCCTGTGATGACTGCGAGGGCGATGAGGACGAGCAATATGCCCATCACGACGCGCGTGCCACTGATCGACCCTCCGGCGGCGCGCGGGAGTTCGGTGCGGGACTTGTCCAGGGGTGATCCAAGCATTACCGAACCTTCTCTCTCGAGGAGTGACTCGGCACACAATATAACCCAAATAGTGACGGACGCCACTAAACGTAGATGTGCTAATTGCCTGGTCAGGGCAAGTTTCTGCGCAACCGTTAGTTGGCGGAGCCCCCGCGAAATCAGTTAGCGTGGCTGCGTACCGGCCCTGTGCTGCACGCTCCTGTCGCCACTCTCAGCGCCGCGCGGGCTCGGCGCCGAAGTCTCGGCACGGCCGCGGACGACACGCCGATGCCCAGCCCGGTCAATCCGGTGACCCGTGCGCGCAGGCGGTGGCAGTCTTGCTGCGCGTGACGGGCGCACGGTTCAAGGTCCGCGCCGCGATCGTCGGCCTCGGCCGGCCGCGGCTGAAGGACGCGATCGCGGGTCTCGTCACCGGACTGTTCTCGATCCCCGAGGGCATGGCCTACGCCAGCATCGGCGGGTTCAACCCGGTGGCGGGACTGTATTCGGGCATGGTGTCGACGGTCGTCGGCGCGGTCTTCGCGAGAACCGTGCTGATGGTGACGACGCTGACGAGCGCACTTGCGCTGTCGTCGCGCAGCGTGCTGACGGCCGCGGGCCTCGACCCTGGCGACCCCGCGAACGTCGCGGCCCTCGCGCTCATCGTCGGTGTGGTCATGCTGTTGTTCGGCCTGCTGAAGTTCGGCGCGCTCATGAACTTCGTGTCCAACGCCGTGATGACGGGGTTCACCACGGGCATCGCCGTACAGATCATCGCGGGCGTCATCTTCGACTCCACGGGCTACAAACCGGAGAGCCACAACACGATTCGCAAGTTCATCGAGGCATTCGCCAACGTCGGCGCGTGGCAGCTTGCGCCTTGCCTTGTCGCGGTCGCGACGGTCGCAGTGTGGGCCGTCTTCCACCTGATCAAACCACTGAGCTCCTTTGCCACGCTGATCGCGCTCGTCGTGGTGACCGTCGCCGTCACGGCGCTGCACGTCGAAGTAGAGACCGTCGGCGACATCGCATCGATTCCGAATGCGCTGCCGCCCTTCGTATTGCCGAACTTCGACGCGATTCCCGGGCTGCTCGGCGGAGGGTTGGCCGTCGCGCTGGTTGGACTCGCTCAGGCCGCGGGCATCGCGGCGGCCGTGCCCAACCCGGACGGCAGCCGGTCCAACACGTCGAGGGACTTCTCGGCGCAGGGCTTGGCGAATCTGGCGGGTGGCTTCTTCGGAGCCCTGCCGACGGGGGGATCGTTGTCCCGCACCGGCGTTGCGGTATCCGCGGGCGCGCAGACGCGGTGGGCGGCCATCTTCGCGGGCATCTGGCTGACCTTGCTCGTCGTGCTCGCGGGATCACTGGCCGAACTGATCCCGATGCCACTGATCGGAGGCCTGATGCTCGTCATCGGCGCCGAACTGGTCACAGGTCGCTGGGCCGACGTCATGTTGGTGTTGCGGACCGCACCACTGTCGGCGGTGGCCATGCTCATCACGTTCGTCGCGACCACCGAGCTTCCGCTGCATCAGGCGATCGTGATCGGGGCCATCACGTCACTGGTGCTCTACTGCGTACAGGCCTCGAAATCGGCAAGTCTGGTCGCGCTGCGTCCAAACCCCGACGGCGGGTGGGACCGCACCGAGGTCCCCGACACTTGCCCGGACAACGAGGTGACGGTGCTGCACTATGCGGGCGTCGGATTGTTCGCCGAGGTGCCGCGCATCGACGAACTGTGGCCCAAGGTGGCCAACTCGCGCGACGCCGTCGTCGTACTCAGCATGGGCACGCTGCCCGACGTGCCGTCGTCGAAGGTCATCCGGGGCATCCGCAAGTGGGCCACCGATCTCGAGGCCAACGGCGGCCGCTTGTACATCGCCGGGGTCAGCCCAGCGGTCGAGAAGGTGCTCCTGCGCGGTGGGCTCGCCGACGTACTCGGCGACGACGGCATCGTGCCGGCCACGACCCGGATCTTCGGGGCGCTCGACGATGCGCTCGCGCGCGGTCGACAGTGGATCGAGGACCGTCCGGAGTCACCGGCCGAGTGACTTTCCGTCAGCCGTGATTTAAACGCGGCGCCGGTCGGGGTCAGCCGCAAAGCGCATTGGAAGCGGCGTCGGCGGCAACGATCACCGCGGACTGACGTCCGGGGGCGAGCTGTGACCACGGGGTGCCGAACGTTCCAGGAGTGGCGGTGTCGGACGACTGCAAGAAGGCCAGGTACGGCTCGAACTGACTCTGCAACTCGCCGCCCTGCTGGGTCATCCACGTCTTTGCTGCGTTGCAGGCCTGGAAGTACTCGTCCTCTGTCGATTCGGCGGGTGCGCCCACGGCGGTCGTGACGCCGGCAGGGGACTTTCCGACGGCGCCAGGCGCCGCAGTGTGCGAGCTGAAAACGGGCGTCGACGTGGTGGTGGTCGGCGCCGAGTTCGGTGCGGACGACGAGGTCGCCCCGGGGCCCGAGCCCGACGAGCAACCGGAGAGGGCGATGGAACCGAGCAGGCTGGCGGCGAGCACGGAGCAGATGGGGTTGCGGCGCATGCCGTCAATCTATGCAACACTCGGCACCGTGCTGGAGTGGACCACCTTTCAGGAGTGTTGTCGGGCTTGACGCCCGTCCCTGACCGTCCAATTCTCCTGGAGCCCCGCACCGATGACCCTCGCTTCGCCTTCTCTTGCCTCCCCATCGCTCGTCGCGCCGACCCGGCTGCGGCTGCCCGACTTGCTGCAGGCCACCGATGTCGCCGCCGACCACGTGCTGTCCGGCCGCTACAACCACGTCTTGCCCGCCGGGGGGCCGCCCAGCACCGACAGATGGTTCACCCGCCTTCACGGCGACGACGAACTCGACGTCTGGCTGATCAGCTGGGTGCCGGACAAGTCGACCGAACTACACGACCACGGCGGGTCGCTGGGCGCCCTGACCGTCGTGTCCGGTGCGCTGGCCGAAACCCGTTGGGACGGGGACCGGCTGCGTCGTCGCCGACTGGTGGCAGGCGACCAGGCCGCCTTCCCGCTGGGCTGGGTGCACGACGTGACGTGGTCGCGCGACCCCGTCAACGAGGTGGGCCGTGAAAGGATCGCCGTGGCGTCCGCCACGCTCAGCGTGCACGCATATTCGCCACCTCTGACCGCAATGTCCTACTACGATGTCACCGAACGGAACACCTTGCGCCGCAACCGCACCGAGTTGACGGACAAGCCCGAAGGGGACTGATGGTCAGTCGCGTGGACGTAGCCCTGGAGCGCGCACGCGCCCGGTTGATCCGGCTTGACGCACGCGACGTACCCGAGGCGCTGAGCCGGGGCGCCCTGCTGGTCGACATCCGTCCGGCCGCCCAGCGGGCCCGCGAGGGCGACGTGCCCGCAGCACTGGTCATCGAACGCAACGTGCTCGAGTGGCGTTGCGATCCGACCAGCGACGCACGCCTGCCCGAGGCCACCGGCGACGACGTCGAATGGGTGATCCTGTGCTCCGAGGGCTACACGTCGAGCCTGGCCGCCGCGGCGCTACTGGACCTCGGGCTGCACCGCGCCACCGACGTCGCCGGCGGATATCACGCGCTGAAGGCGACCGGCGTGCTGGATCAGCTCGAGTAACCCCTCAGCAGCTGCGGTCGCAATTTCTCGGTCTTCGCGTCGGACCAGCCGTCGAGCACGTTGAGCGGCTGCAGGATGTCGGCCCACGCGTTGGCGACGTCGCGGATGTACACGTGGCCATGGCCGTCCGGCACGTCGATCGCGACGGCCATGTCCGCGGACACCTGCAGGAACGTCACGATCGGGATCCATTCCATGCGCGGCGACACGTCGTAGCCGCGGGGTTCGGCCAACCAATCAGGCTTGGAGAACAGCAGATCCGGGTTCCACCACGCGATGGGATCCGACGCGTGCTGTAGGTAGACCACGCGCGGATGGCTCCACGCGTCCGGAGGGCGCTGGAGATTCTGCGGTTCGGCCGCGAACCGGGCGTACTCACCCTTGTCGAAGATCGGAAGCCACTCCGGCGAGCCGGCGTCGCGGTTGCTCGTCAGGCTGGTCCAGATGGTGTTGTTGAACGTCGGGCCGGAGAACAGCGCGCCGTCGGTACGGGCGATCAGATTGTTCAGTGACAGGAACGGCGTCTCCCCGCCGAACGAACCAAGGCTCTCGCCGAACACCACCAGCTTCGGCCGCTTGTTCTCGGGGCGCGCGCGCACCAGCTCGTCAACCGCCTCGAAGAGCGCCTGGCCGGCTTGCCGGGCGTTCTCCTTGTCGACCAGGAACGAGAGCCAGCTGGGCAGATACGAGTACTGCATCGACACGATGGCGGAGTTGCCGTTGAGCATGTACTCCAACGCCGACGCCTCGGCCTCGTTGATCCAGCCGGTGCCGGTCGTGGTGGCGACGGCGACTAATTTGCGGTCCAGCCCGCCGGTGCGCTCGAGTTCCGCCGCGGCCAGCTTGGCGGTGGCCTTGATGTCATCGCCGGAGTTCAGCCCCGCATAGGTTCGGATGGGCTCGATTGCCTTGGCGCCGTTGAATTCCGAGAGTTGTTCGACCGACGGACCGTTGCTGACGAAAGTGCGGCCCTGGTGCCCGAGCGAGTCCCAGCTGACAAGCGACTGTGGGCCGCCCGAGCGCAGCGTGCTGGTGGGCGCGGGGTTGTTCGGATCGAGTTCGTCGTTGACCGAGGCGAACGACGTGTTCAACCAGTCCATCGTGACCCGCACGACGACTCCATTGAGCAGGGCGACGGTCACGACCAACAGCAGTGCGACGGTGGCCACTGCAGACACGCGGGGCGGCGCGACACGTTTGAGCTGCCGGTCCAGGAAGCGCACCAATTTGCCTACGAGCTGCCCGATTTCGACGAAGGCGAAGAGGAACACGATCGCCAGCACGGCGGTCAGCGGGTGGTCCCAAAAGCGTAGCCGCGGCACGCCCATCAGGTCGCGCACGTCGTCCTGCCACACGTGGAAGTAGACGATGGCCGCAGTCTGGCCGATGATCCCGACGGCGATGAGCGCCAGCCAGGCCCACCGTGGCGCGTGCGGGCTGGTCTCCTTCGAGCGCAAGTAGCGGACCAGCCAGACGGCGAACACGCCGATGGCGTAGCCGATTCCGCCCGCGGCGCCGCTGAGCACACCCTGGAACAGTGGTCCGCGGGGCAATAACGAAGGGGTCATCGAGAACCAGATGAACACCAGGCCGACGGCGGTGCCGAAGAAGGTGTAGTGCCGAAGCCACCAGGCTCGCCGCGCGGGTTCGGAGACTTCGCCGGATGCCGCGGCCACCGGTGCCGGGTCCTGCTTCACGGCGACGGCGGACTCCGACTCCGGCGCGGCCGGCTTCTCGGGGTTGGTGTCGTCGGGTTCCAGTTCGGTCACGACCGGCAGACTATCGGTGCGTGAACCTCGGTGCGCGCTTCTCGCTGAATGCGGCCATGCCTTCGGTCTGGTCCTCGGTGGCGAAAGCGGAGTGAAAAAGCCTGCGCTCGTAGAGCAGACCTTCGGCGAGCGTGGACTCGAACGACCGGTTGACGGCTTCCTTCGCCATCCGGGCGGCCGACAGCGACATGCCGGCAATGGTGGCGGCGACGGCCTTGGCCTCATCGAGCAGGGTTTCGGCGGGCACCACCCGCGACACCAGGCCGCTGCGTTCGGCTTCCGCTGCGTCGATGTTGCGGCCGGTCAGGATGAGGTCCATCGCCTTGGCTTTGCCGATGGCGCGGGTGAGGCGCTGCGAGCCACCCATACCGGGTAGTACGCCGAGCTTGATCTCGGGCTGGCCGAATTTCGCGGTGTCCGCGGCGATCAGAAGGTCGCACATCATCGCCAGTTCGCAGCCGCCGCCGAGCGCGTAACCGGCCACTGCGGCGATCGTCGGGGTACGTGTCGCGGCGAACTTCGACCACGGCGCGAAGAAGTCGGACGCAAACACGTCGGCGAACGACAGGTCGGCCATCTCTTTGATGTCGGCCCCGGCCGCGAAGGCCTTCTCGTTGCCGGTCAGGATGATCGCGCCGATTCCGGCATCAGCATCGAATTCGGCTGCGGCCGTGGTGACTTCGTCCATCACCTGACTGTTGAGCGCGTTGAGGGCCTTGGGGCGGTTCAACGTGATGAGACCGACGCGGTCCTCGGTGGTCACCAGGATCGTCTCGTAGCTCATGTCGGGCTCCTATTCTCCGAGGATCAGATCGGGATCGGCTGGGGCGAAGTACTTCTCGACGTCGGCGGGGTCGCACAGCGTCAACGTCGCGGGGGACCACTTCGGGTCGCGGTCCTTGTCGATGAGCAGGGCGCGGATGCCCTCGACGAGGTCATGGGAGCGCAGTGCCGCGCATGACGTCCGGAACTCTTGACGCAGAACGTCTTCCAGGGTGTCGAGCTTGCCCGCGCGACGTATGGCCTCGAGCGCGACGGCCAGCGCGATGGGGGACCTCGAGGCGATGAGGTTCGCGGCGTCGTTGGCCGGTCCTGCGTCGTGGCCCCGCAGTGCGGTCAGGATGTCGGGCACCGTTTGGCCCGCATAGCACTCGTCGATCCAGTGCCGTTGGGCGAGAAGGGGACTGGCCGGTGGTTCGACCGCGTGAGCGGCGAGCGCGTCGTCGACACCGTCGGCGATCACCTTCGCCTTGAAGGCGTCCAGCGCCTGGTGCGGGACGAAGTGGTCGGCGAACCCCATGGCGATGGCGTCGGCGCCCGAGAACGGCGCACCGGTGAGCGCAGCGTGCAATCCGAGATGACCAGGCGCGCGGGACAATAGAAACGTGCCGCCGACGTCGGGGATGAAGCCGATGCCGACCTCGGGCATGCCGACCTTGGTGGTGTCGGTGACGACGCGAACGCCGCCGTGAGCGCTGACGCCGACCCCGCCGCCCATCACGATGCCGTCCATCACCGCCACGTACGGCTTGGGGTATCGCGCGATGCGGGCGTTGAGCACGTATTCGTCGTGCCAGAAGGAGCGCGTCGCCGCTCCGCCCACCTTGGCATCGTGGTAAATCGCGACGACGTCGCCGCCCGCGCACAGTCCGCGCTCGCCCGCACCCGTGAGCAATACGGTGTGTACGGCGTCGTCGTGCTCCCAGTCGTCGAGCGCCTTGGCCAGGCCCGCCACCATGACGTCGTTGAGCGAGTTGATGGCCTTCGGGCGGTTCAGCGTCACCAGACCGACGCGATTCTCGACACTTACTAGGATGTCCTCGTTTTCAACGGCCACGGGTAAGCAATCTAGATCGTCACCCGGCGGTGCCGCACGACGGGTAACCTTTGACAAGAAGTTCACAGGTTCGGCGATGGGTCGGGAACCAACCCCCTTCGCCGCACGTTGAGTTAGCGTTCGTCACCAGACGAACCCACAGCACACGAGAGGAAGCCGACGGTGCGCGAGAGCAGCAACCCGGTATTCAGATCCCTACCCAAGGGGCAGGGCGGATACGCGCAATTCGGTACCGCAGCCGCTGGCTACGGTGCTCAGGCGGTTCAGGCCGACCCGTACACGACGCAGCCCTACTCAGATCAGCAGTCCCGGCCGCTGACCATCGACGACGTCGTCACCAAGACCGGCATCACCCTCGCGGTGCTCACGGCCGTTGCCGTGGTGACCTACTTCTTGGTGGGGCAGAACATCGCGCTCGCGATGCCGCTGTTGCTGGTTGGCAGCCTCGCAGGCCTCGGGCTGATCCTGTTCGCCATGTTCGGCCGCAAGCAGGACAACCCGGCGATCGTGCTGGCATATGCGGCCTGTGAGGGCGTGGTGGTCGGCGCGTTCTCGTTCGTCGTCGCCAATCTGATGGTCTCCGGCATCAGCGCGGGTGCGCTGATCAGCCAGGCCGTCGTCGGCACGTTGGGCGTGTTCTTCGGAATGCTCGTGGTCTACAAGACCGGCGCCATCCGAGTGACCCCGAAGTTGACCAGGTTCATCACCGCGGCCGCCATCGGCGCCGTCGTGCTGATGCTCGTCAACCTGGTGGTCGGGCTCTTCACGCACGGCGCAGGGCCGTTGCGCGATGGTGGCCCGCTGGCCATCGTCTTCTCGTTGGTGATGATCTGCCTCGCGGCGTTCTTCTTCCTGCAGGACTTCGACCAGGCCGACCAGGCGATCCGCGCTGGCGCTCCGGCGAAGGCGGCGTGGGGCATCGCGCTCGGCCTCACTGTGACGCTGGTGTGGCTGTACCTGGAAATCCTTCGGCTGCTGAGCTACTTCAACAGTGACTAGCAGCTAGCCCCGGAAAGCCCGTTC
Organism: Mycobacterium sp. RTGN4; assembly: GCF_033804635.1. Taxonomy (NCBI): domain Bacteria; kingdom Bacillati; phylum Actinomycetota; class Actinomycetes; order Mycobacteriales; family Mycobacteriaceae; genus Mycobacterium; species Mycobacterium sp. RTGN4. The sequence goes on along the minus strand of NZ_JAPZLB010000020.1, from coordinate 81,610 downwards.
GCTTCGGCGGACGGGCTTTCTTTTTGCGTTGAGCACCTCGAACACGTTGAGATAGCGGGCTCAGCCGTTGTGCCCCGGCGTTTTGACTGTCAGCGCTAGCTCAACGGGGCTGTGGATGAATTCAGCGGTGTGGGCCACGGTGCTGGCACGGTGCAGAGGTGGAGCGAATCTTCGTCGGCAGTGAGGCGATCGCGGCGGGGGAACTGAACGCGAACGACCTCAGACGGCGCCACCGACCGCTTTTCCCCGACGTATACGGCCCGCGACAGGTCGACCTGACGCTGTCCGAGCGCATCAGGGGCGCTTGGCTGTGGTCCAAGCGGGAAGGTGTCGTGGCGGGCGTGGCGGCGTCGGCCCTGCACGGCGCGAGCTGGGTCGATGTCGCCACGCCAATCGAATTGATCTGGACGAACAACCGGGCCGCGAAGGGTGTCGTGACGCGGCGTGACACCCTGCTTGATGATGAGACGACGGTGATCGGCGGCCTACCCGTAACGACTGCGGACAGAACGGCTTTCGATCTGGCTCGTCGCGGAAGCATAGGAGCAGCGGTCGCCCGGTTGGATGCACTCGCCCGCGTGACGCATTTCAAGGCCGACGATGTGCAAGCTCTGGCGCTGAGCCACCCGCACGTGAGGGGTCGCGCCGCGTCGACCGCGTAGTGGATCTCGTCGACGCCGGTGCGGAATCGCCGCAGGAAACCTGGTTGAGGCTGTTGCTCATCCGGGCTGGCTATCCACGGCCACAGACTCAGATACCGATCTTGGGATCGCACGGGTATCCCATCTACTGGCTGGACATGGGGTGGGAGGACGAGATGATCGCGGTCGAGTACGACGGTGACGAGCACCGCAGCAAGTCGCGTTGGCGCCGGGACATCGTCCGCTCGGAGTACGTTCGGCACCTGCGCTGGAAGCACATTCGCGTGGTTGCGGGTCAACGGGAGTCCGACGTCCTTCGCCGCGTGGAGCGTGCATGGACGTCGACATAGCGCTGACAGTCGAATGCCACGCGTGGACCGACTGTCAGCGCTATCTCAACGCAAAGGGAGGCTAGGAGAGCCGCTCCACGACCATCGCCATGCCCTGGCCGCCGCCGACGCACATGCTCTCGATGCCGAACGTCTTGTCGTACGTCGTGAGGTTGTTCAGCAGCGTGGCGGTGATGCGGGCGCCCGTCATCCCGAACGGGTGGCCAAGGGCGATCGCGCCGCCGGACACGTTCAGCTTGTCCTCGTCGATGCCGAGTTCCCGCGCCGAGCCGAGCACCTGAACGGCGAAGGCCTCGTTGATCTCGACGAGGTCGATGTCGGAGATCTTCTTGCCGGCCTTGGCGAGCGCCTTCTTGATCGCCTCGATGGGACCGAGCCCCATGATCTCCGGCGACAGCCCACTGACGCCCGTCGACACGATGCGCGCCAACGGGGTGAGGCCCAATTCCTTGGCCTTGGTGTCGCTCATGATGACCACCGCGGCCGCACCGTCGTTCAGGGGACACGCGTTGCCTGCGGTGATCGTCCCGTTGGGGCGGAACACCGGCTTGAGTTGGCTGATCTTCTCGTAAGTGGTCCCGGCCCGGGGGCCATCGTCGGTGGTGACGGTGGTTCCGTCCGGAAGCTTGACCGGCGTGATCTCGCGCTCGAAGAAGCCGCTCTTGATGGCGTCCTCGGCACGGTTCTGGCTGCGCACGCCCCAGTGGTCCTGGTCCTCGCGGCTGATCCCGGTGTACAGCGCGACGTTCTCGGCGGTCTGACCCATCGCGATGTAGACGTCGGGGATGTTGCCGTCGTTGCGCGGGTCGTGCCATTCGTCGGCGCCCGCGGACTGTGCCGTGGTGCGCTCCTGTGCCTTGTCGAACAGCGCGTTCTTGCTGTTCGGGGCCCCATCGGCCGCCCCGACGCCGAAGCGCGACACCGTCTCAACACCGGCGGAGATGAACACGTCACCCTCGCCGGCCTTGATCGCGTGGAACGCCATCCGGGTGGTCTGCAGCGACGACGAGCAGTACCGGTTGACGGTGGTGCCGGGCAGGAAGTCGTATCCGAGTTCGACGGCGACCGCGCGGGCGACGTTGTATCCGGCCTCACCGGCGGGCTGGGCGCAGCCCATCATCAGGTCGTCGATGTTCTTGGGGTCCAGTGACGGCACCTTGTCGAGGACCGCGCGCACCATCTGTGCGGCCAGGTCATCCGGACGAATGGTGGCCAGGGAGCCCTTGACCGCCCGTCCGATTGGCGAGCGAGCGGTGGCGACGATGACGGCTTCAGGCATGACGACTCCTAAGTCGAGTGGAGAAACTACAGCGAACCTAGCTCGTCGCAGGAGCGACGATCGGCGCGGGTACGCCAGTCGTCCGTCGCCATAACCGTGTGATACCGCCGACCCGGCCGAGCAGCGCGCCCCCGTCATGGGAACGCGACGTCAGCTGCGGGACGGCTATCGGGGTGCTCATCAACTCGCCCAACGCATTACACAGCGCGGGCAGCAGCTGACTGGCCGCCAGCGCATAGCCGGCCGCAGACGGATGGAACATGTCGGAGGAGAACAACACCTCGGGGGCCTTCATGAACTCCGGCGCGAGGAGGTCCGAGAATGGCACGGCGACGCCCCCTGAGCCGCGAACCGCGGCGGCCTGCAACCGCGCCAGGCGCAGCCCCCGGGTGCGTGTCACCAGCCGCAGCGGCTGTGGGATCGCGGTGATGACGCCGAAGTCCGGGCAGGTGCCGACCACGACGACGGCCCCGCTGTCCCGCAGCCTGCGTACCGCTGCGCCAAGCCGGCGAGCGGACTGCTGAAGGCCGTTGACGGCGGTGATGTCGTTGGCGCCGATCATGACGACCGCGGCGTCCGGCGGCGGTCCAGCGACGAACATCGCGTCGATCTGTCCGGACAGCCCCTTCGACGTGGCGCCGACGATCGCCTTGGTGCTCAACCGGATCCGCTTACCCGACGCCTCGGCTAGGCCACGCGCGATGAGCACCCCGGGCACTTCGTCGGAATTCAAGCACCCGTAGCCCGTGGCGGTCGAGTCGCCGAAGACCATCAGGTGCAGGTCGAACGGCACGCCACGGTGCCATTTCTCGACGGGTCCGCCGCCGGGCGTGTAGACGCCGTCGGCGCGAGGGGGAATGTCCCAGGACTTGGGAATGACCTGGCGCGCCTTATCGGCCTGCCCGTTCAGCAGGTTGCGCGCGCCCAGGACGGCGGATCCCGTCGATGCGACCGCCGCCGCAGTAGCGAGCGCGATGGTCGATCGACGGCGTGCACGAATGCCCACGCGCTCATTCTAGGGCGGAATCTGCACTTGCCCGCGTGGCGAGTCGAGGTAGGCGGTCACAGTGCGGTATCAAGTCCGGGACGAATTCAGAATCTTTGATTGTTGAACATTCAGTAGGGTGTCAAGCTAAGTTGCCTGGGTTGGTTGAGAAGTAGCAGACACCGGGTACTACAACGGCGTAGGAGTGGTGGCGATGACGGCACCGAGCAAGGTTCACGTAGCGTCGGTTCGTGGCATAAGCGCAGCTAAGGCGCATAAACCCCGTCGATTCCCGGTCAGCGATGGCGCCCCGGTCGAGGTCGTCGAGAGTGGTGCAAGCGTGGCGGGCAAGTTATTTGCCCTGGCCGCGATGCTGACGATCAAGCCAACGTTGACACTAGGTAGTCTGGCGCCGCGTCTGCCCTGGCCATGGGGACTGGTCGACTTTGCTTGTCGGGTTTTGCGACCCGCGCCGGGCACCGTTCGCGCGACCATCGGGCTGCCGAACTGCACCGCTCAACTGGTCCGCGCGGCAGGTGTCCTTCCCGCCGACGGCAAGCGCAGCGTGGTGCTCTACATGCACGGCGGGGCGTTCTTGACGTGCGGCGCGAACTCGCACGGCCGACTGGTGACGGCGTTGTCGAAGTTCGCCGATAGCCCCGTACTGGTCGTCAATTACCGCATGATCCCCAAATTCTCCATCGGTCAGGCCGTCGACGACTGCTACGACGCCTACCAGTGGTTGCGGTTGTCGGGTTACGACCCAGAGCGGATCGTGCTCGCGGGCGACTCGGCAGGCGGATACCTGTCGTTGGCGTTGGCCGAGCGGGTCCACGGTGAGGGCGAACTGCCGGCGGCCGTGGTGACCATGTCGCCACTGTTCGAGATCGACAACGACGGACGCGCGCAACATCCGAACATGCACTCTGATGCGATGTTCCCGGCGAAGGCCTTCGATGCCTTGGGGCAACTGATCGAGGGCGCCGCCGAGCGCCAGGGTGAGGACGTATACGAGCCCCTCGACCACATCGAGCCGGGGTTGCCCCGGACGCTCATCCACGTGTCCGGATCAGAAGTTCTGCTCAACGACGCGCGGAAGGCCGCGCACATGCTCGCCGCGGCGGGCGTACCGGTCGAGGTGCGCGTCTGGCCGGGGCAGATGCACGTCTTCCAACTGGCTGCCCCTGCCGTGAAGGAAGCGACGCGGTCACTGCGGCAGATCGGTGACTACATCCGAGAGGCGACCTGGTAAGCCCGCCCTAGGTAGAACCGATCCGCGCGGCCTGACACGATGGACGCATGCGGATCGCAGGGCACATCAGTGAGCTCATCGGCAACACTCCTCTGGTACGACTGAACTCCGTTGTGCCCGAAGGGGCTGGCGTCGTCGCGGCCAAGATCGAGTACCTCAACCCTGGCGGGAGTTCGAAGGATCGCATCGCGATCAAGATGATCGACGCCGCCGAGGCAAGCGGTGAACTGCGGCCAGGCGGGACGATCGTGGAACCCACCTCGGGCAACACGGGTGTCGGACTGGCCCTCGTCGCCCAGCAGCGCGGCTACAAGTGCATCTTCGTCTGCCCCGACAAGGTCAGTGAAGATAAGCGCAACGTGTTGCGCGCGTACGGCGCTGACGTCGTGGTGTGCCCGACAGCGGTCGCCCCCGACGATCCGGACAGCTACTACAGCGTGTCCAACCGGCTCGTCGAGGAGATCGACGGTGCGTGGAAGCCCGACCAGTATTCGAATCCGATGGGTCCGGCGAGTCATTACGAGACGACCGGTCCGGAGATCTGGGCCGATACCGATGGCAAGGTGACGCATTTCGTGGCCGGGGTCGGCACCGGCGGAACCATCACTGGCACCGGCCGCTACCTCAAGGAGATGTCCGGTGGCGCCGTGCAGATCATCGGCGTCGACCCCGAGGGCTCGGTGTATTCGGGCGGAACCGGTCGGCCCTATCTCGTCGAGGGGGTTGGTGAGGACTTCTGGCCATCGGCCTACGACCCGACGATCCCCGACGAGATCATCGCAGTGTCCGATGCCGATTCCTTCGAGATGACGCGCCGGCTGGCTCGCGAGGAGGCGCTGTTGGTGGGCGGGTCCTGCGGGATGGCCGCTGTCGCCGCGATCAGGATCGCCGAGCGGGTCGGACCCGATGCGGTCGTGGTGGTCTTGCTGCCTGACGGCGGAAGAGGCTACCTCTCAAAGGTTTTCAACGACTCATGGATGTCGTCGTACGGGTTCTTGCGCAGCAGGCTCGACGGCTCGGTGTCGGAATCTACTGTCGGCGACGTGTTGCGGGGCAAGTCGGGAGCCCTGCCCGACCTGGTGCACACGCATCCTTCGGAAACCGTGCGCGACGCCGTCGGAATTCTGCGCGAGTACGGCGTGTCCCAGATGCCGGTCGTCGGGGCCGAGCCGCCGGTGATGGCCGGAGAGGTCGCAGGCAGCGTGTCGGAACGTGAACTGCTTTCGGCGGTTTTCGAGGGCCGAGCAAAGCTCGCAGACGCTGTGTCGCAACACATGAGCCCGCCGCTGCCGCTCATCGGCGCAGGCGAACTCGTCTCCACGGCGGCCAAGACGCTCCGTGAATGCGACGCCGTGATGGTGGTCGACGATGGCAAACCCGTCGGTGTGCTGACCCGCCACGATCTCCTGGGTTTCCTGTCGGACGGGAACTCGCGCCGGTAGACGCCGTGTAAGTCGGTTTGTGAAGAGTGCACCACGGTCGCGAAAACCGTTAGCCTAGGGAAGAATTCCCGTCGCTCGGCGGCCTGGATTTCATGATCAACTTCTGATTATGGACGTCTTTCTGAGTGGATTCTGAGATAGGGTTACACCGCTCACTCCCAGCTAATTCCCCTGGAAGGTGTCCATGACCGACGTCCCCCCCGGTAACTACCCGCCTCCGCCGCCTCCTGGTAGCTACCCGCCTCCTCCGCCCGGTGGTTACTCGCCGCCAGGTGGTGGACCGGTGCCCGGTGGCGCACCGCCAGACAACAATCTGGTGTGGGCGATCCTGAGCACCGTGCTGTGCTGCCTGCCGCTGGGCATCGTAGCGATCATCAAGTCCACTCAGGTTTCCGGTCTGTGGGCATCGGGTCAGTACGCCGCGGCACAGAAATCTGCTGACGATGCAAAGAAGTTCGCGATCTGGGGTGCCATCGCCGGTGTCGTCTTCGCCGTGCTGTACCTGATCGTCGTGTTCGCGATCGGCGGCTTCGCCAGCATGTCCTCGTACAACTGAGGTACGACTTTCCATGCAGGACACGCGAACACGGGCGACGCTTGCTCAGCTCGGCGCTCCCGTCGGTCTCGCCGTCGCGGCTGGACTGATGTGTACGGCGGTTTGGGTGGGCGATCCGACGACGCCAGGTGGGCCACTTCCGGTGTGCCCCACCCATGCTTTGCTCGGAATCGACTGTCCCGGCTGTGGCAGCCTGCGGATGCTGTACTCGCTTCTGCACGGAGATATCCACGGCGCCTTGAGGTACAACGCGCTCGGATTCGTGGCCGTGATGTTCCTGCTGTGGGCCTTTGGGGCGTGGACGTATGGCCGCATCGTTGGTCGCAGGATCCGTAGCTGGCAACACTATCGTTGGGCTGCTGTCGGGGCGCTCGTCGTCGTCTCGGTATGGTTCGTCATACGCAACCTGCCGTTCGCGCCGTTCACGGGGCTCTACGTCTAGCGGGCGTCATTCTGCGAAAACCGCACTCTTGCAAAGAATTCCAACAGACACTCAAACAGGGGGAGCTAGTTGACCAATCCGCCACCGCCGGGTTGGGGTTACCCTCCGCCCTCCGATGGAAGTTATCCACCGCCATACGGCGGGTACCCGCAGCCGTACCCCGGCGGGTATCCGCAACCGTATGGCGGGTATCCGGCACCGCTGGGAACCAACGGACTGGCGATTGCATCGTTGGTTGTCTCGCTGGCAAGTCCGCTGCTCTGCTCGCTACTTTCGATCGTCGGCATCGTGCTTGGCGTGGTTGCGCTGAACCAGATCAAGCAAACCGGTCAGCAGGGCCGCGGGCTGGCGTTGGCCGGGATCATCGTCGGCATCGTGCTGATCGTTCTGACCATCGTCGTGATCATCGTCTACATCGCCTTCATGTCCTCTGCAGTCCGCAGCGGGCATTGATCGTCGGACAAAAGCCTTGCCGGACGTGAACTCGCGCAGTCCAATAGTCGTGATCGATACGAAACTGAATAAGTCGCCAAGAGAGGGACACACGTGACCAATCCGCCGCCGCCCCCGCCCGGTGGGAACTACCCACCACCTCCGCCACCACCTCCGCCTCCTGGTGGCGGCGGCTACGGGCCGCCTCCTGGTGGATTCCCGCCGCAGGGTGGCTACCCGCCTCCGCCGCCGCAGGGTGGCTACCCGCCTCCGCCCGGCAGCTACCCGCCTCCGCCCGGCAGCTACCCGCCTCCGCCCGGCGGCTACGGCGCGCCGCCCCCTGGATATCCGCCCGCGGGCGCTCCCGGTTATCCAAATCCCCGGGAAGTAGACATCGGCCAGGCATTTGGGTGGGCATGGAACAAGTTCACCAAGAACGCCGCCGCGCTCATCGTGCCCACGCTCGTCTACGGGTTGGTGATAGGTGCACTCGGCGCGATCGTCTTCTCCATCGCGGGCGCGCTCGCACCTAGTTCCGTTACGACGTACGGCGACTACAGCGCAAGCTATTCGTTCAACTTCGGCTTTCTCAGCCTGCTGGTCCTGCTCTTCGGCGCGATTCTGGTCGCGGTACTGGCGGGCGCTGCACAATCCGCCTACCTGGGTGGCCTGTTGGACATCGCCAACGGCCAGCCGGTGACGATCGGGACCTTCTTTCGGCCGCGCAACCTCGTCAACGTTGTCATCGCGAGCTTCCTCATCGGGGTCGCGTCGGCCATCGGAAGCATCGTGTTCATCGGCTCGTTGGTCGTAGCCCTCTTCACGCTCTTTGCGGTCGTCGCCCTAGTGGAGCGAAACCTCTCGGCCATCGACGGCATCAAGGCGAGCTTCGAGATCGTCAAGAACAACTTCGTACAGGTGCTGATCACTTACCTCATCGTGGCATTGATCATTTCCGTCGGGTTCATAGCGTGCTTCATTGGCATTTTGATCTCTTTGCCGGTGGGCGCCCTCTACCTGGTGTACGCCTACCGCAAGCTGACCGGTGGCGAGGTCGCGCCCTTAACGCCCTGAGCAGTTCCGGCAAACTCCCAGAAATGTGGACCGAATTCTGACCAAGTAAGCGATGATCGCTTCAAAGCCACCACAGAAGGGCTAGCCATGACCAATCCCCCACCTCCGCCTCCGCCCGGAAACTACCCGCCGCCCCCGCCGCCGCCTCCTCCCGGTGGTGGCTACAACCCGCCTCCGCCTCCGCCTCCGCCAGGTGGTGGTTACAACCCGCCGCCGCCCCCGCCGGGCGGTGGTGGATACCCGCCTCCGCCGCCCCCCGGTGGTGGGTACCCGGCGCCGCCGCCGCCGCAGGGCGGATACGCCCCGCCGCCCGTGGGCGGGGGACAGACGCTCCCTCCGGAGGCGTACACGCCGTGGGGGCCACGCGCCCTCGCCGGGCTCATCGACTTCGCCCTACCGCTCGCGCTTGGGATCGGCATCGGCTGGGGCATCCTGCTTGGCACCCAGGAGTGCGTCGACCTCAACGAAGCCTTCGGCGGCGACTACGGCGATCTGAGCGGCGGATTCAGCGGGCAGGTATGCGGCGCGTCCACGTTGGGACAGATTTCCGTCGTGGTATTCCCCCTGCTGGCGGTGTTGTTCATCCTCTGGAACAGCGGGATCAAGCAGGGCGCCTCGGGCCAGAGCATCGGCAAGGGCATCCTGAAGTTCAAGGTGGTCGACGAGGTTACGGGCCAGCCGATCGGTGCAGGCAAGTCCGTGCTGCGCGAACTCGTTTACCTCGTCGCCTACGGCGTTTGCGGCATCGTGTGGCTCGTTGCCGTGCTGTTCCCGCTGTGGGATCCCAAACGCCAGACGCTGATCGATAAGTTGTTCACAACCGTAGCCCTGCCGGTCTGACACACAGGACGTTGATCGGCCCGCCAGCCTAGTGCCGGCGGGCCGATGTGTTTCGCAGTGGTGCAGCGGGATTCGCGTCAGCGGAACGCGCTGACCCCGGTGAGCGCCTCGGCGATGACGAGCTGGTGCACCTCGGAGGTGCCCTCGTAGGTCAGCACGGACTCGAGGTTGTTGGCGTGCCGGATCACCGGGTATTCCAACGTGATTCCGTTGGCGCCCAACAACGTCCGGCACTGACGGGCGATCTTGATGGCCTCGCGGACATTGTTGAGCTTGCCGAAGCTGACCTGCTCCGGCTTGATCTTGCCGTCGTCTTTGAGCCTGCCCAGATGTAGCGCCAGCAACTGCGCCTTGCCCAGTTCGACTGCCATGTCGGCGATCTTGGCCTGCGTCAGTTGGTAGCCGGCGAGCGGTTTGTCGAAGACCTCGCGTGTGCCCACGTAGTCTAAGGCGGTCTGCAGACAATCTCGGGCCGCACCGACGGCGCCGAAGACGATGCCGAACCGGGCCTCTGACAGGCACGCCAAGGGACCCGACAAGCCCCGTGCGCCCGGCAGTTTCGCTTCGTCGGGCAGTCGGACGTCGTCGAGGCTGAACTCCGAAGTGACCGAGGCCCGCAGCGACATCTTGTGGGTCATCTCCCTGGCGCTGAACCCGGGCGTCGAGGTCGGCACCGCGAATCCGATCACGCCCTCCTCGGCTCGCGCCCAGACGATCGCCACGTCCGCGACCGACGCGTTGGTGATCCACATCTTGGAGCCGTTGAGCACCCAGTCGGACCCGTCGCGGCGCGCCGTCGTCCGCATGCCGCCGGGGTTCGATCCGAAGTCCGGCTCGGTCAAGCCGAAGCACCCGATCAGCTCGCCAGCGGCCATGCCCGGCAGCCACTGCTCACGCTGCTCTTCGCTGCCCCAGTGGTGAATCGCGAACATTGCCAGCGAACCCTGCACCGAAACCAGGCTGCGCAGCCCGCTGTCGACGGCCTCCAACTCCTGACACACCAATCCGTACGCGGTGGCCGTCGAACCGCCGCAGCCGTATCCGGTCAGGTGCATGCCGAGCAGTCCCAGCTTCCCGATCTCGGCCGCCAGATCCCGGACTGGCACTTCCCCTGATTCGAACCATTCCGCGATGTGTGGGCGCAGGCGCTGGTCGCCGAACTGCCTGACCATGGCACGTAGTTCGAGATCCTCGGCGCTCAGTAGCGAGTCGAGGTCGAGCAGACTTTCGATCGTGGTGGCCATGGTGAATTTCTACACCGTTAGGCTTTCGACCATGAGCGAGCAGCGCAGTAAGGCAGACGCATACCGCGCATACGGTCCGGCGACCAAGGCCATTCACGCCGGATACCGTCCCGACCCGGCCACCGGGGCGGTCAACGCGCCCATCTACGCAAGTTCGACGTTCGCACAGGACGGCGTCGGCGGACTGCGGGCGGGCTTCGAATATGCGCGGACCGGCAATCCCACCCGCGCGGCGCTGGAGGCCGGCCTGGCGGCCGTCGAGCACGCCGCGTACGGACGGGCGTTCAGTTCGGGCATGGCGGCCACCGACTGCGCGCTGCGCGCCATCCTCCGCCCCGGCGACCACATCGTCATCCCCGACGATGCCTACGGGGGTACGTTCCGGCTCGTCGACAAGGTCTTCACGCTGTGGGGGATCGAGCACACGCCCGCCGCGCTGTCCGACCTCGACGCGGTGCGTGCGGCGATCACGGACCAGACCAAGCTGATCTGGGTCGAGACGCCGACGAATCCGCTGCTGACGATCGCCGACATCTCCGCGATCGTGGAGTTGGCCTCGACGTCGGGGATAAAGGTGTTGGTGGACAACACCTTTGCCTCTCCGGCCCTGCAGCAGCCGCTGCGACTCGGCGCCGACGTGGTGCTGCACTCGACCACCAAGTACATCGGCGGGCATTCCGACGTCGTGGGCGGCGCGCTGCTGACCAACGACGAGGAACTCGACGACGCCTTCGCGTTCCTGCAGAACGGCGCGGGCGCGGTGCCCGGCCCGTTCGACGCATACCTGACGATGCGGGGGCTCAAGACGCTGCCGCTGCGCATGGAACGGCACAGCGCGAACGCCGCGCTGGTGGCCGAATTCCTGGTAGGGCATCCCGCGATCGAGACAGTGTTGTATCCAGGCCTGCCCACCCATCCCAATCACGAGGTCGCGGCGCAACAGATGAGCGCGTTCGGAGGCATGGTGTCGGTGCGGCTGCGAGGTGGCAGCGAGGCCGCGCGAAACCTTTGCGCGCGCACCGAGATCTTCATCCTGGCAGAGTCCCTCGGTGGCGTCGAGTCGCTCATCGAGTTCCCCGGCGCGATGACGCATGCGTCCACAGCGGGTTCGCAATTGGAGGTGCCCGACGACTTGGTGCGGCTGTCGGTCGGGATCGAAGACGTCGCGGATCTGCTCGGTGATCTGGAGCAGGCGCTACGCTAGGGCGCCCCGCAGCACCGACGCCGTCACCGCGAGATTGATTTCGGGGAGCGCGGTCGGATACTCGTTTACCCAACTGCCACTGGCGATTTCGGTTGCGCGAGCGTGCACCCAGCGCCAGCCCCGGTCGTTGAGGCTGAGCAACGCGCCCAGCCCGTCCACCGCGTGCAGTAGCGACACGATGGCAGCCGTCGACGGGGTGGGCGGCATTCGGTCGAACAACGCCGACAGCAGCGCGACGCGCGCGTGTGCCGCCCGCTCCCTGTTGATCAGCGGCCAGGCGGCGACGTCGCTGAATCGTTTGGCGGACAGCGGGATGTGCCGAAGCTGTCCCATTCGCTCCAGGTGTAGCGAAATGTGCTCCTGCGCGTTCTTGCGAAGTTTCGACACTGCGCCGGATGGCCGCAATGGCCGCTGCTCGAGCAATCGGAAGGCAGGCTCGACGATCGGATCGAGCGGTCCGTTGCCCGCGAGTGCCACCAGGCGACCCGGCTCGAACGGCTCACCGGGGACGGCGGGCCGGACCCGACAGGTGAAGGCCAGGTCGAGGAGAATCGCACCGGCCAGCACCCGCTCGCAGCGGTCACGTTCTAGCGCTGGATTTCCTGACGCGTTGTCGAGCAGCAAGAGGAGCAAGTCCTCAGCGATTTGCGCCATGAACGGACGCTAGCCCCCGACCAGCCGGGCTAGGTGTGGTAGGGCTCCGCGCTGACGAGCGTGACCTTCATGGTGCCACCGTTGGGCACCGAGTATTCCTTGGTCTCGCCTTCCTTCGCGTCGAGCAGCGCGCTGCCGAGCGGTGAATTGGGCGAGTAGACCTCGAGCTTGGCGTCGCCGACACCCTCGAGGCGGGTCGCGATCAGGAACGTCTCGGTGTCCTTCTGGTCGCCGTTGAAGTACACCTTCACGACGGACCCGACCAGGGCGACGCCCGATTGCTTCGGCGCTTCGCCCACCTTGACGTTGCTGAGCAGCTCCTGCAGTTGCCGGATGCGGGCCTCTTGCTGGCCTTGCTCCTCGCGCACTGCGTGGTACCCGGCGTTCTCCCGGAGATCACCCTCCTCGCGGCGATCGTTGATCTCCGCGGCGATGATGGGCTTGTTGGCGATCAGCTCCTCGAGCTCCGCCTTGGCCTGGTCGTAGGCGTCTTGGGTCAGCCAGGTGACCTGCGTGTCAGTCATGTCGCCGCGCTCCTGTCCTCATCGTCTTCAGCGCTTCTCTGATCTGAAAAGTTCTTGTTGATTGCCGCGATCGCGAACGCTTGGGAGCGCAATAAAGCAGCAATACACGGCTCCCCTGGGAACCGTGTACCCGACCACAGTACCACCGCGGGGTCAGCCGATTTTCACGTATTCGCAGTTCGGCGTTTGTTGCATGGTCGCTTGGCGGCTCGCGCTCAGGGTGCGCGCAGATAGGGCGGGACGTCGGTCCCGCAACCGTAGACATCGCCCATCGCCGGAGGCTTGCTTGTCTTCACGATGGCGGTGACCTGCACCGTTGCCTGCGATGAGGGCGGCACCAGCACTTCCCGTCGTCCGGTCTCGCTACCGTCGAGCGAGCGCGCCCTCAGGATGCAGACCACCGGCTGCGACGGGTCCTTCCGGGTGACGCTGACGGTGACATCGACAGTCTCGCTGTCGACCAATTGGTAGCCGGCCAAGTCGCCCTTGACGTCACCGGTGCCGAGGCGTTGGAAGCCGACGAACGCGATCGCCACGCCGACCGCGACAATCACTACCGATAGGCCGATCAGGATGCCGCGGCGGGCTCTCCGCGGCATCCGCTGGCGCCCATAGCGGGCGGCGGGGCGCTCGATCATCAGCTCGGGGGTGCCCCTTAGAACGGTCGGCGTAGGTCTGCTGGAACTATAGGACCAACCCGAGTTGTTGGAACTCACCGACGAGTCCCGACGAATCAAGCGATCAGGTAGGCACTAGTGAGCGAACTGCGGTTGATGGCGGTGCACGCCCACCCGGACGACGAGTCCAGCAAGGGCGCCGCCACGATGGCCCGCTATGCCGACGAGGGCGCCAGGGTCATGGTGGTGACGCTGACCGGAGGCGAGCGCGGCGACATCCTGAACCCTGCGATGGACCTGCCCGACGTGCACGGCCGGATTCATGAGATCCGCATCGACGAGATGGCCAGGGCAGCCGAGATCCTCGGCGTCGAACAGCACTGGCTGGGGTTCGTGGACTCCGGACTTCCCGAGGGCGATCCGCTGCCCCCGCTGCCCGAGGGATGCTTCGCGTTGGTCCCGCTTGCCGAGTCCACGGAGCGACTGGTCCGCGTGATACGCGAATTCAAACCGCACGTGCTGACCACCTACGACGAGCACGGGGGCTATCCGCATCCCGATCACATCCGTTGCCACGAGGTGTCGATGGCCGCCTACGAGGCGGCCGCAGATTACCGGCTGTTCCCCGACGCGGGCGAACCGTGGAGCGTGTCGAAGCTGTACTACAACCACGGCTTCCTACGGAAGCGCATGCAGCTGTTCCAGGACGAGTTCGCCAAGAACGGCGAGGTTGGTCCGTTCGAGAAGTGGCTCAAGGACTGGGACCCGGAGTTGGACGTCGTCGCCACCCGTATCACCACCAGCGTCGAATGCTCGAAGTACTTTGGGCAACGGGACGACGCGCTTCGTGCGCACGCTACTCAGATCGACCCGAAGAGCTTTTTCTTCACCACGCCCATGGAGTGGCAGCAGCGGCTGTGGCCCACCGAGGAGTACGAATTGGCGCGCTCGCGGGTGCCTGTCACCCTTCCTGAGGACGACCTCTTCGCAGGGATCGACCCGTGACTGACACCGTTGTGTTGATCGCCGGGTTGCTCGCCGACGAAACCCCGCGCGATACGGGTCCCGACTTCGGCAAGGCCAGCCCCATCGGCCTCGTCGTCGTGGTGCTGTTGCTGATCGCCACCTTCCTGCTGGTGTGGTCGATGAACAAGCAACTCAAGAAACTGCCCGAGTCGTTCGACCCGGAGCGCCCCGAGCCTGACCAGGCCGTCGACGACGGAACCGTCGGGCTTCCCGGCGATCCCTCTGACGGCGAGATCACGCGTGAGCCAGGGGGCTAACGGGCTGGGGGAGGCCACCAGCCCCTATCTGCGCCAACACGCCGACAATCCGGTGCACTGGCAGCAGTGGACGCCCGATGCGCTCGCCGAGGCCGAAAGACGTGACGTCCCAATCCTTTTGTCGATCGGCTACGCGGCGTGCCACTGGTGTCACGTGATGGCCCACGAATCCTTCGAGGACGACGAGGTGGCCGCGGCGATGAACGCCGACTTCGTCTGCATCAAGGTAGACCGCGAGGAACGGCCTGATCTGGACGCGGTCTACATGAGTGCCACGGTCGCGTTGACGGGCCAGGGCGGCTGGCCGATGACGTGCTTCCTGACCGCGGACGGGCGACCGTTCTTCTGCGGCACGTATTACCCGAAGTCGGGCTTCCTCCAGTTGCTGGAGGCGGTCGCGGACACCTGGCGCAACCGGCGCGACGAAGTCGAGCAGTCATCCGATCAGATCGCGGGCGAACTCCGCGCGATGGCAGCGGGCCTGCCAGGCGATGGACCCCCGTTGACACCCGAGGTGTGTGATCTCGCCGTCGCCGCGGTACTGCGCGACGAAGATGCTGCGCGAGGCGGATTCGGTCGTGCTCCGA
Organism: Mycobacterium sp. RTGN4; assembly: GCF_033804635.1. Taxonomy (NCBI): domain Bacteria; kingdom Bacillati; phylum Actinomycetota; class Actinomycetes; order Mycobacteriales; family Mycobacteriaceae; genus Mycobacterium; species Mycobacterium sp. RTGN4. Next base: position 66,204 of record NZ_JAPZLB010000020.1, on the reverse strand, counting down.
AGTTTCCGCCGTCGGCGTTGCTGGAGGCGCTGCTGCGCAGCCACGAAAGGACCGGTGCCACTGACTCGTTGGCGGCTGTGGACCGGGCGTGCACGGCGATGGCGCGGGGCGGCATCTACGACCAGCTGGCCGGCGGCTTCGCCCGCTACAGCGTGGACGCGTCGTGGGTGGTGCCGCACTTCGAGAAGATGCTCTATGACAACGCGCTGCTGCTTCGGGTCTACGCGCATTGGTGGCGGCGGACGGGAAACCCGCTGGCGCGCAAGATTTGTAGTGAGACCGCCGCTTTCATCATCGACGGACTGAGTGCCGACGGCATGTTCACCTCGTCGTTGGATGCCGATACCGACGGGCGCGAGGGCCTGACTTACGTCTGGACGCCGGGGCAGCTGCGCGACGTGCTCGGTGATGACGACGGGCGTTGGGCTGCAGATATTTTCACGGTCACCGACGAAGGCACGTTCGAACACGGGAACTCGGTGCTCCAACTGTTGACCGACCCCGACGACGCCGACAGGTTCGCCAGGGTGCGCGCGGCGCTGTCTGCGCACCGAAGGGGTCGGCCACAACCGGCTCGCGACGACAAGGTGATCGCGGCATGGAACGGGTTTGCCATCACTGCGCTGGCGGAAGCGTCGGTCGCGCTCGGTGCACCCGAATTGCTCACCGCTGCAACGACATGCGCCCGGGCTTTGCTCGAACTGCACCTCGTCGACGGACGGCTGCGGCGGGCCAGCCTCGGTCGCCGGGTTGGCGACAGCGTGGCCATCCTCGAGGATCACGCGGCCTTGGCGACCGGCCTGTTCACGCTCTATCAGAACAGCGGGGACAGGACATGGCTGAGTGCGGCGACGGCGTTGGTCGACGACGCCATTGCACACTTCGCCGATCCCGAACGACCCGGCCACTGGTACGACACCGCCGACGACGCCGCCGCTCTCGTGGTGCGGCCAGCCGACCCCGTCGACGGCGCGACCCCGTCAGGTGCCGCACTGATGGCCGAGGCGCTCCAGTTGGCGGCCCACCTCGTGCCGTCGGAGCGCTACGCAAACCTGGCCACCGCCACGCTGCAGTCGGGCACACCGCTGTTGACCAAGCTGGCCAGATCGGCCGGGCACTGGCTGGCCGTCGCCGAGGCTGCCGTGCGCGGGCCCATCCAAATCGCCGTCGCCTGCGACCCCGAACGGTCGCAATTGCTGGCCACGGCAAGGCATTTGGCGCCCGGCGGGGCGATCGTGATCGGCGGCGAAGTTGATTCGTCCGAGCTGCTGGCCGACCGTGACCGAATCGGCGGCCGCGACGCCGCGTACGTGTGCCGCGGACGGGTATGCGATCTGCCCGTCACGACCCCGGAGGAACTCGCCACCGCGCTGAGTCCGTCCGTGTAGTTTCGGCACATGCCGTCACCCGAAGACAACGCCAAGACCGTCCACCGGTACCTAGAGCTTGCTGCGCAAGGCCGGGCCGACGACGTTGCAGCGCTCTACGCGAGCGACGCCACTGTCGAAGATCCCGTCGGCGGAGAGGTTCACATCGGCCGCGAAGCCATTCGCGGGTTCTATGGCGCCCTTCCGACGACGGGCGCGGAGGCGGAAGTGTTCACGCTGCGGACACTCGGCCATGAGGCGGCGTTCTTCTGGGCGCTCACGATCGACCTGGGCGAGAGCAAGATGCGCATCGAGATCATCAGTGTCATGACGTTCGACGACGACGCGAAGATCACGTCGATGAAGGCCTACTGGACCCCGGAGAACGTCACCCAGCTTTAGTGATTTCGGCGCGCAATTCGGTGCCCACCCCGGAAAACCGCGCCGAAATCGGGAGGGGGATCAGTAGAAGACCGCGAACCACATCGCGATGTAATGGCAGATCGCGGCGACCGCCGTGCACGCGTGGAAGAACTCGTGATGGCCGAACGTCGTCGGCCACGGGTTCGGCCACTTGAGCCCGTAGAGCACGCCGCCGATGCTGTACAGCGCGCCGCCGACGATCAGTAGTACCAAAGCCGCAACGCCCGCGCCGTGCATGATCGGCACGATGAACCACGCGGCCACCCAACCCAGCAGCAGGTACAGCGGCACGCCGACCCACGCCGGGGCCGACGGCCAGCACATCTTGAGCAACACTCCCGCGAATGCCCCGGCCCAGACGATCCAGAACAACACCATGCCGGACTTCGACGGCAGCGCCAGGAGCGCGAACGGCGTATAGCTGCCCGCGATGAAGATGAAGATCATCGAGTGGTCGGCACGCTTCATCCACTTGCGCGCCGTCGCCGACTTCCAGGTCACCCGGTGGTACGTGCCGCTGACGGCGAACATCGCAACGATGGTGAACGTGTAGAGCAGCGTGGCAAGGCCTGCCCTGGTGGACCCGACCGACCACGACACCGACACCAGCGCGGCGCCTGCGATGAAGGCCACGATGGCGGAGTAGACGTGGATCCAGCCGCGGGCGCGCGGTCTGCCGAGGAACTGCGCAACGCCGTCAACCACCGCCTCGGGAAGATCCTCGGCGTAAACGCGCGGCGGCTGCTGCTGCGCTTCGTCCGCAGTGTCTATGGAGAAGTCGGTACTGGCCACTGTCACCTCCAACTGGCATGGGGGTACTCGGAGATAACAGTAGTCTGGTTTGTTGTGGAGATCATTCCCCCGCGCCTCAAGGAGCCGGCCTACCGGCTGTACGAGATGCGGTTGCGTCAGGAGCTGGCGCAGTCCAAAGCGCAACTCCCGCGCCACATCGCAGTGCTGTGCGACGGCAACCGCCGATGGGCCCGTGACGCAGGCCACGACGACGTCAACTACGGATACCGCGTCGGCGCCGCCAAGATCGCGGAGATGCTGCGCTGGTGCCAGGAAATCGGCGTCGAGATGGCAACTGTGTATCTGCTGTCGACCGAGAACCTGCAACGCGACCCGACCGAGCTGGCCTCGCTGATAGAGATCATCACCGACGTCGTCGAAGAGATCTGCGCGCCTGCCAACCAATGGAGCGTGCGTACCGTCGGCGATCTCGAACTGCTCGGCGAGGAGCCTGCTCGCCGGCTGCGCGACGCCGTCGACTCGACCAACGGCGCGGCCGCAGGCTCGTTCCACGTCAACGTGGCCGTCGGTTACGGCGGGCGCCAGGAGATCGCCGACGCCGTGCGCGCGCTGTTGAGCAAGGAACTCGCCAACGGTGCGACGGCCGAGCAGCTGGTCGAGGCCGTCACCGTCGACGCGATCTCTGAGAACCTCTACACCTCGGGGCAGCCGGATCCCGACCTCGTCATCAGGACGTCGGGGGAGCAGCGGCTGTCCGGATTCCTGCTGTGGCAGAGCGCCTATTCGGAGATGTGGTTCACCGAGGCGCATTGGCCGGCCTTCCGGCGCGTCGACTTCCTACGCGCGTTGCGCGACTACACGCTGAGGCATCGTCGCTACGGTCAGTAGCGGCGGGCAGGAGCGAAGCGACCGGGGGATTAGCGCGACATGACAAACTGAACACGTGGCTGCGATGTCCGCAGTGGTGTTCGGCCTGAGCTGGTGGCTCGGGCTCTATCTGTTGGCGCGTGACCCCCGCAAGCCCGTGCTGGTGCTGGCCGCGCTCGGACTGACGAGCTTCGCCCTCGTCGTCGCGTTGGACGCGGTGCGGGTGACCCATGGATCTCATTCCGCCCTGCTGAGCCAACTCGAGGTGTATCTGGTCGTCGTGCCGGGGGTGGCATGGTGCGCGGTCCTACTCGAACTGTCCCGTTCCAGCGACACGTGGCGCAGCCGCGTCGGTGACATGGTGGCGGTCGCGGGTGTCGCGGTGCTGGCCGTCGTCGGGGCGACGCTCGCCGGTGGCGTGAACGGCCCGCTGCGGCTTGGACATTGGGTGATGTTCGGCGCGATCTCGGTGTCCACACTTGGGGCGATGATCGTCGCGGTGCGACGGCAGAGCAGACCGCGCCGGGCGCTCGGCGTGGCCGTCGTCGCCACGTTGTTCTTCGCGCTGGGCAACGCGATTCTGGTGGTACCGCTGGGCTTGGTGCCCAGTTGGCTGGCGTTGGCGTCGACGGGCTGCGACGTGCTGCTGCTCGGCGTTGCGGTGGCGCTGTGGGATGCGTTCGACGAAGGGCAGGCGCTGCGTGCCGACATGCGGCGGTCGTTCATCGGAACCGTCGTCGTCGCGGCACTCTTCGGCGGACAGGCGCTGATCGGGATGGCGGTGACCACCGAGCGCACCGCGTTGACCGTGTTGCTGTTCACCAGCATTGGCATCGCAATCGCGATCAACGTGCTGGCAGATCCGCTGGCGGTGGTGCTCGACCGGCTGGCGTTCTCGAAGTCTCCGGATCTGCGGGCCGGCCGCGCCGCGCTGCGTGACGCCGAGGCAGCGCTGCCGCTGCGCTCGGACAACCCGCTCGACGACGTCAGCGACGAGACGTTCGTGCGGCTCACCCGTCGGGCACTCGGCCACTATGGCGATCTGTCGAAACTGGTCGCCAGCCCGCTCACGACGCTGCCGGCCATCGACGCGCGGCTAGCCTCGCGCGACGCACCCGATCAACCGCTCGAGCGCGCCAACGAACTCAAGGCGCTACTGGCCGACCGGATCGCCGCGCTCAAGCCCCGCGACGGCGGTGACTTCGGCACCACCGAACAGTGGCGGTACTACAACTCGCTGTACTTCCCGTACGTCGTCGGTGTGCGGGCCTACGCGCAGAACGCCACCGCCGCCGGGCTTGATCCGGTCGCTCGCCAGGCGTGGCAGTGGTTCGTCACCGAAGTGCCGCAGCGCTCCCTACACAACTGGCAGAACGCGGCAGCGCGCGTCATCGCAGCCGATCTGCGCGGGACTCCGGTGCCTGCGTCGTCTTGACCCGCGTGACCTGCGGCTGGCAGTAATTGGCAGCGTTCTGTGTCGAGCTGGCAGCGGCTTCCTAGCAGTGTTCGAGGTGTCCCGAAAGTCACCTCAACGCTGAGGAGATCCAGATGACCGCCACCATCACCACCCGACCGCTGTCCGACAGTTCGGATTCCCTGCTGCGCTTTGCGATGCGCACCGACGCGACGTTGTGCGCGGGCACCGGTTTGCTCATTGCCTTCGCGGCCGATCCGCTGTCCCGGCTCTCCGGGCTTTCTTCGGTATCCGAATGGATCGCAGGCGCCGCGCTGGTCTTCTATGGCGTTGCGCTGTACGGGCTCGCAGCCGCGCCGGCCATCCGCAAGATCGGCGTGGGCGTCGTGGTGGCGAACGTGGTCTTCGCGGTCGTCGCCGTCGCGGTCCTCGTGCTGGGGCTGCTGCCGCTCAGCGGGGCGGGCGTGGCCATGATGCTCGCGACCGTCGCGGCCACGCTCGGGTGTGCCGCCGCCCAGTACTACGGAGTGCGCCGGCTGGCGTGACTCCCTCCGAACCGGTGCGTGGCCGCCCGCCCGCAAGAGGTTACGGGTGTGCGGCGCGCACCGGCCTACGTAGTCGCTCGAAAACCCAACCAGGAAGGAAAGATTCATGACCGCCATCACCGCTCCCGCCACCGCCGCAAAGGACTCGTTCCTACGGTTCGCGATTCGCCTCGACGCCGTGCTCAGCGGACTCATGGGCATCGTGGGAATCCCGCTCGCGCCTCGAATGGCCGAGCTGTCCGGCACCACAACAGCATTCGAGTATTCGATCGGCGCCTTCTTCATCGCCTACGGCGTCGCGGTGTACGGCCTGTCGCTGAAGCAGCGCGTTCGCAGGTTGGGCATGATCCTGGTTGTCGGCAACCTCGTCTATACCGCGCTTGCGGTGGTCTTCGTGCTCGCGGGTGTCATGCCGCTGACCACCACGGGCATCGTGCTGACTTTGGGCAGTGGCGTCTTCACGCTGGTGATGGCCGAACTTCAGTACCAGGGATTGCGCCGGCTGAAGCGGGCCTAACCCATCACGGGTTAGAGCTTGCGCAAGCGAAGCCTGTTGATCGCGTGGTCGGCGTCCTTGCGTAGCACCAACGTCGCCCTCGGCCTGGTCGGGAGAATGTTCTCGATCAGGTTGGGGCGGTTGATGGAATGCCAGATGTCCCGGGCGGCGAAGACGGCCTGCTCGTCGGTCAGCGTGGAGTAGTGGTGGAAGTGCGACTGCGGATCTGCGAAGGCGCCCGCGCGCATCGCGAGGAAGCGCGACACGTACCAACCCTCGATGTCCTCGATGCGTGCGTCGACGTAGACGGAGAAGTCGAAGAGATCCGAGACCATCAGCGCGGGTCCGGTCTGCAACACGTTCAGGCCCTCGAGGATCAGGATGTCCGGATGGCGGAGCACGGTCTTCTCGCCAGGCACGATGTCGTAGAGCAGGTGGGAGTAGACGGGGGCGCACACGTAGTCGGCGCCGGACTTCACCGCGGTGACGAATCGCATGAGCGCGCGCCGGTCGTAGCTGTCGGGAAAACCCTTGCGGTGCATGATGTTTCGCCGGGACAGTTCGGCATTCGGGTATAGGAATCCGTCGGTGGTGACCAGGTCGACCCGCGGGTGGTGCTCCCAGCGGGCGAGTAGCGCCTGGAGCACGCGGGCCGTGGTGGACTTGCCGACGGCGACACTTCCGGCGACGCCGATCACGAACGGCACCGGGCGGTCGGGATTCTGCACCGGCTCGCCGAGGAACTCCGCCGTCGTCGCGAAGAGGCGTTGCCGCGCAGCGACCTGAAGGTGGATGAGCCGGGCCAGCGGCAGGTAGACCTCTTCGACCTCGAGCAGGTCGACCTGTTCGCCGAGGCCTCGTAGTCCGAGCAGTTCACGCTCGGTGAGCTTCAATGGAGTCGACATTCGCAACGAGCGCCACTGGCTGCGGTCGAACTCGACGTATGGACTCGGCTCGCTCGTCCGCGCCATGCGCCCAGTGTTGCACTTACGGTTGTGGACATGGACTCGGGTATGTCTAAAGCCATGGACGCGACCACTCTGATTCGTGAGTACCTCTTGCTCGGACTCAGGTTCGACCGGGTCGAGGAGGGTTACGTCGACTCGTTCACTGGCGACCCCGAGTTGCGCCGCACCGTCGAGTCCGAGCCGACTCCGGACCCGGCAGACCTCGCTCGTCAGGCCCAACGACTGCTCGCTGCGGTTCCGCAGGCCGAGGGGCTCGAAGCGCAACGCGGCGACTACCTCGCCGCCCATCTGAAGGCACTGGCGTGTGCCGGCCGCAAGTTCGCAGGCGAGGACGTCGGCTTCGTCGAGGAGGTCCGGGAGTACTTCGACGTCGACATCGTCAAGGGCGATCCCGAGAAGTATCGCGAGGCGCACCGCAAGCTCGACGTAGCGCTGAGCGGAAGCGGCGCACTGTCCGATCGGCTACAAACTCACCGGACGAGTGAGGAGATTCCGCCAGAGCGCCTCGAGGAGTGCATCCACGCGTTCTCCAGCGCCTTGCGCGATCGCGTCCGCGCGGAGTACCCGCTGCCGGAAGCCGAGACCATCGTCTACGAGATCGTCTCGGACAAGCCGTGGTCGGGCTTCAACTACTACCAGGGTGACTACCGCTCGACCGTCGCCGTCAACGCCGACCTCAAGCAGCAGATGTCGAACCTCCCGCGACTGGTTGCCCACGAGTCCTACCCGGGCCACCACACCGAACACTGCCGAAAGGAAGCGGGTCTCGTCGCGCGCGACGGCCAGTCCGAGCAGACGATCTTCCTCGTCAACACCCCGCAGTGCCTGATGGCCGAGGGGCTTGCCGACCTGGCGCTGCACGCCGCGATCGGACCCGAATGGGGAGCGTGGGCGTCCGAGATCTACGCCGACCTCGGGCTGCGCTTCGACGGCGAACGTGCACAGGCCATCTCGGAAGCCTCCGCAACGTTGGCCGACGTGCGTCAGGATGCGGCCCTGATGCTGCACGACGAACACTGCGACGTCGACGACGTCGCCGCGTTCTTGCAGCGCTGGTTGCTGACCACGGAGGCCCGCGCCCGTCAGTCGCTGCGATTCCTTTCGTCGCCGCTGTGGCGCGCGTACACCAGCACCTACGTGGAGGGCTACCGGTTGTTGCGCGGTTGGCTGGACGCGCGACCGGCGGAGGTGACGCTGACGGAGCGATTCGGCCGGTTGCTCGACGAGCCGCTGATCCCTTCGAGCCTGCGGGCCTGATTTCGGCGGGCCGGGTGCGATCTAGCTGGGTGCCTTCGGCAACCGGCCGTGACGACGCGATTACCCTGGAGGCATGACCGCAGACTCCACCGTGACGTCCTCTGCCGCTCCTGGCGCCGAATACGCCCACACCGCCAGCGCCGCGTACCAGGCCGCGCTGCAGGTCATCGAGTCCGTCGAACCTCGGATCGCCGCCGCCACGCGCAAAGAGCTTGCCGATCAGCGTGATTCGCTCAAGCTGATCGCCAGCGAGAACTACGCGTCGCCGGCCGTGCTGCTGACCATGGGCACCTGGTTCTCGGACAAATACGCCGAGGGCACCATCGGGCACCGTTTCTACGCCGCCTGCCAGAACGTCGACACCGTCGAAGCGCTGGCCGCAGAGCACGCCCGCGAACTGTTCGGTGCGCCGTACGCCTACGCGCAGCCGCACTCCGGCATCGACGCGAACCTCGTCGCCTACTGGGCGATCCTGGCCACCCGCGTCGAGGCTCCCGAGCTGGCTGAGCTCGGCGCCAAGAACGTCAACGACCTGTCGGAGGCCGATTGGGAGAAGCTGCGCCACAAGCTCGGAAATCAGCGGCTAATGGGCATGTCCCTGGACACCGGCGGCCACCTGACGCACGGATTCCGGCCCAATATCTCGGGCAAGATGTTCCACCACGGCAGCTACGGCACCGATCCGGAGACCGGGCTGCTCGACTACGCGGCCGTCGCCGCGGCCGTACGCGAGTTCAAGCCGCTTGTTCTGGTGGCCGGCTATTCGGCCTATCCGCGCCGGGTGAACTTCGCCAAGATGCGCGAGATCGCCGACGAGGTCGGTGCCACGTTGATGGTCGACATGGCGCACTTCGCCGGCCTGGTCGCGGGCAAGGTGTTCACCGGCGACGAGGACCCGGTGCCGCACGCCCATGTCACGACGACCACGACGCACAAGTCGCTGCGCGGCCCGCGTGGCGGCCTGGTGCTGGCCACCGAGGAGTACTCCGCGGCCGTCGACAAGGGCTGCCCGATGGTGCTTGGTGGCCCGCTGTCCCATGTGATGGCCGCGAAGGCCGTGGCTCTGGCGGAGGCGCGGCAGCCCGCGTTCCGCGACTACGCCCAGCGCGTCGCCGACAATGCCAAGGCGCTGGCCGAAGGCTTCCTCAAGCGTGGGGCCCGGCTCGTCACCGGTGGCACCGACAACCACATCGTGCTGCTCGACGTCCAGTCCTTCGGCGTGACGGGCCGCCAGGCTGAGTCCGCACTGCTGGACGCCGGCGTCGTCACCAACCGCAACTCGATCCCGAACGACCCCAACGGGGCCTGGTACTCCAGTGGCATCCGGTTCGGCACGCCTGCGTTGACGACGCGCGGCTTCGGTCCCGACGACTTCGACCGGGTGGCCGAGCTCGTCGTCGAGGTGCTGAAGAACACCGAGCCCCAAGGCTCATCGAAGGCCAAGTACACGCTGGCCGACGGAACCGCCGAGCGTGTGCACGCAGCAGCGGCCGAACTCTTGAACGCCAACCCGTTGTACCCCGGCCTGACGCTCTAGCTCAGACGGCGTAGGCGCCCGCGTCGATGTCGTCGACGAGGGTCGGGCCGGCGGGCGTCCAGCCCAGGAGTTCCCGCGTCGCGGCGCTGCTCGTCGCGGCGTCCGCCCCGAAGAACCCTCCGATCCAGCCGAAGTGCTCGATGACCTGGTCGGCCGGAATGGAGGCGACGGGCAGGTCGAACGCCCGGCCGATCGCCTCCGCGATCGCGCGGGTGGGCACGCCTTCCTCGGCGACGGCGTGCAGGCGGGTGCCTGCGGGTGCCTGCTCGAGGCCAAGGACGGTCATGCGGGCGGCGTCGGCGACGTGCACGGCGGGCCAGCGGTTGCTGCCGTCGCCCGGATAGCCGGCCACGCCCTTGTCGCGGGCGATTTGGCTCAGCACGGCGATGAAGCCGTGGTCGCGGGTGCCGTGCACGGTCGGGGCGAAGCGCAGGCTGATCGACCTGACGCCGCGGTCGGCGAACTCCAACGCGAGGTTCTCGCTGCCGCCGCGCATCGAATCGGGTCCGTGGAACGGCGAGGCGTCGTCCTCGGTGGCGAGTTGGCCATTGGCGAGCCCAGCCACCCCCGACGCGAGCAGAAACGGTCGGTTGGTGCCGACGAGTGTGTCGCCGATGGTCTGCACCGCTGCCCGTTCGGCGGCGTTGGAGGCGGCCATGTTCGACCAGTCGTGTTTGTTCGCGAGGTGGATGGTGCCCTCGGTGCCTTCCACGCCGGTGCGAATGGCGTCGAGGTCGTCGAGGTCGCCGCGCAGCACCCGCACCCCCTTGGCCTCCAGGGCCTCGGCCGATGCGTCCGAACGGGCGAGTCCGGTGACCTGGTGACCGGAGGCGAGTAGATCGTCGACGACGGCGGTGCCGATCCAGCCCGAGGCTCCGGTGACGAAAACGTGCATGAGGTGAGCTCCCAAAGTAGTGAAGTCAGTTACTGACATGACCATACTCGCGAAGTCAGTCCCTGTCATCACTACACTCGTCGCATGGTGCGGTGGCAACCCGGTGCGCCGGAGCGGCTGCAACAGGCCGCACTCGAACTGTTTGCGGCCCGTGGCTATGAGCAGACGACGGCCACGGAGATCGCCCATGCCGTCGGCCTCACCGAACGCACGTTCTTCCGCCACTTCAGCGACAAGCGAGAGGTGCTGTTTCACGGACAGCAGCTGCTCACCGACGCATTCCTCGCCGGCGTCGACGAGGCGCCGTCGGGGGCATCGCCGATGGAACTCGTCGTCAGCGTGCTGCGGTCCGCGTCGGCCTACTTCCCCGACGAGCGTCGGCCGCACTCGCGTACCCGGCAATCGGTCATCGACAAGAACCCTGCGCTGCAGGAGCGGGAGGCGCACAAGCTCACCAGCCTCGGCGGCCGGCTTGCCGACGCGTTTCGGGCCAGGGGTGTCGATGACCTGACGGCCGACGTCGCGGCCAGGGCGGCCGTCATGGTGTTCGGCGTCGCGTTCATCCACTGGATTGCCGATGGCGAGCAGCGCTCCTTCCACGAGCTCTCCGAGGTGGTGCTCGAAGAGCTGGCCGCGATCGTCAATCATTGACCCGGCCCGACACGCGACACCGGATTTCGAGAAACATGTGTCTTCGGGTTACAGTTACTTTTATGACCGAAAAGCCGGTAGCCAATGCGCTGACGCTCGAACTCGAGCCGGTCGTCGCGCAGAACCTGGACCGCCACCTGCAGTCCGAGCAGCTTTGGTACGCCCACGACTACGTGCCGTTCGACAAGGGCGAGAACTTCGCCTTCCTCGGCGGCAAGGACTGGGATCCGTCGCAGATGACGTTGCCGAGACCCGTCACCGACGCGCTCGAGATCCTGCTGATCACCAAGGACAACCTCGCCGGATATCACCGCGAACTCGTCGAGCACTTCATCCTCGAGGACAAGTGGGGCCGCTGGCTGGGCCGCTGGACCGCCGAAGAGCACCTACACGCGGTGGCGTTGCGCAACTACCTGGTGGTCACGCGCGAGATCGATCCCGCTGCCAACGAGGACGTCCGCGTCGAGCACGTGATGAAGGGCTACCGCGCCGACAGCTACAGCCAACTCGAGACGCTGGCGTTCATGGCCATGTTCGAGCGTGCGCACGCAGTGTTCTGTCGCAATCTCGAAGCGCAGATCGACGAGCCCACGCTCAAGGCGCTGGTCGGTCGGATCGCCAAGGACGAGGAGCGGCACGAGGAGTTCTTCTCCAACCTCGTCGCGCACTGCGTGTCGACCCAGCGCGACGAGGCCGTCGCGGCGATCGCCAAACGAGCCGCCCAGATCGAGCCCGTCGGCGGCGACATCGACGCGTACAAGGACAAGCTGGCCGCGGTCGCCGCTGCGGGCATCTTCGATGACGCAGCGCTGAAGAAGGTGATCTCCGACCGGATCTCGGCGTGGGGGCTGGCTGACGAATCAGCCCTGCGCCAGTTCGTCATCCAGTAGTCACATTCCGGTCACGGCGCGCCGGACAGCGCACCCGCCGCGGCGAGGGTAGCGTCGGTTTCGATGGCCGACATGCTCTGCTATCCGGGCGGTACCCGTCGTTTCGACGAAGAGGGGCCGGCCCCGGTCCTGGTACCGCGGTATTCCGCCGAGGGAGTTCGTGCGGTGCCGCACGGGCCTAGGAGCGCCACGTGACTAATTCGTCCGTTCGGACCTATGTGCTCGACACCTCCGTGCTGCTGTCCGATCCCTGGGCATGCACCCGGTTCGCCGAACACGAAGTCATCGTTCCATTGGTGGTCATCAGCGAGTTGGAGGCGAAACGACACCATCACGAACTCGGATGGTTCGCCCGCCAAGCCTTGCGGATGCTCGACGATCTCCGGATCGAGCATGGACGCCTGGATGAGCCCATTCCCGTTGGTACCCAGGGCGGTACGTTGCAGGTCGAGCTCAATCACAGCGATCCCACAGTCTTGCCCGCAGGGTTCCGTACCGACACCAATGATGCGCGCATCCTCACCTGCGCGGCCAACCTCGCTGCCGAGGGCAAGCGGGTGACGCTGGTAAGCAAGGACATTCCGTTGCGGGTCAAGGCCGGTGCGGTCGGCTTGGTCGCCGACGAATACCACGCGCAGGACGTGGTCACGTCCGGCTGGACCGGAATGGACGAGCTCGAGTTGTCGGCAGCGGAGATCGACCGGCTGTACGAGGACGGCGAGATCGACTTCGCCGAAGCGCGGGACATGCCCTGCCACACGGGTATTCGGCTGTTGGGCGGCAACTCTCACGCACTGGGTCGCGTCAACGCGGAGAAGAAGGTGCAACTGGTCCGCGGGGATCGCGAAGTGTTCGGTCTGCGCGGGCGATCCGCCGAGCAGCGGGTCGCACTCGATCTGCTGCTCGACGAGTCGGTCGGCATCGTCTCGCTCGGCGGCAAGGCAGGTACTGGCAAGTCGGCGCTGGCGCTGTGCGCGGGTCTCGAGGCCGTGCTCGAACGTCGCACCCAGCGCAAGGTCGTCGTCTTCCGTCCGCTCTACGCCGTCGGAGGTCAGGACCTCGGCTATCTGCCCGGCAGCGAGAGCGAGAAGATGGGGCCGTGGGCCCAGGCCGTCTTCGACACCTTGGAAGGCCTCGCCAGTCCCGCCGTGCTCGAAGAGGTGCTATCCCGCGGCATGCTCGAAGTGCTGCCCCTCACGCACATCCGTGGCCGCTCGTTGCACGATTCGTTCGTCATCGTCGACGAGGCGCAGTCGTTGGAACGCAACGTGCTGCTGACGGTGCTGTCCCGGTTGGGCGCTGGATCGCGTGTGGTGCTCACGCACGACGTCGCCCAGCGGGACAACCTTCGCGTCGGTCGCCACGACGGTGTCGCCGCCGTCATCGAGAAGCTCAAGGGTCATCCGCTGTTCGCTCACATCACGCTGCTGCGCAGTGAGCGTTCGCCGATTGCGGCGCTGGTCACCGAGATGCTCGAGGAATTCAGCCCGGGCGCCCTGCCCTGAGCTCCCGTGATTCGTGCACGCTGGGTCGCGCCGACCGCTTCCCAACATGCACAAATCGCAAGTCGGTAGGCTGCCTGCGTGCGCAAACGCCCTGACACGCTGGCTTGGGCCTACTGGCGCACCGTCATCGGTGTGTGCGCGGGCGTGGCCATCGTTGTGATCGGCAGCTGGACGGGGCGTGTGGCCAAGGCCGACGAGGTCGACTGCTCGAAATACAAGTGCATCGCGCTGACGTTTGACGACGGGCCCAGCCCCTACACCGATCGGCTGCTGAAGATCCTCAAGGACAACGACGCCAAGGCGACGTTCTTCGAGATCGGCAACAAGGTGGCGGCCAATCCCGAAGGGGCTAAGCGCGTCGTCGACGCCGGCATGGAATTGGGCCAGCACACTTGGGAGCACCCCAACATGACGGCCATCCCGCCCGAGGACATCCCCGCGCAGTTCAGCAAGGCCGGCGATGCCATCGAGGCGGCGACCGGCCAGCGACCGAAGCTGGTGCGCACCGCGGGCGGGCTGGTCAACGACGCGGTCCTGGCGGAGGCGATGAAGCAAGGGCTGGCTGACATCAACTGGGACGTCATCCCCTTCGACTGGGCCAACGACGCCAATACCAACGCGACCCGGTACATGCTCATGTCGCAGATCAAGCCCAACTCGGTGGTGCTTTTCCACGACACCTATTCGTCGACAGTCGATCTGATCGAACAGTTCATCCCTGTGCTGAAGGCCAACGGCTACCACATGGTGACGGTGTCGCAGATGGTCGGACCGCGCGAGCCGGGCACTAGTTATGGCAGCCGCGACAACGGCCCACCTGTCAACGGACTCGTTGACATCCCGCCGGGCGAGATCCCGTCGCTGCCGAACACGCCGTCGCCCGCGCCGATGCCGAACATCCCGATCACCGACATTCCGGGGGCGAACTCCGGCGGCGTGAACAACGGCGCCTGACGGCGCGATGCACTCCAACACCGCGTTCGTCCTAACGATTCTGGTGTTGTGCTATGCCGTGGTGTCCGGTCTGGTCAAACGCTGGTACCTTGCGCCTGCCCTGATCTTCGTGCTGTTCGGAATGGCGTTGGGGCCGTACGGTTTCGGGATCATCGACGTGGGTACGGACGCCGAGAGCTTCACCGTCGTCGCGCAGTTGGCACTGACGGTGATCCTGTTCAACCAGGCGGCTGAACTAGATCTGTCGACGGTGGTGCGCCGGCGCGAGGTCACGTTCCGGCTGCTGGTAATCGGCATCCCGCTGGCGCTGGCGCTGGGCACGTTGACTGCAGTGCTGGTCCTGCCGATCATGCCGCTGTGGGAGGCGGTCTGCCTGGCCGCCATCGTGGCCCCCACCGAGGTGGCGCTCATCGACGCCCTACTCGAGGACAAGCGCATCCCCGAGCAGGTCCGCCACGCCATGTCGACCGAGAGCGGCTTCTACGACGGATTCGCGCTGGCAGCCATGCTCGCGGCACTGGCGTTGGCCTCCGAGCAGGCCGAGCCCGATACCGGCCGCTGGACCTTATTCCTGGTGCGCACCGAGGTGGTGTCGGTCGGCATGGGACTCGCTATCGGCGCGCTCGGCGGCCTGGTGATCGCGCGGTCCAAGAAGCGGGAGTGGATGAGCGGGACGTGGGCGCAACTTGCCACCCTCGCCGTCGCATTGGTCTGCTTCCAAGTGGGTGAGGGGCTGCATGGCAGCGGCTTCGTCGCCGCGTTCGCCGGTGGCCTCGCCTTCGCGTTCGTTGCCAAGCGCTGCGATGTTCGGCCGGACACGCAGGTATCCGACGCGGCCGGTCAGCTCCTGGAGTTGATGGTGTTCGCGATGTTCGGTAGCTACGCGGTCATCGTCGGCTGGCGCGATGCAACCTGGCGCGTGGTGGTCTTCGCCGTGGTGGCGCTGTTCGCCGTGCGCATCGTAGCCGTGGGCGTAGCACTGCTACGCAGTGAGATGCCCACCCGCAGCAGGCTTTTCATCGGCTGGTTCGGGCCGCGCGGCATCGGGACATTGGTGCTCGGCGTGCTGATGGTGCAGCGGGGTGAGCTCGAGCAGGCGCCCCTGATCGGGCAAGTGGTTGCGGTGGTCGTGACGCTCAGCCTGGTAGTGCACAGCCTGACGGCTTGGCCGGGGATCAGGTGGTTGGCGGCGGAGCCAGCCGCGACCCCGGCGCAAACCCCTCCGTGATCACCCGGCGGTGCTTAAATCGCCAGCTGTCGTCCTCGCCTGCGACGGCGACGTCCCGGTAGGTGCCCCAGTGGTCGAGCCCCCGGGTGCCGATGAACTGGAAGCACGCGTACGTCTTCGCGCTGCCGTCGGGCTGGGGTTCGACATAGATCGAGCTCAGGTGATGGCGCGCCGGCAGGAAGTCGGCGTCGACGAATTGCCCACTGGTACGGGTGAATAGCCCGAGCACCTCATCCGGGCCTGCGAACTTCTCGGCCCCGATCTCCAGCACCCCGTCGGGCGCGAACAGCTGCGCGAGCCGTTCGACCTTGCCGGTGTCGGCCAGGTACTGGTAGCTGGTCAGCAGGTGCGTCACACCAACCCGAATTTCGTCGTCGAGCGTGAACGTCACGGCGCCTTCTCCGCCGAGCAGATGCAAGTGTGCCCGAACAACCGGCGTGTCGCGCACATTTGCGACTGCTCGCGGGGAGGGTCAGTCGCCATCCTTGACCTTGGCCATCTTCAAGACGTCGAGGCGCTTGTCGAGCTCCTCCTCCGACAGCTTGTCGCCGATCAACCCGCGATCGATGACGGTCTGCCGAATCGTCTTGCGCTCCTTGAGCGCTTCCTTGGCGACCTTGGCGGCCTCCTCGTAACCGATCGCCGAGTTGAGCGGCGTCACGATCGACGGCGACGACTCGGCCAGGTCGCGGAGGTGTGCCTCGTTGGCGATCAGTCCGTCGATGCACTTGGCCGCGAACAACTTCGACACGTTGGCCAGCAGTGTGAACGACTCGAGCACGTTGCGCGCCATCATCGGGATGTAGACGTTCAGTTCGAAGGCCCCGGACAGCCCGCCGACGGTGACCGCGGCGTCGTTGCCGATGACCTGAGCCGCGACCTGCGTAACAGCCTCCGGCAGCACGGGATTCACCTTGCCCGGCATGATTGAACTGCCCGGCTGAAGATCTGGCAGCTGCAGCTCGCCCAACCCGGTCAACGGGCCCGACCCCATCCAGCGGACGTCGTTGGCGATCTTGGTCAGCGACACCGCGATGGTCTTGAGTGCACCGGACGCCTCGACGAGCCCGTCGCGGGCGGCTTGCGCCTCGAACGAGTTGGTCGCCGTACGCAATTCGGCGATTCCGGTTTCTTCGACCAGCACCAGGACCACCTTCGCGCCAAACCCGTCGGGCGCATTGAGTCCGGTGCCGACAGCCGTTCCGCCGATGGCCAGTTCGCCGAGCCTGGGCAGCGTCGCCTTCACCCGTTCGATGCCTGCCTCGATCTGACGGGCGTACCCGCCGAACTCCTGACCGAGCGTGACGGGCACCGCGTCCATCAGGTGCGTGCGGCCGGACTTGACCACCGTGCGCCACTGCCGCGCCTTGTTCCCCAGCGACTCGTGCAACACCTCAAGCGCGGGAATCAGGTGGCGCACAGCGGCTTCCGTCGCCGCGATGTGCGTGGCGGTCGGGAAGGTGTCGTTGGAGCTCTGCGACATGTTCACGTCGTCGTTCGGATGCACGTTGACGCCGTTGGCCCCGGCGATGGACGCGATCACCTCGTTGGCGTTCATGTTCGAGCTGGTGCCCGACCCCGTCTGGAAGACGTCGATGGGGAACTGGTCGTCGTGCAGACCGTCGGCGATCTCGCCTGCCGCCGCGATGATGGCGTCCGCCTTTTCCGCAGCGAGCAAGCCCAGGTCCTTGTTCACCTGCGCGCAAGCGCCCTTCAGCAGACCGAGCGCGCGGATCTGGGTGCGCTCCAACGGCCGGAATGAGATCGGGAAGTTCTCCACCGCACGTTGGGTCTGGGCGCGCCACAGCGCGTTCTTGGGCACCCGAACCTCGCCCATGGTGTCGTGCTCGATTCGGTACTCACCTTCGACTGCGCTGTCGGCGGCCATCTGCTCCCTGTTCGTTGGTTTGGTTGAGGTGATGCGGATATTGTGCGAAAGAGACTGCTAAGGAAGGGGATACGCGGCGGTCTTGTCGCCGGTGAAGTCGACTGCGGAGTACTCGTTCAGCTTCGACAGCCGGTGGTAGGCCTCGATCATTCGGACGGTGCCGGACTTGCTACGCATCACAATCGATTGGGTGGTGCAGCCGCCACCGAAGTAGCGGACGCCCTGAAGCAGGTCACCGTCGGTGACTCCGGTTGCCGAGAAGAAGACGTTCTCCCCGGACACCAGGTCCTCGGTCGTCAGCACTCGGTCGAGGTCGTGGCCGGCATCGATGGCCTTCTGCCGCTCGGCGTCGTCGGTGGGGGCCAGCACGGCCTGGATGGCGCCGCCCATACATCGGATCGCCGCGGCGGTGATGATGCCCTCTGGAGTGCCGCCGATGCCTGCCAACATGTCGGTACCGGAACCGGGGCGGCACGCCGCGATGGCGCCCGCCACGTCGCCGTCGGAAATCAATCGGATGCGTGCACCGGCCTCCCGCACGTCCTCCATGAGTTGGATGTGCCTCGGCCGGTCCAACACGCACACCGTGATGTCGGCGACCGAGGAATTGCGGACCTTGGCGACCCGGCGGATGTTCTCGCCGATCGGTGCGGTGATGTCGATGACGTCGACGGCGTCAGGACCGACTGCGATCTTGTTCATGTAGAACACCGCCGACGGGTCGAACATCGCGCCGCGTTCGGCCACGGCGAGCACCGAGATGGCGTTGGGCATGCCCTTGCTCATCAGTGTGGTGCCGTCCACCGGGTCGACAGCGAAGTCGCAGTCCGGGCCGTCGCCGTTTCCGACCGCTTCGCCGTTGTAGAGCATGGGCGCGTTGTCCTTCTCGCCCTCGCCGATGACCACTACCCCGCGCATGGAGACGGAGTTGACGAGTTCGCGCATGGCGTCCACCGCCGCGCCGTCGCCGCCCTCCTTGTCGCCTCGGCCGACCCAACGGCCTGCTGCCATTGCGCCCGCTTCGGTGACGCGCACCAACTCGAGGGCCAGGTTGCGGTCCGGGGCTTCGCGTCGCGGCGTCATGCCGTGGATTCTCCCATTAGCGGTTCCGACTTTGGGACCTGGGATACTGGCAACCGTGACCGTCCCACCGCAGCCGACCCAAGGACGTGAGCACACCGAGCAAGTCGTTCCGGTGCCGAGAGCCGCGAAGTCGCGGCTGCTCCAGGACGGCCGCGACATGTTCTGGTCGATGGCGCCCCTGGTGGTGGCCTGCGTCGTGCTTGCAGGGATGCTCGGCATGTGCTCGTTTGCGCCGAGCGGGCCTGGTCAGGGGCCTGCGCCGCAGTACGACGCGCCCGCTGCACTGCAAGCCGACGCCGATGCGCTGAAGTTCCCCATCCGGGTGCCCAAGCTGCCCGACGGCTGGCACGCCAACTCGGGCGGGCGCGGCAGCATCGAAGGTGGGCGAACCGACGCGGCTGGGCAGCCGGCGCGCGCGGTGATGACGCGGGTGGGCTACCTCGCACCGACGGGAATGTTCCTCGGCCTGACCCAAAGCAACGCTGACGAGGAGAAGCTGGTGCAGTCGCTCGACACCAGCTTGGTGCCAACGGGTGCGCGGGACGTCGACGGAGTGAGGTGGATCGTCTACGAAGGCGGCGATCCCGCGGGCGAGCACCGCTACCCGGTGTGGACCACCCGGCTTCCGGCAGCCGTCGGACAGGCGCAAATCGCGATAACCGGCGCCGCGGGTACCGACGAGTACCGTACGCTTGCGGCGGCGACGCAGACGCAGCCGCCCTTGCCCGTCAGGTAGGAGTGTCGATGCCGGAACGTAAGTCTGATGTCGCGGCCGGGGCGGCTCCGGAAG
This sequence comes from Mycobacterium sp. RTGN4, assembly GCF_033804635.1. Classification (NCBI taxonomy): domain Bacteria; kingdom Bacillati; phylum Actinomycetota; class Actinomycetes; order Mycobacteriales; family Mycobacteriaceae; genus Mycobacterium; species Mycobacterium sp. RTGN4. The sequence continues at coordinate 46,693 of NZ_JAPZLB010000020.1, read as the reverse complement.
CCGATCTGACCGGCTGGACGGCCTCGCCGTTCACCGCCGCGGGGTATACCCACGACGTGTACCGCAAGGGCGAAGGTCCCGGAGTGGTGCTGATTCCCGAGATGCCCGGACTGCATCCGGGTGTGCTTGCGCTCGGTAATCATCTGGTGGACAACGGATTCACCGTCGCAGCTCCGTCGCTCTACGGCACCCCAGGTGCGCCGGGAGTCCGCCCGGGCGCGGTCCCCGTGATGATACGGGGTTGTGTGACAAAGGAATTCGCGGCGTTCGCGACGAACGCGGATCGGCCCGTCGCGCATTACCTGCGTGCGCTGGCGCGTGACCTCAACGAACGCACGCCGGGGAAGGGCGTCGGGGTGATCGGGGAGTGCTGGAGCGGAGGCTTCGCGCTTGCCGCGGCCGTGGACGACAGCGTGTTGGCCCCGGTACTGAGCCAGCCGTCGTTGCCCATCGGGCTGACGGCGAAGCAGAAGCGCGATCCCGGGCTGTCCGAGGCAGAACTGCAGGTCGTCGAGCGGCGCGTCGCGGAGGAGGGCTTGTGCGCGATCGGCCTGCGCTTCAGCGAGGATCGGATGGTTCCGAGCGAGCGCTTCGCGACGCTCAAGAGCCGGCTTGGCGACGCGTTCGAGGTCATAGAACTCAACTCGAAGCCAGGCAATGAACACGGTTTCGGCCGGATGGCGCACTCGGTGCTGACTCTGGAGGTCCGAGAAGTGGAGGGCCATCCTGCCTACGAGGCGCGCAAGCGGGTGGTGGCGTTCCTCACGGAGCGGCTGAAGGCTTAGCAGGCGCGGGTTCGGGCTTTGCTCCGCGAACCTTGGCGAGCAGCACCCGCAACCTGCCCGGTTTCTTGGGCTCGTCGTCAGCTGGGTCGTCGAGTGGAACTCCTTTGTAGACAAGGAGATAGACGCTGACGGTGGTGACGATGACGATCATCAGCACCGGGCCGATGACGATGCCCCAGAAGCCGAACATGCTGATGCCCGCGAAGACCGCCAGCAGCATCAGCGCGGAGTCCAGCCGCGCCGCTCGGGGAACGAGGATTGGGCGCAGGAAGTTGTCGATGTTGGTCACCACGATGAGGTGCCATGCGATGACGAAGACGCCTCCGAACACGTTGCCCACCAAGATCATGCCGATGCCGAACGGGATGCTCACGATCCCTCCGCCCAGCGGGATCACTGAGAGTGCGCTCAAGAGGATGGCGAAGGCAAAGAAACCTTCGTGGAATCCGGCCACGTAGATCGAAGCGGCACCCGCGAAGCCTTGGGCCAACGCGATGACGAACTGTCCGCGCACGGTGCCGCGGACCATCGCGCCCATCTTCTCCAGGTACAGGTCGGTCGCATCCTCGCCGAGCGGGTTGAGCTGACGGATCAGCGTCTGCACGCGTTCGCGGTTGTTGAGCAGCGAGATGAACACGTAGAGGAACAGGATCCCCCCGGTAATTGCGCCGAACAGCCCGCCGGCCGTGCCCTGCAGGAAGTGCAACAGGTACTCGCCGCCCTTCTGGGCGAACGTGCTCATCCGTTCTTGTAGCCCCTGCTGAGTCACGTCGACCCCGTGCAGGAACGGCACCTTGTCTATGAGGTCGTTGACGAGTTTCAGCCCACGATCGCCGAGCGAACTCAGGTCGGTGTGCGATATCCAGTCCGACACGCTGCGGATCATGGCGCTGATCTGCACCACGGCCAGCAGCACCACAAGGCTGATCGGGATGATCACGGCGGCGAGCGCGGCGAGCAATGTCAACGCGACGGAAAGGCCCTTGCTGAACCGCTTTTGGAGCCGATCGAAGAGTGGATTGAACAAGTAGGCGCCGACCGCGGCCACCACGATGAGGATGAAGTAGTCACGAAGGAAGTACGCGCCGAAGGCAAGCGCGATGACGGTGGCGACGGCGAGTGCACGCTTCTGCGTCGCGGTAAACTTCTGCTCCATGGCCACAGTGATCGATCCTGTCAGGAATCTCCGGTCTGCGACTGCTTTTGTGGGGCCAGGCGCCCGAAACTCATCGCTTGATGCAGCGGAACCCGATGTGGCTCATTCCGGTGTCGACCATCTGTGGACGCCGGGCCGCCGGGCGGTAGCGCAGGCAGTAGCTATCGGCGCATAGGAACGAGCCACCCTTGATGACCTTGCGGCCGATGTGGAACTGCGGTTGATTCGGGTCATAACTGTCGGCGGCGCAGCATGATTCGATCGCCCGATCGTCGGCCCACCAGTCGGTGGTCCACTCCCAGACGTTGCCCGCCATGTCGGACAGCCCGTAATTGTTGGCGGGAAAACTGCCGACCGGGCTGGCCTGGCCGTATCCGGTGTCGGGTAGATACGGGAACTCGCCGTGCCAATAGTTGGCGAGCCGCTGGTCTGCTCGCTCGGGTTCGTCGCCCCAGACATAGGCGGCGGCCCGTAGCCCGCCGCGGGCCGCGACCTCCCACTGTGCTTCGGTCGGCAACTCGAGCTCGGCCCAATTGGCATATGCCGCAGCATCTTCGAACGCAATGTGGACGACGGGATGGTCGTCCCGTCCGCGGAGCGAGGACCGCGGCCCACGCGGATGGTTCCAGCAGGAGCCCAGTGTCCACGTCCACCACTGGTTGAGGTGACGCAGGTCGACGGGTCCCGGCGTGCGGTGGAACACCATCGATCCGGGTTGCAGATTCTCCCTAGGTGCGTCGGGGTAGTCCGCGGGGTTGAGCTGGCGTTCGGCGACGGTGAGGTAGCCCGTGGCGTCGACGAATTCGGTGAACTGGGCGTTGGTCACCTGATGAGGTTGCATCCAGAAGCCGTCGACGGTGACCTCGCGGGTCGGGCCTTCCTCGACGTAATGCGCATCGCTGCCGAGCAGCGTGGTTTGCGGCGGGATCCAGACCATGCCCGCAGTGGCGCTACGCAAAGACGGTCGTCCAGTCGTCGCGCATGCTCACCACGGTCCAACTCTTGGCCTTGGCTTCCTCCAGCGACTTCTCCGCCCCTGCGACGTAGTCGAATTCGCGCGCGGCGTCGTCGTGCAGGACCAGCAGCCGTAGGCCGTCGGTGAACTCCAGCATCTCGATGTCGCCGTTGGAATTGCCCGCTGCGAGGATTGGCCGCCGCCCGATCCGGCTCCACAGCCGTACCGGCTTGATCGGCCCGTCGTCGAGGAACTCCGGCTTGTCCGTCGTGTAGATCTGCCCGTCGCGGTACACGAGGCCCACCGAGCTTCCCACCACTCGCTCGGGGGGTACGCCGTACAGGGGCCCGGTGATTGGGCGCATGAAGTCCCGTCCGCCGCCGGAGACGATGTAGTTGGTGAAGCCGTTGGCCTCGAGATATCGCAGCAATTCGACCATCGGGGCGTATCCACACGCGGTGTAGGGGCGATTCAGCGTGGGGTGTCGAGCGTCGGCGAAGAACGCATTGACCCGGCTGGCGTGCTCCTCGACCGTCAGCTCGTGGTACGCCGTAAGTATTGCTGCGAGAAGCGGTTTCAGATCAGCATCATCACCTTGATAGTGCTTGGTCACCGCGTCGCCCAACCACTTCAGGTCGCCGGTGTACGCGGCCTGGTACGGCTGTTGCTCGCGCAACGCCGGATCCGCTTCGGCCTGCTCCTTGAACCGGCGCACCAAGAAGTCGAGCTGGATGTACATCGGCTTCTCGCACCACAGCGTGCCGTCGTTATCAAAAACTGCGATTCGGGCTTCTGGCGCAACGAAATCCGGGCCTTCGGTGGTGACGCGGCCCACGAAGTCGATGATCGCCGCCTTCGCAGAGGCTCCAGCGCCGTCGTTCCACAACTCCAGCATCAATCAGCCGCCAGGAATTCTTGGAGCTTCTTGACGATCTGATCGATGCTGAAGCTTGCCGGCTCGTGACGGGGCGGGAATTCCTTGAACGTGTCGAGGAACGCCGAGGCCATTGCGGTCGCGTAGATCGCGAAGAAGTCCCGTCGCAAGAACCACTCGTAGTAGGTGTTCGACGTGATGTCGGCGTACTCGAACGGGTCGGTGCGCAGGTTGAATAACTTGGGCACCCGCAGCGGCGTGAACGGTTCGGCCCAGATGCGCAACGTGCCCTGGCAGCGCTGCTCGGCGAACACGATCTTCCAGTTCTCGAAGCGCAACGCGACCAGTTCGGCGTCGTCGTTGAAGTAGAAGAAGCCGCGCCGCGGGCTGTGCTCGACCTCGCCCATCAGATAGGGCAGCAGGTTGAACCCGTCGATGTGGACTTTGTATTCGACATCGCCGACCTTGTAACCCTTCTTGAGCTTGTCGCTGACGTCGGGATCGCCAGCGGCGGCGACCAGCGTCGGCAGCCAGTCGTGGTGCTGAATGATGTCGTTGGAAACGCTGCCCGCCGCGATCTTTCCGGGCCAACGAATCAACTCAGGCACCCGGTAGGCGCCTTCCCAGTTCGTGTTCTTCTCGCTGCGGAACGGCGTCGTCCCGGCGTCCGGCCACGAGTTGCGGTGGGGGCCGTTGTCCGTGGAGTAGATGACGATGGTGTCGTCTGCGATTCCGAGTTCATCGAGCGCGTCGAGCACGGTGCCCACGTTCTTGTCGTGGTCGATCATCGCGTCGTGGTACTCCGACTGCCACAGCCCCGCTTGGCCGCGGCTCTCCGGCTTCACGTGTGTGTAGAGGTGCATGTGGGTGAAGTTGCACCACACGAAGAATGGCGTGTCAGCCGCGTGCTGACGCTTGAGGAAGTCGACGGTGCGGTTGGCGATGTCGTCGTCGATGGTCTCCATGCGCTTCGCGCTCAGCGGGCCGGTGTCCTCGATGGTCTGCTTCCCGACGGGTCCGAACTTCGGATCGTCGGGTTCGGTCGAGTCCTCGGCAAGGGCCTTGCAGTCCATCACTCCGCGCGGCAGCGCGAGGTCGTGCAGTCGGGGGAACTGGTCCTTGTGCGGGTAGTCGACGTTCTCCGGCTCCTCTTCGGCGTTGAGGTGGTAGAGGTTCCCGTAGAACTCATCGAAGCCGTGCACCGTCGGTAGGTATTTGTTTAGGTCGCCAAAGTGGTTCTTGCCGAATTGTCCGGTGGCGTAGCCGAGCGGCTTGAGCATTTCCGCGATGGTCGGGTCCTCGGCGGCCCAGCCGATATCGACACCGGGTACGCCGACCTTGCTCATTCCGGTGCGATAGACGCTTTGTCCACTGATAAAGGCTGCGCGGCCGGCCGTGCAGCTTTGCTCACCGTAGGAGTCAGTGAAGCGCATGCCTTCGCTGGCAATGCGGTCGATGTTGGGCGTGCGGTAGCCCATCATGCCGTCGCTGTAGCAGCTGAGGTTGCTGATGCCGATGTCGTCACCCCAGATGACGAGAATGTTCGGCTTACCGTTCGGCATGGCGACTCCTTCGTTCGGCGACACGTCGACGTTAATACTTGGAACTTCCCCGGTGGGGGGTTTGGCACAGCCCGTGACGGCCAATTGTGCCTAGCGCCTTACCAATACGGGATGGCGGCACCTCGTAGGTGACAAGCGCCATGCGATGTTGCTGCCGAGTCGTTACCCGGGTAACCGTGGGTCGGCGTCGATACGGGTTAGGGTGAGGGGCATCGTAGGTATCTCGTGTGCCAACCAGAACGGTTACCGTCTGCGATTTCTCGCATACCGGACGGGAGCACCAGCCATGGTGCCTGTTTCGTCTCCACGTACGAAGGCGCCGCGATTGGCGTTTTGCGCCAGATCGACGGCGCGCGGCGGGGTCGACGGCGCTTGGTGGCCCAAGAGCACCAACCTGAGTGCTCAACTGCCAGATCTGGTGTCCATCTTGGGGTTGACCATCGGTGAGGTGCGTCGGGTGGTGTACGACCCGAGCAGATGGCCGCCGACGCCACCACGAATCATCAAGGGTAGCAACGCGATTTCGGTCGATCCGTACACGTTGGTGGCGAGCGACACCATCTATCTGATCGGTACGCATGCGCGGGACGCGGTGCTGTACGTCATCCCGCCCAAGAGTGCCGTCGCCGTCGTGGATAACGTCCTCGCCGCAGTTTCCGAGGCGACGGGGCCCATGAATGCGTTCGTGCTGCGACACTTGCTCGAGCACTTCACGACCACTGCCGGGCAGCCGGCGCGGTGACACGCTTGAATGCGCGTCAAGGTTCCCCCAGACCCTTGGGAGCCGTGACCGATACCCAAGGCGGCGTCGGCAAGACTGGAAAGGGTCTTCGATGAGCAAATTTTGCGACGTGATGTACGCAAATGCCAGTACGAGCACCAGGGGCTTGGTCACTGGCGAACCCCATGAGCCCATCCGCCAGACCTGGGGTGAAGTGCACCAACGGGCCCGCAGAATCGCCGGCGGACTCGCTGCTGCGGGGGTTGGGCACGGCGATGCGGTGGCGGTGCTCGCGGGGGCCCCCGTCGAGATCGCGCCCACCGCGCAGGCCGTCTGGATGCGCGGCGCCAGCCTCACGATGTTGCATCAGCCCACCCCGCGGACCGATCTCGTCCTGTGGGCGGCGGAGACCGTCCGGGTGGTCGCCACGCTCGGGGCGGCCACGGTCATCGTGTCCGAACCGTTCATGGCCGCGGCCCCGGTGCTTGCCGAGCAGGGCGTCACCGTGCTCGTCGTCGCCGACCTGTTGGACTCCGACCCCATCGACCCGATCGACGCCGGCGAGGACGACGTCGCGTTGCTGCAGCTGACCTCGGGTTCGACCGGGCCACCGAAGGCCGTTCGGATCACCCATCGCAATCTGGCCTCCAACGCCGATGCGATGTTCGTCGGGGCCGAGTACGACCTGAACACCGACGTCATCGTCAGCTGGCTGCCGCTGTTCCACGACATGGGCATGACGGGCTTTCTGATCGTGCCCATGTACTTCGGCGCCGAACTGGTCAAGGTCACGCCGATGGACTTCCTCACCGACACCCTGCTGTGGGTCAAGCTCATCGACAAGTACAAGGGCACGATGACGGCCGCGCCGAACTTCGCCTACGCCGTACTGGCCAAGCGACTGCGAAGGTTGCAGCCGGGTGAGTTCGACTTGTCGTCGCTGCGCTGGGCGCTGTCTGGCGCCGAGCAAGTCGAACCCGCCGTGGTGGAGGCGCTGTGCGAAGCCGGCGCGCCCTTCGGGCTGCGGCCGGAGGCGATTCTGCCCGCCTACGGCATGGCTGAGACCACGGTGGCCGTGTCGTTCTCCGAGTGCCGCGGTGGGCTCATCGTGGACGAGGTGGATGCCGACATCCTGGCCGTCCTGCACCGCGCCGTGCCTGCGACGACGGGCAACGTCCGACGGCTCGCGACGCTGGGGCCGGTGCTGGCCGGACTTGAGGCACGTGTCATCGACGAGGACGCCAACGAGCTACCGACCAGGGGTGTTGGAGTGATCCAGGTGCGCGGGGAACCCGTGTCGCCCGGATACACCACCCAGGCCGGGTTCATCTCGGCCCAGGACGAGCAGGGCTGGTATGACACCGGCGACCTCGGCTATCTGACCGAGCACGCCCACATCGTGGTCTGCGGACGCGTCAAGGACGTCATCATCATGGGCGGGCGCAATATCTATCCCACCGACATCGAGCGGGCCGCCGCGCGGGTCGCGGGAGTCCGGCCGGGTTGCGCCGTCGCGGTACGGCTGAACGCGGGACGGACGCGGGAGACGTTCGCGGTGGCCGTGGAGTCGAATGCCTTCGAAGACCGCGCCGACGTACGTCGGATTCAGCGTGAAGTCGCCCATGAGGTGTTCGCCGAAGTCGACGTTCGGCCGCGCAACGTGGTGGTGTTGGCGCCCGGGGTGATCCCGAAGACGCCGTCGGGCAAGCTGCGCCGAGCGCATGCCCTTTCGCTGGTGGGGGCGTAGCAGCTAGGCGGTGGCGGGCGCCGTGTGCCCGACGGCCTTCATGCTGTCGTACAGATCGGTGTAGTAGGGCAGACATTCGGCCATCGCCTGCTGCGTGGTGAACAGCGGCGCGTAGCCGAGGTCACGTTTGGCCTTGGCGATCGAGAAGTAGTTGTTCAGCGAGATCCGTTCGACACCAAGCGGTTCGACGGGCGGTTTGGGTAGCCCGAGGCGGAAGTGCAGCCACTGCCAGACCTTCATCACGAGCAGCACGAGCCGACCGGGTACCCGGAACGTTGGCAACTTCTCGCCACACGCTTCGACGATGGGGCGCGAGAACTCAAACATGTTGACGGGGTCGCCGTCGTTGACGAAGTACGCCTGGCCTGGCGCCGATCCACCTGGTACCAGATGTTCGCCGGCGAGGATGAAACCGTGAATCAGGTTGTGTACGTACGAGTTATCGAGCTTGCTGTGCTTGCTGCCCACCAGCACCTTGACGTTTCCGGCAAGCACGTTCTCGAACACCTTGCGGAACATGGTCTGGTCGCCGCGGCCCCAGATGCCGCTGGGTCGGATCGAGCACGTCAGCATGCCGTCGACACCGTTCTGGGCGAGCACGAACTTCTCGGCGACGACTTTGGTCTCGGTGTAGAGATCGTTGAAACGGTCTGTGTAGGGCAGGGTTTCGTCGCCGTTGGTGATCACCTGACCACCCATCACCACACTGTTGGACGCCGTGTAGACGAACCGCTTGACGCCTGCGGCCCTTGCGGCCTGCACCAGATTCTGGGTGCCCTCGACGTTGATGGCGAAGCTGCGCTGCCGGTATTCGTCGGTGACGGACCCGCCGCCCATCAGGTCGATGACGGCCGCGGTGTGGATGACGGTGTCGACGTCGACGACGGCTTTTTCCACATCGTCGCCGTTGGTGATGTCGCCGACGACCGTCTGCAGCCGTGGATGGTCGGGGAGCTGCGAGGGCGCGCGATCGAACGAGCGGACGTCGTGCCCGCGGGCCAGTAGCTCGGTCACCAGGTTGGCGCCGACGAAGCCGGAACCCCCGGTGACGAGGACACGGCCAAGGTCAGTGGTCAGCGTTGAGTCACCCATGGACGGGAAGCATACCTGGAAAAGTGTAACGTGTTCCAGTTTTGTCTCTGCGGCGTCGGGTTGGCGCCAACATCAGGATTGCTCGTCGTCCCTGGCGGCCAAGGTCTGCTCCACTTTCTGGCGGGCGCCAGCTAAGTGCTCTTCGCATCGTTTAGCGAGTTCTTCGCCTCTTTCCCATAACTTCAGCGACGCATCTAGGTCGAGCCCACCCTGTTCCAACTGCCGGACGACCTCGATCAATTCGTCACGTGCCTGCTCATACCCCAATTGACTAATGGGCTTCATCTGATCCCTCACTTATGGTGGTGACGGCTCCGTCGGCCACCCGGATGCGCAACCGGGTGCCCGCAGGCGCGTCGTCGACGGAACGCAGGACGGTCGCCGAGCCGGACGCATCGAGGGTCTGCACGACGGAGTATCCCCGCGCCAACGTCGCCGCCGGGCCCAGTGTGGCCAGCCGGGCCGACAAGTGACCGATCCGTTCGGTCTCGGTGCCGATCAGCCGGGTGACGTCTCGTCTCGCGGTGACGCGGGCGCGGTGGACCTCTTCTCCGCGGGCGGTCAACGCCGCCAACGGATCGGCGAGCACAGGCCTACTGCGCAGCTGAGCGATGGTGTGCTGTTCGCGATGCACCCAGCTGCGCAGCGCCCGGGCGCTGCGGCGGCGAAGGTCGACCACCAACGCCTGTTCGGCGGCGGCGTCGGGCACGATTCGCTTGGCCGCATCGGTCGGGGTCGCCGCCCGCAGATCAGCCACCAGATCACACAGGGGATTGTCGGGTTCGTGTCCGACGGCGCTGACTACGGGCGTGGTGCACTTGGCGATTTCGCGGCACAACGTCTCGTCGGAGAAGGGCAACAGGTCCTCGACGCTGCCGCCGCCGCGGGCCACCACGATCACGTCGACGTCGGGATCGGCGTCAAGCCCGCGGAGTGCCTCGACGAGCTGCGGAACGGCGTTGGGCCCCTGCACGATCGTGTTGCGCACGGCGAACCGCACAGCGGGCCAACGGCTCTCGGCGACGGTCATGACGTCCCGCTCGGCCGCCGAGGCGCGGCCGGTAATGAGCCCGATGATGTTGGGCAGAAATGGAATTGGCCGTTTGAGGCGTGGATCGAAGAGGCCCTCGGCGGCCAGCAGTCGCCGCAGCCTGTCGATGCGAGCCAGCAGTTCGCCGATGCCGACGGCGCGAATCTCGCTGATACGCAGGCTGAATGAACCGTTGCGGGTGTAGAACTGTGGCTTGCCGAGCATGATCACCTGCGTGCCCTCGGCAAGGGGCACGGGGGCGTTGGTGACGAGGTCGACCGGGCAGCTGACCGACAGCGACATGTCCGCGGCGGGATCACGCAACACCATCCATGCGGTTGATTGACGCAGCTTCAGCTCCGTTAGCTGACCCTCGATCCACACCGTGCCGAGGCGATCGATGTACTTGGCGACGCGAGTGGCGACCGCCCGCACCGGCCAGGGGTTTTCGGGGGACTTGCCCTGTTCGGGTTCGGTACTCGTCACTCCGGTGACCTACCGGTCACTTGGCCGTTGCGCGGGTGATCCTGTTGGCGAGCAGCGTCTGAAACGGGGCCCTGGCCTTCGTCGCCTCTTCGTAGTCGAGAAGCGCCTCGAGATCGGCCACCTTGAGCGACGAGAGTCGAGCGCGCAGCTGCGCCAGCGTCAGCTCCGGGTAGTCCAGGTCGGCCACGATGCCTGGGGCCGCGGACGGAGCCCGTTCGGTCGCCGCGGATTCCACGACGACGTCGGGTTCGCCGGTGCTGTACAGCGCGAACCGGCCCTCGGTCAGACGCTCGCCGTTCGAGCTCCCGACGGGCGTCTCGTCATCCTCGGCTCCAAGATTTTCGTAGAGGTCCTCGTCGAACGTGGCCCACTCGGCTTGCTCGTCCTTGGGCGGAAACAGCTGCTCCAATGTCTCGTCGCCCCTGTTGACCAAGTCGGCGACGTCCTGCTGCATCTTCATGACGAGCTGCGCGACCTGGCTGACGACCGTCATCGGGTACGTCAGGATCGTTTGCGGCAGCTTGCGGGTCTCCTCGAGCGCGGTGACCGCCGCGCCCACCAGCAGTCGGACCCCATACGGTGCTGTAGACATGGGGGCCAGCCTACGGCTGGCCCGCCAACTGGTCGGATATGGGAGCGGGTAAGTACCCTAGGAGTCATGCCACCGACGATCAACCTGGGTTTTCCGGGTGCTCCCCCCGCCGTCGTCGGGGCCGCGGAGGGCAGGCGCGTCCTGCTCGCCGAGCCCCGCGGCTATTGCGCAGGGGTTGATCGCGCCGTCGAGACGGTGGAACGCGCCCTGGAAAAGCACGGCGCGCCGGTCTACGTCCGCCACGAGATCGTCCACAACGTCCACGTCGTGGAGACGCTGGCCAAGGCCGGCGCCATCTTCGTCGACGAGACCGACCAGGTGCCCGAGGGCTCCATCGTCGTGTTCTCCGCGCACGGCGTGGCGCCGACCGTGCACACGAACGCCGCCGAACGTGACCTCAAGGTGATCGACGCCACGTGCCCGCTGGTGACCAAGGTGCACAACGAGGCCAAGCGCTTCGCCCGCGACGACTACGACATCCTGCTCATCGGCCACGAGGGTCATGAGGAGGTCGTCGGGACCGCCGGTGAGGCACCCGACCACGTTCAGCTGGTCGACGGCCCCGACTCGGTCGACAAGGTCACCGTCCGCGACGTGAACAAGGTGATCTGGCTGTCGCAGACCACGCTGAGCGTCGACGAGACGATGGAGACCGTGCGGCGGCTGCGAGAGCGCTTCCCGACTCTGCAGGACCCGCCGAGCGACGACATCTGCTACGCCACCCAGAACCGTCAGGTGGCGGTCAAGGCGATGGCGCCCGCGTGTGAGCTCGTGATCGTCGTCGGCTCGCGCAACTCATCGAATTCGGTGCGGCTCGTCGAGGTAGCGCTCGGTGCGGGTTCCGATGCCTCGTATCTGGTGGATTACGCCGAGGACATCAATCCCGCGTGGCTCGAGGGTGTGACCACGGTTGGGGTGACGTCCGGCGCTTCGGTGCCCGAGGTCCTGGTGCGTGGTGTGCTCGAGCGGTTGGCCGAGTACGGCTACGACACCGTGCAGCCCGTCACGACCGCCAACGAGACCTTGGTCTTTGCGTTGCCTCGGGAAATCCGGGCCGCCAGGCGTTGAGCTCGTTGAGAAGGCACTCAGGGCGAACCACTCTCGCACTTGGTCGCCCTGAGTGCATTTTCAACGTGGGCTAGACGTCGTACTCCCAGGAATCTGCATCCGCACTGCGTGGCCGCCTTGGTCGGGTGCGGTGCTCGGTGCGTGCTTCGCTGTCGTCATCGCCCCGGTAGCGGACGCGCGACACCGGGTGGTGTGACCCACTGGCACCGTTCGTCGGGCGAGGTTGACTCGGGGCGTCGTAGGGCTCGTAAGGCTCGTAGCCGCTGGGCCGACGACGCCTTTCGGGACGATCCGAATGCTCGGGGCGCTCAGCGCGAAGCGGACGGTCGCGTCGTTCGGGTCGCTCGTGTGCGCCACGCCCGTCGACCGGTGGCAGATTCCGGCGCGGTTCTCGGGGCTGCGGGGGGCGGGGCCGCCTGCGCGGCTCGGGCGGCGGATCGATGGATGGACCGGCCTGGGCCGCCGGCCGACGACGGGGCCGGCTGGTGGGCGGCTCGCCGAAGTCGGGTTCGGGCTCGGGCGGGCGTACGTGGCGCGACCGGGACGCTCCCGCGGCCGGAGCGGCCTTCGGTGCCCTCCGAGGCCTGCGCGGCGGATCGTCTGCAGCCGCTGCAGCCGCTGCGGCCGGCGCGCGACTCGGGCGGTCGGTGGAATGCTCGCGGCGACGGCGCCGCGGAGTGGCCTCGACGGCGTCGATCACACTCGTCTCGGCCGCGGCGCCCTTGCCCGGCGTCCGGGTTTCGCTCACCTCGGCCACGGCGTCCGCGGGCGCGCCGCGGCGGGCCACGACGCCCTGGTACCAGCGGATCATGCTGATCACCAACACGACCGCCGACGTGATGAACATCAGCGGAAAGCGCTCGATCAGCGGATAGCCGCAGTTGATGAGGATGTCCTTGAGGCCGCCGATCTCGCTGCTGTGAAACAGGAAGTAGGCGCCGGGAACCGCGAAGAAGAGGATCAGTGGCGGCTGGATGGCCGCGGTGAAGACACCGGATTGACGGACGGCCAGGACCGCCAGCAGACAGCCAGTGACGTAACACACTGCGAAGACGGCGCTGAGTTCGTTGTTGCCGGTGCCCGCGTCGAATGCGAAGCCAACGGCGGCCGCCGTCGCGGCTAGCAGGATGGCTCCCCACCAGGGGATTCCTGGCACGCGAGGCAGCGCTGACCTGTGGTCGGCGTCCACCGCCGACCGCGCGCGCTGTCCTGACACGCTTAGACCGTACCGGCAATCTTGCGTACCGCGCTGCCAGCACGCTCGGGCGTGCCTGAGTGTGCCACCTAGACTTACCAACCCGTGGGCCTCAACTTGGGAATCGTCGGACTGCCTAACGTTGGCAAGTCAACATTGTTCAACGCTTTGACACGCAACGACGTGCTGGCGGCGAATTATCCGTTCGCGACGATCGAACCCAACGAGGGCGTGGTGCCGCTGCCGGATCCACGGTTGGCTGAATTGGCCAAGGTGTTCGGCTCGGAGAAGTTGGTGCCGGCACCGGTGACCTTCGTCGACATCGCCGGCATCGTGAAGGGCGCCTCCGAGGGCGCCGGGCTTGGCAACAAGTTCCTGGCCAACATCCGCGAGTGCGACGCCATCTGTCAGGTGGTGCGGGTCTTCGCCGACGACGACGTGGTGCACGTCGACGGCAAGGTCGATCCCGCCTCGGATATCGAAGTCATCGAGACCGAATTAATCCTCGCCGACATGCAGACCCTGGAGAAGGCCGTGCCGCGCCTGGAGAAGGAAGCGCGAAACAACAAGGACCGCAAACCGATTCACGAGGCGGCGGTGGAAGCGCAGAAGATTCTGAACGGCGGAACGACGCTCTTTGCGGCCGGGGTGGACACCGCACCGTTGCGCGAGCTCAATCTGATGACCACGAAACCGTTCCTGTACGTCTTCAACGCCGACGAATCGGTGCTCACCGACGAGGCCAGGACGGCCGAGCTGCGCGCGATGGTGGCGCCGGCCGACGCGGTGTTCCTCGACGCGAAGATCGAAGCGGAACTGGTCGAGCTCGACGATGAGTCGGCCATGGAGCTGTTGGAGTCCATCGGGCAGACCGAACGCGGGCTGGATGCCTTGGCGCGGGCGGGCTTTCACACCCTCAAGTTGCAGACGTACCTGACCGCCGGGCCCAAGGAATCGCGGGCCTGGACCATCCATCAGGGCGATACCGCACCCAAGGCAGCCGGCGTCATCCACACCGACTTCGAGAAGGGTTTCATCAAGGCCGAGATCGTCTCGTACGACGACCTGGTCGAAGCGGGCTCGATGGCCGCGGCCAAGGCCGCAGGCAAGGTCCGTATGGAGGGCAAGGAGTACGTGATGGCCGACGGGGACGTGGTGGAGTTCCGCTTTGGATCAGCGTCTACGTCGAAGAATTAGAGCGTGGGCGCAAACCGTCCATCAGACTGATGCAGACAGGGACTTGGTGGTCGATCCCGAGTTCGGACAACCACCACCCGCTCGCCAGCGTCAACAAATGATGACGCTGCGCGAAGACGTTGTGGTCAAGGGTGATGCGGTCGAGGTCCAGTTCAACGTTTAGACGCTTCGGTTAAACGTCTGTGCCGAGAGTCGCCCGATGAAGCCCCGTGACTCGCGGGGCGCGTTGTGGCATCATTATTAGCATCATTGATGCGCATGGAGGTGTCAGGTGAGAACGACGGTAACCATTGACGACGCACTGCTGGCGAAAGCGGCCGAACTCACCGGGGTGACCGAGAGTGTGGCACTCCTCCGTCAGGGGTTGCAGACCCTTATCCGGGTGGAGAGCGGCCGTCGCCTGGCAGCGCTCGGTGGGACGGATTCGCAGGCATCGGCTGCCCCTCGGCGGAGAGCGTCTGCCGGTGATTCTCGTTGACACGTCGATATGGATCGACCATCTGCACGCCGCCGAAGCGCGCCTCGTCGGCTTCTTGTCCACCGATGAGATCGGCTGTCATCACCTGGTGATCGAAGAGTTGGCGCTCGGTGTGATCAAACAGCGTGACAGTGTGCTCGGTTTGCTATCCAATCTCAGACAGTTTCCGAGGGTCACCCACGCCGAAATTCTTCATCTCGTCGAACGTCGCAGGTTGTGGGGCAGGGGACTGAGCGCAATCGACGTCAACCTACTCGGCTCGGTCGCACTGGTGGACGGCGCGCGGCTTTGGACCAGGGACAAGCGGCTCAAGGCGGCTTGTCGGGAGGTTGGCGTTGCGGTCTTTGATGAGTGATGTTGTTCGGCAACGGGATTGGGCCGAGCTCCGGTTCAATGTGTAACGCTACAACTCTTCGTCGGCGATGTCGTCGGCATAACCTAGCTGCCGGTGTCGATGAACGAGGTTAGGCGCCGCACCTTTAGACGCCGAGCCGAGCCCCGTCCGTGACCTTCGCGCGATGGCGATGATGAACGCTCGTCGTCATGGCTGTGTTCGAGGTGATCTGCACGGTCGCGGCGACGCTGTGGATCGGCTTCGTCGTGGCAGCGTTGGTCATCGGTTACCGAATCACGGCGAAGCTCCGCGCCAGGAGACGCCGCATCAATCGGCTGTTCGACGCGGTCCGCGCGCCACTCGGGTTTCGCAGACGCGATGCGTGGCATCGCCGTTGGCGTGATGGAGTGCTCCGGTACTACGGGGTGCCGCAGCGCTCCGGGATCAACGGGTATTGGCGTGCCATCTTGGAGTCGGCGCTAAAACTGCAGCGGCGCAACGAATATCGTTGACCCTTCCTAGAGCCCGCCGCAACGCGAGGGTGCCAGAATGGGTGACCACGGAGGGCAATCCGCGGGCAGCGGCTGAGGAGGGCGCGGCGGCGCAGGGGGCAGCGGAGCCGGAATTGGACCATTGTCGTGAGGCGTGCCGTGCCACGGATAGATGACATTGCTGGCGATGTCGACCACGCCGTACGAATTCCAGTACCAGTCGTGGCAGATGTTCCAGTCCCAGCTGATGACGCCGAATTCGCTTCCCGGTATCGCGGGGTCGCCAGGGCACCAAGTGGTACAGCTGTTGCCGCCGGGGCAGTTTCCGTCGTTGTAACTGGGGCCGGCGTTGGCGGTTGCGGGGGGCAACCCCAGGGCGCTTGAGACCAACAGTGCCGTCGCCAAGCCTGCGATTCGTAGTCTCATCGATGGCTCCCTTCGATTGGGCGTAAGGGTGCCCCCGAGGCCTTGGAGGATTCTTGGAACCTCGCCGACCGCTGCACGCGTTACGGGCTATCTTGTCGTTGTGACCGTCGAGCTATCCACCGCGCTGAAATTGGTTGCGGCCGCCCACTCCGAAGCCGTCCGCCGGTCGATTCTGGTGTCGGCGGCGGTAGTTGACGCAGGCGGGCACCTCGTCGCATTCGGCAGGATGGATGGCGCGGAGATCGCCGGTCCCGTACTCGCGGTAGACAAGGCCTTCACCGCGGTGGCGAATCGCATCGCCACCTCTGAACTCGCCACGCTCGCGGCGCCTGGCGGCGAACTGTTCGGCATACATGCCAACGGCGGCGGACGCTTCGTCATCTTCGGCGGCGGCGTCCCGATCACGACCGAAGGGGCCGTCGTCGGAGGTGTCGGCGTCAGTGGCGCCAGTGCGGCCGAGGACGAAGCGTGCGCCCTCGCGGCGCTCGCCGTCTTCGGCTGAGGCGACGGCGGCTCCGGTGATGGCTCAGTTCGGTCGAAGCGCATGCATTGCCGGGCTCGTCGTTTGCCTCGCGCTGGCGAGCTGCTCGTCGAGTACGGAGCCGACGAGCTCGTCTTCGGCCACGACCATCGCGACGACCTCGGCCCCCAAGTCATCGGCGCTGAATGTCATTGACCCCAAGGCATTTCAGGGCACCGTCGAACGACTCGCGAAGCTGCTGGCGGTCCCCGGTGCGTTGGTCGTGTTGCGCACGCCGCAAGGCAACTTCACGGCGTCGGTCGGCACCACCGCGCTCGGCGCGCAGACACCCCCGGAGGCGGGCACGCATTTCCGGATCGCGTCGAACACCAAGACCATGACGGCGGCCGTGATCGTGCTGCTGGCACAGGACGGGAAGCTCAAGCTCACCGATCCGGTCGCGGCCTACGTCCCGGACGTGCCCAACGGTGAAAACATCACCATCGCAGAGCTTTTGAAGATGCGCAGCGGGCTCTACGGCTACACCTCAGACCCAGAACTCTCGACCATGATGGATGCCACCCCTTCGAAGGCCTGGACGCCGCAGGAAGTGTTGGCGATCGCGTTTCGGCACCCACCCCAGTTCGCGCCCGACGCGGAATACGACTACAGCAACACCAACTACGCACTGCTCGGCCTTGTCGCCGAGAACGTCTGCGGGCAGCCGTTGGCCCGGCAGTTCCAGGACCGCCTCTTCGGTCCGGTTGGCCTCAAGCAGACGTCGCTTCCGGCCATCGGCGACACCGCGCTTCCGTCGCCCTACTCCCACGGATACATGCACGGCGGAAGCCTTTACGCACTGGCCGACACCCCGTACCCCGCGGACATGCAGGCCGCTGCGAAGGCCGGAACGCTGAAGCCGATCGACTACACCAACCAGAACTCGTCCTACGCCACCGCCGCAGGCGGCGCGATCTCCACGGCCGACGACCTGGCTACGTGGATGAAGGCTCTGGTCTCGGGCAAGGTCTTCGGCGCCGACTACCAACAACAGTGGTTGACGAGCCTGCAGGCCGAGGACCCGGCTGCGCCCGACGGGCAGAAGTACGGGTATGGGATTTCGTACCAGCGCTTCGGCCCAAACGCCGCCATGTACTACCACGGTGGCGAGATGCCCGGTTTCAACTCGTTCATGGGCTATGACCCGGACAATGATGTGGCGCTGGTCATTTGGACGAACCTGACACTGTCACCCGATGGCGAGACCACCGCCCAAGGCATGCTTGCCCCTGTGCTGGACGTGGTCTACGCCGGGTTGAATCTGGTGCCGCCGCCGACACCCACGACCACCAAGTAGCGCCGACTGACCAGCACCGAAATGTGGTGCAGTCGCCCTACCCGAGGGCTAACCTGTCACTCAAGATCAGCCAACGCGGTAAGGGGGTCACGGTGGCGAATTTCGGCGAAGCCAACACGTGGATACAAGACAGCAACAGATTCGAGCTCTACGCGGACGGGAGCGGCAAGGTCCGCCTCAGGCCGGCGACCGGCGAGCCCGTCGTTCCGACGGAGCCGAGCGCCTCGAAGGCTGGAGCAGCTGACATCGCAGCGGTGCCAACCGGACAAGTCACCGATCACGCGGATCCCGATGCGGACGGCGACGCGTCGCGTTAGCGCGGCCGTGACCAAGTCAGGAGTGTGTGCCCCCATCGGTGCTGCCCTGCTGATGGGCACGGTGATGGGGTGCAGCCGGGCACCCGACATCGTCACGACCTTGACCTTCGACGGCCAGAGCCGCACGATCACCACCAACAAGGTCAGCTGCACCAACCAGGCCGACGGCAGGCTGGTCATCCTCGTAGACGGCGGCCGCACACAGTCGGTTCGCATCGTGGTCGATCGGCGGGGTCGACTCGTCGTCGAGCGGGCTGGGCTGCGCTACCAGGACCTGGCGGGATTCGTTGCTGATCCAGAGGAGGTCGTGGCGACCAAAGTCGACGACACGTACAACTTCAGCGGACGCATGCCGCCCAAAGCCGGGGAGCTTTTGTCGCACGAGTTCGAGATCGAGACGACGTGTCCGTCATACCTGGATGAGGGTCCGACTCCGCTTCCCGGGTCGTACATGTCGTGAGTGGATGGTCCGCGGTCAGCGGTGGAGGGCACCGCGCTGTGGACTCAACGCAGAGGTTGCGCCCACCCACCGCCTAGCGAGGATCATGACGCAACCACGTCCAATTCCCCGCTAGTCGCGGGAGTACCCGTAAGTCGACTTGGGAAACGAAGGGCCGAACCGAGTCGACCCGCCACCGGTAACCGGTAGCGGGTCGAATCAGTCAATCGGGATCTGGCGGATTGCTAGTTCAGCGCGTCCTTGACCTTCTCGCCTGCATCCTTGAGGTTCGCCTTGACCTGGTCGGCCTTGCCCTCGTTCTCGGTGCTCTTGTCGCCGGAAGCCTTGCCTGCCGCTTCCTTCGCGTGGCCACCCAGGTCTTCGATCTTGTTCTTCGCCTTGTCGACAAAACTCATGTCGTCTACTCCTTGATTGATATACGGGCATCGATGCCCGAAACCCAAGGAGTGAGTACCTCGCCCGCCGGATGTTGAAACCCGGGTGCGCATGCCGTCGCCCTAGAGCACGACGGAGATTTCGTCGCTGAGCGCGTAGCCCTTCGTCATCGGCAGCACGTCGCCGCTCCAGAACGAGCCGGGGTCGAACCAGTTGTAGGGCTTGTCGGTGCTGAGCAGCCCCATCTCGTCGAAGGTCATCGCGACAGTCTCGGCGCAGTACGCGGTCTCCAGCCCGACGTTGCGGATTGCGGCCCTCTTGCGTTCGGCCGATTCGTGAACCTTGCGGTGCACGAATGGAAGTCCACGGGTGAAGTCGCTGACGACGGGCACCCGACCGCGAACCCAGCGACCAGTCAGCCGCGCCGTGGTGGGGAACGCCGTCCCGTCCATGCGCGCGATGACACGCAGCAGCTTGTCTTCCTGTTCACGGGTGGCATACGGCGTCATCTGCCGCAGCCAGCATCGCTGGCCGTACGTGAGCATCCACCGCTCGACCGCTTGGCGCAGGTCGTTGAGTTGCACGCCGCGGTGATTGCTGCCGCTCCACAGGCACTCCAGCTTGTCGCCGAGCTCGGCGTGCCAGATGAGCGGCGGTAGGTCGTCGATGGCGACCGTCATGCCGACGTGGTTGACCGGGGCGTTGGACATGGTCTGGATCGCGCGGTCCGGCCCGGAATCGCCGCGGAACAACCAGATGTCCCCCGTGCGGGTCTCGGCCAGCGCGCGCTCCAGCGTCACCGTATTCGCACTCACCAGGGCAGCTTAGGCAGACTATGGCCATGCGAGGGATATGGAAGTGGGTTGGACTTGCCGGTGTCGCAGGAGTTGTGGCGGGCGGTGTGTTGGTTGCGCGCGATCAACGCAAGCGCAATTCCTATACCCCGGACGACATTCGTGCGCGGCTCCACCAGCGGCTAGCGGAGGCCGGCCAGGCCGAATAGCTACCGCAGCGTCACCGCATACAACCGGTGAGTCCCGCCGAACCCCTTGAGTTCGACGTCGCGGCCGTCGTCGAAGCCGACGGCGTCCTGCGCACGTTCCTGGCACTCGTCGCGCACCGGCTGGCTGACGAGCACCTCGCCGCCCTCGGCCTGCCCCGCCACCCGGGCCGCCATCGCCACATTGCGCCCGAAGAGGTCGTCACCGCGCCGCACGGACTTGCCGACGTGGATTCCGATCCGCACGCGAATACCGTTGGGCCGCTTGCCAAAGTCGCGTTGCATGTCAATGCTGCACAACACGGCCTCCTCGGCTTGCGCGAATGCGATCATGAACCCGTCGCCCTGGCTCTTGACGACGTAGCCGTGGTGGCGCTTCACGTGGTGCGCGACCATCTTGTCGTGGCGGTCGATCAACCGGACCCACGCGCGGTCGCCGATGCGTTCGTTGAGCGCCGTGGACTCCTCGATGTCGGAGAAGAGGATGGCGACGCGTCCGCTCGGGGCAAGCCGGGCCAGGTCGGGCCGCTCGACCTCGGCCCAATCGGCAAGGTCCTCAATCGAGGATCGCACGGCGGCACCGAATCCCTCCTTCCGCATGATCGTGGCGGTCTGCCACATCTGCTTGACCGCCTCGCGACCGCCGGATAGCAGGTTGGCGCGCGTGTCGACCTTGCGCTGGGCCTCCGCGAGCTCCTCGGTCTTACGGGCCAGCCGCCTGGACTGCACCAGGATCACGACGGCTTCGGCTGCGGCGATGGCACCGAGGGCGTAGATGGCGAACATGATTCCCGTCACGGGACAAGTATTGGATGCTGGATCGGTGCCGCCCGTCGAACCCCCGTATTACGAGAGCCGCTTCGTGCGGGCCAACCATCCCAGTGCACCCAAGGCGCT
This sequence comes from Mycobacterium sp. RTGN4, assembly GCF_033804635.1. Lineage (NCBI taxonomy): Bacteria > Bacillati > Actinomycetota > Actinomycetes > Mycobacteriales > Mycobacteriaceae > Mycobacterium > Mycobacterium sp. RTGN4. The sequence goes on along the minus strand of NZ_JAPZLB010000020.1, from coordinate 25,638 downwards.
CTGGCTTCGCGAGACGTTGTTGCTGCCGACGACGGGCGAATCGGTCGCCGACGTGTGGGTGATGGTGTTCGACCCCGAAGGGGCTGGCAACCGTGCGATCAAGGTCGGACACCCGCTGCGCGAGTCGGATTACGGGTATGACGAATGGACCGCGCGGATCGGAGGGGCGACGATTGACGACGCCGCGGTGCGGGGTGAGGTGTCCGCCGGCGGACGAACGGCCTCATGGGACCTGGACATCGCGCCAAGCGCCGCGCCGCCCGTGAAGCTGCTCACCGACCGCGGCTACCGCGCGAAGTTCCCGGCGGCCAAGACCATGGTCCGCGACCCGCTGGCGACGTTCGACGGACGGCTGGACTTCGACGGTGGGCTCGACGTGAACGGATGGCGGGGGAGCGTCAACCACAACTGGGGTCGGCGCCACACCCCGGCGTATGCGTTCGGTCAGGTGTGCGGGTTCGACGAGGTGCCCGATGCGAGCCTCGAGCTCGTCACCGCGCGGGCCGCCGTCGGGCCCGTCATGCTTCCGCCGACCACGTTGTTCGTATTGCGTCACTCGCGTGGCGAAATCGCCGTCCGGTCGGTATTGGCGGCCCGGCGCACCCACGGTGAGTATCGGCCGTTCGCCTGGACGTTCGGAGGTCGGGTCGGAGCGGCGACGGTGGAGGGGGAGCTCGTTGCCGAGCCCTCGGACGTGATCGGGCTGACGTACTCCGACACCACCGGGCACACCAAGTTCTGCTACAACTCGGGACTGGCCACGTGCCGAGTGATATTGCGGGACAGTGCATTCGGCAACATGGAGCTCATCGCGACGCGGCGCGCCATGTTCGAGATCCTGCTAGCGGAGCCGTTGGACGGGATCCCGCTGCTGGCTTAGCTTGCCGTGCTGGCTAGCTGAACGCGGCGGTGACGGTCGCGAGGTCGAAGTAGTCGCGCCATACGGCGATTTTGCCGTCGCGCACCTCGAAGACGCCCATCACCGGCAACTCCACCTCGCCGCCACCCTTCTTGCGCATGACGTCGGTGCGCTCGTTCATCACTACGTCTCCCGCGCTGACCTGACGGTGCACCTTGAAGTCGATGCCGTCGAACGCACCGGTGAACCCGGCGATGAACTCCTTGATGGCCTCGCGGCCCTCCGCCGGTGGCATCGGAATGTTGTGGTAGACCGCGTCTTCGGTGAACCAGGTCGCGAGTTCCTCGGGATCCGGTGTCGCCCAGAGGTTGCAGAACTCGGTCACCACGTCTTCGGCTGTACGCGTCATGCCTTGATCAAACGTCGGGTGGCCACGTAAATCAACCGTTCCAATGCGTCAGCCGACCTGCTGACGATCCGCGCGCCATTCGAAGATGCGTGTCTCACCGTTGTCGTAGATCTTCGTCCACGACTTCGATCGATCAAGGGACACCAGCCCGTCGGGCATCACGAACCCGCTGACCACCGGTGCGCTCGTCAACACATAGCGGATATTGAGTGCCTTGACCGCGGCGGCGACGCGCGGGTCGGTGTCGGCGTCGTCGGCGTAGGCCCAGATGATGAAGCGGTTGTAGCCGGGCCCCTGCTGCACCGGGTAGTCGTAGTGCGTCCACAGCGGGTGCAGGTCGGCGATCGCGTACATCCAGGCGGTGCCGTCGGTGTTGGCATTGCCGATCAGGGTGCTGTGGGCGCCCGGCAGCGTCGCGAGGTAGGCCATGGCGGCGACGTCGCGGTGGTCGATCATTACCGAGTCGTACTTCTGGCCGAACAACAGCCGATGACGCGGAAAGTAATGCCAGGCGCAGCCCACGCTCACGGCCACTACCAGCACTGCGGTAGCTGCCAACCATGCCGGATCGCTGGTTCGCGAGCGGGAGGCGATGCGGGCTACGGCGCGTCGCACTGCCGACACAAGGGTCGCCGCCACCGTGAACAGCGCGATACCGGCCATCGGTGCCAGCACCATCGTCACCACTGCCGAGAGCCGACGCGGGTCACTGTAGAACAGGTCGCTGAACTTTCCCGTGAGCAATCCGATGGGGCCGCCGAAGGGAGCGGCCGAATGGACGATCGCCACGACCAGCAGCAGCCAGACCGCCAACGGCCACCAGATCTTCTTCACCAGCAGGATCAACGCACCGACTCCAGCGAGTCCGATCACGATGTTCTGGATTGGGAAGTCGTTGAGGTGGCGGGTGTGCTGCAAGACAGCGTTGATCAACGAGCGTTTCCTGCCCAGCCCGGTGTGGAACTGGTGACCGGCAATGATGTTGGCCTGCTGGAGTAGTGCGATGAATTGCGGCGCCAGGATGAGTCCGGCGGGCACCGTGGCGGCGAGCAGCGTCACGATGTCGGCGACCCGGCCTCGAACCGGATGCCAGACTGCGTCCAACAGCCACCACGCGGCAAGGAACACGAGGGTGACGACTCCGCCACTGGTGTGGACCGAGAAGGTGCCCACCACAGCAAGAATCGCGATTGGAATGCGGTCGCGGTGGCCGAGCGTGGACGCGGTCAGGACCATGGCGGGAATCGCGATGCCATTGCCGACGAGGTTGGGTATCGCCGCGGTATAGAACGTCACGTAGGGCACGGCAGTGAACGACGCCGACAGCGCCGCCGCCGCGGCCGCACACCCGGCGGCACACCACTGTGTGGTGCGAGACCGCATCAGGTGCCAGGCCAGGATGGCGGCGCTGGCAGGGAACAACCAGATTGCTGCGGCGAGCGCACTCACGGTGAACGCGGTGGCCGGAGCCGCGGCGGTCAGTTGGCTGAACACGGCAGCTAGCGCGTGAAACGCCGACGGATAGTAGAGCACGGCGTGGGTTTCGACGTTGCGCAGCTCGCCCATGTGGTTGGACGACGCCTGACCTGTGTCGAGGATGTAGCGAATGGTGTTGGCATGCCACACCGAATCCCACGTGCTGGGGATGGACTGCCAGTGCGGCATGCCGCTCACGGCCGCGTATCCGATCAGGACGGCCCCAATCAGCACCCCGGCGCCGACGACGAAAGCCGGCCCCGCAGCGACGGCCAGCACCTCAGCGTGATGGTCCCGGTATCGGGCCAGCGCGGCCCGGCAGCCGACCGCACCACCTGCGACGCCAGCGAGCGCCATCAGCGCCGTCCACGCGTTCCACGGGATTCCGACAGCGCCAAACGGAACGATCGCCGCACCGACGACGCCGTAGGTCAACGCGGGCGCCACCGCCACCGCCACTGGCACCGGTAGTCGGGCAGCGCACCCGACGACGGTCCCAGGAGCAACTAGCAGGATCACTGCGAGCAGGACAGCGGCAGTCAAACTCACAGGCGCTCATCGACATCGATGCTCGCGGCGGGCTCACCGCCGGCGGTCGTGAACGCGGTGAGAGCGCGGACCAGCCCGTGTCGTTCCCGCGGCGGCATCTCTTCGACAACCCGGGCGATCTCCTTGCGACGTTGCGCAGTCACCTCGCCCACGATCCGGCGGCCTTCCCCGGTCAGTTCGACGACGAGCTCGCGCCGTGAGTTCGGATGGGCGTGGCGGTCGATGACGCCCGTGGTGACGAGCCGGTCGACCATCCGGCCGACCGTGGACGGTTGCACGTCAAGCAGACTCGCGAGGGTGGCAAGGTTCACCGGACCTTCGTTGGACAAGATGACCAGGGTGCGGAACTGCGCGATGGTCAGCGTCTCGTCGATCGAAGCGATGGATCGCGCCGAGATCGCGACCAGCAACCTCGACGAAGTGAGCAACGCATCGGTGATCGCGTCCAGCGATTCCTCATCGGCCGCTTCGCCGCGGGCGGTCATCGACGCCTTGCCCCTCACCGTCAACGGCTTCGCCCCGTTCTGATCCCAGTTACCAATAGCAAGTGCAACTATTGCATAGTGCCACTATGGCAGTTGCTCGCGGATTCGGCATGTCGGGCTACCCATGACTGCGCCTCAAACTACGAGCTTTTCGATCTGAGCCCAGTAGCGGTCCTGTTCGGCCTGCGGGATTGGCGGTGCGAAGGACACGACGATGGTCTCGACTTGATCGAGACCGCGGTCCTTGGCGTAGGTCTCGGCGCGTCCCGTGGTGGGAAAGGATTTGACCCTAAGGATGTCGGTGACGATGGACTGGTCACAACCGGCCGCTGGGCATTCCTGTGCGGTGGTGTCTTGCGGATTGGGGACCTCGAATCCCAACTTGGCGAGCTCATCGACAATGCCGCGAGCTGTCGGCGCCTGCAGCTCGCCGCCACGCGTCGCGGTCGCAGAAATCGGACCCGAAGTGGAGGCTGACGGCGGCTGGCCCGGGTTTGAATAGGTCGGCGCATGCGAACAACCGCTGATAAGACAGACCGCGGTCACACACGCCAACCCGACTCTTGCTACCACCACCTTCAACCCCCGGCCGTTGCTGTTTGCTGTCAGGACAGCCGGGTGGGGCACAACCAGCGTTTCGTTGACGTCGAACACGATTACCGGCATCGGCAACGGTCCCATTTCATGGCACGTAGAGTATCGAATATCGTTGTCAGGCAAGGAATTCATCGAGCTCCACGGTTGCTGCGGGTTCCCTGCCAGCGGTGGTGAACGCGGTCAGCGCCCGCACCAACCCTCGCCGTTCACGAGGCGGCATGTTGCGTACCACCTCCGCGATTCGGCCGCGCCGGTGCCCGGTGACCGCAGCCACGACGTCCAGTCCGTGCGCAGTCAGTTCGACCACGAGTTCGCGCCGCGAATCCGGATGGGGCTGCCGATTGATCATGCCGGCAGCGACGAGACGCTCGGCCATCCTGCCGGTGGTGGACGGGTTCACGTCGAGCAGCCCGGCGAGGGTAGCCAGATTGACCGGGCCGCGCGTGGACAAGATCACCATGGTACGGAACTGCGGGATCGTCAACGTTTCATCGACATTGGCGATCGACTGGGCAGAGATAGCAACCAACAGCCGCGATGCCGTGAGCAGAGCATCGGTGATGGCATCCACCGAGTCGTTGCCGACCGGGTCGGTCTGATCAGGCATCGGGTGTCCTCTCCGCGAGGCGTATCGCTCTAGATGGAAACGCGTAGGGCAACTATTGCATACTGCAATGATGATCGATCTGATCAGGTCCGCGACGGCGCCTCGGCGAGCAGCGTGGCGTCGCTGGCTGCAGGATGCGCCCTCGGCGCTGGTCCCCTTAGCAGTGATGGTGGGAGCGGTCACCGGGGTCGGCGCGGTCGGCTTCCGCTGGCTCATCACCGCATTCACCCGGATGTTCACCGGTTATGACGACTACTCCGGGCTTGGGCGGGTGGCGAGCACACACTGGCCTTGGTTGGGCTTCTGGTTCCTGCTGCTGGCGCCTGTCGTCGCGGGTGCGGTGTATGGGCCGCTGGTGCATCGGTTCGCCCCCGAAGCCCGCGGCCACGGCGTGCCGGAAGTGATGTATGCGGTCAGTCATCGGGGCGGCCGGATCGCGCCGCAGGTCAGTTTGGTCAAAGCGCTGGCCTCGGCGCTGTGTATCGGGGGCGGCGGTTCCGTCGGCCGGGAAGGCCCGATCGTGCAGATCGGTTCGGCCGCTGGCTCGACGGTGGCCCAACTGCTGCGCCTGGACACCCCGCGGGTGCGGTTGTTGGTGGCGTGCGGTGCCGCCGCCGGGATATCGGCGACCTTCAACGCGCCGCTGGCCGGACCGTTCTTCGCGATGGAGTTGATACTGCGCAATTTCGCCGCCGAGTCCTTTGGCGCAGTGGTGCTGGCCAGCGTCACCGCCGACGTCGTCGGGCGCACCCTTCTCGGAGATCACCCGTTCCTGTCACTGCCGGCGTTCGCCGTCCGCAGTCCGGTCGAGTACCTGCTCTACGTCGCGCTCGGAATCGCGGTCGGCGTCGTTGGGGTGGCGTTCTCGAAAGTCCTGTATCTCGTCGAGGACGCCTGCGACTGGGTGTGGCGCGGACCGGAATGGGCGCGCCCCGCGGTCGGCGGCGTGCTGCTCGGCGCCCTGCTCATCGCGCTGCCGCAGATGTATGGCGTCGGCTACCCCGTGCTGGAGAACGCTGTCGAAGGCAAATACGTCATCGGGATGCTCCTGCTGCTCATGATCGGCAAAATGTTTGCAACCAGCCTGACCATCGGCATCGGCGGCTCCGGCGGAGTGTTCGCACCGACCCTGTTCATCGGTGCCATGGCCGGAACCGCATTCGGCACCATTGCCCACGGCTTGTTTCCTGCAGTGACCGAGTCCGCGGGCGCCTACGGACTGATCGGCATGGGCGCCGCATTGGGCGGGGCCACCGGCGCGCCCATCACAGCAGTGATCATCTTGTTCGAGCTCACCGGCGAATATTCGATCATCCTGCCGCTGATGGTCGCGGTCGTGATGGCCGCCGGCACCGGACATCTGTTGTCCCACAGCACCATCTACACCGCCAAACTATGGCGGCGCGGCGTCGACCTCGACTCCTCGCCCTCCGAAAAACCGGAGTTCACCACCGCCGACGTCGCTCTTGCAGCGCCTGAAGCGCTGAAAGAACACACGTCGCTGGACGACGCCGCCGCGGCGCTCACGACCTCACCGTTCGGCATGCTGCCGGTCGTCGACGCTGACGCTCGGTACCTAGGGTGTGTGTCAGCGCAGGACGTCACCGAGGCGCTCGCCGACCCCGACCCACCGCCGGACGTGAAACCGCTCGTCGGCCAGGCGACCGCCGTCGGCGCGGACGCCACGACCGGCGAGATCCTCGCCAAACTCAGTGGGCGCGGTGGCACGGGGCTACCCGTGCTCAACGAGGATCACACGGCATTAGTCGGCTGGATCACCTACGAAGCAGTACTGGCCAAGCTCCGCCCGAACACCGCCACCCCTGGGCCGACGAAATGACGATGGGCACCGCACCGCCCAGCGGTGCTGCAGTGCTGACGAACTGGACGTCGGCACCAGTTGCCGACCTACTCGTCGCGCTGGTGCTCACCGGCTACCTTCTGCTGCTGGTCCGACTCCGTCGCACAGGGCGACGCTGGCCGATCCGACGAACGGTGTCAGCGATCGCCGCCGCCGCAATCCTGGTACTCGTCGTCAACAGCCCGCTGGCGATCTACAGCCACCACCTCTTCTGGGTGCACATGATCGTGCATCTGCTACTCATCACGGTGGCGCCGGCGCTGTTGGTGTGGGCACAGCCAATTCGACTGCTGCACAACGCCGCCGACCCCGGCACCCGGCTCCGTCTCGACAGCTTCCGTCGGAGCAGGCCATTCCATTGGCTGATAACGCCGCGCTTCACCGTCCCCCTCTATGCGTCGGTGTTGGTCCTCACCCACCTGACCGGCTTTCAGCAGGCCATGAGCCAGCACATGTGGATCCACGACAGCGAACTCGCGCTCTATTTGATCACCGGCTACCTGTTGCTGCTTCCCTTGGTCGGGGAAGAGCTGACCACCGACCCGCCGATGGCCCCGTTCCTGAGTTTCGTCATCATCGCGTTCTGCATGGGCCCCGACACCCTCGTCGGCGTCGTGTTGATGATGACCAGAACTGCTCTCGCGCCCGCATACGCCGGCTCCCGAAACTGGGGGCCGTCAGCCCTGGTCGACCAGTCCATGGCTGGGGCCATCATGTGGTTCGCCGGCGACGGATTAATGATGATCCTGATGGTCATCATCGGCGGCCGCTGGATCGCCCACCGTAACGACTCAGGCGCGAGCCTGGGCCCGTGGCTGGACCGCATCCGCCGACAAACGACCCTCGACGCCGACGCCGACGCCGATTCGTCGATTGACCTCGACGACGACGACGCGGCACTGGCCGCCTACAACGCCCGCCTGGCCGCACTGCACGGCCGACAACCCAAGAACCCCAGCTGAATTATGGCCTTCGCGGAGAAGATATTTGGGAAAAGTTCAGTGCTTGTCGCTGGCTCGCCGGGACTCGGCACGCCGCTTGGTGCTCGTGTCGGACAGTCGTTGCTGTGCGGCGGTGAACGCCCGGGCGCCTTGAACGAGGGCGTCCCGGTCTTGGCTGCTCATCTGGTCAGCGACCTCGCCGAAGGCGCGGACGCGCAGCGTGACCAGTTCGTCGAGGATGGCGCGGCCCGCGTCAGTGAGTTCGAGCTGGGTGGATCGCCGGTTGCTCGGCGCGGGGTGGCGAGTGATGAGGCCGGCCTCGGCGAGGCGGTCGCTGAGCCGGCTTGCGGTGGAGGGCACCAGGCCGAGGTCGTCGCCGAGCTCGCCCACCATGCTCGGGCCGCGGCGGTCGAGCGATTGGAGGGCCCGCAGTGGTTCCAGACCGACGTTGTTTTCCACGCGTTCGAGGACCGAGACGTTCAGCGCGAGCAGTCCGCGCGTGGCTCGTTCGAGCCTGACTGGGTATTCGTCGGCTTCCGCGGACCCATTGGCGCGGCTACTTTTCGTCGTTGGTGTCATGTGCGGCATCCTCCGCTCCGGAGAGTACATCCGATTAGCACCATATGCACTTTGCATTAAGTGCAAACTGGATGTTGTGCATGGTGCAATTATTGGCGTAACGTGGAAGGCGGCGTGATCCGGGCCGCTCGACATCACTAGTCAGGCCCGCGGCGGATCGGATGAGTCCAACGCCCGTCGCATGTGTCTGTCGCATGTGGTTGGCGATTAATCCGTTGAGCGGCAAGCAATTTCGGGGCTTCGCCGCATTGGAGGAGGCGATCGATGAAGATCGTGAAGAACGTGCGACCACCGTCGGGGGTGAGCCGGGCTTTTTTCCGCGCACCGATTTACCTCTACCGGCTGGGGCTGGGCTGGCTGTTCGGTAAACGCGTCTTGATGCTCAATCACGTCGGGCGTGTCTCCGGCAAGCAACGCCAGGTCGTTTTGGAAGTCGTCGAACACGATCGGACTGACGGAAGCTTCGTGGTCGCTTCCGGATGGGGATCCTCGGCCGCCTGGTATCGCAACATTCTTCACACACCGGAGGTCAGCATCCAGGTCGGAAGGCACACGATCCGTGTGACGGCGCTACCGCTCACCGGACAGGAGGGGGCGGACATCTTTGCCCGATACGCTGCCCAACACCGCGCCGCGGCGACTTACCTGCTCCCTCGGCTAATGGGCTTCTCTGTCGACGGGTCAGCGGCCGACTTCCGGGCCGTTGGGCAACGAATGCCGTTCGTCCGGTTGGCTATTCGGAAGTGAAGTCCGCCGTGTCTCACTCGGCTGGGCATATCAGCGGTTCGTACCGCGGACGTTGCAGCGGCCGCCGACAAACATCGCCATCTAGTCGGCGGAGGGAGTTGACCGCATGAAAATCGCGATTAGCGGAGCAGGTGTGGCGGGTCCATCGCTTGCGCACTGGCTGCACCGAACCGGTCACGAGCCGACCTTGATCGAACGGGCGCCACACTTTCGCACCGGCGGCTATGTTATCGATTTCTGGGGGGTCGGCTACCGCGTCGCGCAACTCATGGGAATCGAGGCGGCCGTCCGCGAAGCCGGCTACCAGATCCAATCGGTCCGCTCGGTTGGACCCGACAATCGAGTGCACGCGAGCCTGGGCGTCGACGCGTTCCGACGCGCGGCAGGCGACAAATTCACGAGCCTTCCGCGCGGCGACCTGGCCGCGATCATCTACGCCACGATCGCCAACGACGTCGAAACCATCTTCGGTGACGGCATTACCGCGATCAACGAACACCCCGATGGCGTGTCAGTGAGCTTTGCGCAGGCCAAGACTCGGGACTTCGACCTGGTCGTCGGTGCCGACGGATTGCACTCCGACGTGCGCCGGCTGACGTTCAGGCCCGAGTCAGACGTCGAACACTATTTGGGCTGCCTGGTCGCGGCGTGCGTCGTCGAGGGCTATCGGCCCCGCGATGAACTCGTCTACGTGACCCACAGTCAGCCGGGTCGATCGATCGGGCGGTTCCCGCTGCGGGGTGACCGCACCATGTTCCTGTTCGTGTTCCGTTCGGCCCACGCCGCCGATCCCGGCAAGCTGACCGCGCGTAAATCCCTGCTGCGCAGCGAGTTCGGTGATGCGGGCTGGGAATGTCCGCAGATCCTGGACGCGCTCGACGGTGTTGGTGAGCTGTACTTCGATGTCGTCAGCCAGATCCGACTGGCGCGCTGGTCGCGGGGCCGAACGGTGCTCGTCGGCGACGCTGCCGCGTGTGTCTCGCTGATGGCGGGCGAGGGCACGGGTCTGGCCATGACCGAGGCCTACGTGCTTGCCGGCGAACTCGCCTGTGCTGGTGGCGATTACCGGCGGGCCTTCGACGCCTACGAGGCGCGACTGCGCCGATTCGTCGAAGGCAAACAGGCCGTGGCGCAGAAGTATCTCCCCGTCTTCGCGACCCAGACGCGGCTTGGGATCTGGTTTCGCGATCTGGTGATGCGGACGATGAACGTGCGTCCCCTGGCCGACCTGGTCCTCACGCGAAGCGTGCGCGACGACTTCGAGTTGCCCAACTACCCGATGGTGAGTGCATGAGCAGAGAAGTCGGCGAACCGGCGCAGGACTCACCAACCTTCGGTCAGCACCCGGTCAAGCGCGTCGACGTAGAAGTCCGCACCGGCGGTGTCAATGCACAACGGCGGCTTGGTCTTCAGGATGTTCATGTGGTCGCCCGTGGGCTGGATGACGACACCGAGGTCGAGCATGCGATCGCAGATCGCCGCCGTCTCCTCCGGCGCCGGGGTCAACGTGTCGCGGTCGCGGATCATTTCGACACCCAGGTACAGGCCCATCCCGTGCACGGTGCCGACGATCGGGTGCCGGTCACGCAGCGCAAGCAGTCGTTCCTTCAGGTGGCCACCCACGCGTAAGGCGTTGGCTTGCAGATCCTCGTCGGCGAGCACGTCGAGCACCGTCAGCCCGATCGCGCACGACAGTGGGCTGCCGCCCGTCGACGAGAAGAAGTACCCCTGCGCGCTGAACGCCTCGGCGATGGCGCGAGTGGTGATGACCGCGCCCAGTGGATAACCGTTGCCCAACGACTTGGCGACGGACACGACGTCGGGTACCACGCCCTGTTGGTGAAAACCCCAGAACCAGTGGCCGAGTCGGCCATACCCGACCTGAACCTCGTCGGCGACGGCCAGTCCGCCGCAGGCGCGGATGGCGGCGTACACCTGCGTCAGGTAGCCGTCGGGTAGCGCCATGCCGCCCGCGTTGCCATACACCGTCTCGCAGATGAAGCCTGCGGGTGACTGCCCTGCGGCGACCATGTCCTCGATCTGCTGCACGGCGTCGGAGGCGTAGCCCCCGACGTCGCTGCCGCGGTACCGGCCGCGAAAGCTGTTGGGCGACTCAACCGTATGTATCCAGTCCGGGCGGGTGGTCAATGCGTTGGGATTGTCGGCCGTCGACGTCGAGACCGCATCGGTGGCGTACGTCCAGCCGTGGTAGGCCTCCTTAACCGCAACGACGTCGCGACGGCCGGTGGTGGCTACTGCCAGCCGCAGCGCCAAATCGCTTGCCTCCGAACCGGAGTTGACCAGGAAGACGGTGTCCAGCGGCTCGGGTAACGTCGCGGCCAGGCGCTCGCTGAACTCGACGACCGCTTCATAGTTGAACCGTGAGTTCGTGTTGAGCCTGCGCAATTGACGGTTGGCCGCGTCGGCCACGCGCGGGTGGGCGTGGCCAAGCACCGCGACGTTGTTGACCATGTCGAGGTACACACGACCAGACGTCGACATCAGATGGTGCCGCCACCCGCGTTCGATCTGCGGAGGATCGTCGTAGTAGTGCTCTTGAACGCGCGCGAAGCTATTGTCGCGGCGCGCCAACAGATCTGGTGTCGCGGCGGCGGCCAGTGTGGGCAGCCCCAGCAGTGGCCGCGGGTCCCGTGTCACGGCGAGCCAGCCCGCCGCGAGCTCGCCCGAGACGAACGCGGGCGACTCGGGAGCGCCCGACGGACGGACCGACAGCGCAGTCCAGCGGCCGCGCCGGGCCGCCGCCAACTGGTCACCCGCCTTTACGCGACGGCCGGGGGCGGAGACGTCGGCGCCGGTCACCGAGAGCGTGTAATCGGCTCCGCGAAGTGTCAGCCGGTCGCCATCGGTGGTGAGCTCCCCCTCCCATGGCGCGAAGAGCTCCGTGAGCGTGGCGGGCCACATCCCGATGCCGGTAGCGACCACGTCGGGCACCGCGTTGCTCAGCGTTGGCGCCCTGGTCAACCGCGCCTCGCCGTACCGAGTGAGCACCAGCGTTGCGCCGTCATGTACTGCGGCCCGGGCCATTTCGTCCTCAGCGTCGGGCGGTAGCCAGCCACCCGGCGAGAACGCGTCGTTGTACGCATCGGAGGTTGGGGACAGGTCGAGGGTGACGACCGACGTTCGGTCGACGCCGGCGATGAAGGCGTCCGCGGAGAGGGTCTCGTGCTGCTCGGCCAGCCCGAGTTCGGTCCGGATCACCTCCGACATCACGTCGAGTGGCACCGACATGGCCTGCTCGAACATGCGCCACTGTGCGTCGGTCTGCCCGGTGACGTATTCGTTGTCCGGATCGAGCGTGGCCTGTTGCGCGTCGCTGACCAGAAGCACGGACGTGCGTAGCACCACGAGTGGCCACAGCGCCTCGGCCTCGGCGACAGTCAGCGGGCGTATCGCAGCAAAGGCCTTGACGGCAGGGAGAATCGAGGTCGGTCGGGTGCCAGGGTGGCCGAGCACCGATGACGCTGTGATGGCGAGTTCGCTGACCGCCCACGTGTGGGAAAGGTCGCCGAAGTCGATCACGCCGTCCGGTCGAGGCGCGCCGCCCACTGGTCGCGACACCACGATGTTGGCGTCGGTGAGGTCGAGGTGAACGGCCTGGCGGGGCAACGCCGGATCGAGCGACTCGAGGCGAGCCCAGGCTTCCTCGGTCGTCGCCGTGATCCCTTCCCGCAAGGCGGGCTCGGGTACGTGTGAAATGAGTTCTTCGACAACGGCTTTAGCGTGACGCAGGTCCCATTGGACGGCGCGATCGAGGCCGGGATGGGTAAAGCTCGCGAGCGCACGGCTGACTCTGCCCGCGAGTTCGCCCATGCCCGCCACCACGCCGGGGGACAGGTACCCGTCGTCGACCAACGTGCCGCCCGGCAGATAGCGCAGGAGTCTGACGTATGCGGTGCCGTCGAGCAGACCCGTCACCGTGGTGTACGGCTGTCCGGCCAGGTTCGGCAGCGGTACCGCAACGCGCACCGCGGGTTCCGCCTCGGCGATGAGCTGCGCGGCGGCGTCCTGGGCTTCGAGTTCTGCGGCGGTGAACGCCGGGTTGGCGATCTTCAAGACCCCGGTGGCCTCGGCGCCGTCGGCGAACACCAGGAAGTTCTTGTCCTGTTGGCTGCCAAGCGAATCCGCACGCGCGTCGACTCCGTAGTGCGTGTTCAGCAGCTGTTTCGCTTGCTCCGCGGAGACCTGTGGCGCAGGAAGTTCGGGTTGCTCGAGGAAGTTGAAGCCGACGATCCGGCCATCGGTGCTCATCGGTTTACGAACTGCACCACTACTTCGCTGAACGCGTCGTTGTCGTCACCCGCCGCGGTATGTCCCGCGTCGGCCAACTCGGTGAACTCGGCGTTGGGCACCTTCCCGAGAAAGTCTCTGACCCCCTCGTCGCTCACGACGTCGGACAGCTTCCCGCGGATGAGCAGGATCGGGATGTCCAAGTTGATCGCGGCCTGCTCGAGCTTGTCCATCCGGGCGAATGGGTCGTCGTGCGGCTTGGTCAGAAATGCCGGATCCCAGTGCCAGTACCAGCGCCCGTCGCGCAGGCGCAGGTTCTTCTTCAACCCCTCGGGGCTGCGTGGCTTCGTGCGGTGCGGAAGGTAGGCGGCGACTGCGTCGGCGGCTTCCTCGAGTGTGTCGAAGCCGTCCACGCCGCTCGCCATGAAGTCGCGGATGCGGGCACTGCCGTCCTTCTCGAACCGCGGCACGACGTCGACGAGTATCAGCTTCGTGACGAGCTCGGGGCCAGCCTCGTGTGCGGCCAGGATTCCGGTCAGTCCGCCCATGCTTGCGCCGATGAGTACCGCCGGCTTGCCGACCTGGTACAGCACCTGCAGGGCGTCTCCGCACAATGCCTCGACCGAATAGTCGGCCGTCGGCGAGCGGTCGCTGTCACCGTGACCCCGGCTGTCGAGGGCCACGACGTGGTAGCCGGCGTCGGCGAGGATCTGGCCCGTGTTCTTCCATGAGAATCGGTTCTGGCCGCCACCGTGAAGCATCAGGATCGACGGGTGCTCCGCATCCGCCGCGGCGTCCCGATTCCATTCGTCGGCCGCCAGGGCGAGGTCGTCTACGCCGCGGAAGGTCACGGTCTGCGCTGTGCTGATCCCAGTGCTCATGGAGATCCTCTCAATCCTGCCCCTGAGCTCACGTTACCCAGGAGGTTCGCAGGCTCCAACCTGACCCCGGCTCGCGCGTCCGATGAGTTTGGACACCAATCCGGGTCGACATCACATGCCCATCATCACGCCATCGCTCTGGTTCAACGGCAACCTCGAGGAGGCCGCCGCGTTCTATACGTCGGTGTTCCCCAACTCTTCCGTCGGTGACTTCGCCCGCTACACCGACGCCGGCCCTGGCACGCCGGGACAGGTGGTGTCCGGGACGTTCGTGCTCGACGGGACGACGTTCACGGGGATCAATGGCGGTCCGGAATTTCCGTTCTCGGAGGCGGTGTCCTTCGTCATCGACTGCGCCGACCAGGACGAGGTCGACTACTACTGGAACCGATTGGTCGCCGGAGGCGAAGAGTCCCACTGCGGCTGGCTGAAGGACCGGTTCGGACTGAGTTGGCAGGTGGTTCCCAGGCGGCTCCACGAATTGCTTGGCGACCCCGACCCGGCCCGCGCGACTGCTGCCACCAAGGCGATGCTTGGCATGCGCAAGATCGTGATCGCCCAGCTAGAAGCGGCTGCTGAGCAGGCCTGAGCGCTGATTTCGCAACCGCGGTCGACAGCGCTCGCGTCGTCCGGGACGGCCGCCGATTACCATCCGGCGAACGGCACGTACGTTGGACCGGACCGGCGTGTATGGGGCGAGCCAAGCTGGCCCGCGATGCCAAAGAGGAGCACATATGGCAGACGATGCTGCGACCACCACCGGGCAGGTGAGTGAGACCGACGGAGAGCAGCCAGCCGAACCGACTGACGAGGTCGACGCACCGGAGGCGGATGACGCATCGGAGGCGGATGACGCATCGGAGTCGACCGAGGCCGACACGGACGATGACGTCGCCTCTGAAGTCAAACCTCCGATCTCGCACGTCCGACTGGCGCTCATCGCCGGCTTGGTAGCGGTGGTCGCACTGTCGGGGCTGCTCGGATGGCTCGGATACCGCGCCTACAACGCCCACGCACTTCAAGCGCAACGCGACGTGTTCCTTCAGGTCGGGCGGCAAGGTGCGCTGAACCTCACCACCATCGACTTCGAACACGTCGACGACGACGTCAAGCGCGTCCTCGACTCGGCCACCGGGCCGTTCTACGACCAGTTCGAGCAGCGTGCGCAGCCATTCGCCGAAGTGGTCAAACAAGTCAAGTCGAAGTCGGTCGGGAACGTGACCGAGGCCGGGCTGGAGACCGCGTCGGCCACCGACGCGAAAGTGCTAGTGGCGGTCACCGTGAACACGTCCATCGCGGGCCAGCCCGAGCAGGCGCCGCGGGCGTGGCGGATGCGCATCTCGGTGCAGAAGGTCGGCGACGGCGCCAAGGTCTCGAACGTGGAGTTCGTACAGTGACAAATACCCCAGAGCCCAATGGCCCAGACGAGGAATCGACCGCGCTCGACGAAGTCGACCTGGCCAAGGAGTCGGAGGCGACGGAAGCCACGGCCGACGAAGCCGAGGAGCCGACCGTCGCCGAAGCGCCTGAGGCACGCAAGGGAACCGACAAGGGCAGGCTGGTGGCGTATGCCGTGCTGCCGGCCTTGGCGCTGATTTTGGCGCTGGTCGGCGGATGGCTGAAATTCGTCGACAGCTCGGCCAGCGACGCCGACAACGCGCGCACCCAGTCGGTTCAGGCCGCCAAGGACAGCACCATCGCGCTGCTGTCCTATCAGCCCAACACCGTCGAGCAGCAGTTGACCGATGCGCGCAAGCTGCTCACCGGCGAGTTCCTGGCCTCCTACACGTCGCTTACCGACACCGTCGTCATCCCCGGCGCCAAGGAGAAGCAGATTTCCGCGGTCGCCGCCGTCCCCGCTAGTGCGTCGGTTTCGGCCGACCAAGAGCACGCCGTCGTGCTGGTGTTCGTCAACCAGACCGTCGTCGTCGGTCAGGACGCGCCCACTGCCACGGCCTCGAGTGTGCGGCTGACCATGGACAAGGTCGACGGGAAGTGGCTGATCGCCAAGTTCGAACCCGTGTAGGGCGCTGCGTTAGCGCTTCTTCAGCGCCGGGTGGCTGCGGGACAGGATGGGAAGCAGCAGTCGGCGCGGCAGGTGCTGATACGCCACGGCGCCCAACCGATTGAACACACCGGGCACGATGACCGCCTTGCCCGCGGCCAGTCCGTCGACGGCAGCCTTGGCGACAACGTCGGCGTCGACCCACATGATTTTGGGCAGCGAGGCCTCGGCGTCCGCGTCGGAAATGCCTGCCTTCTCGCCGAAGTCGGTGCTGACCGGCCCGGGGCACAACGTCGCGGCGGTGACGCCGGTGCCGCGCAGTTCCTCGCCGATGGCCTGGGTGTAGGACAGCACGAACGCCTTGGCGGCGCCGTAAGCCGCCTGCCCGGGCAGCGGGCCGAACCCACCGACCGACGCGACGTTGAGCACCGCGCCGCGACCACGCGAGACCATGCCGGGCAGAAATCGGCTACACAGGTCGGCGACGGCGGCGACGTCCACCTCGACGAGATTGAGTTCGGCGACGGGATCGGACGAAAAGACCGCGCCCGAGGTGCTCAGGCCCGCGTTGTTGACCAGCACGTCGACGACGAGCCCGAGTTCGGCCACCCGCTCGGGGAGCGCGGCGCGCTCGACGGCCTGCGACAGGTCGGCAGCCAGCACGGCGGCGGCCGAGCCCAATGATGTGGCAAGTGCCTCGAGCTTGTCGGCCCGGCGCGCCACCAGCAGCACGTGCCGACCGCGTCGGGCGAACTCCCTGGCGAGCTCTTCTCCGATGCCCGACGAGGCGCCGGTGACGAGCACGGTCCCGTTGCTACTTGCCGCTGGAAGCATCGGCGCAGCTTAACCTTGGCGGGTGTCCACGCATCGACTGACGCCGGCCGATGCCCAGACGTTCTGGACGGCCGCCAAGATTCCGAATGACACGTTCCTGCTGTTCGGATTCGCGGGCGTCCCGGCCGACTTGGACCTGGCGCTGGCCGAGGCCATGGGACGCGCCGCCCAGTGTGCGGAGTTGACCGTGCGCGTCGACGACCCTGGCGGCCTGAGCTACCCGGCCTGGGCCCCGTGCGGGGTGGACCCGGCGCAGTTCGTGGTCCACGAGCTCGAGGACGCCACCTGGTCGGGGTGCCTGGCCGCGACCGTCGGGCTGATCGACGAACAGCTGGACGCGCGGGTGCAGGCGTGGCGGCTGCACGTCTTCCCTTCTGTCGACGGGGTGCCCGGAGCCGCGGGTCGCGGCACGGCCGCGGTGCTGCAGATCTCGCACGCGCTCGGAGGAGGTGGTCGCACGTCGGTGTCGGCGGCGCTGATGTTCGGCCGCAGCGGCGCGATGCCCGAGGTCGTCCCGGATCGCGTCGGCCCGGCGCGATTGCCGCTGCTCGGCTTCCGGGCCGCCCGCGCGCACCGTCGTTTGGTCTCCGATACCGAGGCGGGCCTCGTTCCGCCCCCGGCCGCTTCGTGTCCGGTGCTGCGGACCAACGCACGTCCGTCGGGCGTGCTGGGACTGCGAACCGTCGTCCTACCGCGTGCCGAATTGTCCCGTCCGACAGTCACAGTCGCGGCCTTGGCCGGGATCGGCGAGGCGCTTGGCGCGCACCTCGAAGCGCTGGGCGACGACCCCGCGACACTCGGCGCCGAGTTGATGATCGCGAAGCCCCTTCCGCGCCGGGCATACAACCACTTCGGCACCGGAGGCGTCGGGCTTCATCCGCAGCTGGATCCCCCGCAGCGGGCGGAACGGATCGCTGCCGATGTCGATGCGCGCCGCGAGCGCGCCGCACATCCCGCGATGCGCGCATCCGAACTGGCCTTCGCCGCCACGCCCGCGCCGTTGTTGCGTTGGGGGGTAGGGCAATTCGATCCCGACGTACGGCTGGCGGCGGTGACCGGCAATACCGTGGTGTCAAGTGTGAACTGCGGTGCGGCGGACTTCGCCTTCGGTGGCGCGACGGTGTCGGTGGCAGCCGCATTCGCCGGACTGTCGCCGATGATGGGGTTGACGCACGTCGTCGTGGGCGTCGGCGACACCGTCACCATCAGCGTGCACGCAGCCGAGTCGGCCCTTGGCGGTCCCGACGGGTTGGACACCTACGTGGCGCGGCTTGAGGCTGCGTTGGGCGCCTAACCGCGCAGCGCGGCGATGCCGAAGTCGAGTGCGGCCTCCAGATAGCTGAGGTCGCCGGTGTTCAGCAGCACCGATACCCCGCCTTGAATGCCGGCCAGCAGCGCTGCTGCCGCACGCGCGGGGTCGACCGTGTCAGCGATCTTGCCCTGGCGTTGCATCGCAACCACGCCGGCTTCGATGTCGGAGCGCCACCGTTCGATCAGCGTCCCGGTCACCGCCTGCGCCCCCGGCGTACGGCCGAGCTCGGACATCACCGTGGACAGCGGGCACTGCTGACCCTGGCGGCGGTAGCGCTCGACGACCACGTCTCGCCAGCGCTGCCACGCCGCCCACGACGTCAGCCGGCTCAGGTGCGGCTGCTGGTCGCTGATCACGCGCGCGGCCTCTTGTTCGGCGACCGCGAGCAGTAGTTGGTCCTTGCCGCGCGGAAAGTAGTGGAACAGCTGGCTCTTGGAGGTACCGGTGTGCGCCATCACGTCCTCGAGCCTGGTGGCCACCGCACCATGCACCAGGAGCTCCGCGGCGGCGCCGTCGATGATGCGCTGGCGGGTCGCGAGGCCCTTCGGCGTCAGTTTCTGGACTGGTAGGTCCATTTTCATGTGTCCACTCTGGCACGGGACTCGCCGCGGGTCCAACGGAGTCGGGCTAGGCAGCGGATTACAAGTGGCATACATTCTGTTGCGTGACTGCTGCCTACGATTTCGCCATCCTTCTGCTGCGCGTCGTGCTCGGCCTGACGATGGCCGCGCACGGCTACAACAAGTTCTTCGGGAAGGGCGGGCTGGCCGGCACGGCCGGATGGTTCGACAGCATGGGCATGAAACCGGGGATATTCCACGCCAGGGTCGCGGCGACGACGGAGTTGTCCGCCGGAGTCGGACTGGCCCTCGGGTTGCTGACGCCGATCCCTGCCGCGGGCTTCGTCGCGCTGATGTTCGTCGCCGCGTGGACGGTGCATCGGAAGAACGGCTTCTTCATCGTCAAGGAGGGTTGGGAGTACAACCTGATCCTTGCCGTCGCCGCGGTGGCGCTGGCCGGTACCGGGGCTGGCAAGTTCAGCCTCGACTACGCGCTGTTCGGGACGTCGACGGTGTACCAGTACCTGCATGGGTGGGCTGGGCTGCTGATCGCCGTCGTGCTCGGCCTGGCGGGCGGCATCGGTCAGCTGGTGATCTTCTTCCGTCCGCCTGCCCCCAAGGAAGCCTGACTCTCCTCCGCCGAGCAGTGGGGAAACGCGCCCGGCAGAACAGGAACACGTTCTAGTCTGTGGCGCATGGGTTTTCTCAAACAGGACGCGCCCGTCGTCGACTTCCCCGAATGGATCAAGGGCACCCGCGCCGAGCGGATCCGCCCGCTGACGCTGCACTGGGGTGAAGTGGGCTTCGGAACGCCCGTCGTGTTGCACCTCTTCTATGTCGTCAAGATCCTGCTGTACGTGTTGGGCGGCTGGCTGATTGCAGTGAGCACCAGCGGGATCGACGGCTTCACCAACGTGGGCCAGTGGTACGCCGAGCCGATCGTGTTCCAGAAGGTCGTGCTCTACACGATGTTGTTCGAGGTGGTCGGGCTCGGTTGTGGCTTCGGGCCGCTGAACAACAGGTTCTTCCCGCCGTTGGGCTCGATCCTCTACTGGCTGCGGCCGGGCACCATCCGATTACCACCGTGGCCAAACCGGGTGCCGCTGACCAAGGGCACGATCCGCGAGCCTTTCGATGCCGCGCTCTACGGAGCACTGCTCGTCGTGCTCGTCGTCGCGCTGTGCACGGACGGGACCGGGCCGATCCCGTCGCTCGACACGACGGTCGGGGTGCTGCCCGCCTGGCAGATCTGGACGATCCTCGGAATCCTCGCCGTAGCGGGACTGCGCGACAAGGTCATCTTCCTGGCCGCCCGCGGCGAGGTATACGCGTCCTTCACGGTGGCCTTCCTGTTCGCCGGCCCCGACATGATCATCGCGGCCAAGCTGGTGTGCCTGGTGATCTGGATGGGCGCGGCCACCTCCAAGCTCAACAAGCACTTCCCGTTCGTGATCTCGACAATGATGTCCAACAGTCCGATGGTGCGGACGAAGACGCTGAAGCGGATGTTCTTCGAGAAGTTCCCCGATGACATGCGGCCCGGCCGGCTCTCGCGGTTCGTTGCGCACTTCTCCACCGCGGTCGAGGGGCTGGTACCGCTTGTGCTCTTCTTCTCCCACGGTGGCTGGCTGACCGTCATCGCGGCGACCGTGATGCTGATCTTCCACTTCGGCATCCTCAGCGCCATCCCCATGGGTGTTCCGCTGGAGTGGAACGTCTTCATGATGTTCAGCGTGCTGGCGCTGTTCGTCGGGCATGCAGGCATCGGGCTCGGTGACATGACGACGCCGCTGCCCATCGTGCTCTTCGTCGTCGTCGCAGGCACCGTGGTGCTGGGAAACCTGTTCCCGCGCAAGATCTCCTTCCTGCCTGGCATGCGTTACTACGCGGGCAACTGGGACACCACGCAGTGGTGCATGAAGCCGTCGGCCGACGCGAAGATCGCCGCCGGCTTGGTGGCCATCGCGAGCATGCCGCAGTCGCAGACCGAGAAGTTCTACGGAAGCCCCGAGCAGGCCCTGGTGATGCTGCACTCGGGGTACGCGTTTCGCGCGATGAACACCCACGGGCGTGCGCTGTTCACCCTCGTCCACCGCGCCATGGCCGACGGCAACGAGGACGACTACGTCGTCACCGAGGGAGAGCGGTTGTGCAGCACGGCGATTGGTTGGAACTTCGGCGACGGCCACATGCACAACGAGCAGCTGATCAACGCCATGCAGGAGTTGTGTCACTTCGAACCCGGTGAGGTGCGGGTAGTGCTGTTAGACGCGCAGCCAATTCACAAGCAGCAGCAGGAGTATCGGCTCGTCGACGCCGCGACCGGAGAGTTCGAACGCGGCTTCGTGAGAGTGGCGGACATGGTGACGCGTCAACCGTGGGCCGACGACGTGCCCGTCCACGTCACGTGGTCGAAGGATGGGGCGGACGCTTAAGCGAAGCAGGTCTTCACGAGGAACTCGGCACGCGCATCCAACTTGGGATCTGGCCGGACTAGCCCATGACGTCGCGGACGGGCACGCTCTCCAGGCCCGTCAAAAGCAGCTCCCGCGAGACGTCGAGGTGCTTGCGCCAGTGCGTCTCCGCGCCGTTACCGTCGCCTGCGCGTAGGAACTGCATGAGCTTGCGGTATGACCGAATCAGCTTGTCGTAGTCGGCCTTCGACACCGGGCGGCGCTCGTTGAACACGAAAGCCGTGTGCCTGACCGTGATCTCGTGAAGCATGCCTGCCACGATGCTCAGCGTCTCGTTGCCGGATAGCTGCACCACCCGCAGGTGGAACAGGCCGGTGCTCTCGGCCAGTCGGCTGGACTGATGGTCGACTGTGACGAGTTCGGTGAGCAGCTGCTCGAGTTCGTCGAACGCGTCCGTTGAACCGGACTCGGCGAGCAGTCGCGCGGCCAGCGGCTCGATGCCCGCCTTGGCGGTCAGTAGGTCGGCGATCGTGGCGCCGGACAGTTCGAGCAACAGGCCCGCGGGGCGTGCGACGATCTCGGGGCCGGGTACCCGCACCCGCGCCCCGGTACGGGACCCGCGGCGTACCTCGACGAGTCGTTCGGACTCCAGCACCCGAACGGCCTCGCGCAGGGTGGGCCTGCTGACGCCGAAGTGCGCCATGAGCTCGGCCTCATTCGGGAGGAAGTCGCCGTCGGTCAGCTGGCCGTCGACCACCATGCGACGCAGCGTGCCCGCGACGAGCTCCGCGGTCTTGGGTGATCGGATGGGTGAGCCAGCGAGCGTCGCGACGCCGTCGGGCCCGATCATGGGCGCCAAGGGGGTGTTGCGGGCCAACGCGTCTCCTGAATTCGAATCGCCGGGTGATGCGGCAGGTTATACAACTCAGTAAAACATGTGGACGGCCATACGGCGGAGAGAACAGCCGCGGACCTACCAACTAGTAGGTTGACCTAGTAAACCTACTGCTCTACGTTCGGGGGTAAGTTCCATCCCTGTCCAGGCCCCCCACTTCGAAGGAGAAGTTCCATGGCTGAAGCCGTAATCGTCGAGGCCGTTCGGTCGCCAGTAGGCAAGCGCAACGGCGGATTGTCGGGCGTGCATCCCGGCGAACTGTCCGCTCAGGTGCTCAACGGTCTGGTGCAGCGCGCAGGCATCGACCCCGCACTCGTCGACGACGTCATTTGGGGCTGCGTCATGCAGGCGGGCGAGCAGGCGCTCGACATCGCGCGTACCGCGGTGTTGGCGGCGGGCTGGCCCGAGAGCGTGCCCGGCGTGACCGTCGACCGGCAGTGCGGATCCAGTCAGCAGTCCGTGAACTTCGCGGCGGCAGGCGTGATCGCCGGCCACTACGACGTTGCCATCGCAGGCGGCGTCGAGTCGATGTCGCGCACTCCCATGGGTGCTTCACTGGCCAATGGCGGACACCCGTACCCGGAGGCGTTCCGGGCCCGCTACACGCAGACCCCGAACCAGGGCACCGGCGCCGAGATGATCGCCGAGCAGTGGGGCTTCGACCGCACCGCACTCGACCAGTTCTCGCTCGGCTCACATGAGAAGGCCGCTGCGGCACAGGATTCCGGCGCCTTCGATGACCAGATCGTGGCCATCAAGGACCAGGATGGCAACCCCGTGGTCAAGGATGAGGGCATCCGCCGCGGTGGCACCATCGAGTCGATCGGCAAGATCAAGCCGGCCTTCAAGGAAGACGGTGTGATCCACGCGGGCAACAGCTCGCAGATCTCCGACGGCTCGGCGGCCCTGCTGTTCATGTCGGCGGAGAAGGCAAAGTCATTGGGGCTCAAGCCGCTTGCTCGGGTGCACACCGCGACCCTGGCCGGCGCCGACCCCGTCATCATGCTCACCGCACCCATCCCGGCCACGCAGAAGGCGCTCAAGCGGTCCGGGCTGTCGGTCGATGAGATTGGCGTGTTCGAGGTCAACGAGGCATTCGCGCCGGTACCGCTGGCGTGGCTGAAGGAGATCGGCGCCGACGAGAAGAAGCTGAACCCCAACGGCGGGGCCATCGCGCTCGGACATCCGCTCGGTGGATCTGGTGCGCGCATCATGACGACGATGCTGTACCACATGCGGGACAAGGGAATTCAGTACGGTCTGCAGACGATGTGTGAGGGCGGCGGTCAGGCCAACGCCACCATCCTCGAACTGCTGTGACCTCTGAGGTAGCAGCCCCCGCCGCTCTTCTCGAGCGGCGGGGCAACGTCGCACTGATCACCATCAACCGGCCGGACGCCCGCAACGCCGTGAACGCCGCGGTGAGCATCGCGGTCGGCGATGCGCTGGAGGCGGCACAGCGCGACCCCGAGGTGCGCGCCGTCGTCATCACGGGAGCGGGCCAATCCTTCTGCGCCGGAGCCGATCTCAAGGCCATCTCGCGTCGGGAGAACCTCTTTCACCCCGAGCATGGGGAATGGGGATTCGCAGGCTACGTGCAGCACTTCATCGACAAGCCGACCATCGCGGCCGTCAACGGCACCGCGCTAGGTGGCGGCACGGAATTGGCGTTGGCCAGTGACCTCGTCGTCGCCGAGGAACGCACGAAGTTCGGGTTGCCGGAAGTCAAGCGTGGGCTCATCGCCGCGGCCGGGGGAGTGTTCCGCATCGTCGATCAACTGCCGCGCAAGGTCGCAATGGAACTGTTGTTCACCGGCGAACCGATGTCGGCAGCGGATGCGCTCGAGTGGGGTTTGATCAATCAGGTGGTGCCCGACGGCACCGTCGTGGAGGCCGCGCTGGCCTTGGCGGACCGCATCACATGCAATGCGCCACTGGCTGTTTGGGCCAGCAAGCGCGTTGCCAACGGCGTCGATGACGGCGTGATCACCGGCGACGAGCCAGGGTGGAGCAGGACCATGCGTGAGATCGGTGGCGTGTTGCGCTCCGAGGACGCCAAGGAAGGGCCACGCGCGTTCGCCGAGAAGCGTGCACCCGTGTGGCAAGCGAAGTAGGGAGACTCCATGAAACGAATTGTCTTCGAAGAAGAACATGAGGCGCTGCGGGAAAGCGCCCGCCAGTTCATCGAACGCGAACTGGTGCCCAATGCCGAGAAGTGGGAGGCGGATCGCCTCATCGACCGATCGGCGTTCACCGCGGCGGGCAAGTACGGACTGATCGGGTTCAACATGCCCGAGGAGTACGGCGGCGGTGGGTCGGACGACTTCCGGTTCAACGCCGTCATCGACGAGGAGATCGCCCGCTACGGCGGTCCCGCACCGTCGTTGAGCCTCCAAAACGACGTCGTCGGACCATATTTCAAGCACCTGGCGAATGAAGAGCAGCTAAAGCGTTGGATGCCAGGCATTGCCAGCGGTGAGCTCATCCTCGCAGTCGCGATGACCGAGCCAGGCGCGGGTAGCGACCTCGCGGGCATCCGCACGTCCGCGGTGCGGGACGGTGACGACTGGATCGTCAACGGCTCCAAGACATTCATCTCGTCCGGACTCAACTGCGACTTGGTCGTGGTCGTGTGCCGTACCGACCCCGAGGCAGGCCACAAGGGGTTCACCCTGCTGGTGGTGGAGCGGGACATGCCCGGCTTCACACGCGGGCGCAAGCTCGACAAGATGGGCCTGCACGCCCAGGACACGGCCGAACTCCACTTCGAGGACGTCCGCGTGCCAGTGGCCAACGTGCTCGGCAAGGAAGGGCGCGGCTTCTACCACCTGATGGAGAACCTGCCATCGGAGCGGCTCAGCATCGCTGTGTCCGCGATCGCCGGTGCACGCGAAAGCTGGCGGCAGACACTGCAATACGCCAAGGATCGCAAGGCCTTCGGGCAGTCGATCGGCAACTTCCAGCACAACCGCTTCCTGCTCGCCGAGATGGACACCGAGTTGGACGTCTCCGAGCAGTACATCGACCGCTGCCTCAAGGCCGTCGTCGACGGTGACCTCAGCGCCGTCGAGGCCGCCAAGGCGAAGTGGTGGTGCACGGAGACCGCGAAGAAGGTCATCGACGGCTGCGTGCAACTGCACGGCGGGTACGGCTACATGATGGAGTACCGCGTCGCCCGCGACTACGTGGACTCGCGGATCCAGACCATCTTCGGCGGCACCACCGAGATCATGAAGGACATCATCGGCCGCGACTTAGGCCTTTAACCCAGCGATTTCGGGGGGCGTTTTTGGGGGTTGTGCCCCAAAAGGCGCCGGGAAAGCGGTGGGGGGGGGGGGGGCGCGCGCCCGGGGGGGGGGGGGCGGGCGCGGGGGGGGGG